>JAFGOY010000077.1 GCA_016926255.1 Anaerolineae bacterium | reverse complement strand
CCGCCGGACTTTTCGGCGGTGGAACGGACACTCTATCGCGTCTTGCTCTGCGATGTTGTACTACCTCTCGTCCGTCCACCTCCTTTTCGTTTGATTCTTCAAGGTTATCCACCGGCGTTTCTGCCAGTACGCTTGCAGTATAACACGCCTTACCGGATTATTGCAAGAAGTTTTTTTACCAAAAATTCTGAGCCGCCACAAACGCATAAAAAAGCCGGATCACTTATGCGATCCGGCCTCAAAAGTTGATCAAAATAGATAATCACGGAGCTGCCGCGATCGGCGAGGATGTCGTAAACGTCGCAGGGCTTTACCTTCAATCTGGCGAATGCGCTCGCGAGTCAGGCCGAACTTTTGTCCTACTTCCTCAAGCGTATAACTTCTTCCATTCTGAAGGCCAAATCGCAGGCGGAGAATACGTGCCTCGCGCGGGGTAAGCGTCGACAGCATCTCCTCGACTTTTTCCCGCAGGAGATTGTCGTGAACACTTTGGGTCGGTGTCGGCGTCGTATCATCCTCAATAAACGCGCCCAACTCGCTGTCTTCTTCCTCCCCGACCGGGTGCTCAAGGGAAAGGGGCTGCCAACTGACTTTCAACATCCACTGAACTTTGCGAGGCTCAAGTTCAAGAACCCTGGCGATTTCTTCGGGTGTGGGCTTACGTCCATTCGTCTGCTCCAACTGCCGGGCAGCTTTGTATAACCGGCGGATGCGATCAGACATATGAACCGGCACGCGAATCGTGCGGCCCTGGTCTGCGATAGCGCGGGTAATCGTTTGCCTTATCCACCAGGTAGCATAGGTACTGAACCGGTATCCTCGTCGATAATCAAATTTTTCGACAGCCTTCATCAGGCCCAGATTGCCCTCTTGAATAAGATCGAGGAATGGCACCCCACGTCCGATATACTTCTTGGCGATGCTCACCACTAATCGGGTATTGGCTTTAATGAGATGCTCTCGGGCGGATTGACCATCCTCGACCAGAAGACGAAGTTCTTCACGCTCCGCCGGGGAGATATCACCGTTGGAATGAGCCAAAGAAAATACAGCCTCTTTCCCTATTTCCAACCGACGGGCCAGGTCTACCTCTTCTTCGTTTGTCAAAAGTGGAACCTGTGCCATCTCTTTTAGATACAGGCCGACAGTATCATCGGATGCGATCCCGGCGAGGTCAAATGACGTGTCTTCATCGGCCAGATCGGATAACTGGGCTAATTCAAAAAGAAGATCGTCGTCTTCCTCCTCGTCATCTTCTTCATCCGCGTCGTCTTCGTCATCTTCCAGCTCAACTACCAATGAGCGCCTGCCATTTGGCGATGACTTACCGTTGTCTTTCCCGTCATAAATCTTGACTCCGGCAGCCGCCAACGCGACAACAATTTCTTCCGCCTGATCGGAACCTTCATCGTCTATATCTGCCAGGGATTCCAGGATATCGTCGGTCGTCAAGTACCCCTGTTCTTCAGCCTTTTCCAGGAGTTCCGCAACCAATTCAACGTCTCTTTCCTCGCTATACCCCATCAACAAATCTCCATTACGAATGAGCCTTATAAAACAAACAACCAACTAAAGCGAAAACCCGGAAAAACGAACAACCTCTCCTCATAAAACAAACAACACCGACCTACTGCCGGTGTTGCTGATTATTTCTTTAACAGCGCGCGGAGGGGTGCCAGCCTCGGATCAATCTGGTCTTCTTCGCACCCGCATGGCCCCTCGTTCAGGTCCGCACCGCATTCGGCGCACAACCCCTTGCATTCTGGAGAGCACAGCACTTGCATTGGCACAGCCAGTATCCCCTCTTCACGGACGATTGGTGTCAAATCAATGATTCCACCTTCATCAATGACATAGGGATCAGTATCCGAGGAATTGGCCGTATCTAATACAAACAACTCAGAAATCTCAACTTCGTAAGTCTGCTCAAATGGCTTTAGACACCGTACACATTCGACAGGAGTTTGAGCCTGGAGCTTACCCTGCATCAATATTCCTTGAGGCGTACGGGTTAATCGCAGAGAACCATGAAGATGATTGATGATGACATCTTCGGCCCGGATTGGTTCTGGGTGATCAAAATCTATCTCCCGGCTGTACCCCGCACTTTTTGCCAGAAGAAAGCCAACGTTAAGATAAAGAATACGGTTATCTGAAACGGGGTTAGACACGACAGCTACCATTACCAACTAACTAACAAAAAGAGGAGACCCCATAGATAAAAGAGACGTTATGTCACCAAGGTCTTTTTACTGTGAATCTCGTTCTGAAAATCTGGCCACTGCAAGCCATCGAATTATAGCATAGATAAAACAAGGCGGTCAAGTTTTTTAACATTAGCCGACATAGGTACTTACTACTATTCTTTTTCCCAACGCTGGTAAGTAGGGCTAAGGAAGTAACCAGAAAAAGGTTGCAAAGCCATCGGCGGTGCGGCATAATAGGCGGGCAGTAGGGCCCATAGCTCAGCTGGGAGAGCGCCACAATGGCATTGTGGAGGTCAAGGGTTCGAGCCCCTTTGGGTCCATATTCTCAACCCCCTTCTTTTCATGGAGGGGGTTTTAGATTCCCTCAGTTTGGGCAGCACCGCAGCAGGCTTGAATATCTATTCCTTATTGCGAGACTGGTATTTTTGATATTATCAGTATTATCAAGAAGCCTTTTATATTTTTCTCATGGCTCTCCTAGGTGTTATTTATGATCTGGAGACACATCCGTGAACTGGTTATTGGGTCGCCGCTGCCATCGGAGGATTTGTCCGAGGCGCGGCTTGATAAAGTTCGTGCGTTGGCGGCCCTTTCTCCCGATGCTCTCGCTTCGGTGGCTTATGCCAATCAGGAGATATTTCTCGGATTGGTGGTGGCCGGAGCGGCAGGTATGGCTTACTCATGGCGAATCGCCTGCGTTATTGCCGGGCTGCTGGCCGTGCTTACCCTGTCCTATTCACAGACGATCCGCGCCTATCCTTCCGGCGGTGGATCGTATATCGTCGCACGTGAGAATCTTGGCACGCTGATGGGGTTGATTGCCGCCGCCGCCCTGCTCATTGACTATGTACTGAATGCAGCAGTCAGCCTGACGGCAGGTGTTGAAGCTCTGGCTTCGGCATTCCCGGTGCTGTGGCCCTACCGCACTATACTCTCTCTCGTGCTGTTGGTCATCATTACCCTGGTGAACCTCCGGGGGTTGCGGGAAGCGGGCACGATCATGATCGTGCCGGTTTACCTTTTCCTCGCCACCTATCTGGGCATGATCATCTATGGGGCAGTCGTCATAGCTATACAAGGCCCGGTACCACTGGAGACCAACGCGCCGCAGGCCGTTGATGCCGTTACCGCATTCCTCGTTCTACGGACGTTTGCATCCGGGGCGACGGCCCTTACAGGGGTGGAAGCAATCAGCAATGCCGTGCCGGTTTTTAATCCGCCTGAACCACGTCACGCGCGCCAGACAATGGTCATCATGGCAGCTCTCATGGGTGTCCTTTTTCTGGGAACCATCGGATTGACGCAGCTTTTGGCGATAATGCCCGGTTCAGAGGAGACGATCCTCTCAGCACTGGCTCGCCGATTGTTCGGACCTGGCCCGATTTACCTGCTGATTCAGATCGCTACGCTGTTGGTTCTGATCGTCGCGGCAAATACCAGCTTCACCGGTTTCCCGCGCGTGGCTGCGGTTATCGCACATGACGAATTTCTGCCGCGCCAGTTGAAGCTCCTGGGTGATCGGCTGGTCTTTACCAATGGCATCTTGCTGCTATCTTTCCTGGCCGGATTTTTGATCGTGATCTTCGGTGGTGATACACACAACCTGATTCCCCTGTTTGCGGTAGGCGCATTTCTGGCCTTCACCCTATCACAGATGGGCATGGTCATACACTGGATTCGCCAGCGTAACTCTCACTGGCGCTTAAAAGCCTTTCTCAATGGGATTGGCGCACTCTCAACCGGCCTTGCCCTGTTAGTGATTGCTGTTAGCAAATTCGTACATGGTGCCTGGATTGTGATTTTGCTCATCCCGCTAATCGTCACTGGATTTTACAGCATCCGGGCACATTATGATGAGATAGGCCGGGAACTTACCCTGGTAGGAACAAAGCCGGTATTTGAATCCGGAAGAAAGCTGCGGATCGTTGTGCCGGTTACCGGTATTCATCGGGGAGTAGCTGCTGCCTTGCAATACGCCCGGCTGATCACCGACGACGTTAAAGCAGTCTATATTGAAACAGAACCGGACACATCGGGAGACTTCAAGAAGAATTGGCAGCAGTACGGATTGGATAAGGTTGCAGTGCTGGATATCGTACCATCGCCGTATCGATCTTTTATTGGCCCATTACTGGACTACCTTGATAGGCTCGACAACGAAGCCGACGACGGCCAGTTAGCCAGCATCGTCATTCCGGAATTTATCCCCGCGAAATGGTGGCACAACCTGCTTCACAACCAGACCGCCTGGCGGCTCAAGCTGGCGCTGATGTATCGACGTCACCGGATGGGAAAGACCCGCGCGATTATCGACATTCCCTTTCACCTGAAACGTTAAGGTCGCCCGTCAGGGCTTTCATTGATAGTCTATTTCACAATCGAACCGATAGGCGGCCCCCCGTGCATCTCGATTCGATAGAATATCTCGGCTATTTCTTCGGGAGTATACCGGTCGTCTTCGTTCAGCCACCAGAGCAGCACCTCGATCAATGCCCCGGCTTTGTACCGCGCCAGGCATTCGATAGGGACGTTATATGCCACAACCTGAAGGGCGACACGCTCCTGGATGTTGGTTTGTATTTGCTGAACGGCGTATTCCTTAATTCGGGCAGTCAGCAGTGCATTTCCTTTCTTCCCCAGGGCTACCTGAAGAAAAGCACGGTTCGATTCCGCGTAGCGAAAAATCGCAGTGTAGATATGGTACAGTCCCGACACTTCCTCGATGCTGCTTGGAATATACTTCCGGATAGACTCCATCATCCCCGTCAGGCTGTCTTGCAGGATGGTCCAAACGATGTCTTCTTTATCTTTGAAATGGACGTAAAACGTTCCTCGCCCCAGGTCGGCCCGGTCGGTGATATCCTGCACAGTAGTCGAGTCGTACCCTATTTCCAGGATCAACTCGACCGCCGCCTCCTTCAACTGCTGGCGGGTACGTAGCTTCCGACGTTCGAAACGATTGAGAGTCTCCTCCGCCATCGAAACACTCCTGTGTTAAATAGACATTTGTTCAAAACTGACACGCCGTAGAAATTGATCGAGTTTGAGCCTTTCGCCATTCCGGTATATGAATTATATTGTATTTGAACATTATGTTCAAATATGATCAAGTCGTCTATAAATAGACGAGCTGTTTTATAATGGTACCGATAGGAAAAACAATGATTATTGATATACGCTGGCAAAAAGTCTTCCGCGATTTATGGGATAACAAGGCCCGGACTTTACTGGTAGCCCTCGCCATCGCCGTCGGGGTTTTTGCTTTTGGCGTCGTTGCGAATGCTCGCGGGGTGATACTCAGCGAATTGGAACGTGAATATATCGATAGCAGCCCGGCGACCGCGATCATGACCGTTTCACCGTTTGATGACAGCCTGGTCGATTTCGTAAGCGGGCTGCGTCAGGTTGAGGTGGCAGAAGGCCGGTATGAGACCGTCATCAATCTTGAAGAATCGCCCGGAAACTGGAAATCTTTCAACCTGTATGCAATCTCCGACTTTGACGATATTGAAGTGGCTAAATTTACGCCAGAAAGCGGCCAGTGGCCCCCTCGTCGACGTGAGGTGCTGCTCGAACGTTCCAGCTACAATATCCCCGATTTTCCGACCGGCGAAACCCTCCATATCGAACTGGCAGACGGGAGTACCCAGGACCTGACAGTCGTCGGGACAGTCCACGATGTCGTCCAGTTTCCGGCGGAGAATTATGGCGAGGGCTACGGGTATATCTCATTTGACACTCTCAATTGGCTGATCGGCTCCCGCGATTACAATAAGCTCTATATCGCCCTGAACGATACGTCAAGCCGCAGCGAGATTGAACATACCATCACCGACATCCAGGAACGGATCGAAAACGAGGGATATATTGTATCTTCTTCTGACATTCCAAAAACCCACTGGGGGATGAACATCATCACGACTCTCGTCGTCGTACTGGGAGTCATCGGCGCATTCAGCCTGATTCTCAGTGGGTTCCTGGTGATCAATACCACTTCGGCCATCCTCCAACAGCAGACAAAACAAATCGGGATGATGAAAACTATCGGAGCGAGGAGCAAACAACTTTTGGTCGTCTACCTTGCTTCGATGCTGGTATACGGTCTTATGGCCGTATGCATCTCGGTGCCGCTGGGGGTGATTGGAGCGCAGACGTTTGCCAGGTTCGTTGCAGGTCGAATCAATTTCGACATCGTGAATTTCACGCTCTCTCCGACGATCCTGTTCCTCCAAATTTTTATTGGTCTGATCGTTCCCCCGCTGGCAGCCGTCATCCCGATCCTTCGTGGGACGTGGATCACTGCCAGGGAAGCAATCTACGATCAGCAGTCGAGCGATGCCCTCCAGAAGAAAGGCGACATCGACAGATTGATCGAAAAGCTGCGCGGCCTCCCCCGCCCCCTGATGCTTTCGCTGCGCAACACCTTTCGACGCAGGGGCCGTCTCCGCCTCACTCTTGGCACGTTGATCATCGCCAGTTCGGTCTTTATCGCGATCTTCAGCGTGCGTACAGGTATGCTGACAATGGTATATAACATTTTCCACCTGATGGAATATGACGTGGCCGTTGATTTCCAGACCGACCAGCCCATCGACACGCTGCTGCGGGAAGCGCGTCGAATCGATGGCGTCCAGAACTGTGAAGCATGGAATATCAACAAAGGCCAGCATATCCGGGACGATGGCAGCGAAGGTCAGAATGTTACCATCTTTGGACTGCCGCCCGATTCTCGTTATTCAAACCCCATCATCGAAGAGGGGCGTTGGCTGAATTCGGGGAACGTCAACGAGGTAGTGTTCACCAAAGACATATTGATCGACAACCCGGAAATGCAAATCGGCAAGGAAATCACGCTCGAAGTGGATGGTGAAGAGGAAACCCTGGTAATCGTCGGGGCGGTTTCGCCCCTGGGATCGCCCACCGCCGACGGCTTTGCCTTTATCACCGACACCTATTACCAGAGTCACTGGGGGACCCGGAACTATGCCAGACGGCTGATTATAGAAACATCCCGGCATACACAGGATTTCCAGCTCGATGTTGCCCAGGCACTCTCCGATCATTTCAAGGACAGCGTCGATTTCCCGGTTACCCAGACGACTTCTATCATCTCATTTCGCAACGGGATCACATCCAACTTCAACATTATAATCATCCTGCTGTTCGTCGTCGCCCTGCTGCTGGCCGTCGTTGGCGGTTTAGGGCTGGCCGGAACGATGAGCCTGAATGTCCTGGAGCGCACCCGCGAGATTGCCGTGATGCGTGCCGTCGGCGCGACCAATTTCTCGGTCTGGGGCATCGTCATCGCCGAGGGGATCGTCATCAGCCTGATCAGTTCGCTGTTTGGTGCGCTGCTGGCTTACCCGGTCGGTCTGGCGCTCAACAGGGCGGTTGGCATGGCCTTTATTGACGGTCCATTTGATTACTATTATTCTCTCGAAGGTGTCACTATCTGGGCGATTTTCTCCATCATTCTGGCGATCATCTCCTGCTGGACACCTGCTTTCCGCGCCGTACAAATCAGCGTGCGGGAAGCCCTGGCTTACGAATGATCTCAAAGGTAACGAAGATAATGAACAGTATACTGGCCCAACCCGGACAACTTCAAACAATGCAGCCTGAGCTTATCGAGCCGACGAATGGGCATGTTCAGATCGAGCTTAAGCAGGTAATCAAAAACTACCGGACGCCATCGGGAGAATTCCCCGCCCTTCGCGGCATCGATCTGTCGATTGATAAAGGGCAGATGGTCGCCGTCCTGGGAAAATCGGGGGCCGGGAAAACAACCCTGATCAACATGCTCGGTGGCATCGACCGGCCAACATCCGGTGATGTGATCATCGGCGGCACCCGTACCAACGATCTCAACGAGAACCGGTTAGCCATATGGCGCGGCATCCATATCGGCATCGTGTTCCAGTTCTTCCAGCTTTTACCATCACTGACGGTGCTGGAGAACGTCAAAGCGCCGATGGATTTCTGCGACGTATTCACCCCCCGAGAGCGGGTCGAACGGGCCATGCATCTGTTGGAGATGGTCGAGATCGCCGAGCACGCCCACAAACGCCCGACGGCGGTATCAGGCGGGCAGCAGCAGCGCATCGCGATTGCCCGCGCCCTCGCCAACGATCCGCAGGTGATCATCGGCGACGAGCCGACCGGCAACCTGGATTCGAGAACCGCCGACACGATCTGGTCGATCTTCGAAACCCTGGTCGGGCAGGGAAAAACCCTGCTGCTCGTCACCCATGACGAAGACCTCGCAAAACGTGCCAGCCGTCGCATCGAGCTGGTCGACGGCCTGATCGTCTCCGATACGGTAACTCAGCCGTCGGGATAATCCTGGATCAATTGCTCATCCGGGGGCATAATGGCTGCATAACCGCAGCCATTTTTGCTAAAGGATACTCGATGAACATCACCGACCAGCGCGAACAGGTTTACAGAATGGCCCTCCGGCTCTACGGGGCCGGGCTGATCCGGCTTTCGGCGGGGAACGTCTCCCTGCGTGGCGACGACGGCCTGATTGCGATCACTCCTTCCGGGCTGTGGTACGAGAAAATGCAGCCGGATGACATCGTCATCATCGACCCGAACGGCGCGGTCGTCGATGCGAAGCCGGGCCACAAGCCCTCATCCGAATGGGCGCTCCACACGGCAATCCTTGCCGCCCTGCCCCAGGTCAATGCCGTCATCCACACCCACTCGATCTACGCGCTGGTCTTTGCCTCGCTGGTGAAAGAAATCCCCGCAATCTCGATAGAACTCATCCCGGCAGGAGGGAATATCCCGGTCGCACCTTACGCCCCTGCCGGGACACCCGAAGTCGGGCGCGGCGCGGCAGCAGTATTCCAATCACGCCCCGGATTGAAGGGCCTCCTGTTGCAAAATCACGGGCTGGTCACGATTGGGGAAACGCTCGATCGGGCCTTCGAATATGCCCTCGACATCGAGACGGCGGCGCAGGCTTATCACCTCGCCTTGCAGGTCGGCCAGCCGGTCACGCTGACCGCCGAACAGATCGACGATTTTCACCGGTATCACGGCTGATCAGGGAAATCACCCCGCCAATTTCATACCGTTTTCGCTCCGGCATGTTACAATACACGCCGTGATCATTCAGCCCAACCGGAAACCAGCGGTATGCACATCACCCATCTCTCGCTAACCAATTTTCGCAACTATGCCCGGCTTGAGATGCCTTTCCCGACCGGCGCCGTCGTCCTGTTTGGCGATAACGCCCAGGGGAAAACCAGCCTGATCGAGGCGATCTACTATCTCGCCACCTCTCGCTCGCCCTATACCACCTCCGACCGCCAACTGATCAACTGGCTGGTGCAGGATGATCCCATCCCCTATGCGCGCCTTGTAGCCGAAGTCAAAACCCTCGAAGGGTTGAAACGCGTCGAGGTCACCCTGATGATCGAGCAAAACGGGCGAAATACCCGCTTCAAGAAAGAGGTGCGCGTCAACGGGCTACCCCGCCGGGTGATGGATTTGCTGGGGCAGGTGCGGGTAGTGATGTTTCTCCCGCAGGACCTTTCACTGATCGAAGGATCACCCAGCGGTCGCCGCCGCTATCTGAACATCACCCTCTGCCAGACCGATCCCGACTACTGCCATGCCCTCAGCCAGTACGACAAAGTCCTCGGACAGCGAAACGCCTTGTTGAAACAGCTTCAGGAGCAGTATTTCCGGGGCAAGCGCCCTGATCTCACCGAGCTTGAATTCTGGGACGAGAAGCTCGCCACGCACGGCGCGACGCTCGTCGCCGGGCGCTACCGGTTGATCCGCGAGTTGGAACACCGCGCCCAGGTCTTTCACAGCGATCTCAGTGGGGAGGACGAGCACCTGCGATTGCAGTACGAACCGGGCTTCGACGCCAATTCCACCCCCGGCGGGCAGCTTACCCTCGATGCGGGGGCACTGGGCGCATCGGCCCTACCCAAACTCCCCCCGGCGGAAATCGCCGAACGGTTCCAGGGTGTGTTGAAAGAACGCTACGGCGAGGATATCAAACGCGGGATGACGACCATCGGCCCGCAGCGTGATGAGATTCGATTTCTGGTCAACGGTTACGATCTGGGGCTGTATGGATCACGCGGGCAGGGGCGCACTGCTGTGCTGGCCCTCAAGCTGGCCGAACTGAACTGGATGCGCCAGCAAACCGGCGAATCGCCGATCCTGCTTCTTGACGAAGTCGCGGCAGAACTCGACCCGCACCGGAGAAGCTATTTGCTTGAGCAGATCGGCGAAGTCGAACAGGTTGTCGTCACCACCGCTGAACCATCCTTACTGGACAGCCGCTTGCTGGAAGACGCCGCCCACTGGCACGTTCACGCCGGGACGATCCAGGTCAGGGAACGCTGATCACTCTCCCTCTTCCGCCCGCAGCAGATCGATAGTCTCAACGGCATGCCGCAGGTGCGGGATCACGATGCTCCCCCCAACGATCAACGCCACGTTTAGGGCCTCGTAAAGTTCCTCGTCCGTCCATCCGATCTGCACGCACTGATCCAGGTGATAGTCGATACAATCGTTGCAGCGCAAGACCGTCGAGGCAACGAGGCCAAGCAGTTCTTTCGTCTTTGCGTCCAGCGCATCATCTCGATAGGCGGCGCTGTCGAGGTTGAAGAAACGTTTGATCCCCCGGTGATCAATCTCGAAAATGCGAGCGTTCATTTTTTTACGATAGGTGCGGAATTCATCCAACCGATTTGGCATTTGTTCGCTCCTTCAAAGCTTTGTCGTATGAGGTAGCTCTCCGAACCCTCTGCGGTTTGCTTTCATCCCAGCGGGCGCTTGGAGGGCATGCCGGGGCGGCGCGGATATTTGGGTGGGGTACTGGCAACTTTCTCGATATCGACCAGGTAGCGGGTATCGACCACTGTGGGCAGCTCGACAGGGGTCAACTGTATCACCTTTCCACCTAGCAGGTTGATCGCGTGCTGCGCTTCGATGACCTCCTGATGGGCCGTTTCCCCCTTTTGCGGCAGGCAGTGCCCCCCGATCCGGCACAGCGGCAGCAGGTATTCAGCGAGGATCGGCAGCGCGGCGACGGCGCGGGCAAGCACCCAGTCATACTGTTCGCGGTGATCGGCAATCTGTCCCAGCGACTCGGCCCGCGCATGGATGATCGAAACGTGTTCCAGTCCCAACTGTTCGGCGATATGTTCCAGAAACCTGACCTTTTTCACAGTTGCCTCGACCAGCACAAGGTCGATTGCCGGGCACGCGATCTTGATCGGTATGCCGGGGAACCCTGCCCCGGTGCCTACGTCAATGACCCGCAGTGCTCCCTGTCGGGGGTTGATCACGCTCAGGCAGGAGAGGGAATCGACAAAATGGCGCATTTCGATGTCGGCAGGATCGGTAATTGCCGTAAGGTTCGTATGCGCGTTCCAGTCCAGCAGTTCGCGTGCATAGACCTCGAACGCGTGGCGCTGGGCTGCGTTGAGCCGGAAGTTTAATAATTCCTGGGTTGTTTGAACGAGTCGATCCATATCTCAATACCGGAACGGGTTGATCCCTTGTGTTCAGAATTTATCCTGCCAGGGGAAATCTACAAGAAGAGTACCACATCAGGAACCGAATGCATACAGCGAATCACCCAGCACGTAGACATTTCGATCCCCGGCGGCCAGTCGATACAACGAATCGGGCGAACCCTCTACTTCCAGACGAACCCGCTCCAACCCGGTCAGTGCCTCCAACCCGCTCAGCGAAACCGTCCCCCGGTCGATATCTTTAGTCAGTACCCATAACGTGTCGCCCTGGACGACTATTGCCTCGACGAGCATCCCCCCCAGCGCATGCCAGGTTAGGTTTCCAGACGAAGCATCAAGGCTAACGACGCCGGATCGAAACTCGGTTTCCGCCGTCGGAGCCGGAACGAGATGCAGATTATCGCCCGCCGCCGCGAAGCCCGCTTCGGGTGAAACCGCCAGGTCGACCCACCAGCGCGGTGTGCCGCGCTCCGGATCGAATGCCTGTACCCGGCTGACTCCCATCACGTACAGGCCGGTATCGCTCACCAGCAGGTGATCAGGCTGTGGGGCCGACGGGTCGATCCACTCCCACCACTTGGTGCCATCCACCAGCCGCGCATCGATGCGCCCGCCCTCGGCAACATCGAACAGAGCAAACATCTTCTCGTTGGCGGCGGTAAGCTGACGGATATCCAACGCTTCGCCGTTTTCGATCTGCCAGAGCCGATCGCCCGAATCAAGATCAAATGCACTCAACCCCGGCAAGGCCGGATCGGGCGAAGACGCCGCCGCGATCAACTCGTCCCCGGTCGGCGCGATCAGATAGTACCGCTGATCGGAAAGCTCCGGCAGCGACCAGCTTTCGGAAGCCAGGCCATCGAACACAACCACCCTGGACTGAAAGCCATCACCGGGCAAAAGCGGGTTCTGATGCGCGGTGACGATCACCCGTTCTTCGTCCGAATAGACCTCGCCCGTCACTGCCCCTTCGATAATCCCCGACCACAGCCGGTATTCGGCCAGCCGCTCGCCGGTCTCGGCATCGAGCCACACCGCCGATCCATCGGTGGTCAGCACCACCACCTGATCGCCCGATGCGACCAGCGCAGCCGGTACGGAATCCGTCCACTGCCAGAGCAAATGGGTCTCTGTGATGTCGGGGGGCGGCAGGGTAGGCGCTGCCGTCGAAGTGACCGAGTCGGTCGGATCGGCCAGCGCGGTTGGCGTAGATTCGGCGGCACCGACCGTTCCCCGGCAGGCGGCCAGCAGGAAAGCAATGATCAGATAAATCATCAGGAGTAGTATTACTTGGCGGTTAATTGGATACACAAATCCCCATGTCTGACAATGTCTCGATCATCTCCAAAATTGAAACAGATAAAATCCCGTTTTAGCTGCGTAAACGTCAACTCCAATAAGGGACGCACCAGCATCAACCCAAGACCAGAATATATGATTAAGTGTCGGAATAGACAGGAGCACATAGACACCGATAAAGTAGTAGGCTGTATTGATCCGGTAGACTGATTTCACCCATCTCTCAGGAAGGAAAGGGTGCAGAATGCCAAAGCCATCAAAACCCGGGATCGGAAAAAGGGTCAGCATCAGGCCCATCACATTAAGATAGAAGAGCATATTGAAAGCGCTCCAGAAAACCCCACTCACTTGCCCCTGGTAGTAGCCCTGCCGAAGTAATGCCAGAATGAGCAACAGAGTTACTATCACACCAAGTGTTCCCAACGGGCCACCTGCCGAGACCAGGCTACGCAGCTTCCGTGTGCTTATTTTTGATTGGTCAATGTAGACCGCAGCTCCAGGCAACCCCACACCGCCTAGCAAGAGGAAAATGAGCGGCATGGCAATACTATATAAGGGGTGAGTATATCTAAAAGGGTTAAGCGTCAGGTAACCCTTTCCAATAACAGATTTATCGCCACCGATCACAGCGATATAGGCATGTCCAAATTCATGTAATGATATTGAAGCTAGCCAACCAGCAACAACAAATAGAAACAGTCCAACTCGTTGAACCATATCTTCGTCAGGCATGGCAATTAGGGTACCAGTGGCAAGCATGAACACTAGTAAAACTGGGAACGGCCAGCTTTTATGCTTAGCTTTTTCCCTTTCTTTGTTGCTGCCATGCCCGTTTCCACTGTGCTGGCGCGGCGCTTTTTCTTTGTATTCCAAAATGGAAAGGTACTGCTGTTCCACTCCATCAGCAGTGAAGCCCAGATCGTGCAAAAGCTGGTATGTCGAACTTTCCTCGATTTGCAACAGTACAATACATAAATGGATGGGGGCTATTGACGGGTGGTTTAGTTTTTGTGCATATTTGACTGACTCTTCAAGGCAGTGTCTGGTTTCCGGGGCCAGTTCGATCTTTGCATCGTCAGGCCTAGAGTCCAACCTCTTGAGTTCAACTTCAATACGTTGGGGCAGTTTCTCGTATCCAGGGAACCTTTTTAAAACATCCTCCACAATTGACGTTTTTTGCTGCAACATTGCTTTCACAAGATGCAGGCAGGTAATCTCTCTATGATTCCGCTGAGTAGCTTCTAGCTGTGCATCTGCAAGAAGCTGTCTACCACCTGGAGTGAACTTAGATTTAGACATAACGATATAAGCCCCAGCAGTCGAGAGGTGAATGTTTTGACATCGCCTACAGACATTTCTTCATCGATCTATGATGCCGCCAATCGCTCGCTCACCCAGTCGATCACGCGGGCGGCGACCGCCTCTTTGCTCATCAGCGGCAGTTCTTCGACCGATTCCCCCGTCACGAAATGCACCCGGTTGGTATCGACCGCGAACCCGGCATCCGTCGCGGTGATGTCGTTGGCGACGATCAGGTCGAGCTTCTTCCGGTCGAGCTTATCCTGCGCATTGGCGATCAACTCCTGCGATTCGGCGGCAAACCCGACGACGACCGCCGGGCGATTCTTCTGGCTGGCAACACTCATCAGAATATCGGGGTTGGCAACCAGTTCTGCCGATAGAGTCCCCGTTGACTTTTTGATCTTCTGCCCGGAGGCCTCTCCGGGGCGATAATCGGCAACGGCGGCGCTCATGATCAGCGCGTCGGCGGGCCGACCCCCGACAGCATGTTCCAGAACGGCCTGTTCCATTTCCCGCGCCGTCTCGACCTTCACCCGCCCCACCCCGACCGGCGTCGGCAGATCGACCGGCCCGGCGATCAGCACGACTTCGGCCCCGGCATCGACAGCCGCCTGGGCCAGTGCAAATCCCTGCCTGCCCGATGACCGGTTCGAGAGGAAGCGCACCGGGTCGAGCGATTCGCGGGTCGGCCCGGCGGTAACAACCACCTTTCGACCACGCAGTGGGCCATTCTCGCCCAGCACCCACCGGGCATAGCCAACGATCTCCTCTGGATCGATGAACCTTCCCAGCCCTTCCAGCCCCGACGCCATCCGCCCGATTGTCGGCCCGGCGAAGCGAACGCCGCGCGTTTTTAGAATCTCGATATTCGCCTGGGTTGCCGGTGCCCCATACATCCCGACGTCCATCGCCGGAGCGATCAGGATCGGGCAGCGGGCAGCCAATGCCGTGACGCTCAACAGGTCGTCGGCAAGCCCGTTGGCGATCCGGGCCATCGTATTGGCCGTCGCCGGGGCGATCAACAGCAGATCGGCTTCGTGTCCCAGCGCGACATGCGCAATGTGCGATCCGAGTCCCTCGCCCGATCCCCCCCACATACTCGTGTAAACCGGTCGCCCGGTCAGCGATTGGAAGGTCAGCGGCGTGACGAATCGCTGTGCCGCGTCGGTCATGATCACGTCGACCAGCGCCCCGGATTGAGTCAGGTGGCTGGCAATCGCCGCCGCTTTATAGGCCGCAATCGACCCGGTCACACCCAGAATGATCCGTTTTCCTTCGACTATCATAGGTTCAATCCTGTCCCTGATTTTCGATTGTATCGATCCGCTCTTCGACCGATTCCCAGTGCGTCCCCGGCCAGTAGACGCGCCTGCATTTCTCGCATACCCTGAACTCTGACTCGGTGCGCAGCACGTAAGGCGGAACGCGATCCCCCACCGCATCCCGATCAACCGGAATGAGCGGTTGATTGCAATATCCGCAGCGCGGCGATGGCGGATCACCGGCAGGGCCAATCGCCTCGACCACCTGCGCGATCTGCTCGTCGATATCCTCCCCCTCGATGAACAGCGCCTCGATCCCGCGATGCCTCGACAGAGCATGATCGCGGGTCAGCACCAGCCGCGATTCAGACCGCGCCTTCCGCACGATCAGCAGGTCGGGCGTATCGGCAAGAAAGGCGGCGTCGTAACCCATCAGGCGCAGCCAGCGGGCCAACCGGCCCAGCATTGCATCGAGCAGCAGAGGAGGTGCTTCGCTGCTCATGATCCGAGCTTCGCCTCAAGCAACTGCATATAGACTGCCCCGTCGGGCTTGAGTTGGCTCCGCATCAGGCTGATCGACTCGACTCGCCAGCGCGCGATCATCCCCAGGTCATACTCCTCGACAATCCGCCCGGCGCGGGCGATATCATCCCGGCTGGTGTGATTCTTAATCCGCCCTAATGTCAGGTGCGGCGTGAACAGGCGGTTCTCGGTTGGAAAGCCAAGCAGTGCGATATGCTGTTCGACACTTTTCTGGAGCGCTGCTAGTCTGGGTATGTCGCCGGTTACCCCGATCCAGATCACGCGCGGGCGCTTTGAATCGGGGAAGCAGCCTAACCCTTCGACGCTCAACGAGAATGGCTCGTGGCCGGAGATCGCAGTGATCAGGCCATCTTGCAGATCACCAACCCGGTCGCTCGCCACGTCACCCAGGAACTTCAAGGTCAGGTGAACCCCCTCTGTGCGTGTCCAGCGCACCATGCGGGAGGGTATTGTCTGTTTCAAATCGGACTGGGTTTTGCCGAGCGCGTCGAGCACATCGGTTGGTAGTTCAACGGCGATAAACAGCCGGTAAGTTTCGTTCATTGTCCTTTTCCTTGCTGATGGACTCTCACCGGCATTGTAGCATCGTGAAGGGGTGGTGTACAATGGAACAGTCGTGTGAAACTACCAGAGGTGGGGAATGGACGATCTGTTACAACAAGCGATTGCAGCGGCTAGAGCCGGTGAGAAGGATCACGCCAAGCAGTTGTTGATCCAGGTGCTCAAGGCCAACCCACGCAGCGAAGCAGCCTGGATATGGATGAGCGCCACCGTAGACAAGCCATCCGAACGGGTTCACTGCCTGAAGCAGGTTTTAGCCATCAACCCGGCAAATGAACTGGCGCTCAAAGGGTTGAAGGCACTCGGCGCGCTGGAACCTGAACCCGAACCGGAGTTTGAGCCGGAACCAGTCCTCCCCGAAGAACCCGTTCAACACTACGGGCACGACCCCATCGAAGCGGCGGAATACGCCCCACCACCAACGGCCAAACCCGCTCCCGAACCGGAAGAACTGGAAGAATTACCGCCTGACACCGGCGGTGTACCGGTTATCGACGAGGAGGTTATTGCCAGGGCCAGGCGTGAAGTCGAGCCGATCATCGAAGCCCAGGAATCGCGGCTTGCAGCGTCCTCGACGCCGGGCATCGACTGGGCCGAACCGGAGATTCTCGAAAAGAAACCACATAAAGCAAGCATCCCCATCAACCCGATGATCCTGGCAATCGCCGGCAGCGCGGTGCTGGTCATTGCCGCCATCGTCCTGACCTCACAGATTATTTCCGTCGTGAGGACGCGTCAAATTGCAGCGCGCATCACTCCCAGCCCTACCCCGACCATCACCGCCACGCCCGTGGCAACAGCGACTCCGCTCTCCACACGCACACCCACTCCGGAAGGCCGGGAAGTACCCTGGGAGCCAATGCTCCCCACCGGCGAAGCGCCCAGAGCCGACCTGGATTTTGGCCTGCCAACACCGACCGAACCCTATATCGCCACACCGCACCGTTCTTTCCCATTGATGAGTCAGGCGCGTGACGCTTTCCATGAAGGCCGCTATCAGGACGCGTTGACCTTGATCGAGCAGTCACGTGGGGCGGATTACGATCCGGTCGATGCCTATTATTTCGAAGCCATGTCGCTCATCGAATTGGGCGATCTTGAAGGCGCGAAAGAAGCGGTCGAAAAGGGACTCGACCGAGGCGAAGATTTCGCACCGCTGCAAGTCGCCGCCGGTATCCTGGCAGCAGATGAAGGTAATACGGAACAGGCGCGATCCTTCTTCGAGCAGGCCAAGAGCATCGATCCAAAGCTGATCGACGCCTACCTCGCACTGGCCCAGGTTTATCTCGACGAAGGCAATACCGGCGCAGCCCTATCCGAAGTCCAGGCCGCCCGCGAGATCGCTCGGAACAACGTTAACGTACTGGTGATGGGCAGCAAAGTCTACCTTGCCAGCGGCGATGCGGAAAACGCTGCCGCCTATGCCAACCTTGCCGCCTATATCGACCCGGCAGCGGAGGGCGTGGTTCTCGCTCAGGCACGCGGCAGGCTGGCATTTGGCCTCTACGATCTGGCAATTATGGGGCTGGAGAGCTACCTCGACCGGGTCAACCTCGCCAGTTCCGACGCCTGGGCGCTGCTCGGCGATGCCTACGGGCAGGTAGACCGTGACGAAGACGCACAGGTTGCCTATATCCGTGCATTGCAAATCTCCGAGAACAACCCGCTCGCACTGCGGGGCCGGGGATTGTTCTACTACAACCGGGGCGATTTCGAGCGGGCCTTTGCCGATCTCAGCGCCGCGCTCGAAAATTCATCCGGTGACGCAGAACTGCGGCTGGCGCGGGCAAAAGCCGGATTCGAACTTGAGGAATATGAAGCGGCACTTGACGATCTCGAAGTGCTACGGGCAGCACTCCCCGGATCACCGGAGATCGAAACTTTCTACATCCGGGCCTTGATCGAAACCGGGCAGGAAGACAAAGTTATTAACGCCGCGAATGAAGCCCTGCTGCTCCCGCTCACCCCGGATCAGGCCGGATATGTGTTGGAAGCCAGAAGCCGAGCTTACTATACTATCGGTGATTTCGACAACGCTCTGATCGACATCAACCAGGCGCTTCAGATCACCCAGACCGGCAGACGTCATTATACGAAAGCCCGTATCCTTCAGGCGCAGGGCGACATCAAGCAGGCGATCAGGGAACTGGAATGGGTTCTCTACTGGGATCAGGTTTTCGGCTACCCCTTCGCCGATGACGCCGCAGCCGAAGTCGAGGCGCTTTACCTCATCGAGCCAACGCCCACCCCCACCCCCTTCCCGACGCCGATCCCGGCGGCACCGGCTACCCCAACACCCGAAGCGCCCCCGGCGGATCAGCCTCCCGCGCCTTGACGTTTTCGAATCGATCATAGCAGGGGCGCAGATCAGACCGCGCCCCTGTTTGGTGATAGCCTATTCGTCATTGAATAGGCTCTAAGGTACCCGCATGGAACTGATCACCCTCGAAGGCTCTATCGAACGGATCACCTATTACAACGAGGAAACCGGTTACAGCGTCATCCGGTTCGCCCCGAACGCCCCGCTTGGTTTCTGGTCAGGCGTCGACGAGAATGGGCTGGTGACGATAGTCGGCGTCCTGCCGGAGGTGACCCCCGGCGAAAGCGTCGAAGTTGAGGGAATCTGGCAGACTCATGCCAGCTTTGGCAGGCAGTTCAGGGTCGAGAACATCCGCCGGATCGCCCCGGCGACCATCGAGGGGATTCGCCGCTACCTGGGATCGGGGCTGATCAAGGGAATCGGGCCAAAAACCGCCGAACGGATCGTCGATCACTTCGGACTGGAAACACTCGACATCCTGGATCACGACCCCGAACGCCTCTACGACGTCGAAGGAGTTGGCCGCCACCGTGTCCGGCTGATCACCCGCGCCTGGGCCGAACAGCAGCAGATCAAGAACGTGATGCTCTTTTTGCAGAGTCACAACATCTCGACCAACCTCGCGGTGAAAATCTACAAGGCATACGGCGACGACGCTATCCGCCAGGTCGAAGACGATCCCTACCGGCTGGCCCGCGATATTTACGGGATCGGCTTCAAGACCGCCGACCAGATCGCCAGAGACCTCGGTCTGCCGCATGATCATCCCACCCGGCTGGAGGCGGGGATCGTCTATACCTTGAATCAGGCTGCCGACGACGGTCATGTTTTCCTGCCCGAAACTGAACTGGTAGAAACCGCCGCCGAACTGCTCGAAGTCTCCACAGAGGAGATCGAGGCGGCCATCGAGCGCGCCCGGCAGTCCGAGCAGGTGATCATCGACCGGGTGCCGGTAGAAGACGGTGAAGATGACCCCGCACGGGTCGGCTATATCCCCGCTTTCTACCATGCCGAGGTCGGCGCGGCGCGCACCTTGCGCGCAATTATCGGTGAGCCGCGCTCCCGGCTCCAGACTTACGGCCCGCTCGACTGGCAGTTGAGAGTCGCCCAATACTCGAAGGACTCCGACGACGCCCTGTCCGGTCAGCAGCAGGAGGCGGTCGAACTGGCCCTGACGCATAAAATCAGCGTCCTCACCGGCGGCCCCGGCACCGGTAAGACGACCACGCTCCGGGTGTTGATCCAGGTGCTGCAAGCAGAGGGCCTGAGCTTCGCCCTCGCCTCGCCCACCGGTCGGGCCGCCAAGCGCCTCAGCGAAGCGACCGGCTGTCCGGCGCGAACCATTCACCGGATGCTGGGGTTCTCCCCCACCCAGGGCTTTACCCACGCCGAAGACAACCCGCTGCCGGTCGATTTCGTGATCGTCGACGAGTGCTCGATGCTCGACAACTTTCTGGCTTATTCGCTGTTCCGGGCGGTCGATCCACGCTCCCACCTGCTGCTGGTCGGCGATGTCGACCAGCTTCCCAGCGTCGGCGCGGGCGATGTGCTGCGCGACATCATCAAATCGGGGGAAGTACCGGTTACCCGCCTCTCGACGATCTTTCGGCAGGAAGCGGGCAGCCTGATCATCCAAAATGCCCACAGCATCAACCAGGGCAAAATGCCTCATTTTCCCGATGACGTCGAAGACTTTTTCCTGTTCAACCTAGGCGACGAACCCGAACGGGTTGCCGAGATGGTGGTCGATATCGTGAAGAATCGCATTCCACAGAAGTTCAACCTGCACCCTCTCGACGATATTCAGGTGCTGGCCCCGATGTATCGTGGGCAGGCGGGAGTCGCCGCGCTGAACCGGCAGCTCCAGGAAGCTCTAAACCCGCCGGGACGACCGGCTCAGCGCATCCTCGGTGGGCGGATGTTCCGCGTAGGGGATAAGGTTCTGCAAACCCGGAATAACTACGACAAGGAAGTTTTCAACGGCGACGTGGGACGCATCAGGGCCTTTGATTTCACCAACCAGTCGATGCAAATCCTGTTCGATGACCGGCAGGTCGAATACGATTGGTCAGAGGCCAGTGAGTTGATCCACGCCTACGCGATCAGCGTCCACCGCTCACAGGGCAGTGAATACCCGGCGGTGGTGATGCCGGTGGTCACCCAGCATTACATGCTCTTGCAGCGCAACCTGCTTTACACAGCGATCACCCGCGCCAAAAAACTCGTCGTGTTGGTTGGCTCGATGAAAGCGATTGCCATCGCCGTAGGCAACGACCAGGTTTCGAAGCGTTATACCGCCCTCGCCGACCGTCTCCAGCAAGCCGTTTAGATTCTTAGCTGCTCCTGCAGCAGATCACCAAGCTCGGAAAGGTCAATCCGAGAGGTCATATCCAGGCTAAGGGGAGTCACCGAAACAATCACATCGAGCAGCGCGCCCAAATCCGTATCGGGATCGACATTTTGAGGAATGTCAATGGTATATCCGAGCGGCCCGACAGCATCGGGACTTTCACGTTCTGGAGGGAGCGGAAGGAAATAAGTCTGCCTTTCCAGCCGGGTGATCCGCCACTCGGATTCCCTGGTGGCTTTTGTGGGGACATCGATCTTTAGCACGTCGACATCGTCGGGCAGCCCGGCAGTAAGCCAGTGCTCCGCAAACAGGCGGGCAAAATGACCGGCAGCGCTGAAATCGACCGAGTTATCATGAGACAGGAAAAGCGTGGGGTCGACCTGGAGCGAGACCGCCAGCGCCGGAAAGCCTCTCGCCGCTGCTTCGAACGCCGCGCCGACCGTGCCGGAACTGGTGACCGATGTGGTGATATTCTCCCCATAGTTGACCCCCGATACCACCAGCGATGGCCTGCGGTCGGCCAGTTCTAGCAGCCCATGCAGTACTGCCTGAGCCGGGGACGCATTGACCCCGTAGGCTTCCCAGCTTTGTTCACCATTGCCGATTGTCGTTGGGAACAATCGGCCATCGCTGTACGATGGCACACTGCGCCCCATACCCGACTGCTGTTCCTGCGGAGCCACGATCAGCAGGTCGCCAAGCGAATCGAAGGCTTTCGCTACGGCGAGCAGGCCAGGCGAGTTCACGCCATCATCATTTGTCAATAGAATCAGTGGACGGGCCATTTCAACTCCATAGGTTATTCAAGACCGCCCAAGTGTACCGTTACAGGCGGACGATATCAATCACAATGCAGCACTGGCAAGAAAAAAGCCCCCGCCTGTTATGGCGAGGGCTTCACATTTTAACCAACTGTCAAATTCTCATGCCGCCTGGCCGGACATTGCCAGCCGGTTAGCTTTGGAGACTTCCAGAAAACCGATCCAGATCGAGGCGAAGACCAGTGCAGTGACCACCACTGCCAGCGCAGCCGGGTCGCTGAGCAGGTATGAATACCAATCTGTCACAGCATTGGTGATAAACCAGGCCCTCATCAGCAGCGTTTCAAATAAGTGAAGGCTGTTATCGACAAGAGAGGCCAGCGCGGGCCATTGGGCGATGATCCGCTCCACGCCAATCGACAGGAAAAGGATCGGTGCGGCAATGCTGACCGCCGCCAGTACCGAGGCGACAACCAGTATCCCGATCAACCAGGGGTACCAGCGCCGTCCGGTTTCCTCGGCTTTGATGCGCAGCATCACCGAGACAGCAAAGTTGACCGGCGGGGCGACCTCGCCTGCATTGACCAGCACCGTATCGACCAGCGCCATCCGGTCGAACATGTCGGCACAGGTCTCACAGTCGGCAAGATGAGTCTGGAGTTCGAACTCCTCTTCATCCTCAAGCATGCCATCCAGTGACAGGCTGATCATCAGTTCGTATGGATTATGTGCCATTACGCACCCTCCATCGCGATTGAAAGCTCAGACATATTACCTGAACGGACCTGTTCGGCCAGCATCTGGCGTGCCCTGAACAGGCGGGACTTAATTGCACTTTCAGTTGTCCCTAACGTCTTCGCTATCTCAATATACGACATATCATACCAGTAACGCAACACTACCGCCGCTCGGTAATCAGGAGCCAGTTCACCCAGCAACTCCTGAACGACGACGCTTTGTTCGTTGTCAGATGTATACGCTTCCGGGTCCGGGCTGCTGCTCGTCAGCGATGGATGGGGCGGGAGCGGCTCGTCAATCGAGAGCCATGTCAGCCGCCGCTTCCGGATGCGGTCTATACAATAGTTAGATGCAATAGACAACAGCCACGTTTTAAACGAACGCTCCGGATCGTAGCGTTTGATATGCTGGTAAGCCCGCAAGAATGCCTCCTGTGCGGCATCTTCGGCTTCACCCGCATTGCCCAGCATCCGGTACGTCAAATTGTACACAGACTGCTGGTAGGTTTCTACTAGTTCGGCAAAAGCTCTCTGATCGCCGTTTATTACCTGCGCGACCAGTTCTTGATCGTTACCCACACTTCACCGTCCACATACCGTTGAGTTCACCAACCAGAGTTTAGAAGTGAAACTCTACCAACCAGTACGTAAGGAGATGGTTAAAGTTTCACAATTGGCAAAACCTCGCACGATATTCACTTTGATCATAACCCATGGGGCAGGTGAGTCAAGGTCGACGAACCACCAAAAACCCGACGCTGCAACGCTTTCCGTTCGCCGGCGTATCTATGATAAAATAGCACTGGTGTCATTTCTTAAGAAAAAGGAGAAGGCAATGAGCGAAGAGTACCCACCTTCTGAACTCCCTCCCTCGGAACAGCCACCCCAGCCACCCCACTACTCATGGGAAGAAGAAAAGGAAAAAGAAAAAGAGCAGGAAAAGGAGCAGGAAAAAGAGGCTGAAAAGGGTGCGGCCTACGCGGAAAAATATCGGCGCGATCCGCTCAGTGCGGCGTTCTGGGCCGGGATTTTGATCCTCGCCGGGCTGATCTTCTTGGCCGACAACATGGGCTTCCTTCCCAACACAGGGCAGTTCAGAAGTGTCGAGGTCTGGCACTGGATCGCCGTAGGAGCTGGGCTGCTGCTCTTCCTCGAAGCGATCATTCGACTGGTCTCCCCCGACTACGCCCGCCCGGTCAGAGGCCGGTTCATCTTCGCCGGGGCTTTGATTGCCGTCGGACTCAGTTCTATGCTTGGTAACCCGGAGATCGTCTGGCCGCTGATCCTGGTCATCGTTGGCGTTTCTATCCTGTTCAGCGTTATATTCAGACGCTAACAGCAAATCTCAATACCAGTACAACAGGAGGCAGATGTTTTGCCTCCTGTTTTGCTATAACCGGTTAAAATCGAGATAGATGATCCCCTGCCACCAATCACGCAGGCGCGTCCAGCGCATATCGCGCCCGACGCAGCGAAAATAGGGTGGTCGATAGGCCCGCACCAGATCGAGGATTTTATAACGCGGGAAAATAACCGTACTGGCAATCAGGCTGCCAATCTCGCCGGGGCGCATTTCATGCAACATCTTGACCTTGCCGTTGACCTCGACTTCGAGAAAGAACAGGTCGTAATTCGGCGACCAGGCCCGATTTTCATCTAGCTGCTGCCCGAACATCCCCTCGGTCGCGCCATATATCTCCCGGATCGCGGCCTGTGATCCCCAGTTGGCATGAAGCGCAGGTGCCCACTTCCGGTTGATCCCCGGTGCGCTGCCCAGCGTCATTACACGGGGCTGCCACACATCTTTAGGCCTCAGCCCGTAATGCTGGTGCAGATACTTCCCGAACTTCAGGAAAACGTTCACCACCCCGCCCAGAATGGTGACGTTCTGATCTTTTGCCGACTGATAAGCCAGTTCGAAGCGGTGATCCCAGGCCGAGCGGCCCTGATCACCGCCCAGCGCGTCGATCTCCTGCATCGTCGGGATGCTCTTGATCATCGTTTTGCTGCTCACGTGACGAATGTATATCCCCGACGAATACCCCACGTCGATTTCTTTTTCGCCGACGGTCATCGTCCACAGCCGTGAAGGGAAACCCAGATTCAGGTTGATGCCGGTCAGGATATCGAACTGTTTGGATTGCAAGACATGGTTCAGCACCGCCCGCGAAGCCGCCGGGCGCGACTTGAGATCGTCGGGGGTCATCGGGATCATCTTGGGCCGGTCGCTGGTCGTGCCGCGTGTCATTGCAATCCCGATCGGTTCCTCGTAGAGCAGGGTTTCCAGGTCGCCGGTATAGACCCTGTCGAGCAGCGGGCGGTAATCGTCATAGGTACGGGCCGGGAACGCGCGTCGATAATCCTCAATCGTATCGATCTGATCCGCACTGTGCACCTTCCCGTCTTTTGTCTTTGCGTATCCCTTCAACAGCCGGTGGAGCACTTTCTCCTGTGCCGCAGCCGGATCGTCAAGCGAGTTGTACCAGTCCTGAACCACTGCCCGGAGGATCGCCTCCATCTGGGCCATACCGTCTGCTGTCGCCTGAGTCATGAACAACCGATCTCCTATTCGAACGCGATGACCAAATCCTTCGGGTAGGTCGAGAGCGAGTGGAAATCACCCTGCTTGTCGACATAAAACGTGTCTTCAATCCTTACGCCGAATCCCCGTTTTGGGTAGTACAATCCCGGCTCGATGGTAAAGACATGGCCCGGCTGAAGCGGATCGTTTCCCACCACCGAGAGACGCGGCTCTGAATGCACCTCCAACCCCAGCCCGTGCCCCAGGCTGTGGACATAGCCTTCTTCTGTTCCGGGTTTCGAACGCGGTGTCGGGTGCCCGTACTTTTCGAAGATGTCGCAGACAAGCGCCTGGTAGGTCTTCCCGATCTCGCCGACTTCCAGGGCGGCAACCGAAGCATCGAATGCTTCCATGACCTGATCGTAGGCCCGCTGCACTTCGTCTGGAGCGAACCCCAGGCAGAAGGTGCGAGTCATATCGTGGTAATAACCGCCGCCCGCTCCCCTGGGATAAAGATCGAAGACGATGCTCTTGCCCAGTTCGAGAATATCGCCATCCTCCCCGCGTGAGTGGGGAACGCCCGCATCGCGACCAATGGCAAAGATCGTATCCCCCGCTTCCTCCAGGTCGGAATCCAGCAGCCGCTCCAGCACGAACCGCCTGACATCGCCAACGGTCAGCGGATCGCCATTTGCCTTGACCAGCCGGTTTTGCTCGACTATGTGCCCCCTGATGAAATCGACCGTCTTGGCCATCACCCGGTTGGTGCGCTCCGCCACCGATTTGATCTGCGCGATCTCGTCTGCGTCTTTCGTCGCAAAGGCTGTATCGAAGATCGTCGCCTCCGGTTCCCCGCTGACGGTGACCGCCGAGAGCATTTCTTCCAGCCGCCGGAGCATTACGTAGGCTTTGCCGGGGTCTTCCCTCCCGTAAAAGCTGACCTTTCCCCCCACCCCGAAGTGCTCAAGGACGTTTGCCAGCATCCGCAGTTCGCCTTCGAAAAGGCTTCCCGCTTCTTTGATCAGCCGGTAGAAATCAAAGTCGTTGGTCGTTACCACGCGCAGCCCGCTTTTGTCAGCCTCGTCGCGCTCCATCGCGTTGCACACTAGAACCGGCGTCTCGCCCCGCTTCTTGATAACGATCCCATCCGAGACGCGACTGCCGCCGATCATATAGCGCAAGGCCGGGTTTTCCCTGACTTCGCCCAGCACCACGATGGCATCAAAGCCGCGCTCCTGCATTAAAGAATCTAAGTCCGATTTCATTACTCTTCCCGGTAAAAATAGAAATGATCGCAGCAGTCATCGCCTTCAAGCAGAGTCTTTGTGCGGCGGAACCCGATCTTCGGGTTGAACCCCTCGACCATAAGCGGGTCGCATGCGCAGTTATACGCATATAACCAGTCTTGCGCGTTGAGTTCCTTCGCAAGAGTGGCAATCGGGCAGGCCGTCACACACATCTGGCAGCCTTCGTCAGTCTTTTCAGACGTATATTCAAACCCCTGTTCGGACAGCAGCTCCCATAACAGGCGAAGGAAATCCTCAATTGTGTGGCTGTTTTCACGCTCGGCGATTTGTTTCCATTCCTCCCGGACATCATGTTCGACGATGTCGTTTACGGCTTCGACGACCTGCTCGCCAAGCCGGTCTTTGAGGCCGTTCAACAGCCAGAGCAGGCGGCCAGTATGGCTCCTGTCCAGTTCTTTGCGCAGGCTAACCAGTTGTTCTTCCAAGGTCTGGTTATCGCTCATTCTTTCTCCTGGGAATTTTAAGCTAACAATCAGAAGGTCATCATGTATCGACAGATCACTCTGGCCGCTGCGACCTGAACAACGATATGTTATTCAGGTCTCCACTGGGTCCGTTCCCGGATGCGAAGCAGAAACTCGATAGCGACCAGTGCCAGAGCTACCACCACTGCAATCGGGATCGACAGCAGGCGAGGAATCCGCAGCCAGGCGCAGACCGAGCCGAACATCCCGACCCATATGGCTTGCCGCACCATCACGTTTGGATTGATGAACAGCGCCCGTTCCGTTGAAAATCGCTGGTGGAGAAAGCGGATAAAGGGCAGTGCAGTACCGGTCAGCGATACCTGGAGCAGGGCAAAAAACGCCCACCGGTTCGGCACGGTGGGTAGCGTATTGTTGACCAGCCACACCAGTGTCGACCAGCCGCCGACGGCCAGTATCACACCGCCAATGACCACGCTGACATGTGACGCCTCGACAAATTCACGGCGCGGGACTGCTTTCTCATTCTGTTCCTGGCTCATAATGACCTGAATTATATAGTGTCTATCCATAAATTGCAGCAGTTGTATTTTTTACGGATAGGTTTCCCGGTATCGCTGTTCCAAAACCCAACTTGATGTTCGTGACCAATCATGTGGCCTTCGTTATAATCGGTAGGCATATCGAACAATCAAGGATCATCATGACACTGGTTTCCGCTCACGATCTCGCCAGGTCATTTGGCGCGAATGATATTTTTGAAGGTATCTCGGTCAGCATTCCACATGACGCACGTATCGCCCTGGTCGGGCCGAACGGTTCGGGGAAGACGACACTGCTCAACCTGCTGGCAAAGTCAGATACCCCCACCGAGGGCACGGTCACTTATGCGCGCGGCCTGACGATTGGATTCCTGCCCCAGGAATCGAGCTTCTCCATCGCCGGAACGCACACGCTCTTCGAGGAGATGCTCACTGCGTTCGCCGATCTGTTGGAGCAGGAATCGAGGCTCAACAAGCTGGCCGATCAGCTTGCCCAGCTACCTGACGATGAAACACTCCTCGAAGCCTACGGCAAGGCCCAGGAAAGTTTCGAGTTGAACGGGGGATACGAATACACCACCCGCATCGGGCAGGTGTTGGGCGGGCTGGGATTCGACGAAACCGATTTTGATCGCCCGGTCGAGCAGCTTTCCGGCGGGCAGAAGACCCGCGCGCTGCTGGCACGGCTTCTGCTCGAAAATCCCAACCTGTTGATCCTCGACGAGCCAACCAATCACCTCGACATCCAGGCCATCGAATGGCTGGAACGCTGGTTGAAAACCTATGAAGGCGCTCTGCTGCTCGTCTCGCATGATCGCTATTTCATGGACAGCGTCGTCGACCACGTCTGGGAGTTGATCTTCGGGAAGATCGAAACCTATCGCGGCAGTTACAGCCACTACATCCAGCAGCGCGGCGAACGCCATGCCCATCTGCTCACCGAATACCGCCACCAGCAGGAATTCATAGCCAAAGAGCAGGAATACATCCAGCGGAACATCGCCGGGCAGAACACACGCCAGGCGCAGGGCAGGCGCAAACGCCTCGAACGTTATCTGCGCGATGAGGCTATCACTCGCCCGCGTGAACAGCATACCATGCGGATCGATCTCCAGAGTCGGCGGCGATCCGGCGACGAGGTGCTGATCACCCGCAGCCTCGTGATCGGCTATCACGACGATAAAATTCCGCTGTTCGAAGTCCCCGATATCACCCTCTATCGAGGCGAATGCGCCGCGCTGATCGGTCCGAACGGGGCGGGCAAGACGACCTTTATCAAGACAATACTCAATCAGCTTAAGCCGCTTGAAGGGAAATCTAGGCTGGGAGCAAGCGTCGAGATCGGCTACTTCGCCCAGGCTCACGAGATGCTCGATCCGCAGCGCACCGTTCTGGCTGAGCTGCTCGTCGAAAAGAACATCCCGGTCGGTGAGGCGCGCAATTATCTTGCCCAGTTCCTGTTTACCGGTGACGACATCGACAAACCGGTCGCAGCCCTCAGCGGCGGTGAGCGCGGTCGGCTGGCGCTGGCCCGGCTGGCCCTGCGGGGTGCCAACCTGCTGCTGCTCGACGAGCCGACCAATCACCTCGACATCCCCTCGCAGGAAATCCTTGAGACGGTACTGGCGAATTTCCAGGGAACGATCCTGCTCGTCTCGCATGACCGCTACCTGATCCGGCGGCTGGCAACCCAAATCTGGGCGCTCGATATCCCCCACAGTTCCACCGACGGGAAAACCCGGCTGATCGTCTACGAGGGGCCGTACAGCGATTACATATCTGAGCGGGATGGCAATGCAGCGGCTCAGGAGCAGGCCCCGGCAAAAAAACCATCACAAAAGAGCAAACGCCAGGCATCGGCGGAAGATCGCCAGAACACACTCAGCCCGTATCACCGTAAGAAACGATTGGTTTTTGTCGAAGGCGAGATCAACCGGTTGGAAGTCGAACTGGTCAACCTCAGCGGCGCACTCGAATCAGCTAGCGCGGCGGGCGATGTCGACGAAGTAGCCCGGCTCGGCGAAGCTTACAGCCAGGCCGAGTCCGATCTGGATACCTTGATGCTCGAATGGGAAGCGCTGGCAGCAGATATTTAGCCCCGGTCTGGCATTGTAAATTGCATACAGACTCTCTTCGCTTATAATGAATATCAAGCGCTTCGGCCATATTTTAGCCATCCCGATGGCGGTTTCAGACACGAGCACTTCATCCTCCAGCCGCCTTATTTTTCTACCAGTCGATTTCAATCGAACCTCCGCCCTGCAACAGCCTGCCGCTGCGCCAGCTTGTCGAGCCAGTAAGAATATAGTAAGGAGGAGAAGGCGCTATGAAAGAATCGTTTGTCATCGCCTGGAATGCGTTGTTTTTGAAGGCTGCGCCCTATCACCAACTGCGCGATTCCGAGAAACCGTTCCTCGATGGTCTGAAACTGCTGCTGATCATCGCGGCAGCCGTCGGAATCGCCAGGGCTGTTGGCGGCATTCTCAACTGGGGCATATCTCCCTCACCAGACGATGTCCGTGAAATCATCCAGGAAACGATCAAGGAACAGGGATGGTATGCGGAATCTTCCGGAGCAGTCGAAGATTATGATAGTGTCTTCAATGAACAATTCGATATGATCTTTACCGGCATTTCTATGATCACCTTCTCGACCGTCGGCGGCTCGCTGCTCAATGTCATCACCACGCCGGTTACTGCACTTCTTGTCTGGCTGGGATGGGGATTGCTTGGGCACCTGTTTGCCAGAATCTTTGGCGGTGATGCCAGCTTCAAGCAGACCTATGGTGTAACAGCACTGGCGATCAGCCCCATGCTGATTAACCTGACCGCCCTGATCCCCGGCGTCCAGGTAGGCTGGCTGGTCTTCATCTGGACAATGAGCTGCCGCTACGTGGCGATCAAATCCGGGCATCACATCAAATGGGGCCGCGCCCTGACAGCGACGCTGCTGCCTTACGTGGTAATCGGTCTTCTGATGGCCGTTGCCGGTGGTGTTGGCATGGCTGTGTTCATCCAGGGGGTATCATCATGAATGAATGGTTGAAGCTTGCACGCGACGCCGCGTTTCTTAAAACCGATGCATTCACAGACCACGCCGAACACGAGGACGTCATGAAGCGGGGCATCCTGATCTTTCTGGCGATTGCCCTGTTGGTCGGCCTCATTCCGCTGTTCTCAGATTTCGCAGGCGTAATCCCTTCCATTGCCGCCGCCCGGCAGGCGCAAGTAGAAGCCTTTCTGAGCGATCCAATCGGCTCACTGCTGGGGCCTGCCGCCGCGTTTGTGGAAATCCCGCCGGACGTTCAGCAGGGCATTATCGAGAACATGAAGCCCTGGGCAGATACGGTAGCCCGGTTCAATTCACTATTGATGCCCTTCCCGCGTTTTATCAAGGTGATTCTCGAATCACTGGGCGATTTCACCTCGACTATCCTCAAAGGCATGGGAAGCTGGATGCTCTACGCCGTGCTGGTGCTGCTCTTCGCCAAGTGGCTGGGTGGTAAAGCCAACATCCAGACGATGCTCGGTACGACGGCGCTGTTCATGGTACCCCATATCCTGAATGTATTGGCCTTCATTCCGATTATGGGACCTCTTCTTGGTCTGGCAGCAGCGATCTGGGGCCTGGTCATCTACGTCAAGGCCGTATCGATAGTCAACGAGCTACCCACCGGCAAGACCATCCTGGCCATGATCCTGCCGATATTGGCCGGTATTGTCCTTGTCATTGTATTGAACCTGCTGATCGCGGCACTCAGCGCAGCCGGGTAGAGTCCCGGCTCTAAATCACAAACCATTCAAGCCGAAAGCAGACCCCATTGATATCGAGGTCTGCTTTATCTATACTTTATTATGATTAAGTTGATACAAATTAGAAAATTTGACAGGAGTATTGGTATGAAAACGCTGCATGACAGGATTATTCTGATAGCTATTCTTGCGCTGGCTACCCTGGTACTGGCCGCCTGTGGTGGCCAAGCTATTGTTGAACCCGAACTGGCCCCCACCGCAGAGCCGACTGTATCCGAAATGGTATCCGCCAATCCCGCAGAGGCAGCCCAGCCTGCCGGAAGCACCGGCGGCCCGACTGTCTACGTAATCAACGCCGACGAATCAGCGGCCAGCTACGAGGTCGGAGAGACTTTCCTCAACCAGGATAACCGCTTTGCAATTGCCGTCGGCGTTACCCATGTCGTCGGAGGCACGATCACCGTCGACCCGGCAAACCCGGCCAACAGCGCAGTCGGCCCGATCACCATCGACATCAGCCAGTTCAAATCCGACTCCTCCCAGCGTGATAATGCGATCAGAGGCCGCTGGCTTGAATCGGCCACCTATCCAATCGCCACTTTCGTTCCCACCGAGATCAGCGGACTGTCCGACAGCTACACCGAGGGCGAGACGCTCTCCTTCCAGGTGACCGGCGATCTGACCATCCGCGATATGACCAATCCCACCACTTTCGACGTCACCGCCAGCCTTGCCAGCGACAAGCTTACAGGCACCGCCACGACCACCATCCTGATGACCGATTTCGGCTTCGACCCGCCGGAAATTGCCGGGGTATTGTTTGTCGAGAACGATCCTGTCCTGAGCCTCGACTTCGTCGCCTATCCTGAATAGTCCTCTCAAAAAGCAAAGGAGGGCATCCCGTTGCAGGGTTTGCCCTCTTTTTGTTGCATAAAAATGAACGAAGCGAACTGCCGGATAGATTCCTCAGCCAAGCCAGAGATCGCGGATCACCGCGCTCATGTCGGCCACGCTCGGCTGCCGATTCCCCTCAGCGGCGCAGCGCACCTCGATGATGCTGTCCACCCGGTCGTACAGGCTGGCGATGTCATCCTCGGAACCAGTCGGCAGTGAAAAACTCAACACCACCTCCGAATCGCCGGAGAGCAGGCTGCCATGCACCCCGCGCAGCCCTTCTCCGCCGAAATACACCCCATTCGCCGCTTTCGCTGAGAGGATCAGGTCGCCGCTCATCGATGAGTTCGCCAGCCGGAGGCGGTTGTCGGCGTCGGCGTAAGGGAGATCGGGATGTTCGGCCAGCCAGTCGGCAAACGGCTGTGTGATGCCATCGCCCAGGTAGGCCCGGTAATCGGCTCGCCAGTCTCCGGCGCTCTCCGCGTCGCGGACGAGGATCAGATCAAGCGTTCCCTTTAGCTCTGATCGATATTTCCCCTGCTCGTTCATCTCGTGGAACGCCTGCGCCACCCGCAGCACGTCATCCTCGTAGCGCGGGAACGCACTCCATTCGGCCTCGCGGTGACGCAGATAGACCTGCGCCAGCCCGCCGTTCAAACTGACCACCGCGTCGACTTTGGGATCTTCGCCGGGCCGGTCGTGAAGATCAAGTCCCAGCGCCTCGAACAATGGGCTGAGTTCCATATCGAAGGGGAAGCCCAGCCGGATCGAGTGGGCATCGTCGCCGGGCGTCTCGATCTGGCCGTGATCGGATACCAGCGCGAACAGGGTGCCGTCGAACAGGTTCAGTTCTTCGAGCAGATCAACCAGCCGCCCGATCTGCGGATCGACAATATCAGCCAGGTATTCCGCCTGCGACACCGGGCCGTGCAGATGCGAATGGTGATCAAGGCCCATGAAATACGCCGTGATCAGGTCGGGTTTCGGTTCGGCTTTGCGGAGCAGCGATTCCAAGTCGTCGAGCATTCTGGTGTCGTAGGCTCCTGCTTCCAGCCCCAACGACCCCTTTCCTTTAGTGAACCGGGCTATATCGATCAGGCTGGGACGAGCGACATAATCCGCACCACGCGCGTACATGTTGAAGGCCACCAGGCTCGTCTTGCCCTGCGCCGCTGCCGATTCGTAAACGGTCGGCGTTTCCGGGTTGAGCAGGCGGTCGGCAAGGCCGTCGCTGAACACGGCAATCGCATCGTCGACCGCCAGCGTATCGCCCACATCGAACCCGAAATGGCGCGGCCTGCCCTTGCTGATCAGCCCCAACCGGTCGAAGCACTCGTTGCCCGGTACACGGTGATCGGCGGGATGCGCCCCGGTGAAGATGCTCGCCTGTGATGCGAAGGTCACGCTCGGCGCAGTGCTCAAGGCAGGCACATGCCGCGCCGAACCCACGATGCGCTGTAAATGTGGGACGTTCCCCTGCTTCAGGGCACTGAAATAGACTTCGGGTCGCAGCCCGTCGATATCGATGATTACCACCCGCTCAGGTCTGATTTTTGCCATTGTGACTCCCTCCATAAGCAGCATAGCGATCCCTATTCCCGTTGGCAAATTGGTCTTATATGGCCCTATACATGGACTTATCGATGCGGTAAACTCGAAAGTGATAGCAGTGATTGGTGAGAGAACCATGCTGGCGATAACACTCGAGCACAACAACCCGAAGCCGCTCTACGAGCAGCTAAAGAACCAGTTGATCCGGCAGATCGAGGATGGGCATCTGGCTCCTGGTGACCGCCTCCCTGCGACCCGCGATCTGGCAGAGCAGCTGGGCGTGGCGCGGATCAGTGTCGTCGCTGCCTATGACGACTTGAAGGCTAACGGCTACATCGAGGCGCGCGTTGGGCGGGGGACATTCGTCGCCGAACCGGATATCACCCCCATCGAACACGATACCAGCGTATTGGCGGGGACGTCCCGTCCGCAGGGCGCGGCACTGCGCGAACTGCTACGCCTTGCCGGTCGACCCGGCGTGATCGATTTCGGGCAGGGCACTCCCCCTGACAGTTTCCTGCCGGTCGATATTATCCGCGAGTCGATCAATACCGTGCTCACCCGCGACGGTGGGGCAGCGATTTCCTATGAAGTTCCCGAAGGGTTCCCGCCGCTGCGTGAGGCGATTGCTACATCGTTCAACAGGCGCGGGATCGACATCACTGCGGGCGAAGTGCTGATCACCGGCGGCTGCCAGCAGGCGCTCGACCTGGCGATCCAGGCGCTGCTCAACCCCGGCGACGTGCTCCTGACCAGCAATCCCACCTACCCCGGCATCCTCGATATCGCCTATGCGCGCGGCGTGATCCCGGTCGGTGTGCCGGTTGACGAGGAAGGATTGCAGGTCGATCAACTCGAAACGCTGATCGTTGAGCACCGCCCACGCCTGATCTACATCGCGCCGACCTATCACAACCCGACCGGCACGGTGATGCCACTCCATCGTCGGCGCACGCTGCTCACGCTGGCCGAACGCTACCGTGTCCCGGTTCTGGAAGACGGCGTCTACGAAGAATTGAATACGGTCGGCACTCCGCCGCCGCCGCTCAAGGCTCTCGATACGGCCAACCTCGTACTGTACGCCAGCAGTTTCAGCAAGGTGTTGCTCCCCGGCATGCGGATCGGCTACCTGCTCGCCAGCGGGCAACTGTATCGACGTTTAGCGCGGGTCAAGACCGCCGCCGATATCTGCACCCCGGCCCTCAACCAGCGGGCGATCCACCTCGCGCTGGAAAGCGGTCAGATCGACGATCACCTGGTGAATGTCCGCGCCGCCTGCCGCTCGCGCCGGACGGCCATGCTGACCGCCATGACCCGTCATTGGCCGGAAGCGAACTGGATCGAACCGACCGGCGGACTCTATCTCTGGGTGAAACTCCCCGAAGATGGCCCGACCGCCACCGAGCTTTACCTGAATGCGGTGCGAAACAATGTCGCCTTTGCGATTGGCCCGCTGTTCTATACCAACGAACGGGGCAGCCATCACCTGCGGCTGAACATGGTCGCCCACCCGCCCGATGTAATCGAACAGGGGATCGCACGGCTGGCATCGACCTGGAAAGACCTTGTCATCGGGTATGAATACCCTGAACAGGATTTCAGCGGCCCGTTTTTATAGAATGGTTTGTTGTTAGGAGAATATGATGAAATTCGATTTGAACAACCCACGTACATTAGCCATCACCGCTGTGATGACCGCACTCGTCTGGGGCCTGACAATGGTGCATGTCGCCATCACGCCCGCCGTTGGCTATGTCCATCTGGGCGATATTGTGATCTATCTGGCTTCGTTCGCTTTCGGCCCCTGGGTAGGATTGATCGCAGGCGGGCTGGGCACCGGGCTGGCCGATATCGTCAGCGGGTATGCCAGTTTCGCCCCGCTTTCACTCGTTGTCCATGGACTGCAGGGGTTTGTCGCCGGGTGGATCGCCTACCGCAAACCGAATGCCGGGCGGCTGGCGCTGGGCGTTATCATCGGTGGCCTGATCCTGGTTAGCGGCTATTTCGCAGGCGAGGCATTGATCGCCATCTACGGCGGGCCGGTTGTCGCCGCCAGCGAAGTCCCGTTCAACGCGGTGCAGGCCGGTTTCGGCGCGCTGGGAGCGGTCGTTTATGCCGCCGTTGCCCGCGCCTACCCGCGACTGCGCCAGTTGAACCAACCGCCCCAGATATAGCCAGAAGCGACCGAGCCACCTATGATCAGCGTCGAGAGCCTTACTTATTCCTATCCACCGCTCAAACCCGGCCAGCCCTGGCAAACGGCGCTTGACGATGTTTCCTTCGATATCGAGGCGGGAACCTGTGCCGCTATCACCGGACCGAACAACGCCGGGAAAACCACTCTCTGCCTGTCGGTCGCCGGGCTTGCCCCCCGGCTGACCATCGGCCAGTTGGACGGGCAAATACTTGTCGAAGGGAAGGATGTTCAAGAAGCGCCGCCCGGCGCGCTCTCCGACCTGATCGGGCTGGTGCTGCAAGAGTCGTCAGGCCAGTTGTTCAATCCCACCGTCGAAGCTGAAATCGCCTGGGGAATGGAAAACCTGGGCGTTCCACCCACCGAAATGCGGAAGCGCATCAACTGGGTGCTCGGCGCGGTCGGCCTCGCAGATCTTCCCCGCAGCCAGCCGCCGCAGACCTTATCGGGCGGGCAGCAGAAGCGCCTTGCGCTTGCGGCGGCTCTCGCGTTGAAACCAAAGGTTCTGATTCTCGATCAGCCCGCCGGCGGATTGGCCCCTGCTGCCAGAGCCGAGATGATCGCCGTGCTGCGTGATTTAAAAAGCAGCGAGAACTTAACCATCTTGCTCACTGAAAACGACCCGGCAGTAATCGCCGCTCTCGCCGACCGGGTGTTGATCCTCAACCAGGGCCGGATCGTCGCCAGTGGGACGCCGCGTGAGATATTCGGTGGGATGCTCTATCAAGGGATCACCTTGCCACCTACCAGCCAGTTCATGGCACAGTTGAATGGCCACCGCCGGTTGGTATCGAACTGCCTGACCGCCGAAGAAGCCGCCGCCGAAATCCTCCCGATCCTTCCCAACGGCCCGGGACCGGTGAAGAAGTCGACCAGAACCCCCGACGATGCTCCCCCGGCGGTCGAATTGACCCGCCTCAGTTTCGCCTACGATCAGCGCTTGGTGTTGGCTGATCTCGATCTCACCATCCCGTCTGGCCAGTTCGCCGTCCTGACCGGCGACAACGGTGCGGGCAAGACGACCCTATCAAAGCACCTGATCGGCCTGCTGCGTCCCACTGAGGGAACCGTCAAATTGTTCGGCGAAGACATCGCCAAACGCCCCATCGGGCAGATCGCCCGGCAGGTCGGCTTCGCCTTCCAGAATCCCGAAGTGCAGATTTTTAACCCGACCGTGTACGAGGAGGTCGCTTTCGGCCCGCACAATATCAGTCTGGATAACCGGGAGATTCGATGCAGGATAGAGGAAGCGCTCGAACAGTTTGGCCTGGCCGATCTCTCCGATTACCCGCCCGCCGAATTGAGTTTCAGCACGCGCCGGATGGTTGCTTTAGCTTCGGTCGCCGCGCTGAACACGCCGATCCTTGTCCTCGACGAGCCAACAGTTGGGCTGGATGCCGCCGGATGTGATCGGGTGGTCGGCTGGCTCGAAGGCCGCCACCGCGCCGGGGCCACGATCATCCTGATTACCCATGACATGGAGATGGCCGCCCGCTGCGCCGAACGCCTGCTCGTCCTCGACGGGGGCCGCATCGCCGCCGATGGCCTGCCCGCCGACGTATTTTCACAGGCTGCCGTACTCAGGCAGGCCGGGCTTGAACCGCCCTTCGCCGTTCAGCTTGCCACCCTGCTGGATGCTCCCTGGCTGGCCGCTGACCTCACACCGCAGGGCGCAGCCCGGACTCTCTCGGAGCGCCTGCCATGACCCAGACAGGAGTCTTCACTCTGAACACCGTCGAAAGCGGATGGCTTTACCGTCTCGATCCGCGTGTCAAGCTGATCTTCGCCTTCTGCTGGCTGATCCTGTGCATCGTCATGTCAAACGTGGCAGGGCTTGCCGTGCTGCTTCTCTCGACCCAGGTAATTCTGCTCACCGGAGGGCTGCCCCTTAAAAAGATCGGTGAGACGTGGAAAACCCTGGCCTTTCTGATCCTGATCATCCTGATCGTTCAGCCCTTGTTCAGCCCCGGCAGCGGGCCAGTGATGTTCCAGGTTGGCACGATACAGATTTCACAATCGGGGGTTCTATTGGGCCTGTCCTACGGCCTGCGGATCGCTGCGGCAGCCTTCACTGCACTCGTCCCCGTGCTGACCACCCCCGCCGACAGGCTCGTGCTGGCCTTCCAGAAATTCGGAATGCCCTACCCCTGGGCGATGATCTTCGTGCTGGCGATCCATGCGCTGGGCACCATCCGCCGCCTGTACACAACCATCACCGAAGCGCAGCAGACGCGCGGCTGGGATACGAGTAAGGGGAACGTCATCAAGCGGGTCAAGGCGACCTTCCCGACGCTGATCGCCCTGATCGTTGCTTCACTGCGTTTGAGCGATTCGCTCTCACTGGGATTGGCCGCACGCGGATTCGGGATCGCGAGTAATGCCAGCGCTCCGCGCCGCCGCACCATCCTGCACGACATCCACATGCAGCCCGTCGATTGGTACGTCGCCGCGATCATCGTGCTGGCATTTGCGGCGTCAATTATATTGATCGTCCACTGAAGGCGAGACTAGGTAGTCCTTATCAAACAAAGCCAACCCGATCGCCCCCTGTGGGGGAGATGGATGTTTTGCCTGCGGCAAAACTCCTAATAATCAACCGCAGGTTGATTAACGATGGCACGAACCGCAGGTTCGGCAGAGGGGGTGCTCCGTCACGCTAAAAACTACTCTCCACCGAATACCATCAAAACGGGTAAGCCAGCGGAGCCAGCAAGTAGACCCCCAAGGCGGCCACCAGCACCAGCGGCGCGCCCAACCGGGCGTAATCCCCGAACCGGTAGCCGCCGGAGCCCATCACCAGCAGGTTAGCCGGATGACTGATCGGCGAGAGGAACCCGGTCGATGCGCCAATCGCCACCGCCACCAGCAACGTCTGTGGATTGATGGCAAACTGGAACGCGCTCGAAAGCGCCAGCGGCGCGACGATCAGCGTCGCTGCCTGCCCCGACGTGAACTGGCTGACCAGTGCCGTCAGCAAAAAGAACAGCATCAGCACCCCGCGCGGGCCGATCTCGCCCGTCAGCCTGAACAGGCCATCGATTACCAGGCCCGCCGCCCCGGTCTGGTCGAGCGCGGTCGCCAGTGGCAGCATCCCCCCGACGAGGAAAAGCACCTGCCAGGAGATACTGTCCCGCGCCTGCTCGACCGTCTCACAGCCCGCCAGCACTGAAGCAATCGCCGCCAGCAAAGCCGCCAGCGCCACCGGCAGCCAGTTGAAAGCCACGACCACCAGAAACGCCACCAGGATCAGCAGGGCAGTCGCTGCCCGTTCGCGGTGCTCTGGAATCTCCGGCAGATGAGTCAGCACCAGGAAATCCGAATCACGGCTCAGAACACCCAGCCGTTCCGGCGTCCCCATCACCAGCATCGCATCGCCCCGGTTGAGCGCATACTCTGAGAGATACGACCGCACCGGACGTCCCTCATGCCAGATCGCCAGAACCGTCACTCCGTACTTGTCGCGGAAACTGATTTCAGAGAGTGTTCGGCCAAACAGCTTCGACCGGGGCGACAGGGCGACTTCGGCCAGTTCGCTGTTAGCCCGGAACAGAACTGCCTGCGAGCTTTCTTCGAACTCGAACAGGTCCAGGCCCAGGTTCCCGGCGGCGGTATCCACTTCGGCAGGCCGACCCTGTAACAGCAGCCAGTCCCCGGCCCGCAGCCTGATCGCGGGATCGGGCGGCGCGAAGGTGTCGCGCCCGCGCACCACCGCTGATACGGTGACCCCATACTGGTGCCCCAGGTCACTCGCCGCAAGTGAGATGCCCACCAGCGGCGAATCAGGCAGCACATAGGCTTCGTGCAGCCGCATCGACAGCCGGTACGTTTTCGTCAGTTCCTTGCGTGCGTTACGAAGCCCGCTCCATTGATCGCTTGGAGCGCGGTTGGGCAGCAGCGATTTGCTGAACAGGGTCAGGTACACCAGCCCGATCAGCGCAATCGGCCCGCCGACCGGCATGAAATCGAACAGGCCGAAGGCAGGCAGCCCGCGTTCGGAGAGCAGCCCTGATACCAGCAGGTTGCTGGTCGTGAGCAGAGTCGCCATCCCCCCCAGCAGCGCGCCAAAAGAGATCGGCATCATCAACTGGGACGGGCTGATATCCCGCTTCAGCGCAATGCGCCGCCCAACCGGGGCGATCAGTGCGGCGGCGGCAACAGTGTTCATCCAGACTGCGGCAAATGCCGACGACAGCGCCAGCATCCCGACCAGCGGGCGCTCGTCGAGATTCTGAGTCCAGCGCAGGATGAACTGACCGATATAGGCCGTCACCCCCGTCTGCCGGAGTGCCGACGTCAGCATGAAGATGCCGATCAATGTCAGTTCCACCGGGCTGCCGAATCCACTGAACAACTCGGACAGATCGAGAATACCGGTCACTCCCAGGCTGACCAGCACCATCAGGGCAACGATATCCGGTGCAACCAACTCAGTGACGAACAGAACCAGTGCAGCCCCGGTGATTATTAATACGGTGAGAGCGTCAGGTGTCACAGATCGGTTCCCTGGAACTTATCGATAATCACGTTTACCCTACTTGCCGAGTGCTGACTGGACGGCATCGTCAGCATCGATTAATCCATAACCATAAACGTTGTTGACCTCCCCGGTGTCGGCCCCGCACAGGTTTCCGGCAGACGAATAGTGCGCCGTGCCGGTCAGGACTTCCTCGGTGCGATCCACGTCCCCGATCAGAACGGGATCAGCCGACCACAGCAGCGCAACGACTCCGGCGACATGTGGCCCGGCCATTGACGTCCCATCCGAATACCCGTATCCCCCGCCAGGTATACTGGAAAGCACATTGACACCCGGCGCGACAATATCTGGCTTGACACGGCCACTGCCATCGACCAGCACCGGCCCGCGACTGCTAAAGTAAGCAATGTCCCCTCCGCTGCCGATCGCGCCGACCGAAAAAGCGTCGTCGGCGCTGGCCGGGGCCCATACGCTGCTGCATACCGGCCCCTCGTTTCCGGCGCTGACCACGAACATCTGCCCGGCATTTCGCAGATGCGACACGCCGATGGCAAGCGTCAGCCCATCGCAGCCTTCCTCCGGCGGACATCCCCACGAGTTGCTGGTGATATTCGCCCCGTGCGATGGGTCACCGTCGGCGAACGGATCGCCACCCTGGGGGAAGGGCGCAAAGAGAAACTGCATACAGTCCAGATAGAATGGTGGATTACCCAGGTTTCGGGCGAGGTTCCGGCAGGCGATCCACTTCGCGCCGGGCGCAACCCCGATCCGATCCTGCCCCAGAATCGTCCCCAGCGTGTGCGTGCCATGCCCCCCGGCATCTGTTGGCTCGGTGGTACCTTCCCAGGGATCGAACCACGTATAGTCGTGCGAATCTTCACTGCCCATGTACTGCGATTCCAACGCCGGGTGATGCCAGTCGACGCCGCTGTCGGCATGACCAATGACGATCCCCTCCCCGGTCACATCGTATTCCTCCCAGACCAGTTCGGCATCCACCGAGTCGATACCCCAGGACAGCGACTCTTCCTCACGTGAAGCATCCATGAGCAAGTCAATCGCCTCGGCTTCAGGGGGAAGTGGGCGAGCTTGCGGACTGTCAAGTATCTTTTCCACGTCCGAACGCCCAATAATTTGATAGCGAAGCAGTGGATTGTACGTCTGAACCTCGATCCCGTTGACCAGGTAATACGGGGTATAGCTGACATTTCGTTGATCGAGGTATGCCCGTAGATCGGATTGAGTCTCCTCGGCATGTTCGATCAGCGTATCGAAGACCACCTGACGCCGTTCGTCGAGATCGGTAATGTCGGCGGCAAAATCGGTATCGGCCTGATCCGCCATCACGACGAAATAGCTGAACGGCTGCACACCCGGCTGCCCCAATCCCAGATAGGCACCAGCGGCAAGTGCTATACCACCGATCCCAACTCCAACCGAAACCGGGAGGCGGTTTTTATCACGCCCGATCCAGCGGCGAAGTGGCATTCCCAGCACCGCCAGCGCAGAACCGGTCAGCAGGCCGACAAGTGTCGGCCTCGACCAGGCAGCCAGCAGTTCGTCAAGCATCCAGTCACCTTCGACACCCTCGGTGAACGCGAAGGGAAGCAGAAAGCCACAAAACAAAAAGCCGATTGTCGCCCACCACGTGCGGCGCGGTTGGGGTTCCTCGCCGAGGGTAAGCAGCATCCCGGCGATCACGCCAAAGGGAATCACCGCGACCAGCAGCGCATTCCCCTGCACCCAGTACCCCCGCATCGCAAACAACCCCGGCAGAAAAGCCGCGCAGACCGCACCGCTGATCAGCATCGACCAGATCGGCCAGCGGGCCAGGAAATCCTCGTCATAGATGAAGATCAGGCGGATCAGCACCGCCACCACCACCGACAGTGACAGGGCATCGAGAAAAGCAAGCAGTACTTCGTCGGGCGTTCCCAGCGATCCGCTCACCCCCCAGGCCAGTGAAGCGATCAGCCCCAGCCCCATGCCGAGCAGGATCGTACCTCGCAGCGGGGGAGCAATGAAATGCCTGCGCCAGATGATAATCATCACCGCACCAAACAGCAGACCGCACAGCGCGGTCACCCAGTCGGGCATGCCGGGCCAGGTCAGCGACTGATCGGCGGCATACAGCCCGCCGATCACCAGCACAAATGCACCACTCATCGCTAGTGACAGGGCGATCCCACGCCACAAGCCAAACCGTTCATCCTTCACGAACAGTGCGACCGCGCCGAACAGCAGGAGCAGCACGAACGAATAGACCGCCACCGGTGACAGGTTGGAGACGGTTGACTCAGGCACCAGCCCCGGCATTAACATCGACAGCCAGACACAGCCCAGCGATCCGGCAACCAGCAGAATTACTCCAACGAACAGCCCCGTCACACAGCCGTGCGGTCGGGCGACTTCTGTCTCCCTGGATGATTTGATAGTCGCGTTTGATTTTGATGTTTCTTCCTGCATGATCACTCACCATTCTTCCTGTCTATCTGATCCCAATCGAGTATCGCCCATCTTGGCCCGGTGCCTCAGCGCCGGGAATTAATGATCCCCACGAAAAACAACGTCAAGCGCCTCGTCGAGTGACCTGACCGCAATCGAGTCGATGATATCCGGCAGCGGATCTCCTCGCCGGACGGTTTTCGGGATCAGCACCCGTCCGAAACCGAGCTTGGCCGCCTCGTTCATCCGCGCCGGGAGTTGGCTCACCGCACGGATTTCCCCGCTCAGGCCGATCTCGCCCACAACGGCAAGGTCGGCGGGCATTGGCCGATCTTTTACACTGGAGGCAATCGCCAGCGCAACCGCAAGATCAGCAGCAGGCTCGTCGATCTTCAAACCGCCGATCACGTTGACGAAGATATCCTGCTCAGAAAGCCTGATCCCTGCGCGGCGGGTCAGCACTGCCGCGACCAGCGCCAGCCGGTTGAAATCGACCCCGTTGGCTGTGCGGCGCGGGTTGGCGAAGCTGGTGGTCGTCGCCAGCGCCTGAACCTCGGCCAGCAGCGGGCGCGTTCCCTCCATCGTTACCACGATCACCGAGCCAGGAGCATTGATCACCCGTTCCGCGAGAAACGCCTCGGAGGGGTTCAGCACTTCGATCATCCCCCCACCCTGCATTTCGAATACCCCAACTTCAGAGGTTGCGCCAAACCGGTTCTTGACGCTGCGCAGCAGGCGGAAGGTATGGAAGGCATCGCCCTCCAGATACAACACCGTATCGACGATATGCTCCAGCACACGCGGTCCGGCGATGCTCCCTTCTTTGGTCACATGCCCGACCAGGAAAACCGCGATCCCGCTTTCTTTAGCTAACTGTTGGAAAACACTTGCACACTGCTTGACCTGTGAGACGTTGCCCGGTGCCGATTGCAGGTCGTCGTGATAGGTGGTCTGGATCGAATCGACAACCAGCACACGGGGGCGAAGCTGCTCAACATGGTTCAGGATCACGTGAAGATTGGTTTCGGTCACCAGGAACAGGTTGTCGGAGGTGATCCCCAATCGCTCGGCCCGCATCTTGATCTGGCGCGCCGACTCCTCTCCGGAGACGTACAGCGCCGGGCCAGTGTAATCAGCCATCATTGCCACGACCTGGAGCAGCAGCGTGCTTTTCCCAATCCCCGGTTCCCCGCCGATAAGGATCAGGCTTCCCGGCACGATCCCGCCGCCCAGCACTCGCGAGAATTCTTCCATCGGGATCGGCCACCGTTCCCAGGGATCGCCCTCGATCTCGGCGAGGCGCTTCGGCTCGCTGCGCTCTCCTGCTACCCTCCGGGCCATACCGGAAGGCTCCGGTGCCTCGACCTGTTCCACCATCGTATTCCACTCATCGCAGCCCGGGCAGCGCCCCATCTCGCGCGGTGACGTGCGCCCACAGTTCTGGCAGACGTATATGGTGCGTGATTTTGCCATAGTCTCCTCGATCGGTAATTGATAAGCATTGATCACCGGCAACACTGGTGATCAATGTTCATCATTCTATAGGCACTTCCGAACGAAAACCAATTATCCGTATTTTTGTGATTCCCCGGTAAAATACTCGCCACTCAACAGGGATAGCATGACATTTTAGGGGGAAAGAACAATTGCTCAGGCAATCAACAGAACCAATTCGCGCCTGGATTTGAGCCTGGATAGCGAATTTCAACTAAAATCTCATTTGCTCAGCTGATTTCCCCCACACTTTGTCACGCTATCCTCAACAGGTATATCATTGGCACGAACAACCGTTTTGTTTATACTGAGAGTGTCTCATTCCATTACCGTGTGCTCAGAACTGACTCGCTTTTTGCGAGCCAGATTTTTTCAACTTGTTGTACCGGCAGTTTCCGGGAGTATTCAAAATGAAACCAATTGCAACTTATAAAGTCGTATCGTCAATGCCAGAGGCGTTGAGCCGCCTGCCTGAACTGGCCTATAACATCCGCTGGGCCTGGGATCACGAAACAATCAATCTGTTCCGTCGCCTGGGCGGTGAATTATGGGAAGAAAGCAATCATAATCCTGTCAAAATGCTGGGCCTGCTCAGCCAGAGCAAGCTCGATGCGCTGTCCCGTGATGACGGGTTCCTGGCTCATCTTGAGCGTGTGTTGAATAACTACGACGCCTATGTTCAGAGCGGCCATAAAGCATGGTATGCTCAGGAATTTGGCTTCGAGGAACAACCGCAGATCGCCTATTTCTCTTTTGAATTCGGCCTGACCGAAAGCATCCCCAACTACTCCGGCGGTCTGGGTGTTCTGGCCGGTGATCACTTGAAAGCTGCCAGCGATCTGAATGTACCACTGGTCGGCGTTGGGCTGCTATACCAGCAGGGGTATTTTCGCCAGTATCTCAACATCGACGGCTGGCAGCAGGAGATGTACCCCGAAAACGACTTCTACACGATGCCCATCCGGCTGGTGACCGGCAATGATGGACAGCCAATCACTATAAACATTGAACTGCCCGATCATCCGGTATACGCTCAAATCTGGCGAGTTGAAGTCGGACGCATCGACCTGTATCTCCTGGACACGAACATTCCCCAGAACAAGGCCCGCGAAGACCAGGACCTGACCGATCAGCTTTACGGCGGCAACCGGGAGATGCGCATCAAGCAGGAAATCCTGCTCGGTATCGGCGGGCTGCGCGCCCTCTATGCGTTGGGCATCGAACCGGCAGCCTGTCATATGAACGAAGGTCACTCGGCTTTTCTGTCCCTTGAGCGTGCCCGCGTTTTGATGAACCGCCTCAATATTACCTTCCCGGAAGCCCTGGCGATTACCACGTCCAGCAATATCTTCACCACCCATACCCCGGTTCCGGCGGGCAACGATTACTTCGTACCGGAGTTGATCGAAAAGTATTTCAAAACCTACCGAACCGAACTTGGCCTCTCACGCGAGGAGTTCCTCGCCCTTGGCCGGTTCGCCCCCGGCAATGTCTCCGAAAGTTTCTGCATGACCATTCTTGCCCTGCGCACGTCGAACTACACCAACGGCGTCAGCCGCCTGCATGGTGAAGTGGCCCGCGAAATGTGGCAGGATGTTTATCCATCGGTGCCGCTGCGCGAAGTCCCCATTGACTCGATCACCAACGGTGTCCATTCTTTCTCGTGGGTATCGGCGGATATGGGCATGTTGTTCGACCGCTACCTCGGCCCTCGCTGGCGCGAAGCGCCAACCGATCAGCGCGTGTGGCAGCGCGCGGCCAATATCCCCGATGAAGAACTCTGGCGCACACATGAACGCCGCCGAGCCCGGCTGGTCGCGTTTGCCCGTCGGCGGCTGGTAGAACAGCTTCAAAAGCGGGGCGCGCCCCCGGCAGAAATCGACGCTGCACACGAAGCGCTCGATCCCGACGTGCTGACCATCGGGTTTGCCCGCCGCTTTGCCACCTACAAACGGGCCACCCTGCTGCTGCTCGACCCGGAACGTTTCCTGGCCCTGCTTCAAAGCGATCGCCCTGTCCAGTTTATTTTTGCCGGTAAAGCCCATCCCCATGACAACGAGGGCAAGGAATTTATCCGTCAGATCGTACACTTTGCCCGCACCAGCGGCAGCCGCAACCGGGTCGTCTTCCTTGAAGACTACGATATGATCGTTGCGCGTTATCTCGTGCAGGGTGCCGATGTATGGCTCAATACACCACGTAGGCCATTTGAAGCCAGCGGCACCAGCGGCATGAAAGCTGCGCTCAACGCCGTGTTGAGCCTGAGCGTCCTCGATGGCTGGTGGGCTGAGGCTTACCAGCGGCACCTGGGCTGGGCAATCGGCGCAGGTGAAACATACGATAACGAAGAACTTCAAGACTACGTCGAGTCAAACGCCGTGTACGACCTGTTGGAGAAGGATATCATTCCCACTTTCTACAATCGCGGCTCTGACGACCTGCCACGCGGCTGGATCATGTTGATGAAGAACTGTCTGCGCGAACTGGGTCCCATCTATAATACGGCCCGGATGGTTCAGGAATACTGCCGACGATACTATTTCGCCGCCGTCGAAAACTTTCGCAGTCTCGCCGAGAACGAATACGAGAAGGGGCTGTCATATGCCGATTGGCTGATCAATTTGCGTTCCCACTGGAACGAATTACAGATCGGCGACATCGAGGCGACCATCGGCTCCGAAATTCGTGTAGGAGATTTGCTCGAAGTACGTGCCAGCATTCACCTGGGCGATATCTCTCCCGAAGATGTCTCCGTTCAATTGTATGAAGGCATCCTTGACCGGCAGGGAGAAATCGAACGGGGAAGGGCCGCCGAAATGGAACTCGAAAGCGATGTTAAATCCAAAGACGGCTGGAGCCAGTACCGGGTTGAATTCGTCACCGAGGCAACTGGGCGGCATGGTTACACCATCCGTATCCTTCCACGCCATCCTGAAATGCGCCGGGTCATGCACCTGGGGTTGATCACCTGGGCCGAATAAACCCGGATAGAACTTGTTGTTGGGTCACCCGCCGGGGAGGTTCTCTCCGGCGGGTGTTTTTTTGTACGCTGGCTTCAAACTCATGCCCTGTATATACTGTGTGCAATGTATCATGGCCCTGGCCGGACTGAGATCGAGCATTTTCCCTGCCAATCCGTTTTTTTTTAAGAAGCAGAGAAGAAACTCATCTTCGAGAGCAGGCGTTGGAGGGGTGACTATGACCGGTAATACCGTCTACATCGGGATCGATCCGACCGCCGGAGTACGAGCGATCACCTGTGCGGTTCTGGACAATCAACTACGCATTTTGCATCTCGATAGTGAGCCGCTCGAATCGGTTGTCGAAGTGGTGCTCTCTTATCCAGACGCAGTCTGTGGCATCGACGCCCCGATCTCCAAAAACAAGGGGCTGCTCGCCGATCCGGAGTACCGGCGCAGTGTTGGGCTGTTGCCAGGCCGTTCGACTTACAGCACCTACCGGGTTTGCGAATACGAACTCCGCAGACGCGGCATCTATCTATACAACACGCCCCCCGACGAAGAGAGAATCCCTCAATGGATGGAAACAGGCTGGGAGCTGTATGACAGGCTGTTCGAGAGTGGTTATGTAACTTACCCGGAGAGAGGCCAACAACGCCTGTTTGAAACCTATCCGCACGCTGTTTTTACGGTCTTGCTTAAGCGTTTACCCTATTCTAAGAACCGGTTGGAGGGCCTGCTTCAGCGCCAACTCGTTTTATACCAGGCTGGCATCGATGTAGAAGACCCGATGTTGTTTATGGAAGAATGGACAGAGTACCGGCTGCTCACCGGCAAGCTTAACTTCGATGCAGTAATCGGCCATGATGAACTTGACGCGTTGGTCGCCGCCTACACCGCCTGCTGCATCGACCAGCAGCCAGGCGATGTTCTGACCATCGGCGATCCGGTCGATGGACAGATCGTTCTTCCCACCGGCGAACTCAAAGAGACTTATCGCGAGTAGCCGCCCCCTACACCGTTCAACTGCGCTCGTATTGAATGAACCCACGCATAACGCTTCGGGCTTCTTCAACGGTCACAAACGCATTTGGATCGACCTCGGTAGCAATTGACACCACCTGGGCGACGTCACGCCTGCGAACGACGACCCAGATTAACCCGACGGTGCCGGTGTTTCCCTCGCCGGATGTGCGGGTTGCGCCAAACCCTGCCTTGCGGATTTCCTCGGCAACCGGGAGTGACTTGTTCATCGAAACGATGTTCACCGCCGAATACCCCCTCCCGATCCGCTGCTCGATGCTGGTTCCAACCAATGTCCCTATCGCAAACCCGGCGCAGTAGGCCATCAGGTACCACATATTTGTAAGATCGCTGGCGACCACCCCAAACGTCAACGCAAAGGTCAGCGCCTCGACAAACGCTATTGCCGTCACGCCTACTTTATTGGCCCGACCCATGATCAGGTAGCGTATCGTAGACAGCGTGATACTGATCACCCTGACGAGAAAGATCAATACCGCGCCCAGAATTACATTTTGAATAGGCATCACATTTACCCAATTTGAACAAATACCGCCGGGAGAAAGCCCCCTCCTCGGCGGGACTAAAATCAATACTCGATCTTCATTACAAGAAACACACTACTGAATGCCTCGACAGTCTTTCAGGAAAAGTCCACCGTCGATTTGTCCCCGACGTTGAGCGTATGATAAGCCCCAGCCACGGTCGCGTCCTCACCGATCAGTGAGCTATCAAGGATGATATTGTGGACATGCGCCCCGGCATTGATTATCGAATCTTTGATGATGCTGTAACTGACTTCGCAGCCAGCCCCTATCGCAGCATTCGGTCCGACGATGGCGTGTTCGAGTTTGGCGCTGGGATGGATATTGACCGGTGGAATGATCGTCACCCCTGATTGTTTGATTTCCGCACTGTTATCACAGCCATTTTCCAGGAGATACCGGTTGGTGCTCAATACCGTCTCCGGTTTGCCGCAATCCAACCAGACATCGACCTTTTGCGTTTTGAAGACTGCCCCCTCGTCGATCATGATCTGGAACGCATCGGCCAGGAAAAATTCGCCTTTAGTCATCTGCTTGCGCTCCATCTGCTTTTCGATAGCCCGGAGCATAACCTGCGATTCTTTGACGTAATAAAGGCCGATTACGGCATTTCTATTCGCCATATCGTTGGGCTTTTCGATGAACTGCGTCACATGCCCATTTTCATCACACACAACGACTCCAAAACGGCGGGGGTCTTCGACTTCTCTTACAAACATGACAGCATCGGCATCGGTGCGATGTATCACACCCAGGTCCGTCTTAAACAGCGTATCGGAGAAAAGGATAACGACCGGCCCATTTAAATAGTCACGCGCAAGATAGATCGCATGCGCCTGGCCGATCAATTCTTTCTGCTCGACAAACTGTGCCTTGAAATTGTAGTTTTCGGTGATAAATGCCTCGATCTGTTCACCAAGATAGCCTACGATGAAGATATATTCGTCGGCGTTCAACTCAACGATTGAATCAATCAGATGTTTGAGCATGGGCTGCCCGGCAACATTGATCAGGGGCTTTGGGCGGCTGAACGTATGTGGGCGCATCCTGGTGCCCAGTCCTGCCATAGGGATAATGACCTTCATTCGTCTCTTAATCTCCTGTATGATTTTATACACGCGGGAGTGAATCGTTGTGGTATAATCGGCGACGCTGCACTGCTATTGCTTCCGAGAGGTCAAAACAAATGTCCGGTTTCCTGACTGACGTCGAACAGGTTATCAAACAAACTAAGAATCACCTTGAACATCGTCTGTTTGTTCTCGCCGGACCTTCCGGCGTAGGTAAGAATACCATCATAACAGAACTGCTGGCAAACCACCCTAACGAGATGGACCGGATTCGCACCTACACAACCAGAGAACGCCGTGAAGATGAAATCGAAGGTGAACAGTATCACTTCGTCACGCCCGAAAAATTCCGGGAACTGGCCCTGGCCGGGAAACTCATGGAGGCCGACGCTGAGACAGTCGGCCATGATGTCTATGGTCTTGGAAAGCTCTACAGTATGCCAGCCAATCTATTTGAGGGAATCCCCGCAGACAGGCATATCGTCATCGCCGAAATAGATGTCGTGGGGGCACGGCTCGTGCGTGAACGCTACCCGGACTGCGTGACCATCTTTGTCACCGCTCCCCCTATCGACCTGGTAAACCGGATTCGAAAACGGCGTGACCAGACGATGGATAATCATTCGCTGGCCCAGCGAATTGAAACTGCGCGGGGGCATATTCGCGCCGCGAAAGAATTCGACTATGTCGTATTCAACCGCAAAGGAGATATCGACAAAACCATCGCGGCGATTGAGAAGATCATCGAGGTGGAGCGAATGCGCGTAACAGAGGGTTTCGACCTTGAAGCAGTGCTCCCCAAAGACGCATTCGACATTATTGCCCGTGAATAGAAAAACACGCAGACAGGCATCTGCGTGTAAGACTTTTCAAAGATAAAAGCAGTGACGACCTACATCTGGCGAATAACTGCCACCACGCGTCCCTGAACCTCTACCACCGAAGGATCATCCACGTATATCGGACCCATCATCGGGTTGGCAGGTTGAAGCCGGATGCGCTCGCCTTCCATGTAAATCCGCTTGAGCGTCGTCTCCTCGCGGTCGGAAAGCCAGACAGCGACCATATCCCCATTTTTGACATCCCGGTGAGGCCGCATGATCACGATATCTCCGTCGTTGATCATGTCATTGACCATCGAATCCCCCTTGACCTGCAAGGCAAACAGATCATCGTGGGGATCGACGATATCACTGGTCAATTCAATGGCTTCGTCATCGCCAAATACCGAAAAATCGCCATCGGGAACGGGCACCGGTTCACCAGCCACGATACGCCCCATCAATGGGACACGTACCACGCTGCCCTGGAAAGCACGATTGGCGAGCCGCAGCCCGCGTGATACTTCCCTATCCCGCATGAGATACCCTTCACGCTCAAGTTTGTTCAGGTTGTAGTTAACAACAGAGGTTGACGAAATATCGCAGGCTTTGCCAATTTCACGAATAGTCGGCGGATAGCCGTTGTCTTGCATGAAACTGTCAATAAATTCCAGCATTGCCTCCTGCCGGGCAGATAATTTTTGATCTGACATGGATAACCCTCCAGGTCCATGCGAGGCTTCCGCTGCGGCAAGTCGCAGCAAGCCATAGCACATGGGTTCGAACGTGATTGCATTATATCACGAACGCGCGTTCTAAGTCAAGCGAGCTTAAAACTGCGTAAAGTTATCCTTTGCCCCGGTCAGAATTTTCTCTCGAAAACCTCTGTATCATCTGGCGAGTTAACTCTCGCTCATCTCAAAAATCCATCGTAGATGTTCTGGGCCAGATCGCTCAAATCAGGCATATCCGGCAAAGAAACAAGGTATTGTTGAGCCGCCCTCGATAGACGAAACGCCCGTAAAACATGTGGACGGGTGTCTCTCTGGAGAAGCGCTGCCCGCAGCTCGTCATACAGCAGAGCTTTACCAAACAGGTCATCCAGGGTCTTGTGATCTCCCCCCGAATCGTAAACAGCCATGCGTAAAACCTCCGATTGTATGGTGTGTCTACACTCTTATCGGGAATTCACAGGCTTTTTCTTACTAATTACTGACGAAATCGTTATCGGAGGGGTTGATCTTCGAACGGCTCAAAACCAATTATTGTGATCGCCTGCGTGGTTCCATAGCTTTCGATAGCAATCACCAGGCGTCCGCCGCGTATTTCAGCATGTTGAACTAACCAGTAATAGGTTTCATTGATCGAATGGCCGTAGAAAACAAGCTGTTCGTTTGGCAGGCGGAGACCATTTTCATCGGCGACCACATCCAGCAGGCCAACAACCGCCCCGCCGGAATCGTCGGACTTGAGCGTATACAGGCTCAATTCGGTCAGGTTCACCGAAGGTATCGCATATTCCGCCACATAAGCACCCGATTCTTGCCAGGTCAATTCGCCCGTCCAGGGTGTTGAATTGGAAAAGCGGGCCTGGGCTGCCGGGTGAAATAACGGGGCCGCGTCGATCACCGGATCGATCAATCCGGCGATCACACTCCCCAGGTATTCGTCGGGTAGACTGGTTGCGGTTGGCGTTTGATTCAGCATCGGCGGGACGGTTGGGCTCTCCGACGGGGTCGGAGTCGACAAGAGAAGCGGTTCATCCTCAGGCCCAAGTACCACGACAAGTTGATCTTCGTTGCCAGGAAGATCGCGGTATGAGGCAATAACAATCTGCCCGTCCAACCCGACCTGTCGAACCAGCGTCTCGATTGCCAGCGCCGGAGTCCCCCGGCTGATCAACCACCGCGAATCCGATGAAGCAGCACCGTTCGAGTTTACAGTAAGCAGCAACGCGTCACCTTCCCAGGAGATCGACGCCTGGGTTTTCAAAGAGTTCCAATCACCAGCAGATGGAACAAGAATATCGATTACCTGCTGCTGGTGGACTGAAATGGGTGTCTCGCCGATGATAATATCATCGCCCAGCACTGTTAAAATCCCATTGATGTCCGATGCCTGCCACCAGCCGAGGTCGTAGAGGTTCGGGGGGGAGTCTTCCCCCAATAACCGGATTTGCTCAAGCAGGCGATTGGCCCATTCGTCGGCCAGCCCGACCGGTTCAGGGGGGTCCGATGTTCCCATTGCAGCGGTCGATTCAAGATCATCCCGGATAACCGTTCCCGATAAATCCGGGATAGACGGCGTTGTAGTTTGTTCCAAAGTTGCTGCAGGCTGAAGCTTATCGACAGCCAACACCCCGGATACAAGCTGTGCTATCATCGCACCGAGCGCCAGCAGCGCAATGATCAATATGACGACTTTGACACGTTCCAGAAACTGCTGCCGGATCATCTGGTATCTATTCCACAAATTGGCTGCAATCGCGCTTTGATCGCCCTATCCAGGCCCATAAAGCGGATTACCGATAGGTTATTCGCTGACTTCCCAGACCTCCAGGTTATCAAACGCAATTTCAAATACGTCGACACCATATCCGGCTGCGTAGATCGCGATATCGCCCCGGCGGTGGGTGGAGTCTGAAAAACTACCGATCTCCTCTCCATCGTAGTACACAACGACACTGTTCCCTTTGGCCATAACGCCGATCAGGTGAGGGCCATAGCTGGCAGCGTCTATACTGGCTGGAAGCGCCTCGTCAAGCAGGGGTTCAGATTGCAGAACACCGTTGACCCTGGCATGCGCTGTGATGCGATTCCTGCAAGAAACGTTCAACACGTAATGGTTGTCCTCATCCTGGTACCGGTAATATAAACCATATCCGGCACCCTCCGGGCATGTCTGCGGCATCGCCTCGACCTGGGCGTACATATCGCGGAGATCAAGCGCGGTTGTCGCCACGAACCGGACAACCCGGTGCCCGACCTCGAAATTGTATTCTCCGTTAGCTAGGTAAACATGCGAATCGTCGTCTTCGATCTCAGGCCACCCCTGGAAAAAGTCGCCCTTGAAAATCTTCTCACCCAGGTCCACATCATCAGGAACACCGAATCTCTGTGAGGTAGGTTCGGGGGTCGGTTCCGGCATCTTGGTAGGTTCCGGCGGCTGTTCTTCTTCCTCTTCCTCAAGTTCCTCTGCTGCCGGTTCTTCTTCTAATGCCTCTTCCACGACTTCCTCGACAGGCACCTCCAGCACTTCACCACCCGGCGTCGCCGTCGGGAAGGCTGTAACGGTGGGAGGAGGCAGCGGCGTCGCCGTCGAAGTTGGTACGGGTGGCAGCGGTGCAGGTGTGGAAGTCGGCAGCATCGCGACCTCTGCATCAGCACAGGCCGCCAGCAGTATGGCGGAGGCAAAGACAATCACTAGTATGGTTGTTCGACGCATGTTGCTCACTGATCTATCCCCTGGCTAGAATGCCGCATACCGGGCGATGATAACCCAGCCGGTGCAGATTGTACAATTTGATTGGTTGGAGTTGAGCGAAAATCGTGATGGATATCCATTGACACGCTATCGGCCATAAGGTATCCTCCGGACACTATGATACCGCAGCCATCTACACGCCCAAAACTCCGGGCAAAGACCCCTCAACCACCCCGCTGGAAGAAGCGATTAGTCCTTATAGTCTTTGTTACGATCAATCTGTTTCTTGTCGGTGCGATTATTGGTTTATTTGCCCTGTCGCCCGCCAGTTTTGCCGACCGCCGCCCGGCAGTGATCGCCGCGCTGTTTTCGCCTACTCCCTCCGATACACCTACGGTCACCCAGACTGACACCCAGGAACCCTCCTCGACACCAATCGAAACCGAAACCAATACGCCAACCGAAGATGGCAGCGAAAAACCTCCACCGGACACGCCCACTAACTCGCCGACACCGACCACTTTGCCCGATTATCTGATAACATCGCTCCCTACCCCCGACACAGTTGAACGCAAGCTTCACGTCCCGATCCTGATGTATCATTACATCAGTGTTCCCCCCGCCGATGCCGACATCTATCGAAAAGACCTTTCTATTGCACCGGAGACATTCGAGGAGCAGATGGAATGGCTCGACGATAACGACTACGAGCCGGTGACCCTGTACGACCTGATGATCGCCCTGAACACCGGGCGTAAACATCTCCCCGACAAACCCATCGTGCTGACTTTTGACGATGGCTATGTCGATAACTACGAGAATGCGTTTCCCATCCTCCAGGAACACGATTTCGTCGGCACGTTCTTCATCCTTACCGATGTCACCGACCGCAGCGACCCCGGTTATATGACCTGGGAGATGCTCACCGAGATGAGCCGCGCCGGGATGGATATCGAGGTTCATGGCCGCGAGCATTTCGACATGGCTAATCGTGATTATGATTGGCTCCTCTTTCACCTGCTCGGCCCGGCCCAGACCATCGAGGCGAACCTGGGTTACCAGCCCCGCTTTCTCGCCTATCCTTCCGGCTCGTATGACGAAGCAGTCATTGCAGTTGCCAGAGAGGTTGGCTACTGGGGCGCATTGACGACCTATCACGGTGCCCAGCAGGATAAAGCCAGCCCCTTCGAGTTACAGCGCATCCGCATTCCGGGGGATTGGTCTATCGCTACCTTTGCCTCGATTGTCACCGATACCTGATTGCGCAGTCGCATCCTTTATGGTGTAGAATATCCACGTCTTTTGGGAGCGATTCTTCAGCGGAAGGATAGGTCATGCTAAACCGGATTCGGGATTATCCACCTAGAAAGATCATTGCCTTTGCCGGGATGGTCAGCCTTGTCTTTTTTGTGATATGGTACACAATCTGCCGGGTGATATTCAGGTTTGCCAATGTCGACCCGAATTTCTGGGCCGCGCTCGAAGGGCTGTCCGGCGCAGCAACACTGGCGACGGTTATCGGCGGCGGTCTTATGGCGCTGGCCCAGTTAGTCGAATCGATTGACAACCGTGAAGCCCAGATCGCCGCTCACAACCTTGCCGCCTACAACAGCATCTTCGATAAAATGATGACCGACCGGAACATCGAGGCCCGCCGCTGGATTTACATGAACCTTTCCCCCGATCCCCGGCTCGGCCTGGAAAGCCTCAGCGACGAGGGCCGCAGCCACGTCAAGCTGGTGCTCAACTCTTTCGACCAGCTTGGCTTTCTTCTCCAGCAGGACTTGATATCGAGCGATGCGATCATCGAATGGGTCAGCCCCTTCGTCGTCAAGGTATGGTCTCTGCTTGGCCCCTATGTCGAATACGAGGCAGCGCGCCGCAATGAACCGGACTACTACGAATCGGCCCGCTATCTGGCCGAACGCTGCATCGAGCAGCGCCAATCCGAGGGCTACGATACCACCATCACCCAGGTTGACCACGCCCTCTAGCCCCGGAATCTCCCGGTTCTGGTAGATTTTGGCAGCATTCTCTTTATACAGTCTATGTGTTACCTTTTTCGCCCACGAAAACGTGGGCGATTAGCTGAATCGAAGAGTTGATGAGCACAAGTTCCCGTTTACCCGGATTCTACAGGCAAACACCCGATGAGCGCGCCCGGATTGTCGCCGAACAGTCCATGCTGACACCAGAAGAGTTGGCGATCCTCACCGGCGAATCCGGCCTGACCCCCGCGCTGGCCGACCGGCTGATCGAAAACGTGGTCGGCGTGTTTGGCATGCCGCTGGGCATCGCGGCCAACTTCGTCGTCAATGGCCGTGACGTGCTGATCCCGATGGCCGTCGAGGAGCCGTCGGTCGTCGCTGCCGCCAGCCATATCGCCAAGCTGGTGCGCTCGAATGGCGGATTCAAGGCCAGCGCCACCCCGCCGGAGATGATCGGCCAGATACAGATTCTCGATCTGGTGGATTTACCGGCGGCGAAACAGGCCATCCTTGACAACAAATCCGACCTGCTGGCAGCCGCCGCACAGACAGACCCGTTCCTCGTTAGCATCGGCGGCGGCCCGCGCGATATCGAAGTCCGCATTCTGGACGACACCGCCGCCGGGCCGATGCTGATCGTCCACCTGATCGTCGACTGCCGCGATGCGATGGGAGCCAACACGGTCAACACCTCCTGCGAGGCGCTCGCCCCGCTGCTCGAACGCCTGACCGGGGGCAGAGTTGGCCTCAAGATTTTGTCGAACCTTGCCGACCGCCGCCTTGCCCGCGCCGAATGCATCCTCCCGGTCGAGTCGCTGGCCTTCGAAGACTATTCCGGCGAACAGGTCGTCACGGGTGTATTCGAAGCCTGGGCCTTCGCCGCCGCCGACCCTTATCGCGCGGCGACCCACAACAAGGGCATCATGAACGGCATCGACCCGGTGGTGATCGCCACCGGCAATGACTGGCGGGCCATCGAAGCCGGTGCCCACGCCTACGCCGCCCGATCCGGGCGTTACACGTCCCTGAGCACCTGGAACAAAGATGCGAACGGCAGTCTGCACGGAATGATCGAACTGCCAATGGCGGTCGGAATCGTCGGCGGCACGACCCGCGCTCACCCGGCGGCCCAGGTCGCCTTGAAGATTCTCGGCGTCGAAAAAGCTGGCGAGTTGGCCGAAATCATCGCTGCCGTCGGCCTTGCCCAGAACCTCGGAGCGCTCCGTGCGCTGGCTACCGAAGGTATTCAGAAAGGCCACATGGCGCTCCATGCCCGGCAGATCGCCATATCAGCAGGCGCGGCAGACGATCAGATCGACGCAGTTGTTCAACGCATGCTGCAAGACAAACAGATCAACCTGGATTATGCCAAAAAACTGTTGGAGCAGTGAAAATGACACCTCAAACCGATCAACCGGCCTTACCCCCGATGAAACCCGACCGCGAAGTAGGGATCGTTGGCTACGGCGCGTATGTGCCGCGCTATCGACTCCCCGGTGCCGAGATTTCACGCATCTGGAAAGACGGCATGGGCGGATCGCCTGTCGCCGAGAAATCGCTGCCGGGTCTGGATGAAGACGTCGTGACGATGTCCATCGAAGCCGCCCGCAATGCCCTTGCCCGCGCCGATATCGACCCCTCCCAGATTCGCGCCGTGTGGGTCGGCTCCGAATCCCATCCTTACGCCGTCAAGCCGAGTTCGACCATCGTCGCCGAGGCGATTGGCGCGGTGCCCGCCACCCTTGCCGCCGATATGGAATTCGCCTGTAAAGCCGGTTCGGAGGCGATGCAGGCGGCGATTGGCATGGTGGGCAGTGGAATGGCCCCTTACGCGCTCGGGATCGGCATGGACACCGCCCAGGGGCGTCCTGGGGATGCCCTGGAATACACTGCCGCCGCCGGGGGAGCCGCTTACCTGATCGGCCCCGCCGGGGAAAGTCTCGCCGTCATCGAGGCGACCTACTCCTTCGTCACCGACACGCCCGACTTCTGGCGGCGGGCACAGGCAATCTACCCCTCGCACGGTGAACGCTTCACCGGCGAACCCGCCTATTTCCACCACATCACTTCGGCGGGGAAGGCGCTGATGGATGGGCTTGGCGCAAAAGCCGCCGATTTCGATTACGCGGTTTTCCACCAGCCCAATGTCAAGTTCCCGCAGCGTGCCGCGAAGATGCTCGGCTTCACCGGCGAGCAGATCGAGGTGGGCCTCCTGTCGAACCGGATCGGCAATACCTATGCCGGGGCCGCGCTGATCGGGTTGACCGCCATCCTCGATCAGGCCAAACCGGGTGACCGCATCCTGATGGTGTCCTTCGGTTCCGGCGCAGGCTCCGATGCGATGGCAGTACGGGCCACCGATCTGCTTGCCGAACGCCGGGATCGTGCCCCCAAAACCGAAGATTACATCGCCCGCCGCACCGAGGTCGACTATGCTGTCTACGCCCGCTACCGGGGGAAATTACGCACAAAATAGCCCTATCAGGCAATCTGATAGCTTTTGACAGCCCCGTTGGTAGCTTCTGAAAGCGATAGGTGGTAATAATGGGTTATGGTGCGATGCAAAAGCATCCCAACTGCTAACTGATTTTGAATGAGGAGACGATCAACAACTATGGAAATGCCGCGCCACTGGAGACTCAGAAACCAACGCTACGGACTGACGGGCACCATCTGCTCGGAATGCGGAAAGACTTTTTTCTCGCCGCGCCTCGTTTGCGACGCATGCGCCAGCCATGAAGCATCCCTGGTTCAACCGGCCCGGCGGGCAAGCCATACGCTCGCCCACGCCTATGAACCTGCCGAACGCTAGAGACTATGAGCGTATCACAAAACTGGCGATTGGAACGCCAGCGCTACCGGCTACAGGGTGAGGAATGCCCCCATTGTGGGGCAAAGATTTTCCCCCCGCGTGATGCCTGCCCCGAATGCGCGAAACCGGCTCAGGAGCCGTATACGTTTGTTGGGAAGGGTGAAATCTACAGCTACACGACCGTGATCGACGGCCCGCTGGGCTTCGAGTACCAGTCGCCCTATGTCGTGGCGCTGGTAAAGCTCGACGAAGGCCCGATCATCACCACCCAGCTTACCGATCTCGAAGGCGAACCGGAGATCGGGATGCGGGTCGAGATGGTCACCCGCAAGCTCCGCACCGACGGCGACGAGGGCGTGATCGTCTACGGGTACAAGTTCCGGCCCCTGCTCCTCCCCGAAGCATAGCTCTTATACTTTTATCGACACACAGGCTGCCATTCGGCGGCCTTTTTGTTTCTGAACAGATGGCCCAGATGATCGCCCCCGGTGGGGGAGATGGCGAACCGCAGATTCGTCAGAAGGGGTACTTCTTCACGCTCAAACAACAGAACACCTTGATCGCCCCCAGATTGGGGGAGATGGGCGACGCAGTCGGCCAGAGGGGGAGAGCTTTTCAATCATCCCCGTGCTTAATATTGATTTGCTACTCGTCTCAACCCGGCCATAGGATATGAGAACATCCAGATAAACTTTCACTATGACTGATATAATGAACAGACTAAACAGGCTACTGTTTCCCGGACAAATGTCCCTGATTGAGAGAGAATTGACCAATGGAAATATTCGGAATGCCAATAGCAAATGAGTGGCTTGGTATATTGGGATTTATTATTGCCTTCACTTTGGGTTACTTCGAAGTACGCCGACACACAAAGCGTATGAGAATCAAGGTAAAACAGTCTACAAAAACACTCAACTCTGTCAAACGAATTGACAACAATGGACACCAATTTATTGTCTCCAGCCATGCACCAATTTTAGAAATTACCGTCGTGTACAAAGGCGGACAACCAATCAGGATCGAAGACTTGAGGCTTAGATTAAATCAGTTTCCCCTCAAGCGCATTTGTATATCTTTAACCGCGAGTTACATGTCCTTACCAAAGACTCTTGACATTGATAGCCAAAAACTTGTTTTCCCGTTGGACACAGAGAAGGTAAAGAGACGTCTAAAAAAGACTATCTACAACAATTCTCGTAGTGCTCGGAGTAGGGTTCTCGTGATCGATGCTCAGGGAAAGAAGTATACTGCGAAATTGCCTGCGAGATTTGTTTCGACTTTGCTTAATACCCCAGACAAGATAGTTAAAGAAGCGATAAAAAGGAACGACAAATGATCCAATTTCCACCATTGACCCTTACGCTGACGGACATTCTGGCTGTCTGGGGAGCGATATTGTCTACCATGCTGGCGATCCGCCAGATTTTTATAGATCGGCGGCGTGTAAAGATCAGTATCAAACAAGGAAGAATAACGGGATACGAAAGAGAAATTCTATATGTTGGGATCAGGAATCGTGGGCATCGCCCGGTCGTGGTTGAGAGCATATTCATCATAACCAACGCGACAAGTTTGATTTACAATGATCAGGGTTGGGGAAGAGAGTTTGGTCGCCCATTTGAGGGAAATGTTCGACTTGAAGATGGCGAATCACGCCTTGTTCTTATCGACCGAGAATATCTCAAAGAGGCTATTGAACGCGAAGGACTGGCGTATGGAAAGCCAGTCAGACCTATCAGAGTTAGAGTGATTGTGTCCGGCAGAACGTATCAGAAGATAATCAAATGGAAAGTTCAAGATTGGATCATGAAACCATCACAGAATATCAATGAATGACGAACGAAGGAGCGAGAAACCCCAGGATTCTATCTCGCTACTACCCCCGCGCCCGATATTGCAGCGCCTCCGCGAGATGCTGCGGGCGAATCTCCGCACTGCCATCCAGGTCGGCAATCGTGCGGCTCAACTTCAGCACCCGGTGATAGGCCCGCGCGCTGAGGTTCATCTGCTGCATCGCTGACCGGATTAACTTCTCTCCCTCAGAATCCAATTTGGCGATTGATGTAATTTCCCGCGCGCCCATATCGGCGTTATTGAGCAGCCGCCGCCCCGATCCATCCATCCTTGCGAATCGCTCCGCCTGCCGGTCACGCGCCGCCTGCACGCGCTTCCGCACGCTCTCCGACGGCTCCCCGCGCCGGTCGTCGGTCAGCTTGTCGAAGTCCACACGCGGCACCTCCACATGGATGTCGATCCGGTCGAGCATCGGCCCGGAAATCCGCTGCCGGTAGCGGGTCACCATCGCCGAGCTGCACGTGCACGCCTTGACCGGGTCGCCGTAGAAACCGCACGGGCATGGGTTCGATGCCCCGATCAGCATAAAATTCGACGGGAAACACATCGTCCCCGACGCCCGGCTGATCGTCACCTGCCGGTCTTCGAGCGGCTGGCGCAGCGTCTCCAGGTTCTTGCCAAACTCCGGCAGCTCGTCGAGGAACAATACTCCACGATGCGCCAGACTGATCTCGCCCGGTCGCGGCACCGTCCCGCCCCCGACCAGCCCCGCATGGCTGATCGTGTGGTGCGGTGCCCGGAAAGGCCGCTGGCGGATCAGCGGGACATCTTCGGGCAGCATGTCGGCCACCGAGTAGATGCGGGTGACTTCCAGCGCTTCTTCCAGCACCATATCGGGCAGGATACCCGGCACCGCCCGCGCCAGCAGTGTCTTCCCTGCCCCCGGCGGGCCGACCATATGGACGTTGTGCCCACCGGCAGCGGCGATTTCCAGCGCCCGCTTGACGTGCTCCTGCCCCTTCACGTCGGCGAAATCCGCCTGGTACCCGGCAAGTCTTTCGTCGGATGGGATGTCCACCCGGTCGAAGGTCGGGATCGCGTCCAGCCCCAGCAGGTGCTCGACCAGCGTGATCAGGTGATCGATGGGATAGATGTCGATATCGGGGATCAGCGAGGCTTCGGCGGCGTCGACCGCCGGGACGTAAATCCGGTCGTAGCCCAGTTCCGCCGCCATGTGTGTCGCCGAGAGAACGCCCCGCACATGTCGCAGACTGCCGTCCAGCGAAAGCTCGCCCAGGATCAGCGCGTTGTCCAACTCGTCGGTTGGAATCTGCCCGGTGGCGGCCAGTACACCCAACGCAATCGGCAGATCGTAAGCCGGGCCTTCCTTCTTTAGATCGGCAGGCGCAAGGTTGATCGTCAACCGACCCTGTCCGGGGAAGCGCAGCCCGCTGTTTTTGATCGCCGCCCGCACCCGGTCTTTCGATTCCTTGACCGCCGCGCTGGGCAGCCCCACCACGCTGATGCTCGGCATCCCCCGCGCCATGTCGACTTCCACGTCGACCGGCGTACCATCCAACCCGACTAACGCACAGCTATTGACCTTCGCCAGCACCTGAACCTCCCGCCCGATCAAAAAAACGCCCTGGCATTTTCACCAGGGCATCGACCATGTTGCAGATCAAGTCTACGGCCCCTGCCGCCTGCCTTTTCGACGGGAAACCGGGTGGATTTCCTCCTCGTTGTCTTCCCGGAACGTCTCGGCGACGTTGGTAAAACTGTCGACCAGCCGGTTCGAGGAGATCGCCATCGCTTCCAGCACGTCGGGCAGGTACTCGATGATGTTTTCGAGCGATGCCACCAGCAGGAACTCGCTGCCCAGCGTGAAAAGAACAATGCTCTGGAAAAGCGCTATAAGATATACTGCCAATCCCTGCGCATCGCCAACCCGGAAAGCCATATCGGTGCCCACGTCGAGAACCAGCGCCGCCCCCGCCAGCGCGCCGAATACCCAGTTGCGCCGTTCCAGGGCCATGAATCCGAACGCAACCTGGACAAGCTGCGGCAGCGCGCCCACAAACCAGGCTTCGGCAACAGATACACGCTGCGTGCCCAGCAGGTTATACCCGTATACACTGGTGAAATAGTCGGTGACGAAGAGATACACAGAGACGGCCAGCAAAGCAACCAGTACCAGGAAGACAAGCAGCATCGCAGCCGGTTTTTGTCGCCATGAGGCTCCTAGAGGGACAACCAATCGGCGGGCCATAATCCGAACTCCTTACTTATGGCAGCAGCCGCTGCCTCAACTATCGAACACATCCACTCTATACTACTATACGTCCCCGGCTTACAAAAGTTATCATACTCACTCGATCAGAATAACCATCCTGCATCAGGTTGCAAGCACCGCCTGCAAGCGGTACGATCTGCCCCTATGGACGAAAATCATTCCGAGCAAACTCACCGACGATCGGGTTTCCTGGCCGCTGTTTTCCTGGGACTCCTGGCTGTCGGGCTGACGGCCAACGCCGCGTTCGCCTCCGATGGCGGTCTGCTGGAGCAGGCCGCCACACCGACTGGTGGCAGTGGTCAACTTCAGTTACCCACCGCGACCCAGACAGTCGTCGGCGGCCCGACTTCGACCCCAACCCGCACCCCAACCCTCGCACCTGTTTACGCCGAGGTCATCGGCGATCCCACCAACTTGCGCTCGCTGCCCACCATCGGCGATGAATACGTGATCGAATCTCTTTCGCCGGGGATCACGCTCCCCATTATTGGCCGATGGCTTGGCTATGACTGGCTGCTGGTGGCCTGGGAAGACGGAGCAGATGGTCAGGCATGGGTTTATGAACCGCTGGTCGTTATCCGTGGCGATATCACGACCGTGCCCGCCGTCGAGCCTCCTCCGCCGCCAACCACCGATCCCACCCAGGCGGCAGCCCAGGCGACAGCGACGATCCTCCTGCAAACTCCCGGAGCGATAGAAGCGGCGACCGGTACCGCAGCATTCGCGCCTACCGGCATATTCACCCAGACCCCAGGTGCAAACGGGCAAAGTGCCGCCGGAGTGCTTCCAACTTTCACACCGGCACAGGCATATGTTCAACCGGATTCGATCTCTTCCGGGGATATCGGCGGGAAAAAGAGTCTCGTTCCCCCGGCGGTGCTGATCGTTTCGCTGGCTTCGATGGGAATTCTGGCACTCGCGTTGGGATTGATACGCCGCGTGTTCTGATCAAACCATCCGTTCAGGCATCGACATAGCGCACCACCCGCGCCGGGACACCCATCACGACGGCGTGATCGGGCACATTGGTATTAACGAATGCCCCCCCGGTCACGCGGGCACCCTCGCCGACACACACCCGACTGTTGACGCACGCTCCCAGTTCTATGGCAACGTTTTCTCCCAGCCTGACATAGCTCGAAACATGCGCCCCCTGCCCGATAAATACATTGGTTCCCAACTGTGTATCGTGGTCGATAACCGCCCCGGCTGCCAGCGCACAGTGTGACCCCGTCTCTGTGCCCGCATTGATGATCGCCCCACTGCTGACAACGGTCCCCCCACCCAGCTTCGCCAGTTTCGACACAATCGAGCGTGGGTGAACAACTGTCACCGGGGAAATCCCGACCCGATCCAGCGTGCATACCAACCGCGCCCTGACATCCATCAACTCCGGGCCGAGCGCCAGCACACCACGCAGTCCCGGATGCCGTTCGGCCAACTCCGGGAGAATATCGTCATCCCCCAGAATACGCAGGCTCTTCCCCTCACCCAGGCTTCGCTCGCTTAATCCCAGGGCTTTATCGGTGCAGCCAAGCACCAGGTAATTGGAATAGGCAGAAAGTATCTCGTGAACCATGACAGCGTAGCCACCCGCGCCCAGTATCACAACCGGTATCTTGTTCTCGGCCATGCTGTGCCTCCTTCGTGCGTCACGGGGCAGGAACCTGCTCCTATAAGTATTGTAGTGACCACCAAGAGAACGGTCAATCGCCAGTAAGGAGTTTACCGGTCGATATCCGCCATTACGCGGTCGATTCTCTGTTTCTCTGTCAGCGGCTTACCCGCCTCATCGACCGCCCGGATCGCCCCATCGATGCTGCGTGTGTGGAGCTTCCCCGGCGCGAAGGGGTTGTTAACCAGTTGCGGCGAATCGAGCAGCCCAATCTTTACTGCACGGGCCAGCGTTGCCGGGTCAGACAGTGGATCGGGGTGATCGGGAGTCAACGAGCGAATTGCATCCAGCAAAATATATGCTTCCGAGACGATTTCTTCTTTTCGCTCCTCGATCAGCGAGTCGGCGGTCATATCCGGCACACCTCTCAGCGCGACTTCGGCCACATAGTTGGCCATTTCTGCACTTTCGATCACCTCGTCGGCGTTGGCCGCATGATCGGCTTCGGTATACCCGACTACGTGAACGATATGTGGCTGAACCGCCATCTGGAGCGTCACGCTTTGCGCGAGGTGGGCGCGCGCCCGCGGAATCGGCAGCGGGTAGCTCAGCAGACCGGTTCGCGTCTGCCGCCAGATATGGAAGCTGTCGTCGGCGAAAGATTCGGCCAGCTCGATCTGGGCCAGCCGCAGCGCCAGGTCCATCCGGTTGTTGAGATGCGGCGGGCTTTCGAACATATACTGCGTGATATAGTCCCGGACACCGGCCCTTTTTGCATTGTGCGCATAGATGTATGAGACAGCACAGACGATCACATCAGAAGCATCGCGCATCCCCCAGTGATGCGGCTCATTCCCCTCGACCGGTATGTCGCGCTGGCCGTGCCATGCCATCAACTCGATATGTTCGCGGATCGATTGTTCCAGCGGTGACGGGCCGCGACCATCCATCGCGTTGAACCAGAACAGAGAAGTCGCACACCACGCATTATTGATCGTCTCGACCAGCATTTCCGCATACCGCAGATGGTCACGCGTGGCAGAATAGGATCGCATCAGTGGATAGTTGCCCCGTTGAGTTGCTTCGTAAAGCTGATGCAGTTCCTCGACCGTGCGAAATGGGACGCCCCCTGCCCCTTTTGATTTGGGGTATTGAAGATCGGGATGGAAGAAGTTCTCCTGTGCATCCTGATCGGCTCCCAACGAGATTACGTCCAGCGTGCCGCTCTCCGCGATTTTCCCGATCCCCTGCCGGGTCGGTTCGATGGTTCTGGCCGGTTCGCCATAGTGATGCCGGATCAGCGGAGACGGCGCTTTCCAGCGAATGCGGTCGATCAACCGTGACGGGTAAGTGATCGGCCCGGCCTGATCATCCTCACCAGACTCCAGGTATCGGCGCACCACTGCCGCCGGTTCGCCCCCTTCGAAATAGCGTTCGAAAAGCTTGTGCTCGCGGGCAGCGGCGACGGTAGGTGGTGTACCGGCAAACGCCAGACGCTTGTCGGCTAACCCGGCGGCGGCCAGCATTCCTTTTAGCTCGACCAGCAGCGGAGTCAGGTTCTCTGGCGTGAGCCGGTAGCTCACACCGATGAGTTCCGGGTTGAATTCACGGGCGGCTTCGATCAACGTTTCGACATCGGTGGCCGGGCCTGTAAAGTAGGTTTCATGTCCCAGTTCTTCGGCAATGCTCAGAAAGCGAGTCACGCCGGCAACATGTACACAGTCACCCAGGCAAACACCCATCACTCGCATAAATCTATTCACTCCCCTCCGGTACGGGCAGTTGTTCTGTCTTAGCTCGGTGCTTCAGCGCTGAGAGCGGCAAGCCAACTCTTTCCTCACTGTCCAGTATAAAACAAACCGACTTCATTCAGTCGGTTTGCAGCGCGATAATGACCAGTATCAACCGGCAAAGAGGTCGATCTACTCGTCCTCGCCCGGCGGTTGAGTTTCTTCTTCGTCGTCTTCCCAACTGATGATCCACACGCAGGCCCCGGCAACGAGAATCGTGGCAGCGATCAACGCCGCCCACTGGCCGGGTTGGAGACCAACATCACGGGCCTCGATCACCAGGAGTATGACGATCCCCACCGCCAGCACAAACCAGGCAGCCAGGCGCGGATGGTTTTCTATCCAGCGTACAACCGGGCCTAATGGCCCTTCCCGTAGGGATTTTAAGGTATTATTGAAAAATTCAGCCATTTGACCTCACACACTACATAGGTTTCAGCACACGATCTTCACGCAGGCGTTTAACGACCATGATCGAATCCGGGGGAGCAGATTCTCTGGCCGCTTCCTTCCAATCAGGAATGCGCAGTTCGTCGGCGGTTTTTTCTTCATAACCGGATGCCAGCACAGCCTGCTTGATCGTGTCTGGTACTGTTTCTTCCAGGAACAACAGGGCGATTTCGCTTTGCAGATCGCTTGCGTATTGTTCGATGATCTTGACCAACCCGTCGACCGTTCTCTCGACTGGCGCATTGGGTGCCAGGATGAATTCGTCAATTCGAGCGATCAGGTTCTCGACCTGCCAGCCAGCCAGCCCGATGATATGTTGGTCGGCGTAGGCAAGCATATAGGCTTTCTGTCCAAAGCGGAGCAGGACATCCATCCGGGTGAGCGATGTATTGTTCAACCCGTTGAAAAATGCCGCGATATCACCGGCCTGATCCGGCCCGCCACGCCGCGTGGAGATCTCCGCGTCGGCGGTGACTGGCGCTTCGAAGCTTACGGCGGGTTCTGGCGCCGGTTCTGGCTCTACGACAGGCGGCTTGATCCCCATCATTTCGTTATAGGATGCCTGAACCTGCTGCCACGTTTGTTCAAGCCCGGCGCCGTTATCGATGACCAACGTTGCCTGCTCCAGTTTGTCCGCCTGGGGATTCTGAACATCGATCCGCTGGGCTGCGACTTCTCCTTCGAGTTTGCGCTCGTCGACAAGCCGCTGAAGCTGAACATCACGCGGGGCATCGACTACCCAGACAACGTCGCAGTCTTCCGCAAGCCCGGCCTCGATCAGCTTGATCGCCTCAATCGCGATAACCGGCTGCTTGGCACGCTTCACCAGCAGATCGATCACCTGCTTGACAATGGGATGCGTGATCTTTTCAAGCTCGGTCAATGCTTCCGGGGCAGAAAAAACGACCTGAGCCAGTCGTTGGCGGCTGATCTGCCCGTCACGCCTCAATATCCATTTCCCGAACGTCTCAACTGTCGGCAGGTAGGCCGGTGCTCCCGGCGACATCGCCCGGTGGGCCAGCCCGTCGGCATCAATCCCAAAAGCACCAAGATGCTCTAACATGCGACGGACGACACTCTTGCCGGTGGCAATGTTACCCGTTATGCCGATCACCGTTTTATCAGGCCAGCGCTTGCTCACAGGTTGCTCCACTCGCTCTCAGTTTGGCAGATACTGCTGTTGGCTATTCTAGCTTTTGCCGCATATGGCGTCAAGCGGCGCTCTGGCGAACACTGCTGCTCTTT
>JAFGOY010000076.1 GCA_016926255.1 Anaerolineae bacterium | reverse complement strand
GGCCGATCAACACGAACGCCTGGAACAGCGAGGCATCGCCCAGCACATAGCCGATCAGCCCGGAGATTCCCAGCCAGCCCCAGCGATAGGGTTCGGCGTCGAGCGGGAGCAGCCCGCCGACGAGGATCGCATGGGTGATCATCGTGAAGCCGACGCCCAGCAGCAGCCGGGTACGGTTGACAACCGGCGAGCCGACCTTGCGGCCTGACAGCGTGAAGAACATCGAGGTGAAGGTCCAGGCGAGGGAAGTCCCCAGCGCGGCGATCTGGCCGAGATAATTGGACATGCAATCTCCTTGCATCGGTTAAGAACCAGATGGCGGATGATACCACCGATGCGGGGCGAAAACACTCACAGTCTGTGAACCGCTGCTTTTTAAGCGGTTTTTCGCCGGTATGGTATACTGCCCCGCATGACGAACAGCGATGGATTTGAGCAGATTACATCGATCAAGGATGCGCGGGTGGTCGAGGCGCGGGCGCTGGCCTCGTCGAGCGGGCGGCGGCAGGCCGGTAAGTGCCTGCTCTACGGCGATCAGCACATCCGCTGGGCGATTGAATCGGCGGCGGCGGTTGAGCATATCTTCTTCGATGCATCGGGCGATCCCCCGGCCTTCGACATGACGATGTATGCCGTCAGCGGAGGCATTCTCAAGAAGATCACCGGCACCTCGTATGTGATCTCCCCGGTCGGGGTGGCACGGACTCCACCGTCGGATATTGAATCGCTGGCCGCCGACTTCGTGCTGGTGCTCGACGACGTGCGCGACCCCGGCAACGTGGGGACCATCGTGCGGACGGTGCGGGCCTTCGGCGTGGGCGACGTGGTGCTCGGCGGCGGGGAGAGCGATCCCTACTCGCGGAAGGCCATCGACGCGGCGCGGGGCAAGGTGTTCGAGACGCGGTTTTACGAAACGGGATCGGGGATCGAGGCGGTGCGTCGATTGAAATCAGCCGGGTACCAGGTCGCGGCGACCAGTCCGCGCGGCCCGCTGATCCAATCGCTGGCGCAGTTGAAGCCGCATCCCATCGCGCTGGTAGTAGGGAACGAATCGGCGGGGATTTCGGCGGAGATCGAAGCCGAGGCCGACCTGCTGATCCGCATCCCGATGGCAGGCCCGGTCGAGTCGCTAAACGTGGGCGTGGCGACCGGGATCAGTGTATACGAGTTACGATTGAAGCTGGTGCTGGCTATGCTGACCGATACCATTCGAAACACATTAGGCCGCGAGGTCAACGTCACCGGGAAGATGATCCAGATGGCGCTCGACCGGCGGCTGCGCGAAGTCACCGATCTGACCAGCACGCAGGCGATCCTGCTGATGGTGATGGCCTGCGATGGCGTGATGCCGCTTGAACAGGTCGAGAAGGATACGTCGATGTACGGCGGCGAACTCGACGCGCTGCTCGATCCGCTGGTGAACGGCGGCATGATCCACATCGATGATCGGCAGGGCGGCTACACCCTGACCGAAGCGGGCAAACAGTTGATCGGGCAGTTGTGGCCGGTGCTCGAAGCGACCGAGGACGCGCTGCTCGACGGCTTGAGCGACGCGGAGCGCGATCAGTTCCGGGCGGCGCTCAAACAGGTGCAGGCCAACTGCATAAAGATCATCGGGGAACCACCAGAGCGATGATTCACCGATAGACATATTTCAAATCAAAAGATCGGCAAACCTCAGAATTGACATCCCGGCGATGAATCTACGCGACCGTCACATCTTCACAGAGATAGACATCCTGAATGGCATTCAATAACTCGATACCTGCGTCCATTGGCTTCTGGAAAGCTTTGCGTCCGCTGATGAGGCCCGTCCCACCGGCACGCTTGTTGATCACAGCGGTCTGGACAGCCGCAGCCAGATCGTTATCCCCTGACGCACCACCTGAATTGATCAGCCCAATACGCCCCATGTAGCAATTGGCTACCTGATAGCGGCACAGGTCAATCGGGTGATCGCTGGTAAGCTCGCTGTAAATCCGTTCGTCAATCTTGCCATAGCTGGAATCACCCATCCGGACAGCCTTGTAGCCCCCGTTGTTGGTCGGCAGCTTTTGCTTGACGATGTCTGCTTCGATGGTGACACCCAGGTAATTGGCCTGCCCGGTCAGATCGGCACTGTTATGGTAGTTCACACCATCGACATTGAACGCCGGGTTGCGCAGGTAGCACCACAGGACCGTTGCCAGACCAAGCTGGTGGGCAACCTGGAAAGCCTTGCTCACCTCAACAATCTGGCGGCTGGATTCTGGCGAACCAAAGTAAATTGTTGCGCCCACGGCAACTGCCCCCAGATCACGGGCCTGATCAATCCGGGCGAAAAACACCTGGTCGAATTTGTTGGGATAGGTCAGCAATTCATTGTGGTTGAACTTCAGGATGAAGGGAATCCTGTGGGCATACTTGCGGGCCACTGAACCCAACACCCCCAGCGTCGAAGCTACTCCGTTGCAGCCGCCTTCAATCGCCAGTTCGACAATACTTTCAGGGTCAAAATAGATCGGGTTTGGCGCAAATGACGCCCCCGCTGAATGCTCGATACCCTGATCAACCGGCAGGATCGAAAGGTAGCCAGTTCCAGACAGCCGCCCGTGCTCGAACAGCGCGGTAAGACTTCGCAGCACTGGTGTAGGACGGTCGCTCAGGGCAAAGATACGATCCACAAAATCCGGCCCCGGCAGATGAAGCTTTCCCCCGGGAATAGTCTGACATCTATGCGTAAGCAGGCTCTCGGCATCACTGCCCAGCAGAGATTCAATAGCATTTATGTCCAACATGGAACATCTCCTTAAAGAATACGGTTATACAGGAAACCACCTGATATCACTTACTCATCACCTGTGAGCATCACCTGTCAGGCCACGGCTCAAACTGCCGCGTCCAGGTCGACAGCAGATCGATGTATCGGCCTTGCGGGTGATTGCCCGTCGCCCACCCCGACCTGGATCAGCCATTACAGCCAGGCTACAGCCCCATATACTCGAACCAGCCGAAATCGGCATAGTTGTTGCTGGGTTCGCCCTTGCTGCTTGCGTACATCCCGATCACCGCGCCGACAAATCCCCCGGCAGCCTGCGTCGACAGGATGCGCCCATCGACAGCGGCGATCAGGTGCCAGTCATCGAGCCGGGTGGCGTGATAGAATCGATAGTCCTGCCCGTGAGCCTCGACTTTGAGATACAGCTTCCCGGCATCGACCGGCAGCTCTTTGATGACCTCTTCGTTGCCATCCTCGCGTTTAACCAGCCTGAGAATCGCCACCTGCGCGTCGTTCAGAGTCAGGACGAGTCGGTAGAGAAAATTGTTGTTCTGAAGCACGACCATCCCGGCGATTTCGGAAGGTGAGCGGGGTGTAAAGATCATGGCAAGGCTGGCCGAAAAATCGATATGCTGCTGGCGTCGGCCCACGAAACTGGGGTTAACCCGCCCGATGATCCGCTCCGGGCGCAGCCTCAGCCGGAGATGGCCGGGGTTGGCAGCAAGGCTGTAGAACTGCTCACGTGGCGTGCGGATGAAGTTCCATTGGAAGCCAAGCGTACCGCCGTCGAAGTGATCGCAGGCCGAGGATGCAGGCCAGCGCTGTTCAAGTAGATCGGGGACAGGATGCTCGAAGGGGATATGACCGATTCCGGGGCAGACCAGCGGCCAGCCGTCTTCCCAGGTGATCGGCACCAGCCAGGTTTCGCGGCCCAGATTGTAATAGTACCCACCGTAAGGACGCGAAGCGAGGCAGACCATCCACCATTCGCCGTTCTGCGTATCGACCAGATCGGCATGGCCAGTGTTCGAGATCGGGTAGTCGTAGCCGAGATGCCGGTGAGTCAGGATCGGGTTGCGCGGATTCGACTCGTATGGCCCGACAATCGACTCGCTGCGGGCAATGGTGACCGCGTGATCGTGGGCAGTGCCGCCTTCGGAGATCAGCAGGTAGTAGAAGCCGTCGATCTTGTAGATATGGGGGGCTTCGGCGTGGATCGCTTTGTTGAGCGCCCCTTCCCAGAGTGAGAAGGTCGGACCGGTAAGCTGCATCGATTCGAAGTCGAGTTCTTGCAACCAGATTTCTCGGTGCCCCCGGAACCGCTCGCCGCCATCGGGGACACGGTTGCCGCAGTACCAGGCGCGGCCATCGTCGTCGAAGAACAGCGAGGGGTCGATACCCGGTGCGTCGAGCCAGTAGGGTTCCGACCACGGCCCGGCGGGATCGGCGGCGGTGACAATGAAATTGTTGTGGACCTCGTTCTCCTGCACATGGGTGTTGATCACGTAAAAGGTGCCATCGTGATAGCGGATAGTCGGCGCGTAAAGCCCGCCCGACGGCTTGATGCCGTCGAGATTAAGCTGTGAGGGACGGTCGAGCACGTGTCCGATCTGCCGCCAGTTGACGAGATCGCGGCTGTGGAAAACCGGCAGGCCGGGGAAATACTCGAAGGTACTGGTCACCAGATAATAATCTTCACCGACCCGGCAGATGCTCGGATCAGGGTAAAAACCGGGGATAATCGGGTTTTTGTATGTTTTCATTGGAGAGGCTCCCTGCTATATAAATCTATACACAATGCTGGCAGACTCATTATAGTCGATGGATCGCCCGGTGAAAATGACGCAGAGCCATCAGTGACGAGGAATATCAGCGATAGATCACCCCCCGCATTTCGCACAGCGAAATGCCGCCCCCCTTAGAAAAGGGGGCAGCATCCACCGATTTGCATCATTGCACTCACCCTTTACCAGATCGGCGGCAGCAGGCGATAGCGCGTGCGCTGGGTGTATTCCTCGTAGCCGGGAAGCTCGTCGCGCAGGGTGCGATCTTCGAGCGCGGTGCGGATCACCAGGATGATGAGATGCAGCGCGGAGGGGATGAACGCCCAGTACGATCCCAGCAGCAGGGGAACCGCGATGGCGGAAAGTACACCCCCGGCATAACCAGGATGGCGGACGAATCGATACGGGCCGGTATCGACCACAGTGTGACCCCGGTCGGTCTGGATGCGGACGACGGCGGCAAAGAACCTGTTGCTGATGGTCGCCCAGTGGGCAAGCAGGGTGCCAAGAATAAGAAGAACCAGCGCGGCGATCTGCATCCAGAGGGCCGGGGCAATCGACCAGCCGAAGCGTTTGTCCAACCCGGCGACAATCAGGGTGAGGGTAGGCAATATCAGCGCGACGAGCGGCATCAAAACGCGATCCCAGGGCTTGACATCGGCTTTACTGTCGTAGCTGGCCCGCTCCCTGACAAGACCGGGATTGACACGAGCCATGATCAACCGGCCAATGATGGAGCCAACAACGGTCACAAGCCAGTCTGCCCAGAACTGCCACCAGCGGATCGTCCCGGCGAGAAGCAGGACGAGCGCAGGCACGCCAAACACAAACAGCGCCGTCCTGAAAATGACGAGGCCGATATTGATCTTCTGTTCATTGGCTTGATTTGAAACGGTTCCCATGACGAGCCTCCTTGCGTGGATTTGACCTGTATGGCTGTGCAGTCTATTGTCAATGATTCCGGGGCCGGGCATCCCCACATGGCGTGGGGTTTAGGGTTCACTAAATGTAGATTTAGGGCAATTTAATAGTTTCGATTCGTGTTTGATTCGCGGTGTGATACAATCCGGCGTATCGACCTATTAAGGAGACTGCCGACAATGAAATTCGGGGTGACCATTCCCAACTGGGGGCCTTATGCCGATATCCGGCGGCTGGCTGCGCTGGCGCAGGACGCCGAATCAGCCGGGTGGGACGGCTTCTTCGTCTGGGATCACGTCTGGTACCTCGATCAGCCGATGTGCGATCCCTGGGTGGCGCTGGGCGTGATCGCCATGCAGACGAGCACCATCAGGATCGGCACAATGGTGACTCCGATCCCGCGCAGGCGGGTCTATAAGCTCTCGCGGGAAGTCATATCGATTGATCAGCTATCGAACGGGCGGATGATCCTCGGCGTGGGGATCGGCAGCGGCAGGCCGCACGAATACGAGTTCGTCGGCGAGGAGACATCGGCAAAGGCGCGCGGGGCAATGCTCGACGAGGCGCTCGATCTGCTGATGAAGCTGTGGAGCGGCGAGTACTTCAAGCACGAGGGCGACTACTACCCGATGCGCGGATCGCGGGGCGAGAGCGGCGAGGAAATCCGCCACCTCCCTACCCCGGTCAACGGCCACATCCCGATCTGGGTGGGCGGCAACTGGCCCAACAAGAAACCCTTCAGGCGGGCGGCGAAGTGGCAGGGCGTCACCCCGATCATGATCGACCTCCCGCGCAATGAGATGATGCCGGTCGATGCGATCCGCGAGGTAGTCGAATTCGTCAATGGGCAGCGAGAAGACGATTCGCCGTTTGAGATCGTCGTTTCGGGAATTTCGAATCACCTGGGGCAGGATGAAGGCGCGTCACTTGTCGCGGCGTATGAGGAAGTCGGGACGACATGGTGGCTGGAGAAGCTCGATCCCTGGGCATTCGGCGGGGACGAGATCGACTGGCCGGTGGAGAGAATCGTCAGGACGGTTAAACAAGGACCGCCAGAGTAGAAAAGAAAGGCAATGATCACAAACAGACGGCGGCTTACAATTATCCTTCTGTGCTGTATGGTATGGATATCGATCAGCGGGTGCGCGGCAGATGAGCCGACCCTATCGCCCGATCAACTCACCGAGAGGGCATCACAGCCCGGCTTCGACCCGGTGACAGCCAACGCTGATTGGGAACCGGTGATCGAATTGATCGACGGGGTCGAGATGGCGCTGGTTCCGGCGGGGTGCTTCGAGATGGGAAGCACGAAATTTTCCACCGAGGAACCGGTGCATACCGTCTGCTTTGTGGAGCCGTTCTGGATCGACGTGTACGAGGTGACCAACGAACAGTATGGATCGATTGGCTGCGAGGATACCTCATGGGAACCCGATCAACCGCGCAACTGCGTCAGGTGGAAGCAGGCACGGAATCACTGTGAGGGGCGCGGAGGACGGCTGCCGACCGAAGCGGAATGGGAATACGCCGCACGCGGCCCCGACGGTTTGATCTATCCCTGGGGTGACGTGTTCGTGCCCGACAAAGTCGTCTATCAGGTCAACTCGAATGGACGCTCAGTGATCGTCGGGAGCAGGCCGGAGGGTGTATCGTGGGTTGGGGCATACGATATGAGCGGCAACATCGAGGAGTGGATCAACGATCCATATATAAGCAACTACTACCAATCGCTGCCCGCCACATCGATCAACCCGCAGGGACCGGGCGCTGGCGACATACGCGTGGTACGCGGCGGCTCGTTTCCCTCCCCCCTGTCAGACATGCTGCGCGCGTCGAACCGGGCGGGGTATCAGCCATTCGAGAAGGTGAGCACCGTCGGGTTTCGCTGCGCGCGCGGTTATCAGCCATAATTATCCTCAACTTCGATCACCTTTACACAGGAAGTAGCCATGAGTCAAACCGAGCAACCCGCCATCCCATCGACTGAAGCTGACAAACGCCACTACGACCTGATCGTCGTCGGCGGAGGGATCGTCGGGCTGGCGGCAGCGCGCGAGGCGCTGCTGAGATCGCCCGATCAAAAAGTAGCCGTCGTCGAAAAAGAGAACGATATCGCCCAGCACCAATCGAGCCACAACAGCGGCGTGCTGCATGCAGGCATCTACTACAAACCCGGCTCGCTGAAAGCCCGGCTCTGCGCCGCCGGGCGGCAGGCGCTGATCGAGTACTGCGATCAGAAGGGAATCCACTACGAGCTGTGCGGCAAGCTGATCGTCGCGCTGGACGAATCGGAACTGCCAGCGTTAGACGATCTCTACGAGCGGGGGATCGCCAATAAAGTCCCCGGATTGGAGATGGTGGGGCCGGAGCGGATCGCCGAGATCGAGCCGTACACGCGAGGCATCAGGGCAATCTGGTCGCCGGAGACGGGGATCGTCGAGTTCATTGCGATTGCGCGGGCCTATGCCGGCGACATCCGCTCGATGGGCGGAGAGATCATCACCGGGCACCAGGTGAAAGGACTGGCAACGCAGGCCGATGGCGTGATCGTGGACGTTCACCGCCCGGTCAGCGGGCATCGATACACGCTCAGCGCAAAGAAGGTGATCACCTGCGCCGGACTGCACTCCGACCGGATCGCAAGGTCAACTGATACGACGATCAGGACGCGGATCGTGCCTTTCCGGGGCGATTATTACGCGTTCCGGCCTGAAGTGCGCCACATGGTCAACGGGCTGATCTACCCGGTGCCCGATCTGCGCTTCCCGTTTCTGGGCGTTCACATGACGCGGGTGATCGGCGGCGAGGTATGGGCCGGGCCAAACGCGGTGCTCGCCTTCGCCCGCGAGGGCTATCGCCGCTGGGATGTCAATCTGCGTGACCTGGGACAGGTGATCGGCTTTGGCGGGTTCTGGCGGATGGCGTCACAGTACTGGCGGATGGGGATGCTGGAAATGTACCGCGATTACGTCAAGGCGGCTTACGTCAAAGAGATACAGCGCTACATGCCGGAGATCAGCAACGCCGACGTCGAGATCGGGCCGAGCGGGGTGCGTGCCCAGGCGCTCGCGCCGACCGGGAAGATGGTCGACGATTTCCTGATGTCCTCCGATGGGCGGATCACCCATGTGCTTAATGCCCCCTCCCCCGCCGCATCGTCGAGCCTGATGATTGCAAAGGTAATCCTCGACGATGCCGGGTACGGCGGCTGATCCGCAATCGCAAGGTATTTCCTGGACCGATCCGGTATCTTCCGTATATGGGAAATCATCCGATAGGGGGAATGCCTGATGGCACCAGCGACAATCGCCCGGCAGCGGTTAAATCAACAGCGTTTATCAGAAACCGAATTCACCAGACCGGAAGAAGTGGTCGGCTGGCTGGGGGCTGTCCAGGCGCAGGACTTCTACGGCGCGCTCTGGTCGCTTGGCATGCGCATGCAGCAGGCGACAGACGATCCCGTCGAGCAGGCATTCAGCGAAGGACGGATCATCCGCACACACCTGATGCGCCCAACCTGGCACTTCGTCACCCCGGAAGATATTCGCTGGATCATTGCCCTCACCGCACCGCGCGTCAATGCGATCAGCGCTTTCCGCTACAGGCAGTTAGAACTCGACGAGTCAACGCTGGAGCGGAGCAGTGACGTTATCGCCAATGTCTTGCAGGGCGGCAGTCAGCTAACCCGCAGAGAGATCGGCGCGGCACTGGAGGACGCGGGGATCAGCGCGGAGGGTCAGCGCCTCCCTTATATTCTGATGCGCGCCGAACTGGATATGGTGGCGTGCAGCGGTCCCCGGCGCGGCAAACAGTTCACCTATATGCTGATGGATGAGCGCGCCCCTGATGGAAAGAAAATCTATGAGCAGGATGAGGCACTGGTCAGGCTCCTGCTGCGCTATCTCACCGGGCACGGCCTGGCGACCCTGGATGATTTCGCCTGGTGGTCGGGATTGACACTCACCGATATTAAGGCGGGGGTCGACATGGCGGCGGGCCAACTGAACCACGCCGAGATCGACGGGCAGACATACTGGTTTACGGGCGACGTCGAAGCGGTGGCAGGCTCATCGGCACGGGCATTTTTACTCCCGACATTTGACGAATTCCTCGTGGGATTCTCGTCGTTTGGCAAGGCCAGCAAGGGCGGCCCGGATCAGACTATTGACCCGGTTTTTTCCGCGCCGCTCATGATCGATGGTCAGATAGTGGGAAGTTGGCGGCGAACGTTGAAGAAACAAGAGGTGACGGTAGAAACAGCTTCATTCGATCCGCTGACCGATGCCGAACGAGGGGCAGTCAGCGCTGCTGCCGATCGCTACGGGGCATTTGTGGGGATGCCGGTGAACTGTCTATTTGACCGGTGAAATTTGCTGAAACACGGGAAATTTCTACTGCTGCCACTGGTATTTTTTCGGGCACTAAAAATTGGTCGAAGAATCGGCAGCGAATTTCTTGCAATATTGCCAGAAGTCATGTTATACTGCTTTCACGTCGGTGGAAACACTGTCGGAAATCGAGTACAAAAGGAGGTGGACGGACGAGAGGTAGTACAACATCGCAGAGCAAGACGCGATAGAGTGTCCGTTCCACCGCCGAAAAGTCCGGCGG
>JAFGOY010000075.1 GCA_016926255.1 Anaerolineae bacterium | reverse complement strand
GATGCCAACCTGGTGACGCTTGCAGAAGTCAACCGGCTGATGGGTGGTGATGCGTCGGGGCGGGTGCAGCGCTGACCAACCCAGCGATTGATCTGTGGTTCCATGGTGAAACTTGCCACACCTGATAAGGTTCTGTATACTGACGACAACAACCTCGAAAACATGGTGAGCGGTTCGACATGGCTCCCCTCTACCCTACTCGAACATAGTGCCCTATTACCTTATGTGACCGAGGCATAAGCTGTCCGTTTGGACAACTTATGCCTCTCAACCCTGCTGATCACATGGAGTGATCAGCACATCTGATCCGGGCAGCAGCCCTCACACTGCTCCCTTATTCCTCAACAGTCAGAGGAGTTCCCGGCCAGCCCCTGCTGGGTGATACTGTGGTGCAGAAAAAACCATATTCACCCGGCACCAACCTTATTGAACTTTTAGACTCGCCTCCACCTAACACGGTGTTAGTGCTAGCTTCCTTGATAGCCCAGTCGGGAGGCTGTGATTCAGGGCCATTCTCCTGCCAGTATGCTATCAAATCATCCCAGGTTTTGCCTTCCACCAAGCGCACACCGCCAACACGAGCCATCTCTTCACCATTGTTGTAAAACATAACCGGCACCAGCCCGGTTGATATTGTAGTCGGGCCTTCGTATGTGCAGGTTTCGCCATCGAATGTGAATACCAGCGGATCCGGCTCTGGCGTCGGATCAACTGCCGGTGCGGCCTCTTCGACCGCCTCCACCGGCGCGGCCTCTGCCTGCGGTGCCGACTGGCAGCCTACCACAGTAATCGCCATCAACAATACAACCAGCAGTAGCAGTAACTTCTTCATCTGTATTTCCCCCTTTTTTCAACCCGATACATCGCCACTACCATCAATCAACATTTGCTTCCGATACATTCTCCTCCTTTCACTCAGTTGACTCCGGATCGCACAGCGGGTCAATCCGATACTCAATACGTTCCTCGCAGGTGAATTCCGGTAAGTAGCGATTCTCCGGCACCCATGCCAGACCGATCTGCCACAGGTGTATCGACGAATCCATCGACTGAATAAGCGCAAACTCACCATCCGGGCTGATTGCGATGTCGGATTCGTTGGGATAGTCTGCAAAGAAGCGGTGCAGTAATACACCCGATTCAGGGTGTTGGAGAACCACGGTTAAGTCGGCCAGCCCAGACAAGGAGAGCCTGCCGTCAGGAGTAAAGTCGCCACCCCGCGCCGCACCGCCCGGTATGGTAGTGCGATAGATCATCTCACCCGTTTCCACATCCCACAGCGCCTGTGTATTGTCATTGGAGATGGTAAATAAATACTGACCATCCGGCGAGAAGCGAACCGCCTCGACGTTTCCTTCGTGCCCCTCAATAGTGCGTATGGGCCGACCGGTTTTCACATCCCACAGGATCGCCAGGTCAGCGCCACCGGAAGCTGCCAGTCTGCCATCCGGGCTGAAGGCAACATCTTTGACAAAGGCAGTATGCCCTTCAAATCGGCGGATTTCCTCACCTGTCGCAGCATTCCACAGAATCAGGTTTTTATCAGCGCCGCCGGAAAGGAGCATCTGTCCATCCGGGCTGAAGACCACCGCGTCGATTGAGATCGGTTCGTGGCCCAGAAGACGCCACAGCTCGCTCCCACTCTGGCTGTCCAACAGAACAATCACGCCGAGCGTGTCGCTGGCTGCGATTGTCCGGCCATCAGGGCTGAAAGCCACAGAACGCACCTCTCCCTCAAACCCATCGAAACGCCTGATAAGCTCACCTGTGCCAACGTTCCACAGGATCACACTCCGGTCATCCGCGCCGGATACCGCCCGCTGCCCATCGGGGCTGAACGCGATCCCGTTGATCAGCCCGCTGTGCCCCACATACTGCCTACCTTCAGGGTCGAACGGCACCAGGTCCCAGAGAATCAATGTGGCATCAGCAGATGCAGAAATGATCTGACTCCCATCATTGTTAAAGGCCACCGAGCGAACAGCATCGGTATGGACTGAATAGTTCTGCAACTGCGCCCCTGTTGCGACATCCCACACGATCACCCTGGGATCAGCTTTGCCCGTCCCCGTGACAGCCTGCTGACCATCCGGGCTGAAGGCTACATCGTGGATCGAATCGGTAGGCGCGTAATGCCGCAGAATCTCCCCTGTGCTGAGTTCCCACAGGAGCATCGATCCGTTCGCATCGCCCGATAAGGCAGTCTGACCATCCGGGCTGATGTCAGCCGCCTGGACAGACGCATCATGGCCACTAAATACACGCAGCGATTCGCCGGTAGGGATGTCCCAGAGGATCAAGGTCGCATCGGCGGACGCCGACAGCGCCGTCTGACCGTCCGGAGCGAAAGCGACATCGTTGACCACGTCGCTGTGCCCTTCCATCTGCCGCACGACTGCCCCTGTATCGATATCCCACAGGATGATCGTGTTGTCGCTTGAGGCAGACAGCGCGTATCGGCCATCCGGGCTGATCGCCACAGCATTAACCGCAGCACTATGCCCTTCAAAACGCCTGATCTGGGCACCTGTGTCGACATCCCACAATGCCAGCGTCCCGTCATTCGAACTGGAAAGCACTCGCTGGCCATTGGCACTGAATACCACCCCGGACACCCGACCATCGTGGCCTTCAAACTGCCGGACAATCTCACCGGTGTTGAGATTCCACAGGAACAACGCACCGTCGGAAGAGCCGGAGACAGCCAGATGGCTGTCCGGGCTGAAAGCGACCGACATCACCCAACCCTCATGCCCAACAAGGCGGCGGCGCGCCGATGGCAGGTAGGCCACGTGATACAGAAATTCGAGAACCTGGACCGGGGCACTTTCAATGCGGTTGGCTTCCAGAACCAGCGCAAGCGCCAGGTTGGGATTACCTTCGGCCAGCGCCACTCTTGCTTCGCTGAGCAAGGTCAGACTATTGGCTTCGTCAGCGCGGAGATCGGCGTTATCCCGCTCATCCTGAGCCGACTGACGCTGGCCGAAGGCATAGACCGTCAGGCCCGCTGCGACGAGCGTGGCAGCAAGCAGCACTGCCACCAATGCCCGAAGCCGGGCCACTGAGTGCCGTTCCAGCCGGGCTTCCCGTTCCTGGCGAGCCTGTTCCTCGGCTTCCTCTCGCGCCCGTTCAGCGATGCTTTGTTCCAGAAAGGCAGATTCGTCCGAGGTGAGTGCCAGCTCCGTCCCGGCAGCCCACACTTCGAACTGCCGCAGCCGCCCGCCCCGGAGCAGGAAGCTTTCATCCCGATCTGCCCCCAGCCAGTCTGAGGCAGCACGCGCTAATTGGCGCTGCATGCGCAGGTCTTCACGGCTCTCATCCAGCCATGTTCGCAGCCGCTCCCACTCACGCAGAATGGCTTCATGGGCGATTTCGACAGTCGGGCGGCGCGAGGCCGGATCGCGGTCGGTCGAAAGCAGTCGATAAGCCGTGAAGGTATCGATCACTTCGTCCATCAAATCTCTATCGGCGCCCGCAGAAAGCAGTTCAGCACGATTGACCCGTCTGCGCGTATACTCAGCGCCCTCGCGGGGAGTTACCAGCCTGAGGAACATCTGGAGAACCGTTTCCCGGCCATCGTCGCTGAGTTCCCCATAGATTTCCTCGGCCCGTTTCGCCAGCGCCCCGACCGTACCGCCGAGGTTAAGGTAGGCAGCCTGTGTAAGGGTACGATTGTCGCGGTTTTCGAACAATTCGGTCAGCGCGTACTGGAGCAGCGGCAGAGCGCCGGGCTGGTAATGCACATCATCGATGATCCGGGCTACCAATCCCTCTTCGAACCGGACACCCACCCGTTCAGCCGGACAGCGAATGGCCCGATCCAACTCCTCGACGGACATGGGCAGCACCGTCTCCATACGGCTGCGCACCAGTTCGCCGAATTCCGGGTACTGAAGCGGGCGGTCGTAGAAATCGGCACGCAGGGTCATCACCACCCGCACCCGGCTTCGGCTGCTGGTCACCGCCGTCCGAAGCAGATTCAAAAAGTGAACGCACTGTGTCTCATCCTCAACCAGTGTGAAGACTTCCTCGAACTGGTCGACTACCAGCAGCAGGTCACTCCCGTCATCCGGCAGGATCAACTGTGCGGCCCGCAGGAGACCTCGCTCATCGCGTTCAAGCTGTTCCCGCAGATGGTCCAGCCGTTTAGGAGCGATCCGCATCAGCGCCACTTCCAACTCGTCCATCGGGTGCGTTCCGGGCGTCATTTCGACCACGAACCAGCGATCCGAGTTAGCCAGCTCGCCGCGCCAGACTGCCGGGATCAACCCGGCTTTAACCAGGCTGGACTTCCCGCTGCCGCTTGGCCCGACAACGGCTAGAAACCGCGACAATGGATCATTATTCTCACCCAATCGCTTAACCAGACGCCCGGTCAGGGATTCGCGCCCAAAGAAATCCTGTTCGTCAGCGGGTTGAAAAGCGAGAAGTCCCTTGTAGGGATTGTCAGGTTCAGGCAGCATACTGCTAGATGAAGTTCCGGCACCGGAATCGATATCCCTGCCCACAACCAGGTTCAGCTCGCGCGCGCGGACTATCGCCTGTACCCGACTGCGTACGTTCAGCTTGCGATAGATTTGCGTCACGTACCACTTGACCGTCGTTATCTCGATGGTGAGGGCCTCGGCGATTTCGCGGTTTGATCGACCATCAATAATCAACCTCAGTACGCCCTGCTCGCGCGAGGTCAGCAGTTCGACCAAACCCGGCTCTCCCCGGCTGACACCGAGCATTGCCGCCTCGCAGAAAGCGTTGACCATCGTCATGATGCTGTCAAAACGGTGGGACGGGTTTTTGTCAGTCGCTGTCTGGATGACCGCATTCACCGCCTCAGCGATATCGTTATCAAGCGTAAGAATCGACGGCACCGGTTCTTCCAGGTGTTTGAACAGCCGCTCGACGGGTGTCATATCCGGGTAAGGATGCTGCCCGGTGAGCACTTCATACAAGACAATACCCAGGCTGTAGATATCGGTCTGAGGGGTAACCAACTCATTGCGCGCCTGCTCAGGTGCCAGATAGTCCGGCGAGCCGATCAGGGCGTTCGGGTCGGTGATCGTGCCCCCGGATTTCGCCAGGTCTTTGGCGATTCCAAAATCCGATAGGTAAAAATTACCGTCTTCATCCATGAGAATGTTGGCGGGCTTGATGTCACGGTGAATCACCCCATTGCGGTGGGCAACGGCCAGCGCCGAGCCGATCTGATTGAGAAACTGCATCGCCTGTTCGAGATCAAGCGGGCCTTTTCGAAGCATGTCACGCAGATTGCCGCCACGAAAGTACCGCATGATAAGGTATGCACCGTTCGGATCGCGCCAGTAGTCATAGAGCGGCACAATGAATGGATGCTCCAGCCGGGCGATGATCTGGGCTTCGGTTTCGAATCGCCGGATGAATTCAGGCTGGCTGGCATAATGCGGCAGGATGACCTTGATCGCCACCTCACGCCTGACGGTCGACTGGTAGCTGCGATAGACGGCTCCAAATCCCCCTGCCCCGATGCGATCGCGCAGCTCGTAGCCTTTGATGACTCCCTGCTCCTTTTCCACCATGACGCTGCTCCTTTGCACACGTGGTGACAACGATACGATTTCAGTATATGTGAAGAGTTTTGTTTTGTGATGGAATTCCCTACTTTTTCCCGACCCCCAAAAAACCGCGGGGCAAGTCAATCTGTCACAGGGTCAGATTCGGCAGAGATGCCATATTGTGCTGAAGATGGGATTTGTGCCGTTCAGGGGAATGACGTCGCTCCACAGGTGACAGTCGAAGCACTGACCACCCTCGATCTGGATGGTGTTGGCCTCTCCTTGAGCGTAAGCCGAATACTCCTCCACCCACAGCCCCGGCATCGCCCGGATCGAAGGCGAACAGCCCTGAGGCCACGCATGATCGTTTTCGTTCACGATCCCGCTAAAGAATGACATGACGAGGGTGCCGCTGCCGTTCACGTAACTGTTGGTGATATCGGTGATCACCCATGGTCTGCTGAAAGTGCAGACTGGGCCCCAGCATGTTGGGAACATAGCCAGACTCTTCGATGGTAGCTTCGACGCGCTCGCGGATTTCCTGACTGACATAACTGTGTCATTGATCACCTGGGAGCGGTCGTCGGAGCAACTTCGGCTAGTTTGGCAACATCGCGAATGGTAGGCATCTAAAGCCCCGATTGGCAATTATGAGTCCAATATAGTCCCCATACCATGTTACACGTACCATGCTGTCATAAAAAAGATCGTGCTGTCAAGAAACTCGTTGATTCAACTGCGTGAAAAGGGCCAAACAGGTTCATTTCAGGGGGAGTTTATAAGCCGCCTTTGATCAATAGTGTACTGTCCGCCAGAGGACTGAAAGGAGGAAGTTGCACAATAGAGACCGAGTTCAACTTGTCAAAACAAATACTTGATGATACGATTACTTTGTTCATTTGTTCTTTGGTGAACATATGAACATGTCGCCGGAAAATCATTGTCCGGTGTGTACAGATATCGGTACCCGCTTAGGGAAAGTAAACATGCAGATCTCAACGGCTTCCTCGCAAAATGTGACGGGGTGCTGTGTCCTGAATGCGAAGTTCGGCACAGCAGCGCCTGGTGACTTGATTTTTTTGCATCTTGCCGTTATCAGCGATTTTGATTTTGCGGGCTTTATGTTATCTCGTGAAAGATACCTGTTTGGAGGATTAGCTTGATGGGCAGTAAATCGGCAGAAGAGACTATCAACAATATGGCTGCCATGATTGAGGAGCAGGGGCTGACGAAGGCGCAGGTCGTCGACATCCTGCGGCAGATGATGGAAATACGCGCCCTCGAAAATAACATTTCGAATCTCCTGGGCCGCGCCGTCCTGAAAGGTGCCTCGCACCTCTATGCGGGGCAGGAAGCGGTGGCGGTCGGCGCGGTGTCCGCACTGCGTGACGACGACCTGATTACCAGCACCCATCGCGGTCATGGTCATGCCCATGCGCACGGCGACTCTGCCGCCACGACACCTGAGGCCAAGCAAGAGCACTACAACAAGATGATGGCCGAGGTGCTGGGTAAATCGGGTGGATACTGCCGGGGCAAAGGCGGATCGATGCACATTGCCGATGTCGAACATGGCAACCTCGGCGCGACCGGCATCGTCGGCGGCAACATCCCGGTGGCAGTCGGCGCAGCGCTGGCTCAGAAAATCCAGGGAGCCGACCGGGTGGTGCTGTGTTTCTTCGGCGATGGTGCCAGCAATACCGGCAACTTCCACGAAGCGCTGAATATGGCCAGCCTGTGGGATTTACCGGTCGTATTCATCGTCGAGAACAACCTGTACGCGATGTCCGTCCCCTGGAAGAAGGCAAGCAAGCTGCCTGATGTCGCCGACCGGGCGGTGGCCTACGGCATCCCCGGTGTGGTCGTCGATGGGATGGACCCCCTCGCGGTACGCGCCAGCGTGCAGGAAGCGGTCGACCGGGCGCGGCGCGGCGAAGGCCCCACGATTGTCGAGGCCAAGACCTACCGCTGGTTTGGCCACTCGCACTCCGATCCGCGTGCCTATCGCACGAAGGAAGAAGAAGCCGACTGGCGCAGCCGTGACCCGATCAAGACGATGGGGCAGGGCCTGATTGCCGCCGGTGTGATCGGCGAAGAAGAGTTCGAAGAGCTGGACGAGTTCGTCAGCGGCAAGCTTGACAAGGCGATGGCCTTCAGCGAAGCCTCCCCGGTGCCAAAGGGCGAAGAACTGACCACCGACGTCTATGCCCCGGCCAAATGGACGGCGGACGATTTCGCCGCCGACCGCCGCCTGCGGGCTGCGATCAAAGAAGACCCCTCGCAGTTCCCGGAGATGATGTACTCGCAGGCATTGGCTCAGGCCATGCGTGAGGAAATGACAAAAGACGAGCGCGTCTTCCTGATGGGTGAGGACATCGGCCTGTACGGCGGAGCCTACGGGGCCACGCGCGGCCTGTGGGAAGAGTTCGGCGAGTGGCGCGTGCTCGATACGCCGATCTCCGAAGCGACGATTGCCGGTGCCGCCGTCGGTGCGGCGATGGCCGGAATGCGCCCGGTATCCGAGATCATGTATGTCGATTTCACCCCGCTGGCGATGGATCAGCTTGCCAACCAGGGGGCGAAGAATCGCTACATGTTCGGCGGGCACACCAGCGTTCCCCTCGTCTGCCGGACGGAGGGCGGTGCCGGGCGTGCCATCGCCGCACATCACTCGCAGAGCCTCGAATCCCTGTGGACGCATTTCCCCGGCATCTACGTTGTGATGCCTTCGACGCCCTACGATGCCAAAGGGCTGCTCAAGGCCGCCATTCAGGACGACAACCCGGTAATGTTCATCGAGCACAAGATGCTCTACAAGACCAAAGGCCCCGTCCCCGAAGAAGACTATATCATCCCCTTTGGCGTCGCCGACGTCAAACGCGAAGGCAAAGATGTGACCATCGTCACCTATTCGCGGATGGTGCTGCGCGCGCTGGAAGCCGCTGAGATACTGGCGAAGGAGGGCATCGACGTCGAGGTGATCGACCTGCGCACGCTGAAACCGCTCGATGTCGACACCATCGTTACCTCGATCAGGAAGACCGGTCGGCTGGTCGGGCTGACCGAAGCCTACGAGAACACCAGCTTCATCAATGAAGTGATGGTTCGGATCAACGAAGAGGCTTTCGATTGGCTCGATGCCCCGATGATCCGTGTGGCGTCGGCCAATGTGCCGGTGCCGCGTGCCGAAATCCTCGAAGACCTGTGCATCCCCAATGTCAATCGCATCGCCGAGGCATGCCGGAAGGCGGTAAGCTGATGACCACCGAAGTCTATATTCCCCAGCTGGGGCAAACCGTCGAAGATGTCGTCATCGTCGATTGGCTGGTCAAGGACGGCGACAAAGTCGAGCAGGGTCAGGAAATTCTCGAAGTAGAGACCGACAAGGCCGTGTTCCCCATCGAGGCGATGGGGAAAGGAACCATTCACATCGGCCCATACGCGGTCGGCGACACGGTTCCCGTGCTTGAGGTGGTCGCTATCATTGGCAAGCAGGACGATGTCTTTGCCGCCGCAGCACCAGAGGCAAAAGAAGAACCGGTCGAGGCTGTAGAGTCCACAGACGAACCGGTCGCTGCCGCATCCCCTGCTCCAGAAAGAGCATCGGACGCCGACAGCCGGGTATTCGCTTCGCCGCGTGTCCGCAAGATGGCCGATCAAAACGATCTCGATCTCGGTGCGATGACGCCAACCGGATACGGCGGGGTGCGCATCGTGGAGCGAGATGTCGCCGCTTACCTGGAATCGGCACCAAAGGCGACTCCGGTCGCACGGAAACTCGCTTCCGTCGAACAGGTGGACTTGCAGCAGGTGACGGGCACCGGGGCAGCAGGGAAGATCACAAAAGGCGACGTGGAACGCACGCTCGCGGATCAACCGGCTGCGGGCACGACGCCCGCCCCTGTCGTCGATCTCCCCGACATGCCGGTTACCGAGCGCGTGCCATTGACCGGTATCCGGGGCACGATCTCCCGGCGGATGGCGATGAGCACGCAAACGACCTCGCGGGTGACGCTGTTCATGGAGGCCGACGCGACGGAGTTCGTCGCCATGCGGACTCGCCTGAAAGAGCGAGTCGCCAAGGAATGGGGATTCGCGCCGGGATACAACGACCTGCTGGCGCTGATCGCCGCGCGCGCGCTGCGCGAGTTCCCCTACATGAACGCCCGATTAGCCGCCGATGCCATCGAGCTGCTTGAGCCGATCAACATCGGGCTGGCGGTCGATACCGAACGCGGGCTGATCGTGCCCGTGATCAACAATGTCGATCAGAAAAGCCTGCGTGAATTTGGCGAAGAATTCCGTTCGCTGGTCGAGCAGGCGCGATCCGGGCGCATATCGCCCGATCACCTGAGCGGCGGCACCTTCACCATCACCAATCTGGGCATGTACGATGTCACCGCTTTCACGCCGGTGATCAACCTTCCCGAAGCGGCGATTCTGGGCGTGGGGGCCATCGTGCGGCGTCCGGTCGAGTACCGGGGTGAGATCGCCCTGCGCCATATGACCGAGCTGTCGCTGGTCTTCGATCACCGCCTCGTCGACGGCGCACCGGCGGCACGATTCCTGCAACGCATCAAGAACATGATCGAGGAACCCTACATCTGGCTGGTGGGCTGATATTGCCCAAACACTGACCGGGCTATATACTTCGAAAAGGCTGGTGATATGCATCAGCCTTTTTGATTACCTGTATCGATTCGCCGGGGAGCAGGTCGATGCGAACGGGCTGGTGTATCTGCGAGCGCGGAACAATGAACAGAATTAAGAAATATACGTTCCTGTTGATAATAGTCTGCGGGTTAGTTGGCTGCGGCAGCAAAGCGAAGTGTGGAACTCCCAACATGAGTTCAAGCAGCTCAGAATACCTTCAGTTTGTTGATCAGGCGTTGGCGGCAGACGCAAATTGCTCACCACCTTGTTGGCAGGGTCTAACGCCGGGAGAAGCAACAAAAGAAGATGTGTTAGCAAGACTAACTGAGATTCCTTTTGTGAACCAGGAACATATCGTTCAACAAGAGGATCTCCTCAATGAGGAATTCAGCCTCATACGCTGGGTAAACACAGTGCCACAACCTCCCCCTAAATCAGTATCAGCGGATGCCACAATTAACAGTGAGAATCTCTTGATATCCATCCAGTTTACGGGAGGCTTCGATTATCCTTTACGGTCATTTGGGACCGTAACAGAGACCTTTGGAGAGCCAGATTTCTACCTGGTTGTCCCAGGCCACAATTATGCTTGCAAATGGGATAGAATTCTCTGGCTCGACGAAGGCATAGAAATAATGACTTATCCTGAACTCGCTGGCGAAGATGGCCCGGCAATAAATGAAGACACACCAATCGGGGATATCGTCTACTTCATTCCACAACAAAGTGTGGAAAGCTACTTACGAGATATTGTTGGTCTGTCTGAGAGCGGAATCCAGGAACGTCTACCCCAATACCGGCAGTGGGCCGGAGGCAACGAGGCTGAGGGCAGCCCCAATGATCAGTGATAGCGCGGATTCCGGCCCCAGGAGCGACCGGTAATGACCACCAAACACCCCTTGCGTTTTGTGGTCATGCAGGCCGCCTGCCTTCTCTGGTATAATACCAGCATGGAGGTACGGTTATGATCGATACCCCGGTTACAGAGCAAATCCCAATCCGCGCCGATGAGGACGGACGGCTGCGCGTCGGCGCTACCCGCATCCTGCTCGACCTGGTGATCTATGCCTTCCGGCTGGGCAGCACGCCGGAAACCATCACCGAGCAGTATCCCTCGCTCTCGCTGGATGATGTCTACCTGGCGATAGGCTACTACCTGCGTCACCGTGACGAAGTCGATGCCTACCTGCGTGAGCAGGAGTCCGAAGCCGAAGCTTTCCGCCGCGAATATGAAGCCGGGCATCCTCCCACGCTCACCCGCGATGTCCTGCTGGCCCGCCTCGAATCCCGCCGCTCACCGGGCTAATCGGGATGCGCTTCCTCGCCGACGAAAACTTCAACAATGAGATTCTGCGTGGACTGCGCAGGCGTATTCCCTCTGTAGAGATTGTCCGCGTGCAGGATACGGAGATGGAAGGCTATCCTGACCCGCAGTTGCTTGCCTGGGCAGCGGAACATGGCTATCTCATTCTCTCCCATGATGTCAACACCATGCGTGGTTACTTCTATGACAGAGTAAAGGCCGAGCTACCCGTGCCCGGCCTGTTCCTTGTACATGGCAGCCATCCCATCGGAGCAGTGATCGATAGTCTGGCCTTGATCGTCAGCGCCAGCGAAGCATCCGAATGGGAAGGCGCGATTCATTTTCTCCCGTTGTAACCCAAAAGTCCGGCCACAACGATCACCGCATCTCCTGCCCGCCGGTCACATTGATCGCCTGCCCGGTCATATAGCTCGCCTGATCGGAGGCCAGGAAGACCACGACATTACACACGTCCTCATAGGTGCAGCCGCGTTTCATCGGCACCTGGTCGATGTATTTCTGCCGCACTTCTTCCTCGGTGATGCCCAGATTCTTCGCGTATTGGCTGTACAGCGAGTTGACCCACAGCGGCGAGTCGAGCAGGTTGCCGGGGCAGATCGCGTTGACCCTCACTCCGAACTCGGCGAGTTCGAGCGCGATGCTCTGGGTCAGGCCAATCCCGCCAAACTTGGCGGCGGCATAGGCCGAATTCTTGTAGCTGCCCTTCTTGCCTGATTTCGAGTTGATCTGGATGATCGCGCCGCTTTGCTGTTCCTTCATCACCCGTGATGCGTGTTTGGCGCACAGCATGTAGCCGACCAGATTGACGTTGATTACCGCCTGCCACTTCTCGGCGGGGAATTCGTCGATGGCCTCCGCGATCAGGATGCCCGCGTTCGATACCAGAATGTCCAGGCTCCCGAACGCCTCGACCGCCCGCCGAACCATCGCCTCGACCTGGGCCTCGTCGGTCACGTCGACCTGCACACCGATGGCTTTCTGGTCGGTCGATTCAGCGATTTCCGCAGCAGTCTCCGCCGCGCCTTCCCCGTCGATATCGGCAACGACCACGTTGCAGCCTTCCGCCGCCAATCGCTGGCAGATCTCCTGCCCTAATCCGCGCGCGCCGCCGGTCACGACGGCGGTTTTCGCCTCTAATATTCTGTCCATTGATTACTCCAGCTTGTTTGTCCCAATGTGCTTCCCGATCCCCGATCTGGAAACACGACACCTTTTCAAATCAGAACGCGATTTTGTTCCCTCTCCCTGATAGGGGGAGGGGGCAGCCGTTTTGCGGCTGCGGGGAGGGGGTTATCCCTCAGGGCAGCAGCACTCTCAGGAATTCCTGCTCCGCCTCGTTCGTCCACTCGCGGCCATTCTTCAGCAGCGCATAGACGGTCGGAAGACTGTCTTTTAGTTCCGGTAATATGGTCAGCGGCAAATCTTTGATATGCGGGTAGATCACGATCTTGCCGGGGATGTCGGCCTTCTCCACCTCGATCAGGCCGTCTTTCGCCGCGTTGAGCGATCCGACCGCCGCCACCGATTGGTTGGGCGACAGCGTCCCGCGCTCGGCCTGGTGCAGCATCAGCTTCAGATCATCGATGGTCGAGGCTGAATGACCGATCAGCCGGGTGTTTCTGAAGATGGCATCATTCAGGTTGATATTGACGAGCGTCCCGCGTGCCAGCCCGGCAAAGACATTCATCACCCCGTTGTCAGCAAGATAATTCGCCGCCTCTTCGATCACCCGCACCACCGGAGCCAGCACCACGATATCGTCAAACCCACTTTCTTTGAACGCTGCCATCCCCGCCTGATAGGTATCTTTGTTCATCGGGTTGAGGCAGACGAAATCGATTCCTCTGGCTTTGGCTTCGGTCCCGAAAGATTCGCACAGGTCGTCCAGGCGGGCGTCGCTGATGTCGGTACACAGGATGGTCGCCGGCCCATCCTCGACCTGAATGGCGCGCTGGACATGCATACGGCCCATCGGCCCACCTGCCCCAACAAACCAGGCCTTACCCCCGGCTTTAAGCGCGGAGCGGACGGGTACGTCCTGATAAGCGCTTGAAATATCGGCAGACGTTCCACCTACATACACCCAGCGATTGTAATGCACACGCCCCACATCGACCGCCACTTTACGCGGCAGCGGCTGATCGCTGATGATCGCCAGTATGCCGTGGTAGGCCAGAAACGGGCTGACCGTTTCGATGATGTCCGGGTCGCCGCCCAGCACGACAATATCATCGATTTCACCGACCGGTGGGTCGGCAGGATCGACGACCTCGATTGTCTCGATGTTCAATTCGGCGGCCTGCTTCTTGAGCCAGTCGGCGAAGGGTGCGGGGACATCGGTAAGCAGAAGCCTGTCCGGGTGCGACCCGGCATCGAAGCCGCTGCTGATCGTATAATCGCCGCTCAGCCCCGGCTGCCCGATGATCCATGCTGTGCCCCCCGGCTTGATCCCCGTGCGGAAGGTCAACCCATAGGCGGCGATGACGCACGCCCAGGGTTCGGTCAGGGCGCTTTCGGCGTAGCCTGTGTCCGGCTGAACCGGCAGCAGGTAGTTACCATGATCGCCGTTCAGCACGCGCTGGTCGATGATGGTGTACAGGGAGAGTCCGCCCTGGATTTCGTAGCCGTAAGCGTAGCCGACTCCATCGACGAAGATATCGGCCTGAATGGTAAAACGATCTCCCACCGCGTACTGGTCTTTGAGGTTCTCGCCGACTGTAACCACGGTCATCGCTATCTCGTGACCCTGAACGACCGGATCGTCGCGCATATTGCGATAGATGCGCGGGTGGTCTTCGCCCATGCGGATGATCTTGATGTCGGAGAAGCACAGCCCCACGGCATCGTGGCGAACCAGCAGTTCATCCGGGCCGGGAGACGGCATCGGCACCTCGATTGGCTTATCATCCCGCCCAAGATTTTCAAACCCGGCCCCGTACAGCGGCCATATCCGGTTCGTTTCGGGCAGCGCTGCGCAGGCGCTCTTGAACTCGGTCAATTTGTCTGCCATAACGATTCTCCTGTCTGCCCTTACAGCCTGTCGATAATATCGGCGGGCGACATCGCCGCGTTTACTTTGCTCATCATCGCCCGGCCTGCTTCACCCGGCGGCACCTGATAGCCCACCCTGGTGTAGAAGGCGTTTTTCTCTCTGCGTGTCGGCAGGTGTACTTTTGCCCACTCACTCTGATAGCCCATCGCCAGCCATCTCTGCATCAGCGTGTGCCCGTAGATGAAATGTGCGCCGTCCAGAAAGGCATCGCGCAGGGGGGCCATCTCCGGCGCGTCGAAATCGTCGACAAGCCTTTGCCCGTATTTGTTGACCTCCGTACCGGCGTTCACCGGTAGATCGAGATCGGCGGCAAGCTGCACGAAGCGGTAAAGGTTGTCGACCTTGATACGTTTTTTATCGGGATCGCCGATGTTCCAGTTGCGGTCAGGAATGATGTTGACGGCTGCCGCCCCTTTCTCGATCATCAGTTCGAGCAGTTCCTCGATGTCCTGTTCGCCCGCGCTGGTGCCATCCAGCCAGGCGAAACAGGGCAGCGCGCCAGAAAGAATAATCAGGTCGTTGACCTCGTCGAGGGTAGGGAAGGTGTCCGGGCCCGGCTGGCTGTAGCCAACGCCGCCTCTCTTCATCAGCTTACTGCGGATGACGTCCTTGAACGATTCGACGTCGTTCAGCCCCTTCTGTGCCGCAGCCCCGTCGATGCCCAGCTTCTCCGCCCAGAACTGTGCGCATTCGGCCTCATCGGGGTAGGTCTTCTCGGCGGCTGACACGTATGCCGCAAGCATGTGCCGTTCGGTGGCATTGTTGTTCGGGGTGAGGGGGAGGATATCGTCCTCGTAGCTGGCGGTGACCGGCTGGAGATAGGCGTTGATCCGCTCGACCATCGCCCGGTTTCGCGCGTCAGATCGCTGGCGGAGATCGTCGAGGATCGCCGCTGCCCGATCCGGCACCCGACCGGTCGTAAAGCCGATCCCCATATGATAGCATACGCCGGGTTCTCCCGGTGAGTTGATCTCGCGGGTGGCGAATTCAGGGATGAACACCCGCGTCTCGATTCCCGCGCTGGCCCTGAGACGAACCCTGTCGCAGGCATCGAGGAATTCGTCCACGCCATCCAGCACATCGAAATCCACGATTCCCATCACGTCGAGGTCCAGCAGTTTCCCCTGCCAGGCTAACGCGGTTGGCGAACAGCCGTAGCCATTGAATGAGTAGAAGCTGTGGCAGTGCATGTTCACGGTTCTCGATGGGGTGACCGGCTGGCTGTCGGGTTGGCCGATCAGATCGTCAAGCGCGCGGCTTCTGGTGCCTGCATCGAAATCGCTCAACTGCGGATTATTCTGTGCAATCGTAGGATCTGCCATACGTGTTTTTTTCCGGCTTGCTATTTGGACGACAACGATGTAGACTGTTCAAATGTACACATATGAACATCTGAACAGTTCGATGGTAACACTATGTTTTCAACCTGTCAAGATGAGGAATTGATGTTCAGCCTGATCGTTTCGATGCGTATGGGATCGCCTGTATAATGTTGCCTGTGATCCCCTGTGATCGTTTTGACGTGCGGAATGCATGAATGCTAAGATGTGTCCCGATGTTCAACCGCTGATGGGGCAGAAATCGGAGTTGCTTTATGCCAATTGAACCCGACCTGGGTCGGCTGCTGTACAAGATTTCTCAGGCATACTACGAAGAAGGTCTGACTCAGAAAGAGGTTGGTGAGCGATTTGGTCTCTCGCGAATCAAGATTTCGAGGCTGCTCCAGCAGGCGCGCGATTTGCAGGTTGTCCAGATCACGCTCAATCCACCCGATCCCGTTCACTCCGAGATGGAGCGAAACCTTGAGGAAAAATACCGGCTCGACGAAGCGATTATCGTTACACCGGACAGCTACGAATCCGATGAAATCAAGCGTGCGATTGGCCCGGCAGCCGTGGAGTGCCTGCTCCGCAATCTTGAAAAGACAGATTCCGTTGCCGTAACCTGGGGCAGTACTGTCGCGGCAGTTGTCAATGCCCTCCCGGTCGAAAGCTGGCCCGATGTCTATGTGGTTCAGTGTCTGGGGGGAATAGCTGGCCTGGATTCGCCCGCGAACACCATTGACGTTACGCGCCGGATGGCCGAGAAATTAGGGGCCAAACCGCTGATACTTCCCGCACCCGGATTGGTGTCCAGCCGGGAACTGCGCGATGCCCTGATCGAAGACGCGACCATCAGCGAAGTGCTTGCCTCCGCTGCCCGCTGCGATGTGGCGGTTGTCGGTATTGGCGTGCCCACCCTGGATGGGATACTGGGTGAACAGAATGTCCTCGATGAATCTGCAGTGGCTCGCCTGAGAAACAACGGCGCGGTGGGCGATATCTGCCTCCGGTTCTATGATGCCGATGGTCTGCCTGTTGAAGATGAACTGAATGACCGTATCATTGGTTTGACGCTGGATCAGATCAAGGATATCCGTCGTGTCATCGGGGTGGCCGGGGGCGAATATAAAGTCGATGCCATCCGCGTGGCGCTTACCGGTGGATTGGTCGATGTTCTCGTAACCGACGATCTTGCTGCCCGCAGGCTCCTCGATAGCTGACAGTATAGTAAAAATCGGCAGGTGTAATCGGTTCCCGCAGGACTCATGCGAAGTTACGATTGATCCGTGACTATACTCAGGATAAATTTACCACCGGTCGAGAGGCTCTGTATGCTGTCAGCAGTAACCTCGAAAACATGTAGAGCGGAGACCCTTCGGGGTCTTTTTTATTGCGACTCTACACCATCTTATGCTTCCCTCGTCCGCCGTGATATGATTCGAGTCATAGAATATCTTCTCTGCTTAACCCAATTTAAGTAACCGTACTCTTCGGATGATAGGGAGAGGCTGGTTTTTATATTCTCGCGCCTCAACTGCACTGTTTCTGCACTCCCCTGCACTCTCCATGCATAGGCACTGCACATATTCTGCGCTTAGACCATTGAGTCTGAGCTGCGCCGGTAATACGATGTTGACAGACATCATCACCACAACCTGCTTTGTAGGAATCACTTAACTCGTGCAATTGTTCGGGTTGCTTTAATCCTGATAAAAACTAAAAACCGAACAGATAGACATGGAGAGGAGGCTATAAGGTGTTGGAACGGGCCGGGATGAGATTGGTTAGTCTGCATTATTTTTTAACCCATTCGCCATAAGTAGCGTGGATGTACTTGTGAAAAAGACACTTCATCCTCGTTTAGCAAGGAGGTTCTTTTATGAGTGAAGATTCTGGTCACTCTTATGCGCTGCAAATGATAAATGTCGATAAGTATTTTGGCGCGGTGTGTGCCCTCAGGAATGTCAGTTTTGAAGTCGGCTCCAACGAGATTATTGGCTTGATCGGCGATAACGGGGCCGGCAAATCGACCATCGTAAAAATCCTGACCGGTGTGTTTCCGCCAACAAGTGGAGAACTCTACATCGCCGGTCGCAAAGTGGATTTCCGAAAGTACAACGTTAAGAAAGCCCATGACTATGGAATTGAAACCGTCTACCAGGACAAATCACTGGGTGAAAAACAGGTCCTGTGGCGGAATTTCTTCATCGGTCGCAATATCACGCACCCATTCGGCTTCATCAATGTCAGGAAAGAAAAAGAGATCGCTAACGAGATCATGCTCAACACGATCGGATTCCGCGGAAAAGGGATCACCGTTGACTCGAAAGTCAGCAAACTCTCCGGCGGTGAGCGTCAGGGCGTGGCGATTGGCCGGGCGATGCACTTCCAGGCTGAACTTATCCTTTTAGATGAACCAACAGTAGCCCTTTCCCTGAAAGAAGTACGCAAGGTGCTGGACTTCGTTCACCAGATCAAGGATGGGGGCAAAGCCTGTATTTATATTTCCCATGACATTCAGGATGTCTACGAGATATCCGATCGATTTGTCATCATCGATCGCGGCAAGATTGTCGCCAACATCCTGAAGCAGGATATCGGACGCAGAGATCTGGACAGTTTCCTGCTTGAGTATGCTCACGGCATGAAAGATGGAGTTGAGGGATAACCATGAAAGAACGAAAATCACTCCTTGCTACCCTTGCGAAAATTGAAGGTCTCCCGGTGCTGGGCGTGATGTTGATCATGCTTGCTGCATTCATCATCACCGCGCCGAGCGTCTTTACCCGACCCCTGATCTATATGTCGTTCTTGCAGACCGTTCCCCCGGCGCTCGTCCTCGGATTGGGGCTGACTCTGGTGATCACTGCCGGTGAGATCGATCTGAGCTTTCCTGCTGTCGTCGCATTTTCTGGCTTTGCCTTTGCCTGGGTATTCAAGAACGTCGATGCGGCGTGGGCACCCTGGGCAGGCTTCGCGCTGGCCCTTGTCGCCGGTGCGCTGGTTGGCTATGTCAATGGTTTGCTGGTTGCGAGAATCGGCGTGCCTTCGATCATGGCAACACTGGCCTCCCAGTTCTTCTGGTACGGGATCACGATCCTGCTCGCGGGCGGCCTGCAATTGAACCTGAGAGAAATTGAAGAGACCGCTGTTCATACCATCTTCACCGGTCGGATTTTTGGGATTATCCCGGCCCAGGCGCTCTGGGGGCTGGCACTGACCGTCTTCCTCTGGTTCGTTCTAAATCGCCACAAGTTCGGCGAAGCCCTGATGTTCATTGGCGACAACCCCAACGTCGCCCGCGTCATGGGGATCAATGTGGAAGCAACCAGGATCAAGCTTTTTACCTGGATGGGTGTGATCGCTGCCTTTGCGGGCCTGCTGCTCACCATCGAAATCAATGTTTTCTTCCCCACGCAAGGGCAGGGGTACATGCTGCCGGTGATGGCGGCTGTCTTTATTGGCGGGACGCTGATCTCCGGCGGCCTGGGCAGTATCGTCGGTACGCTCTGGGGAGCTTATATCATCGGTTCGCTGCAAGCCGGGGTGGTCGCCACCGGTGTGACCAGCTACTGGGTTCAGTCCGTTATGGGGTTCATCATGGCGGCGGCAGTGGTCATCAATGTTTCGATGGGAGAGGGTCGCATGGCCGGTTTAGTCAAGACGTTCCGCCGCTGGACCGGCTCCTCTCTTGAGTCAGGTGCCGCAGAAATCGCACCAAACGAGCCTGATGCGGCACTGGATAATCACAGTTATGGGCATGAATGACGGTTTTGCCAGAAAGGAGCAGCTTTATTGCACATTGAAGGTCTGTCTGGGGATTTTCAGGTTCAATATATTAGAAGGAGAAGGAACATGAAGCGCACTATTTCTATACTGGCCGTTGTGGTGTTGGCTGTTCTGATGGTCGCTTGCGCCCAACCAGTCGATAACTCGGCAGTCACCGAACTGCAAGCGCAGCTCGATGCTGCCCAGGCCGCACTCGAAGAAGCTGAAGCCTCTGGTGATGCCAGCAGCGCTGACGTTGCGGCATTGGAAGCCGAACTGGCAGACGCTGAAGCTGCCCTCGCTGATGCCGAGACCGCCGCAGCCGAAGCCGAAGCCGCAGCCGCTGCTGCAGCAGTGGCTGAAGGGGCCGTAGAGCCCGCCGCCGAAGGCGAACAACTGGTTGTCTATATGCAGATGGGTGGACAGCAGGGGGATGCCTCGACGCTGGCCCGCACGAACGGCGCGAAGGCAGCCGCAGAAGCACTCAACATCAAGCTGATTGAGCAGTACTCCGGCTGGGACTCCCAGTTGATGATCGACCAGTTCAAAGAGGCCATCGCGGCTGAACCGGACGGCATCGTCATCATGGGTCACCCTGGCGAAGATGCCATGATGCCCCTGGTTGACCAGGCCCGCGAACTGGGCATCGTCGTTACCAGCGGTAACAACCCGCTTCCCAATATCGAAGCCAAGTACCAGACTGCCGGATTTGGCTATGCGGGTGCCAATCTCTATACCGGTGGCTACCTGACCGGCACCGCGATGATTGCAGCAGGTCTGGAAGCCGGTGACGAGGCCCTCGTCTACGACATCTGGCACCAGGAAGGCCGCAGCCAGAGCCCGCAGGGCATCAAGGACGCGCTTGAAGATGCTGGCCTCACCGTTGAAACGCTTGACGTGACGAACGACGTCGACACCGACGCATCGCTGGCCATCCCGATCCTGACCGCCTACATCGAGAGCCACCCCAACCTGAAGGCCATCGGCACCCAGCACGGCAACATCACCGCCGTTCTGCCCAAGGTGCTTGAAGCGGCTGGCAAGGAACCCGGCGACATCATCGTCGGTGGTATCGACCTTTCACCGGCGACCATCGATGGCATCAAGAGCGGCTATGTCAGCGCCAGCTTCGACCAGGTGCTCTACCTGCAAGGGTTCTTCCCCGTCCAGCAAATCTGGCTGACCAAGAACTACCTGATCCCAGGGCTGCACATCGACACCGGCGTTGGCACGGTAACGCCTGAAAACATTGCCGAAATCGAACCTCTGATCGAAGAGGGAATCCGTTAACCCCGGTTCACGGCAGCGCTGTGGGGACTGCTTAACAAATCCGCCCGGTTTTCCAAAATCAGTCCGGACGGGTCAAGAGCCCCCACAGGTCATACAAAGAGCGTCGCACTGGTGCGACGCTCTTTCATTATACCTCAACCACCTCTGCTGCTTATGACATGCGCCCGGCGGTCACACGGCTGCCTGATGCTCAGTACTGATCGGTCGGTTTGCTATTGTCGATTTCGGGACGGCCCTCCACTGGCTCCGTCCATGTCTCCAGCGACCGGTAGGCTTCCAGATTCGCGATATCGACAACAACCGACGGTGTTTCCAGGATATAGGGAACGGATTCCCCATTGATGTATTTCTGCATCTGCCGGATCACTATTGCGCCGATCATGTACGGATGAACGCCCAGTGTTGCCGTCATCTGGTTATTTTCGATCATGTCGAGGGTTACCTCGTTGCCGTCGATGCTGACACACCAGATATCCTCGTTGATCACCCGTCCCAACCGTGCAGCAGCCTTACATGCGCCGATTCCCATCTCGTCGGAGTTGCCGAAGAACACGTCGATCTCCGGGTGCTGGAGCAGGGCGGCGGTGGCGATCTCAATCGCTTCGGGCCGCAGCCATTCGGCGGACTGCGCTCCGACAACTTCGACACCTGGGCATGCGTTTTCCAACCCCCAGATGAAACCCTGTGTCCGGCGGTTGGTATGGAATCCGGGGATACCTTCGAGGATGAAGACTTCGCCGCTGCCGTTGAGAAGATCGCAGGTATATTCGGCAAGTTTAGCCGCGCCGCCCCATTGATCGTAGCCGATATACTCGACAACCTCGCCCTCACTGACCGGTGTGATGGTGTTGTGCATGAAAATCGGGACGCCGCTGTCGTTAGCCGCTGTTACTGCGGTCACAATCGCCTCGGCGTCTATCGGATTGACTGTTACCGCTTCGACGCCTTTTTGCAGTTCCTGCTCCACCAGTACCACCTGCCCGGCGAAATCGCCCTCGTGTTCCGGCGCGACGACATCGACCGTCCAGTCGATCCGCTGTCCCATCGCGACCGCGCCATCTTTTACGGCCACGTGAAACGGGCTGGTGAATCCGGGTGGTATGACTGCAACCCGTATCTGTTCAGATGCCGCAGCCGGTTCCGCTTCGCCGGAGGGAGCACTTAAATCGGGTTCATTGCACCCGGTCATGAACAGGGCGATCAGCAGTATGCAGAAAGCTATCATTTGGTGAGTGTTTTTCATAGGTTCCTCTTGCCCGTTTTTTACAGGGCGGGGCGCAGACAGTTTTTGAAGTTACTGCCGATCCGGGGATCAGCGTGGAAATGGGCAAGCTGGCTGTTCAAAATCCGGGAACACAAACCGTCAGGCCGGTTCGAGTTCCATCTCGTCAACTATCCGGTTGCGCATCAGGTAGTCGGTCAGGACTTCGATAGCGTCTTTCAATTCGTAAAAGTACTGGCGGCGGCTGATGTGCAGGCACCGCAGAATTTGCTGGATCGCCAGTTCCTCTACATAGGTGAGGGCCAATATCCGGTGCTTTCGGTCGTCGGAGCGACCGCTGTTCATGTCGTGGTTAGGGTCGAGGCTGTTGATCGCCTCAAGCAGCAGATCGCGCAGCACTTCGCCACGCTCACCAGGACTCATATCCGCCGATGAATTGGAATGACTGAAAGTCCAGTTGAACAGGCCGCATCGCCCCAGGTAGAGATCGTCCCACAGATGGCGGAGCGCGTCGCGGGTCATACGGGTGAGCCAGCCGCTTTCGAACAGCCAGGCATCCTCCAGCTTGACGAGGATCGAATCGATTATCTGCTGCATGATCGCCACAAATTGATCGTCAAATACCGCGACGAATGGACTTTGAAGTTCCAGTACACCCACCAGCCGCCTGTTAAGAACAAGTGGAAAAGCAATTGCCGAACTGACGTTGTCTTGAAGTGGCGTCACCCGTGAATCGGCGGCACGTTTCAGATCGTCGACTCTGACAATCCGCAGAGCGGTCCGTGCTTCGCTCACGATGCCACCCATCCCACCCTTGAGCGTCATGTCGGAGCCGTCAGGATTCTTCATGTGCATGTTCTGCTGAACCAGGTCTCCCGTGTCGCGGTCGGCGAGAAAAAGCCGGTAGATCGTGCAGCCGGTGTT
>JAFGOY010000074.1 GCA_016926255.1 Anaerolineae bacterium | reverse complement strand
CCCTAAATCCCCTCTCCCTCATGGCGAGGGGACTTAAACATCCTGGTTTGTCTGCATCCAGAAAATGCGGCGTTATTTCTTTACAACTCCTTAGCATCCGTGCTGTGAATTGAGTGGAACATGGATCAGCAATTCATTGAGGTAGCGGTGCTGCTGGGGACGGCTGTCTGGTTTGCGGTGATGTTCAACAGCGGGCTGTACAAGGCCGTCAAACTCTGGCGCAAGGGGATCAAGCGGGGTGCGGTTCTGCAAATCCTGCTGGCGATTGCGATGTTGATCTTCACTGTGGTGGTGCTGCTGCTGGTCGGCAAACGCGCATCTGGCACCGCCTACCTGGCGACGGGGATTGCCTACGCAGCGTTCTCAGCGATCACGTGGCGATACTGGAAACACGATCGCTCTGCCTTTTACGCCGGGGTGCAGATGCGTAACCTGTGGGTGGCATGGGCCTTGTTGAGCGTGGCCTATTACTTCGCTGTGACCTATTCCATTGGGATCGGCCTGCTCGTTTTGCTGGCGGCTTTGCTGGTCCCGGTATCGATGGTTGTCAGTGTCTACCGCACCTACCAGAAATACGGTACGGTTGAGAAACGCCATATCCAGACGGTCGAACTATCGGGGCGGGAAGCGTTGATGCTCGACGACCCGGTCTTCAACCTGTCCATCATTATCCCCGGCCATGTGCCCTTCCCGCGCCGCTTCTGGCGCGTGGCGGTCATGATCCCGGTGGTCTGGGCGATTGTCCTTGCGCTGTCAAACCGCCAGATGACCATCCCCGCGATGTTCACGGCGGGGGCGCTGCTCATCCCGGTTGGCATCGACTACAGCGTCCGCAAACACTGGAACAAGGGCATTATCAGCCTTGTGAATGCTGCCGTCCTGATTGTTATCGGCTTTGTCGTCTGGTTCAAAGGAGAAACAGCAAGCATTTTAGTTTTGTGGGGTCTCCTGGCGGCGGTCCTCACCCCGACAACGATCATCATCCTGTTCTGGGACGCCGTCACCAAGCGCCACGTGTAACCGGGGCGATCTCATATCCTCGCGGGGTATAGTTCCTATTAGGAGAATGGGACGCCTGTCGCTTTTGTGTAAAGGACAGGTAAACATCATCATATCCATAAGATTATAAAGGTCGCTCTGAATACCATTACTGTTGCGGCCTTTTTCGTTCATGGCCGATTCGACACCACCCAGCGCCGATCAGTCGGCGGCGGCGGTGCTTTCCACGGGAGTGATCGCCGCAAACCGCTGACGGGTCAGGCGGTGCAGGCCGAGGAACCCGCCCACGGCGATCATCGCGATGATCCCGGCGAGGTACCACACCCACCGGGGATTGTAATGATCCATGATCAACCCGGCGGCGATGGTGCCGAAGGTGCTGGGAATTTTCCAGGCGAGGCTGAAAGCCGCCATGTAGCGGCCACGCATCGCTTCCGGGGCGAAATGCGCGACCAGTGCCTGACTGGTCGGCATGACGATCATCTCGCCAAAGGTGATGACAACGATCGCCGTGACAAACAGAGCATAAGTGGAGACAATCCCAAACAGCGTGTACCCCACCGCAAACAGGATCGTGCCCAGAGCCATCATCAACATCGGGGGGTGCCGTTTGATCCGCCGGGTGACCCAGAACTGCACGATGATTACGGTAATCGCCGAACTGGTCAGCAGGAAGCCATACCCCTGTGGGGAGATACCATGCACATCGCGCAGATAGACCGACAGGGTGTTGTACATCTGCAAATACACGATCAGCATCAGGATCGAGACCACGATGTAGGCCATGTAGAGACCGTCTTTGAGCACATCAGCATAGCCGCTGAAGGTCTGGATGATCGTCTCGCGCGGCTCGGCGCTGTCCGTATCGGCGCCGGGCATTGTCTCCGGGAGCATGCGGAAGATGATCAGGGCGGTGGCGCTGCTGAGGATTGCGTCCATCACAAACAGGAGCAGGAAGGACCGGGCTGCCATAAAACCGCCAATGCTCGGTCCAATGATCCAGGCCATGTTGCCGACGACCCTCAGAACGCCAAAACCCTCAGCGCGCTGCTCTTCAGGCAGGATATCGGCGATGACGGCCTGCCATGCCGGTCCGGCGATATCGGAGAGCAGGCCTGCCAGCGCCGCTACCAGATAGAACCCCCACAGTGTGGACACCAGGCCCATTGCAAGGCTGCTCAGGGCACTGAACACCAGGCCGAAGAGAATCATCACCTTGCGGCCTAAACGGTCGGACAGCGCCCCACCGAGCAGGTTACCAGCCATCCCGGCGGCTGAGAATATGCCGAGCATTACCCCGGCCTGGGTCATACCGACATCAAACTTGTGGGTGACATACAGCGAGATGAAGGGAAAGATCAGGGTTCCACCAACCCGGTCGATAAACATCGACATGACGAGTATCCAGAACTTCGGGGGGTATTCATTGTAGATGGTTCTCAGTCTGTCGATCATGGTGACGCCGGATTATCCATTGTTCTCAAATACAGTATCGACGAGGTCTTCGAAGAGATCGCGTTTGTTGAAGGGCGACGTGGCGAACTTCCAGAGCATCCTGATCCGCGATGAGTATTTTATCCTCGCCCCGTGGCGCGTGTTCGCCAGGACACGGTCGGCCAGCCAGGAAGCGACTGTATCAACCGGTTCGGCGATAATGTTGAAAATGCGGCGGACTCTCTCGAACGCTTCACGCGAGTCAAAGGGCGTCAACAGCAGTTCGGTGGCGACCATGCCGGGCTGGAGAGTCCCGATTTTGACCGGTGAATCATCAGGGAGTTCCTGCCACAGGGACTCGGTATAGTAGCGCAGCCCGTATTTCGATGTCCCATAGACCGCCGTGCCGCGATGTCGGCTCCCGTCGCTGCCAGCCCCTTCCATAATATAGATCGAGCCGTGGCCCTGCGCGGTCATCCTCTCCAGGGCAATGTTCGTAGCCGCAATCGTCCCGATCAGGTTGGTGTTGATGACAGCCGCAACCGCATCGGGTTGAAGTTCCCAGGCCATCTGGTAGGCATGTGAGACTCCGGCATTGTTGATCCAGATGTCGACCTGGCCGAAGTGCCCGACTACGCTGTCCCAAAAGGCTTCAATCGACCGGGCATCGCTGACATCACAGGGTGCGCCATAGACGGCATCGTCCCCGTATGTCTCTTTGAGTGACGTTACGGCTCGATCTGTGCTTTCGGGCGATCGCCCACAGATGGCGACGCGCTGCCCGCGCTCAAGAAAGGCCCTTGCCAGCCCATAGCCGATACCCCTGGTTCCACCGGTAATCACGATGACGTTGTTCATGGAGAATATTTCCTGTAAATAGTGATCCGATTATCGTTATTGTGTTGTGACGCCTGTAGAGAAGCATATTCGACCTGTCATACTCCTGCAAAAACAGTTACTTCCCGGCGGTCAGCATTGGAATAGCTCGCTGATGGCAGTTCTGTTGCGGTGATTTTTACCCGGATCGCCCGGCTTATACACATTAGTTGTACAAATATCATACAAATACTTGACAAAGCACTCCTGCCCCGCTATCTTCCATAAAAGGTTGATTGGTATTCTCGTCAGATTAGTATCAGGAGATAGTTGCTATGAAGAAGTCAAGTGTTCTGGTATCTGTATTGATAGTTGTTGTCTTGATGGTCGTGTTCGCCCCGGCGGTGGTCGCAGCGCAGGACATGCCCAGCATCGCCGACATCGCCGTGGAGAACGAAGGGTTCTCGACGCTGGTCGCCGCCGTGGTGGCCGCCGACCTGGTCGAGACGCTGGACAGCGGTGGACCGTTCACCGTATTCGCGCCCACCGACGAAGCATTCGAGAAGTTCTTTGCCAGCCTGGAGCCATACGGGATCACCCCCGCCGACGTGCTGGCTAACAAGGAACTGCTGACCAGCATCCTGCTGTACCATGTTGCACCGGGCGAGTACTATGCCAGCGACGTGCTTGCAATGGGTACGCTGACGATGGCCGATAGTAATCCTGCTACCGTGTATGTTGATGGCGGCGCGGCCTATGTCAACGGCAGCAGCATGATCTCAAATGTTGATCTTGCTGCATCCAACGGCGTCGTCCACGTCATCGACGAAGTGATGCTGCCGCCGCAGTATCGCTGGTGGTTTGGCCCCGTTGAGTACGAAGAAAGCATTGTCGACGTCGCACTGGAGAGCGAAGGACTATCCACACTAGTCGCTGCGGTTGTTGCCGCTGACCTGGTCGATACCCTGAGCGGCGATGGTCCGTTTACCGTCTTCGCCCCGTCCAATGACGCTTTCGAAGCCGCGCTCTCCGATCTTGGCATCAGCGCCACCGACCTGCTGGCCGACAAGGACCTGCTCACCGGTGTGCTGCTTTACCACGTCGCACCGGGTGAATACTTCGCCGCCGACGTGCTGGCTGAAGGGTCACTCAAGATGGCCGACGGCAATATGGCTATGGTGACACTCGAAAATGGTGTAGTGAAGATCGATGGTGCGCCCATCATCAACCCGAACATTGACCTGTCAAATGGCGTCGTCCACGTGATTGACTACGTCATGCTCCCGCCCTCGAACCAGTAACAGTCGCATCGGATTGACCGGGTGGGGAGAAGCCCCCCCGGTCTTTTTTTTGTTGAGGCAGATGGGACTACTGGCTATCATCAAAACATATGAAGCGTTTATCCAAACGACGACGGTTCTGGTATCTGATCGTTGTCACGGCTGTAGTCTTTACGGCCTGCACACCCCCGGTATCAAAAATACCGGCAACAACTGGTGATGAGATGACCGATCCCTGCGATGCGCCACCCGATGGCGAACTCAGGTTTCTGGCGCTGGGCGATTCCTATACCATCGGGCAGAGTGTACCCGAAGCGGATCGGTGGGTCGTTCAGCTGGCGGAACTGCTGCGCGAACGGGGCTTTGACATCGACAACCCGGAGATCGTTGCCCAGACAGGCTGGACGACCCGCGACCTCGCCAAAGCCATCGAGTCACACGATCTGCAAGCTGACTATCAACTGGTGAGCCTGCTGATCGGGGTGAACAACCAATATAGAGGCCAGTCCGAGTCTGACTATGCCGGGGACTTTGCGGAACTCCTCGATCAGGCGATTACCTTTGCCGGTGGGAATAAAGATCGGGTGATTGTCCTCTCAATCCCGGACTGGGGAGTCACGCCCTATGGCGCAAACTTCAACCCGGCAGTCGTCTCCGAGGAGATCAACGGATTCAACGCCATCAACCGGCGGATCACGGAGGAAGCAGGCATTGCTTACATCGACGTGACGCCGATCTCCCGCGAGGCGGTCGATAACCCGGCGCTCATCGCCGATGACAGCCTGCATCCTTCCGGGGTAATGTATGGAGAGTGGGCGAAGCTTGCACTGCCCGCCGCCTGCGCTGCCCTCTCGCGCGAGTGATTTCAGCAAGCCACGCGAACTTTGCAGATCATCAGAGCCGCGCCGATTTCACCAAGCGCGGCTTTTTCGTTTATACTGGCGGTGTCGAGGAGCGCAGTTATCCACCCAATATTTAACCCGGCACAATCAACTTCTGTACAGGGTATGGATTGTAGTGGAATTCCTCATAGCTACAGGGTTGGCAGGCTAATGTCTTTTGCCGGCAGGTATCAATCCTACGTCGCCGTTTTATAAGTAAAGCGTACTCCCAGATGTTTGACTAGCTTATCATAGATGTCCGTCGAACTGAACGGCTTGCGCAAAAAATCATCACACCCTGACTCTAATATCTGTGCGTGATCTTCGTCAAATACACTGGCAGTCACGGCAATGATGGGAGTTGTCGAACCTGCCTGTGTCGCTTTGATGCGACGAGTGGCTTCTAAACCATCCATTTCCGGCATCCGAATATCCATCCAGATCAGATCGGGTTTCCATTCTTCGAAAAGCTCGATAGCTTCCTGACCATTCTCCGCTTCACGCACTTCAAAGCCTAGTGGCGTCAGGAGTTCCATGATGATCCGGCGGGTATCCGGCATATCGTCGACTATCAGCAGGCGGTAAGATGGCTGACCGGGTTCCAGGCCAACCACATCAGGAAACCTGTCCTCCTGTTCTTGAGGTGCGGCAGCCATTACGGTTTCGACTGGGATGTCGAAAGCGAAGGTAGTTCCCTTACCAGGCTGGCTTTGAACGGAGATTTCTCCCCCCATCAACTGGATGAACTTTTGGCTAATGGCTAACCCTAATCCAGCCCCGGCCTGTGCCTGTTGACCGGCGGCGGATTGTACAAATGGCTCAAAAATAGTTTCTAATTCATCTTGCGCCATGCCTGGGCCAGTATCCTCTACCTCAAAATGTAACTTTGTTTTTTCAGAAGTTCTTACTCTGAGCGTGATACTTCCTTCTTCGGTGAATTTGACTGCATTTCCAAGCAGGTTGATCAAAACCTGACGCAGCTTAAAGACATCTGCGCGCACTTGTTTTGGAAGACCCTGCTCATTATCAAACTTTAGTCGCAGGCCCTTGGACTGCGTAGTTAGCAAAAACATATCCTCCAGGTCATCTAATAATGCAAATAGGTCAAACTCTGTAGGGCGAAGAGTTGTCCTTCCTGCCTCGATTTTTGCCAGGTCCAGTACATTTTCAATCAGGGTCAACAAATGTTTTCCGCTGCGATAGATGGTACCACCGTAAGCGCGTGCAGAATCAGCCATATCTTTCCTGGTTTTGAGTAATTCTGCATAGAGTAGAATCACGGTCAAGGGTGTGCGAAGTTCGTGGCTCATATGCGCTAAGAAAACACTTTTAGCCTGGCTGGCTGCCTCTGCCTGCTCTTTGGCGATTTGTAATTCGTGCGTTCGCTCGGTCACTTGCGTCTCAAGCTCCACGGTTCGCCTGCGCATGCTCCTCACGCGGTAGCTGTATCCGGCAGCGAGCAGCCCCACTATCGTCAGTCCGGCCACACTTCTGAACCACCACGTTTGCCACCAGGGCGGCGTGATGGTAATGAGCAGCGACACCCCTTCTTCGTTCCAGACGCCGTCTTCATTTGCTGCCTGCACGCGAAAGATATAATCACCCGGTGGTAAGCTGGTATAGGTGGCAAAGCGGCGTCTGGCATCCACCTCATTCCAGGCATCGTCAAACCCTTCCAGTTTGTACCGATATTGGTTCTCTTCGGGGGCTGCATAGCTGAGTGCAGCAAACGCGATAGAAAAGACTTCCTGATCGTGGTTCAGAGTAATATGTTCCGTGTCCCAGATGGGCCTTTGCAGAATAGAATCTTCACCGACAGCGAGGGATTGGTTGAAAAGTTGAAAGTCGGTCAGGACTACCGGAGGGCGATAGGGGTTGCCGGTGATCTGCTCAGGGTAGAATGCGTTCAGACCGTTAATACCACCAAAGAACATCTCCCCGCTGTCGCTTTGAAAAAAGGCACATTGATTGAACTCGTCACTTTGCAGGCCATCAAAAACATCGTAGTTGTGGAACGTTTTGGCGTGGGGATCGAATTTGGATACACCTTTGTTGGTTGAAACCCACAAATTGCCGGAATTATCCTCCATGATGGTGTAAATGACGCTGTTGGGCAGGCCATCTTTTTCCGTGTAATGGCTAAAGGTTTCAGTCTCGCGGTCAAATTTATCCAGTCCACTGCCCGTGCCTACCCACAGGGTGCCCTCCCGATCTTCATGAACGACATACACCTCGCCTCTGCTCAGACTCTGCGGGTTATCGGGGTCATGCCGGTAGTTCACAAACTGCTCTGTCTTTGGATCAAAGCGGGTCAGCCCCTCTATCCAGCTGGTTAGCCATAAAAACCCGAATTGATCTTCATATATTCCTCTGACAGTACCGGGACGAAGGTTGTTCGGATCATCGGGATCGGGCATGTAGTTATGAAACGCCCCGGTTTGGCAGTCAAAGCGGCTGAGTCCGCCCCCATCCATACCAATCCATAAGGTACCGGCGCTGTCTTCGTAAATTGCCAGGATGATGTCACTGGCTATGCTGGTCGGGTCTTCCGGGTCGTGAAGATAACGTTGAAATCGCTCCGTTTTCCGGTCAAATGTGTGCAACCCACCGCCAAATGTTCCAACCCAGAACGTGCCGGTACTATCTTCATAAATTGCGCTGACAGACCAGCTTTCGTTAAGGGCGTAGGGATTGTCTGCATCCGGTTCGTAGCGGGTCACCTGATTGTTGGCCCGGTCAAAGCGGTTTAGCGCGCCATCATCACCGCCCACCCACAAGATACCGTCTTCATCTTCATAGATGGAATAGATGTAACTGGTGCTCAAGCTGTTAGGATTGTCTGGCAGGTTTCTGTAATGAGTGAACTGTATTGACCCCAGATCAAGTTTGTTGAGGCCCCCGCCATTGGTTCCAAACCAGAGGACACCCCCGCGGTCTTCATAGATGGTATCAATATTGTCGTCAGTTAAAGCATAAGGATTGGTCGGGTCTTCCTGGTAGCGAATGAACTGTCCGGTTCCCGGATCGAACAGGTTCAACCCGCTGGCGGTAGCCACCCAATAAGTACCCGTGCGATCCTGGTGAACCTGGCGGGAAGTATTATCGCTGATGCTGTACGGATCATCAGGGTCATACTGAAAGTGTGTAAATTGCCCGCTTTCACGATCCAGCAGATTAAGCCCGCCCCCTTCGGTGGAAATCCACAGATTACCGGCTCTATCCTCATATACATTCAGAACTTCACCGGTGCCGATTGTGGTGGCATCCTCAGGATCATGAAGGAAATAGGTATACTGACCCGTTTCCAGGTTAAAGCTGACCAGACCATCTACGTCATTGCTCAGCCAAATGATGCCTGCTTTGTCCTGGTAAATTGCCTTGATATTTTGCCCGGTGGCGAGGTTAGATAGCTCAGGTGGGACGAACTGATAATGGGTGAAGGTTTCACTCTGGGGGTCAAATTGGGTCAACCAACCTTCATCCATGTACAGCCATAAGGAACCGGCCTCGTCCTGCCAGATGTTCCAAACCCTGTTATTTTTCAGGCTGTTCGGGTCATCAGGATCATGCCTGTAGCGGGTAAAGGTATCTGTATCTGGGTCATATTTGTTCAACCCTCCTGCTTCAGAGCCAATCCAGAGAATTCCTGACGAATCTTCTACGATAGCTCTGATCCGGTTGTCGCCCAGGCTGTTGGGGTCGCTGGGATCATTACGGTACACCACAAAGCTGTAGCCGTCGTACCGGTTGAGGCCATCTTGCGTACCAAACCACATAAATCCACGGCTGTCCTGAAGGATGGAAATTACTGTCGTTTGGGACAGCCCATCTTCAAGGGACAGGTGGGTGAACTTGAAGTCCGGCATGGCAGGGGGGAGATCGTCACCATGAACATTGCTGTTGGGTACTGCGCTGAAAAGCAGTATGGTAAGTAGACCGAGACCCTTCAGAATGGTTTTCATTTCCCACGTCCCAGTATACAGAGCTGTCGAGTAGAAGCTTCGTTTTCTCTACATAAAGCCACAAAACGGGCCGCTTAAAATTCACCCGGAAGCGGGGGATGCCAGTTCTCGTATTCACCAGGTTTGTGGTATCAATAGATTCTCCAATTTTTTGAAGACCCGTACCCTTTGCGAGGTGCCTTCATACGTCTGCCATAATCTTTGGATACGAGAGAAAAGCTGAGTTTGAGGTTACTTAAAGTGACAAAGCGGTGTGCCTGATGTGCCAAGGCAAGGCCCTAAGACTAACGAAGGGCTAAGCCCCTCCTTCTGATTATATTATATCACACGTTCCACCGGTTCTTCGTCAGTCTGGAGGCCATCGCTGGCATGCAAAAGACCGGCACAACACCATCGCCGATCATCAGAGCCGCACCGATTTCACCAAGCGCGGCTTTTTCGTTTATACTGGACAGATGGAGCATCCGCTCACCGGACAGCAGGGAGTCCCCGATGTTCAGGCCCATCGACGTTACGGTAGAGTCGCGCGTGCAGATATGGCGGTATGACGAAGAAACCGTCATTAAGATTCCTGCCATCCGGAAAGTGGGCGGCTCTGGCCCGGTCTCCTTTGTGCTGCTATTCATTGTTCTGACAGGTCTTTTCATCCCAGCGGGGGTATCAGGCATGCTGTCGTATATCCGGGAAGCACGGGCGGCGAACGGGTCTCCGCTGATTGGAGTGGTGGTGATACTGCCATATCTGATCGTCGTTCTCTGGGCGGCCTGGGTAGTGCTTCGGATGGGATTGTGGCGTGCCTGGGGTGAAGAGCGGATCACCATCGGCCCGGAGGTGATGACCATCCAGTTCATCGCCGATCCCTGGAAGCGAAAGGCCGATTACAACCGGGAGCACATCCGAGCCGTCTACGTCGATATTCCCTCGTGGGCGGAGAAATTGGACACCTATCGACAACGTCTGACATTTGTGAAAACACGTAATTCCCGCGTATGGACTTACACCACTTTATGGTTTCACTGCCAGGGCAAAGCCGTCCGCTTCGGGCGTGAGCTTAACCGGCAGGAAGCCGAACTGCTCAGGGAGACTATCAACGAGATAATCGCCGGGTAGGGGAATTCGGCAGCCCATGACATTGGACACTCCCCAGAACGTACCGATTTCACCGGGCGCGGCTTTTCGTTATATACTGATCGAGGCGATTACACCCTTCGACACCCGTAAAATCGTTATCAGAACCCGGTTTCGATACCCATCCGAATACTCTCCAAGCAGACATTTGCGCTATATGAAGTCAGTTGTATGCAAAGGAAAGAGGTTTCTTTCTCATGAACGATCAGATGGATTCGGAACAAATCAATACAGGCCATCCTGCCAGGCCGTCCCCGGATGTCCCATTCACCGCATCGGATTTACCGATTGACGGGGAGGGACGCATATACCATCTCCAGGTCAAACCGGAGAATATTGCCCCCAACATCCTGTTAGTGGGAGACCCCGGACGCGCTGAATTTATAGGTTCGACATTCCTGCGCGATCTTGAATTTGAGCACGAGCATCGGGGGCTGGTTACCATCACCGGAATCTCTGAAGTCACAGGCGAACAGGCAACGATCATTTCACCAGTGAGAACTACCGCGGCGACTTCCGGGATCGGAACACCTTCTCTTGAGATCGTTGTGAATGAACTGGTTGCACTTAACGAAATCGACTTTGAGACACGAACCCGTAAAGCCGATTTCCCCCGGCTGCATGTCCTGCGGGTGGGAACGTCAGGGGCGCTGCAGGCATCGACGAAGCTGGGCACCTCGATCATCACCTCTTATGCGATTGGCATGGATAATACAGGTCTGTATTACGAGTCACCCTATGCCGATGACGTCTGCAAGCGGCTCGAACGGGAACTGGCCCTTGTTGTCGATCGTTCGATGAGCGAAAACTCTCGATTTGTCGGGAAAATCCACCCTTATGTCGCCAGGGCTGAACCGATTCTGGCCGACGCGTTAGTGGAGGCCGCGGCAGAACTTGGCGTTCCGGCCAAACGCGGTTTGACAGTCTCAGCCAGCGGGTTTTTCTCACCTCAGGGCCGTGACGTCAGTCGAGTGAAGCCCAGCGCTCCAGACCTGGATAGAATCTTTTCTGAATACGAACCGGGCGTCGATAGTCAACGTATCGAAAACATGGAGATGGAATCGAGTTTCCTGCTTCACTTTCTGGGTGGGCTTGGCTACTGGGCAGGCGCGATTTGTGCGGGCATCGCCAATTGACGCCTGGACACCTTTGACTCCCATTATCAGCAGGCGGTAGAGAATGCAATCAAGGTGGCACTTGTGGCATTGGCAACCGTCAGGAATCGTTATCCTGACGAGCGGGTGAGTTGATGATTACGTCCTGCCCGGACAGCATAAAACCCCCGGTACCGGGGGTTTTTTTGCGATGTGCTGATACTCATTCCATCAATCGGTGGCGGTGAGGCGCAGCCCTTCGTCACGCAGGCGGGCGGCTCTCGTCGAGCGTCCCGTAATAGCCTTCCCAGACAAGCCCATCCGCATCAACGATCCCCACCGCCAGCCTGAGATAGTCGAACGCTTCATTTTTGTATCCCTGTGTAAGCTCTGTTTCAGTCTACTGTAGAATCTCATATATAATTGCTCATCATCACCGGAGAGGAGCAGTCATGGGCAAGGTCCTGATTCTGTATCACAGCGAAGACGGCAATACCGGTAAGATGGCAAAGTACATCGCCGAAGGTGCCGCCGAGGTCCCCGACATCGACATCCGGGTCAAATCCATCGACGAAGCCAGCCGCGACGACATCCACTGGTGCGATGGCCTGGCGCTGGGTTCACCCACCTATTTAGGCACAGTCTCATCGGAAATGAAACGTTTCTGGGAAAGTTTTGTCGATACCGACTGGCAGAAGATCGACGGCAAGATCGGCTGTGCGTTCAGTTCGCAGGGCGGATGGGGCGGCGGCGCGGAGCTGACCTGTCAGGCATTGATGACCATCATGCTGAACTTCGGATTCCTTGTCTTCGGCGTGACCGATTACTCCGGTCACCAGTTCACCATGCACTATGGAGTCACCCAGGCCGGTGAACCCCGCGAGGAGAAACAGATCGAGGGCTGCCGACGGTTGGGACGTCGATTGGCGGAATGGGTGGCTGTCTTCGTCGATGGCCGCAAGGATCAGCATCCACTTGTCGCCGGTCGCCAGCGCAATCCCTGGGATAAATAGCAGGGTGATTCATCAACCGGTACCTGTTGAACTTCAAAATGGATACGTTCAAACAAACAGCGAAAGGATCGAAATATGCCGGACAGAGGTATAGACCAGAAACCTTCCGAAACAGCCTTATTCGCCGCACTGCGAAGAGCTATTGCCAGCAAAGAGTTCAACGATGAGGTATTTGGGCCAGACGACCTGGCAGGCTATTTTTTACCCCCTTATTTTAGATTCTTCCTGAATTTCGAATGGGCAAGAGAAAACGCTAAAAATAGATTGAATGGAATCCTGCCGGGATTGACCGAATTCATGATCGCCAGAACGGCCTATTTCGACGGGCTTTTCGTGGACGCCCTGAACAACCAGACGCCTCAAATTGTGTTCCTCGGCGCAGGCTATGACACAAGGGCGTATCGTTTCGCAGAGTTGAACCAGGGTACGCGGATTTTCGAACTGGATGCCGCGCCGACCCAGGACAGAAAAAAGAAGTGCCTCAAAAAAGCGCGGATCGACATCCCGGAGCAGGTTACATTCGTGCCAATCAACTTCAACCAGGAATCCCTGGGCGATGCGCTGGGAAAAGCAGGTTACGAGAACGGCAAAAAAACACTGTTCATCTGGGAAGGCGTCAGCTACTATCTCGATGCGGAATCCGTCGATGCCACCCTGGAATTCGTCAGCCGCACTGCGGCTCCCGGCAGCACGATAGCCTTCGACTATACGATCTCGGTCTCAGAAGAGGAGATCGACGACTATTATGGTGTGCGAAAATTCGAGCAGACGATGCAGGAGCATCATGCACAGGAGGCGCTGGTATTCTCCATCGCCGAAGGCGAGATCGATTCGTTTCTGGCGCAGCGCGGGCTGAAAGTGATCGAGCACCTGAACAACGAAGAAATCGAGCAAAAGTATTTGTTGAAAGACGATGGATCGTCGATAGGCCGGATCACCGGGCACTTTCGTTTTGTGTATGCTTCGATCGTGAAATAAGAAGCGTGCCCCGATACACCTTAATGGCAGTACCGCTTGCAAGACCCACACAGAAAAGCCCTGAAGCAATTTCAGGGCTTACTTGTTTGCCGGTCGCCAGCGCAATCCCTGGGATCAGGAATGCAACGCCATCTCAGAAGCCGGTTGAAATGTCGTTCATTCATCCCCTTTCAGCCATTCCTCGATCTTCTCTTTCACCTTGTGATATAGCCGAATCCGTGCAGGCACTGACTCAGTAGCTCTTTTGACTCTTCGCCTGCCCCAGTAGGCATCAGGGTCGTCGAGCCATTTGGCGAGATCGGGGTCTTCCTGTATCACTTCCTGCGCGTCGATAATCTCAAAGTCGTCACCCAGTTCGGAGATGAGTGCGGCCAGGAATTCCTGATATTCCCGGTTGAAGCGCTCACACTCCGCCTGTTTCCAGAGAAATGGGGCGGTTGGGATGCTCCAGTTGAGTCGAGTATCGTGCCAGCGCCCCAGCTCGATGGCCTTCGCCTTTGTTGTTTCCGTCAGGGGCAATCGATCTGGATCGATGGGATAACCAAATCTCGCTTTGTCTACCTCTTCATCAGGCCAGAGGCATGCTCCTCCCCATTCGAACCAGATTCTGATTACATACCTGTCAGCCATGCCTGTCTCCTGTTGATGCCAACAAGGGCGCATTTATTTTTGCCGCTGGTCAAAAGTACAGCAGATACACTACTATATCAGTAATCCTTCCTTATGCTCCATGAGCGCCAGAGTGATTTCAGAGAAATCTATTCTCTTTGAGGGATTCCCATGAACAAAGACCTTGTGATCGGCATCGACAGCAGCACGAGTGAATGCAAGGCGATCCTCTGGTCGGCGGATGGCAGGCTGATCGCAGAAGGCCGCGCCGAAATTCCCCTGCTGCGCCCGCGCCCGACATGGCACGAGCAGCCCGCCGACTCGTGGTGGCAGGCTGCCTGCGAAGCGATCAGTGGCGCGGTATCCACCGTCGATGCGGCGCGCGTTGCAGCGATCTCGATCTCCCACCAGCGGGAAACGTTCGTGCCGCTCGACGAGCGGGGGCAGCCGCTTCGGAACGCGATCGTGTGGATGGACGAACGCGCCCGGCTGCTGCTGCCCGATCTCGAACGGCAGTATGGCGCGGAACGCTTCCACCAGATCACCGGCAAGGTGCTGTCGGGGAACCTGACGGTCAGCAAGATGGCCTGGCTGAAAGAGAACGAGCCTGACCTGTTCGAGCGCACCGACAAATTCGCCGACGTGCAGGCGTATCTCGTCCACAGACTGACCGGCGATCTGCACACCGGCTGGGGATCGGCGGACCCGATGGGGTTGTTCGACATGGGCCAGAATCAATGGTCGGCGGAAATCCTCGACGGGCTGGGGCTGACCGCCGATCATCTCCCGGCGGCTTTCCGGCCCGGCGAGGTGATCGGGCAGATCACGCCTGAAGCGGCGGAATGCTGCGGCCTGCCGCCCGGAACGCCGGTCGCCGCCGGGCTGGGCGACGGCCAATCGGCGGGGCTGGGGATCAACATCACGCATCCGGGGGAGTCGTATCTCAGCCTGGGCACGTCGACCATCGGCGGGGCTTTTTCCGAGGAGTACGTCACCAGCCGCGCCTTCCGGACGATGTATGGCGGGGTGCCGGGCACCTATCTGCTCGAAACGGTGCTGCTGAGCGGCGGCTACACGATCAAATGGTTCGTCGAGAATTTCATCGATCAGCAGGCCGGGGCAGGGCGGTCGATAGAAGCGGTGATGGAAGAAGCGGCGAGCGAGATCGCCCCCGGATCGGAGGGGCTGCTGCTGGTGCCGTACTGGAACAGCGCGATGAATCCCTACTGGGATGCCGGGGCCAGCGGGATCATGGTCGGGTGGCGGGGGACACATCAACGGGCGCATATGTACCGGGCGATACTGGAGGGGATCGCCTTCGAGCAGCGGCTGCATTTATCGGGGATCGAGGAGGCGCTGAACCGGAAAATCGACCGGTATGTGGCGGTGGGTGGGGGGGCGCGAAGCGACCTGTGGTGCCAGATCATCGCCGACGTGACGGGCAAGCCGGTCTACCGCACCCGCACGCGCGAAGCGACCGCGCTCGGCGCGGGAATCCTGGCCGGGTACGCCGCCGGGTGGTATCCCGACGTGCCGCAGACGGCTGGAGCGATGGTTCACCACGAGGAGCGTTTCTTCGCGCCGGATGGCGAGAGGTATGAGATATACAGCCGCCTGTATGAAGAGGTCTACCGGCATTTGTACCCGTCATTGCAGGCGCAGTTGAGTCGGCTGGCGGATTTGACGTTGCGGACCGAGGACTGAATGCCCGACGACAGGCCCTTTTTCCTATCAGACGATACCTGCCGCTGTGGGCCATGTCGATGGGGGAACATCGTTTCTCTTTTCCGCAGAGTTGGACATATAATGAAATAGTGCAGGGTTGGGAGCTGCTGCGCTGCGGGGTTCCTCACGTCCACGCGCTGCTCGCGAGCCGCGCCCCGGCCACTAAGTATTGATATGCTGAAATATTGAAACCGCACCAACTTCACCAAGCACGGTTTTTGCACTATACTAATTTCGGGGGTAGTTAGTATTCATATTCATAACGAGATTTTCGCCTTCCGGCGGGTCTGGGGACAGCTCGCTAACAAGTTACCCCATGATCACAATTATGCTAACTTCAAGATAACATGATACTTTTTTAGAAACCATGGCCAGCGAAATAGACAGTATACTATCCTGATTTTGAGCTTATTGATTAAAGGTTTTTATGGCTTGTGCGAAAAACCAGCTATTGTGAAGCGATTTATGTCACACTGTGAATTCTACTATGTTCAGCGGCAGTTTTGATACCTAGTTTGGGAGATAGAGACAGTGACTAGAAAAATGCTTGACGAGCTATTGAGTGCTCGCAGTGTAGGATATGTGTGTCTAGGCACTTCGGTGGTCATTTTTGTGGTTAAGCTATTCAACAGTCTTAGCTTCAAAGATTTCTATCAGAACCTATGGGCCAATTTGGGTACTGAACTTGTAAGTATAGCCGTGACAGTATTGATTATCGACAAAATGAATCGCCGTCGCGATGAGCGGTATGAAGAAGCAAAACTAAAAGAGCGCCTGATTAGGGAGTTGAATAGCCAATCGAGACACGTGACAGCATCTGCCGTAGATATGCTACGAGATCTCGAATGGCTATTTGATGGGACATTGCAAGGGGCATACTTGGAAGGAGCCAATCTAAAAGGGGCAAACTTTGATATGGGCAATCTATTAGAAGTGAACTTTTGCAATGCTAACCTCCAGAATGCTCGCCTGACGCGGGCCAACTTACAGGCCTCTATGTTGTATCAGGCCGATCTACAAGGAGCAAATCTAAGCAGGGCAAATCTGACATGTGCAAACCTGCAATGGACTGACCTACGAGGAGCTAACTTGACTCATGCAGACCTAAAAGGGGCAAAGCTGGAACATGCTAACCTGGAAGACGCAACACTCAGCAATGCTAATTTGAATGAATCGCTATTGCAGGATATTAGCTGCAATGGCCAAACAATCCTGCCTGATGGCAAGAAATGGGGGACAAGTACAGACATGAGACGATTTTCGGATTCAGAGCACCAAGATTTTTGGCGTTCGAAAGATCGCTTCTCACCGGCAAACAGATGAGCAACTCAGTATATTCTGTTTGAATTGCTTTACTATGCTTGGATTTGGGATTAAAAGTGAATATCGATAAATCGCACAACGATGACTTAGGAGTATTGCTACCTCCTGTTGGTTTGGAGAAACTCGCCACAAGACTCTACAGGATTACTGGCTTTGTCACTACGTTGTGTACAGAGTCAGACCTTCGCCCGTTGGTGTTCTCTCGCTATTATCATATAAGAAGAGTGGCTTGGACGGCAGCTCTCCTTGCACAGTTAAGGAACGCTTTTAATAATAGTGTTAACCACGATAAGGTAGTTTGGCTTTCATGGGCTCACGATCTTAATCGGTGGCCATTTGCCCACAATGCTGAGAAGGGACTTTTTGATCAGGCTAAGGATATTCCTAGATATTTCAATAAGAGCGGCAAAAACCTGCCATCAGACATACTAAGTGATCTGGAAGGAATAATATCAAAAACCTATGCAAACCTTTCCGAGGAAGGAAGAGTTGTACTACTAGCAGATATGATCACTGGCTTTATCGAGGATCCTCTCTGGGCAATAATAGCTCTTGATCTCAGTCCCGATTTCATACCCCCAAATATAGCCAATTACTTGTGCATTAAAATCGACCTCCCAGAAATCCAAAAACGACTTCTTGAGCTAAACTATGCTTTTGCGGAAACAAGGGCCATTGAGCCATTCCGAACTAAATTTGACACATTTTTTAAAGATACAATTACCAACTTTGTAATGACAAGAGAGTTTGCGAACACTTTGCCCTTGGGTGATCCAAAATTCGAATCATGGCGGCGTTTAGTGAAAGAAGATTTGATGATAAAGAAAATATTTACCTACAACAATGAGAAAGTATCACACGGATCGCGGTTAAAAAGCGAACTTATAGTGCCTCTGTGTAACACACTGGGCTCTGATGCAATAGCGGTTCTCACCACGATAGACGAGCCAGGGGTGTTGGAGTTAGCCAAAGAATTAGGCTTATTAAAGAAACAAAATATCTCTGATTATTTGCCGTCATTGAATTATGTGACAGAGCATGAACCTAACTTGAGTTTCCGGCGTAACTCGCAAACGCAACACACTCATGGTTCATTTATCTAATACACGAAGTGGAGATTGGGTAAATGAGTTCACAGGTTTTCTTTTATTGTGCAAGTAAAAAAGATCAGGAGCATGTGTCGTTTCTGATTAACAAACTGAAGGATGATCACAAAAACTGGATAAAAGGCGTAGAAATTAAATGTTTGCAGCCACCATTTGAAGACATCCAGTTCGCTGAAATTGTTGTTGTGTTTTTGTCGAATAACTCCGTTAACAAGAAAGGGGACTTGTCAGGGAAAGAATCCAAAAACTTTCTAAATGCACTCAACCGAAGAAGAAAAGGAAGCCAATTCAACTTAACTGTAATTTTGGTGCTGTTGGATGAATGCGAAACTCCAGAATCACTGCGGGATTATATGAGTGAGTGTATAGACTTTTCAGCACAAGAAGAAACTGGAGAACGAAAGTTGGCAGAATTTATCTATAAATATATGGATCATATAGAGCGGGAGCCGTCACGCAACAACATAGGAAACAGTGAGGAACTAGGTAATGTTATTTTAAACCAAGGCTCCCTAGAGAAAAGGTTCGGAATTTTGGTGCTATCGGCTGACAGCAAGAGGAGATCGGGGCAACATCAATCAGCTCTGGATGATCTGAGAATCTTGCGAGGGATTGATGACAAAATAGATTTCACCCAGCATATTGATCTGTTTATTAACTATGTTCTTATGTCGGGAAGCATTTATGATAAGACAGAGATGTGGGACGAATATCAGAGTTTTGAGGCTGTTGTACTAAAACCGACACTTGACAGAATTCAAGCTGATGTGACACTGAATACATATAGCCAGCAGCGTTTGGAAAGTGTTCAAGGAGCATATTATACGACAATGGCCGTCGGAGGACTACGGCAACTCAAGTTCGACTTAGCACTAGCATGTATTAGTAATGTATTGGATTATCACTCAGATGACGACAATGCCCTGAATCATTATTCAAACATAGAGCATGGAATAGTAAATGGTATTCTCTATGCGAACGCACTAACGATCCGGGCAATGATAAATGTATCGAGGCAGGTATATGAAGGAGTTCCTATCCGCTCTCTATTTGCCGCCGAAGATGATCTGGAGACTGCAGGGTATCTGTATTATAAGCATGGAAATTTAGGAAAAGGGAATGAGATTCACCATGCTGGCAGATTCTGGGCGGCAAACGCTTTTCTCCGTATAGCACTTTGGAAAAGCGGAGTGCACAACATTATACGAGTGGACAAACTGTTGGAAGACTCTAGGCGCGCTCATGTTGGCAACGAGAGAACTTATTATGGTGAAATTGCAGGGCTTTATTGTGATGCGTATAGTCAATATATACTTGCAAGTATCCTCAAAATGACAGATGAAGAAAAACGAATCTATTTAATGCAATCGCGAGATCTGCTTCGTTCTGCAAGAGAGAAGACCCAAGATTGGGCAAGCCTCGCAACTATCAAAATCTGCCGTTTGTATATAAAGGTCAGCGAAAGTTTAGCTGATTTAGGAGAACAAATTGATACTGCGGACTTTCAAGATGCTTGTTCAAATGCCTTAGATTCACTAAGGAGTAAAGGTTGCAATTTTCTTGATAAGATCAATTTGGAACAATGGCTAGAAATTCCTCTCAACTAAAAATAGAAAAACAACGGATCATTTCTGGCAGTGACGTCTTCGAAACATATGGTCAGTGGAATGCCCTAATTGCGGAATCAGCTAGTGGGGAATTTCTCGGTTGGGTTCCAGCTCACGATGGTGATTTCTTTCCTGAGTCTGTCTCGGATCATATAGAAGCTATCCGCTCGGCACGATCTCGTTCGAATACCGAACTTCCAATATTTGACTCACCAATCCGTGTTGACATCGACATTACTCAAATCTGCAATGCGTGTTGTACCTTCTGTTTCTCCAGACCTTACCAGAAAGCGGGATATCGTGGTGAAATAGCTGAAGCGCAACTACTTGAGCGTCTTATTGGTGAACTTGGCCAATTAGGGACTCGCACGATTCGTTTCTGCGGCGGAGGAGAGCCTCTGACCCATCCAGAAATCAGAAATATTCTGCCTCTACCCCATAAGCACGGCATGAAATTTTGTGTCATTACCAATGGCGATTTGCTCGACAACGAACTCTCAGAATTCATGTTTGAGTATGTTGATCACATACGTTGGAGCGTAAACGCAAGCTCCAACCAAACTCGCTTACGTATTCACCGACCAAAACCTGGTTCAAATCTTCTGTCCGAAACATTTGACCAAATTCGCGCGATTGTTGCACAACGGCAGCACTCACGTCCTGGAGAGAGACGGCCATTAATATCAACAACCTTCCTCATACTTCCCAACAATATGAGTGAGATAATCCCAGCAGCGCAAATCCTTAAGGAAATTGGGGTCGATAGTGTATCTTTTCGCCCCGTTTACCATGATTTAGGAGAGGCTTGGATAGCCACGGATCTGGAGAGGCTCTCAGGGATACTAGAGGATGTCAAGGCACTTGCAGACCCTCCCAAGTATTATATTTTTACACCGAAGCGATGCATTATGGAGTCTCCAAAACTCTGCCCCCGTGACTATTTTAAGTACTGCCTTTCTCGAAGATTGCGCACAGTGCTCGAGGCCACCTCAGATGGCCTTGCACTACAAAGCTGTGGAATGTATCGTGGAAGTGGAGCAATCCCCGAACTTGTCTATACAGGTGAGTCGCACTTTGGAGTTGTTTGGCAACGCGCACAGACTAATTCACTCCCATTTCATGCACCCGAAGACTGTTGTCACTGTATCGATGTCAGCATGAATGTGACGTTGAATTTCATTTGGGATATTTTATCAATGGATCCCAGCGCGAATTTCCAGAGGATATTCATCGATGAACTGTAGAACCAAAAACGAATTCATACCGAAAAAATTGTAGCACTGTTTAGTAATCTTTGTTAAAGATAATCCTGTATCAATTAGTCGAGAAGGCCCAAACAGTTGGCCCTCGATCCCACAGTAGTGGCAAATCTATATTAGGGCAAAATTGGCAAATAGGACTATTTCTATCTAGAAGAAATATACTCTTAATCAATTGGTTCTCGGATCGTATCCTGCCCCGTTCACACAAAAAGCCCCGATGTCGGGGCTTTTCCTCTATATGGGCGAGGACTGACCGGCCCCAGCACCACACCCGACAGGATCAGCGAGCAGTGGCGAAGAGGCACTTCAGGTACTCTCCCTCCGGGAAGCCAACCGGGTGATCCAGCGCGTGGCCCGTTTGCGTCACCTCGGTGAGTGATCGACCGGCATCGGCGGCGGCTTGGGCAACCGTGCTGAAAAAATCGTCAGGGGTTACCCGGCTGGAGCACGACGCCATCACGAATCGGCCACCCGGTTCCAGCACATGAAGCGCATGGCGGGTCAGACGGGCGTAGGCTGCCAGCGCCCGCCCGGTTTCTGCGGCGCTTTTGGCGAACGCCGGCGGATCGAGGATCACCATATCAAACGTTTGCCCGGCTGCCTGGAATTGTTCGAAACAGTCGAACGCATCACCGGCCAGGGTTTTATGCTGAGTACCGGTCGGGTTGAGCAAAAAGTTGGCTTTTGCGGCTTCTAATGCCACGGCGCTGGTGTCCAGGCTCAGAACAGATTCGGCTCCCCCGGCTGCGGCATAAACTGAGAACCCCCCGCTGTAAGCGAACACGTCGAGCACCCGCCGTCCTGCCGAAAGGGTGCGGACTCGCGCCCGGTTCTCGCGCTGATCGAAGAAGAACCCGGTCTTGTGCCCGTGGACGACATCGGCAGCGAAGCGCAGCCCATTTTCCTGGAAGATCACAGGTTCGTGAAGATCATCACCGATCAGGATGCAGCCATCGGTAAGGCCATGCCGGGCGGTGATCGCTTCAGCGTTACGGCTGACGCGCAGCACCAGCCGATCAAAGGGCTGCACTGCCTGCAATCCCAGGATGACGTGCTGCAGGTGAGGCAGCCAGGCGGCGGTATACAGCTTGATTACCAATGTCTCCGCGTAGCGGTCGACAACCAGACCGGGCAGCCCTTCGTTCTCGCCGTGAACCAGTCGATAACCGCTGGTTTGCTGTCTTGTCAGCGGTTGGCGAATATCCGCTGCGGCTTGCAGACGACCGGCAAACCAGTTGGAGTCAATGGCAGCCGGTTGATGGTGCTGCAGCACTTTGACCCGGATGGGAGAGTGCGGATCATACAGCCCAATCGCCAGAAAGCGCCGCTTACTGTCGAACACCACCGCCAGGTCGCCGGGCTGACCCTCGCGACTTTGCTCGCGGATTGCCTGATCGAACAGCCACGGGTGACCGGCCCGGAGTGCGCGCTCGGCGGCTGGCTTCACGCGTATCGCGATGCGCTGGCCGGATATCCGGGGTAATGCGTTGAGATACTTCATGAGATGATTATCTCAAATGTCGGCTCGACAAGGTAGCCGAGTTAACACATAAAGCCCCGATGCCGGGGCTATGTCTTTAGCCGACTACAGTCAACGCGGCTACATCGTCAGGATCGCAACCATCAGAACGCAGAAGACAACACTGACCAGGATGAGGGCAAGAGTCCAGCCGACCATAAGAGCGCGCAGGTCGGGGTGTTTCCAGCCGCGAATAAAGGGACGGTTCCAGCTGTACTTCATCGTTGCTGCCTCCCCGCGCCCACGCATTTTGAGGATCACCGTAATCGCAAGGACAAGATTCACAACCAGCAGCAGGCCGAGCAGCCCCGCCAGTAAGATCAGGAAAATTGAAGACGAATTCATCGCATACCCCCATCGTGTGATCAGTATTCAGGGAGACATTATATATTAAACGTGAAGTGCCAGCGAAGGGACAGTACCAATGGTTACGGATTTTAACTCCCTCCGCCGGTCGATTGACAAGCCATCGCCCCAACGATAGACTCTAAACCCAACCAGCACAACCATCACTCCAATCCCGATCAATCAGGCCGGGCGGGCAGCTTGGGTGCAGTGGAGAGGGCCGGGTCCTGCGCGGCGGACGCCGTCGAACCGGGTCAGGTCCGAGAGGAAGCAGCCATAAGGCGAATCGTCCGGGTGCCGCAGGTCAACCTGGTCCTCTCCACTGTTTCTGAGCTGTCTTTTTTATTGGATACCATGCATGTCTGATCGACGTTTACCGTTACCGGGAACCAGACCAACGAGTGTTTACCGGCCCAATCGCAAGCCAAAACACCACAAATCGACAAAGCGCGAGCCGGTACGATTCTGGCCGTGGCTGCTCGCCATTGCGCTCATCTCCGGGGGGATCATTGCCTACCGCGCGACCGCCATCCCGGTGACGGTGATCGCCAACGATGCGCCCGTGTCGTTCAGCACGCACCGCCAGACGGTCGGCGGGGTGGTGCAGGCGGCGGGAGTCCGGCTGGCCGATACCGTCTTCGTCGATCCGCCGGTCGAGACGCCCATCGAGCGCGACATGGTGATCGAGGTGGCTTACCAGCAGCCGGTCGTCGTCCATGTCGGCGGGCAGACGATCACCGGCTACACCCGCGAATCCGATCCGGCGGCGATGCTCGCTGACCTGCGGATATCGCTCAACGACGGCGACACTATCGTCGTGACGCGGGCGGCGCGAGTTCAGGGCGGCGGCATCCTCCCCCGCGAAATCAGGATCACCCGCCCGGTGACGGTGATCGTCAACCAGCTTTCACGCGATGGAAACCCAACTCAGGTGTCATTCGATACGCTTGAGCCGACGCTCGGCGAGGCGCTCTCGGCTGCCGGGTACGTGTTCTACGAGGCCGACCGGATCGACCCGCCGCTGTCGACTTCGCTGCTCGATCTCGTTGGCGGGGAAATCGAGGTGACGATTGAGCCGTCGATCCCGGCCACCGTCCGCGCTGACAGCCTCGAATGGCGAATACGGACACGCGGGGAAACGGTGGGCGATCTTCTCGACGAACTGGGCCTCGCGCCGGTCAACGACGACTACGTGCTGCCACCGGTCGAGGTGCCGCTGGCCGCCGGGATGAGCGTGCGATTGGTGAGGGTCGGCGAGGAGATTGTCACCGAGCAGGAGCCGATCCCGTTCGATACGATCTACGTCGCCAACGACGACCTGGAACTCGACGAGCGGAGCACCATGCAGGAAGGTCGAGACGGCACGCTGGAAACGCAGATCAGTGTCCGCTATGAGGATGGCAAAGAGGTCAGCCGCTCGGTGGTCGGCGAGTGGATGGTTGAGCGGCCCCAACCGGAAATCATCGGGTATGGCACGCAGATCGTGCTGCAGGAGGTCGAGACGCCGGACGGGACGTTCACCTACTGGCGGCATATTCGCGTGCTGGCGACATCGTACAGCCCTTCGACCGCCGACTACAAGGAGCCGGGCGATCCGTTCTTCGGGCTGACTCCAACCGGCGTCCCGCTGGCAAAGGGCGTCGTGGCGACCGATCCACGTGTGATCCCGTTCTTCACGCATATGTACATCGATGGCTACGGGCCGGGGCAGGCGCTCGACGTCGGGGGAGCGGTCAAGGGGATGCGGATCGACCTGGGGTATGGCGACGACGATCTGGTGCTGTGGCACAACTGGGTCGACGTGTACCTGCTGCTGCCGGTGCCATCGCCGGATGAGATGGTGTGGGTGCTGCCGGAGTAGGCAACCGTTTTCGGTTGATGGGGAGGTCAACCTTAAATCAGGCAAAGGGCGCAGGGAAAAAGCAAAAAGGGCAGGTGGGGCATGAATCGTGTGGGTCTGATTCTTGAATAGCTGTGCTTACCCCCTACGTCCGACCTACGGTCGTCCACTTCCCCCTAAGAGGGGGCAGATATGGGGCAGGTGGGGCATGAATTGTAAGACTCGGATCAGAAACCGGGCCAACCCACTTGTCTTCTGTGGGGGAGGGGGACGACCCTCCGATTGGCATTTCCCCCACACGCGGTACAATCGGGGCTATGAGTATCACCGAACTATTAAAGCATCTCGACATCGAGCCGAAAAAGAGCCTGGGTCAGAACTTCATGATCTCCGAAGGGGCGCTCGACCGCCTGATCGAGGCGGCGGCAGTTGAGCCGGACGACGCGATCCTGGAGATCGGCGCGGGCCTCGGTGCGCTCACCGACCGCCTTGCGATCCATGCCCGGCGGACGGTCGCGCTGGAGATCGACGGGCGGATGCTCGATTATCTGCGCGAGCGATACAAACACAGCCCGCAGGTGGAGATCGTCGAGGCGGACATCCTCGAAATGGATATCGGCGAACTGATGGGCGACGATGCAAATTGCTACAAGGTGGTCGCCAATCTGCCGTACTACATCACGTCGGCGGTGCTGCGCTATCTCCTTGAGGGGGACTATCCGCCGGGTTTGCTGGCGGTGACCGTCCAGCGGGAGGTCGCGGATCGGATCACGGCAAAGCCGCCGGAGATGAGTTTGCTGGCGGTGAGCGTCCAGTATTTCGGGAAGGCGACGATCGCGGCGGCGCTGAAAGCCGGGTCGTTCTATCCACGCCCGTCGGTGCAGTCGGCGGTGGTGAAGATCGTGCCGCATAAGGATGGGCCGCCGCTGCCGCCCGACGAGACGGTGCGATTTTTCAGGATGGTGCGGGCGGGATTCAGCCAGTCGCGGAAGCAGGTCAAAAACAGCCTGGCGGCAGGACTGCACCGGGACAAAGAATCGACTGTCCGGTGGTTAACCGAGGCGGGGATCGATCCGCGTCGGCGCGCCGAGACGATATTGGTGAGTGAGTGGCTGACGTTGTTTCGGGCGTGGGGTGGGGATTCAGTCCGCTAATTACGCGAATTACGCTGATTGGGATCGGAGATTTGAGCGCGAGGGCTGGCATCGAAGATTGGAGCAGGATTCGATCCACAGATTTATGTCTGCTTGAGTCTGCTGGCGTTGTAACTTGAGTCGGGCGGGGATGCGGATGGGAGGATTCAGTCCGCTAATTACGCTGATTGGGATCGGAGATTTGAGCGTGGGCGGTGGCGTCAGAGCTTGGAGCGAGGGGACGATCCACAGATGACACAGATTTCACAGATATTCCGGGAATCATTATGACCGAACGGCGAAAGATAATTGTATTGTGGGCAGTGGTGATCGCCAGCTACGGGCTGCTGATCGTGTTAACGAATCCGGTGGTCACGATGCCGGAGGCGGAGCAGCGCGAGGTCTACGAGAACCTGCGCTTACAGCTTCCACCTGAGGATGAGGTCTGCTACGAGGGCAGCAATACGAAGCTGACGGCGTTTGCGCGAACCGGGGAAGCGTTCGGGCTGACCAAGCGCGAGGTCAACGTGATCTTCAACCAGGGACAGCGCCTCGACTGGGGGCCGATCCGCTGGTGCAAGGAACGGTAGGCTGACGTTGGCCTAGCCGGATCTATGTCGAAACGATGGGGAGCAAAGCGAATGCGTCTCATGAAAAAACTGGCAGTTTTGCCAGCTGCGATACTCTTTTTGTCCGGCTGCAACGCGCCGCCTGATTCATCTGAGGCAGTGTCTATAGATATTGAACTGGAGCTGGAGGTTGGAAAGGACATCGGGCAGCCAGTGGGGACGCTGTTTACCATCGAGGATGGCGCGGGGAATGTGGTGATGGGAGCGGGGTTCCCGGAGGTATACAGTACTTCAAACCGTGTCAATCACCGGAATTTGAATGTATTTATCGAGACGGACCGGGACGGTACTTTTGAGGTGTTGAGCAGACCGTTTCCTGATACAACGAAGCTCAGACTGTTGAATATCGACGGTGATTTGATAGCAATCGACTTGCAGACACTTCCAGATTTCGCGATGAAGAAGCTGGAGGCAGATGGTAGTTGGAGTGATTACAGTACGACAATACCTACAGATTACGTAATCCCGCTAAACAACAAAGAACTGGAAATTGGATTGCAGGACATTGTATATGATGGGAACTCCATACTGGACAATCCGGAAGGTTTTACCATCGTCGTGTACTACATCAATGGGCGGATGCATATCTATTCAAGAGATGAGCAGGCTTTATATATCTGTGATTGGGAATACGATGACCCGGCACCAATCGATCTCGATGCCTGTGAAAAACATGAAATGAATTATGAGGATAATCAATTTCCCTATTCATTTGGATATTATGAAGGCCAACTGCTGTTCAACTTAAATCGCGGCGATAGATACCGGTATAAGGATGGTGTCATCAGGCAACTTCATGATGATAAGGGTTGGGGTGCCCAGATATATGCTATGCTGAACGGCCAAGGGCTTATATACGCCGGACATTTTCCATCGGGGGAAGTCAGGATTTATGATGGCGGTGTGGACTACAGGGAGATGACACCAAACATATCGGTACCGACGGGCCTGCCTAAAACCTGGAGAGAAGTACAAACTCTTCAACTGTATGCCGGGTATATGTATGCGGGTGTGTGGCCGTATGCAGAACTGCACCAATACAGTTTCAATGACGATTCCTGGGAACTCGTCCAAAGAGTGTTCTCGCATCCCCGATATCCCAGGATATGTGGAGTCGAACCATACTCGTGCAGGTTATATCCCCTATACTCTGCAACCGGCGATTACAATATTTTCGGGGAGCGCATCAATGAAATGGAACTGGTTGACGAGTATCTATACATCGCCCGTTCCAATAAAGACGGTGCTGCATACGACGAATCCTGGGGGTTCCTGACGGAGGAAAAACTGGCTGAATATGGATCGGTAGTGCGTTATAAAAAGGATTATAATCTGGCCTGCCAATTCAATTGGCCGGATGACGGCGATACGACAATCCGGGTGACGTTGGACGATTCGGGTTTGACGGTGTATCAAGACTCGGTGGAACTGTGTTCGCTGAGTGTCGACCTGGAGGGGATCGGTATCGACGATTCGACGTTGAAACTCGGCGACGGGATTTTCGGGGCATACGGGGGCGATGGGCTAACACTGGTGGATTGAGGCGGAACGCATGGGCAGCAAAGAATCCGAACAAAACAAGACACGCTTCTTCAGCATGCGGCGGTCGACGCTGGCGATGGCCGGGCTGGCGGTTGCTCTACTGATCGCGCTGCTGGTAACCGGGCTGATCGTCCGCTCGAACGAACGGAAGCAGCTCGATCCCGATTTTCTGCCGCGCTATACCAACATCTGGTCGATCTACGGGGATGACCGGGTGCGGTTCGTAACGCTGATCTTCCCCGCGCCGGACGACTCCAGCGAGGTGGTCAACGTGGCCGGGCCGCTGGTGCCCGATCAGGCAGCGGTGGAGGACGTGCGGGCAATCGGCGGGGAAATCCTGACGGGGGAATACCCACTTGGGCCGGGTCACGATTCGACGAATTTCTACGGGCTGTACACGGTCGAGCGGGAGGAACTGTTGAAGGGATACGGGATCGACGTGCTGGCGCAGCGCTCACCCTATGTCACAGTCGACGAGACTGACCCGGCAATGCGCGAACTGGCACTGGGGGCGCAGCTTCCGGGGGTGTACAAGCAGGTGATCGTCGCGGTGGCGTTCCCACGCGGGACGGAGATCGTGGAGACGGCGGGCGAGGAGCCGATCCACGAGGAACAGATCGGTGGGTGGCAGGTCTATTATTACGATGCGAGCCATTTCGAGGGCAGCGAGACAATCCGGGTGACGTATCTACCCGATACGGCGAGTTCGCCGCGCGAGTTAGACCCCTGGCGAGTCGATTCGAAGCGTTAGGCAGCTACTTATAGCAGGTAGTTGTTTGCAGTTTCACTTTCAGCGAAACTCACTGAGGATTCGATCCACAGATTGAACAGATATCACAGATGTTTTTTGTGATCAGAGGCCGGTGGGCTTGAATTTGAGTCGGCTGTGGGAGTGGCTGGGGGATTCAGTTCGCTAAAAAGATGGGCATTTCGCCAGCGGCGAAACGCTCCATCCGGGAAATTTCTCCTGAAAGAGCCAAGGAAAACCGCATGAACCTCAGTTCATGTGAATGATACTGGCAGGCTTATCCTTGACCGGCAGCGGTTCGGGAGGCTTGAGTTCCGTCTGAAGGTACTGCGGAATCAAGTTCCTGAGGGTGGCCAGTTTACCCTTTTGAACCACATCCTTGACTCCGGGCAGCTTGAGCATATTGATCTGATCCTGGGAACAGGCAGTGACGACAATGACGGGAATGTGCCTGGTTCGGGGATCGCTGCGGAGTCTGGTCAACACGGCGAAGCCGTCCATGACCGGCATCATCAGGTCGAGGAGAATCAGCGAAGGGACATCGCTCTGTATCTGCTTGAGGGCAGAAGCACCTTCGGAAGCGGTTTTATAGGCGTACTTCATACTTCTAACAAAAACGCTGAGAATCTCCCTCGCATCCTGATCGTCGTCGACGATCAGCACGTAGTCCGATTTCATAGTAACCTCCAAGCCGGAATGCAACCATACAATCAATCTACCACGAGATCGGGTTTTGCAAGTCAAAAATTTATGAAAACTATATTACGATAAAGTAACGATGTGAGGATCAGGCCCGCTAATAGCGCCGTTCATCTGCAATATCGGCGTTTGACGGGAGCGGATGGGGGAATCGATCCACAGATATTTTTACGATCAGTGATTGGTAAGTTTGAGTGTGAAGGTCAGCGTCGGGGCTTTACAGAGACAGTGCACTGTGAGAACATAGGGAAGCACGTTGAACTTCTATCAGAGGAGGCTGTCATGGGATTGAATCCGGTTCTTTCGATGCTGGGGCGCAGGCTGCGGCTGGCGGTGATCGGCGGCGGGCCGGGATCGTTCATCGGGGAGATGCACCGGCGGGCGGCGCGGCTGGACGACCGCTATGAACTGGTTGCCGGGGTGGTGTCGTCGAACCCGGAACGGGCGATCCGGGCGGGGATCGAGCTGGGACTGTCGGCTGACCGGGTATTCGGCGACCCGGTCGAGATGATCGAGCAGGAAGCCGCGCGGAAGGATGGCGCGGACGTGGTGGCGATCATGACGCCGAACGACAGCCACTATCAATACTCGGTCGTGGCACTGAAACACGGCTTCGACGTGATCTGCGACAAGCCGATGACCAACACGCTCGAAAATGCCGAGGCGCTGCATCAGAAGGTGCTCAACAGCGGGTTGATTTTCTGCCTGACTCACAACTACACCGGCTACCCGATGGTGCGTCAGGCCAGAGCGATGGTCGAGAGCGGGCAGGTGGGGACGATCCGGCTGGTGCAGGTTGAATATGTGCAGGGGGGCAAGGCCGACGAGAACGATCCTGACCCATCCGGCGATCTGCCGTGGCGCTACGACCCGGTCAAGGGCGGACCATCGCTGGTGATGGGGGATATTGGGACGCATGCGCACAACCTGGTGCGGTATATCACCGGGCTGGATGTATCGGAAGTCGCGGCGGAGGTCGGGGCGATTGTGCCGGGGCGGTTGGTCGACGATTACGCGGGGGCGCTGCTGCGCTTCGAGAACGGGGCGCGGGGGATTTTCTGGGTGACTCAGGCGGCGGCGGGAGTCGAGAACTGCCTGCGGATTCGAGTCAGCGGGACGAAGGGCAGCCTGGAATGGATGCAGGAGATTCCGCAGGTGCTGGAATTCAAGCCAATCGACGCGCCAGCGCAGACCCGGACACCAAACGGGCCGGGGACGCTGCCGCTGGCGGCGCGGGCAAGCCGGATCGTCGCCGGGCACCCGGAGGGATTCCCGTCGGGGTTTGCGAACATCTACTCGGACGCGGCGGAAGCAATCGCGGCGCGGCGGGCGGGGGTCGAGGTCGATCCGCTGGCGATGACGTTCCCCAATTCGCTGGACGGGCTGCTCGGCGTGCGGTTCGTGCATAAGGTGATCGAGTCGAGTGAGGCGGGGGGTAGGTGGGTGAAGGTGTGAGGGGAGGGCTAACCGCAGAGGGCGCGAAAGGAAGTTTACTTATCCATCCCGGCGCTGTTGCACATTTACAAAATAGCAAGGTAAGAAACCGCAGTGTTTTCACCCCCTCCCTGTCCCTCCCCCTCAAGGGAGAGGGAACAGAATCGCGTGGTATTGTACGCTGATTT
>JAFGOY010000073.1 GCA_016926255.1 Anaerolineae bacterium | reverse complement strand
TCTGCACGCGGACGCTCTGCGTGCCGTAGTCGATCACGAGGATGTTTTCTTTAGCCATCTTGACTCCGCTGCGTTGGTATCGACGCCCACTCTACGCCGATTTGCGGGGATCGTCAAGTTGGAGGGAGTTGCGCAGGTTATATGTCGCTGCTACGATTATTCGCAGGTCGGGCAAAACCTTTGAAGGACACTATCACAATGAAGGCAACGCAATCACAGAACGGCAACTTCTTCGTCAATACGATCCACGCCTGGGGCTATTCGCTCATTCCATCCCTGAGAAGCTATAGGTGCTTACTATCCCTGATCGATGACAGATCGTGGCTCAAGACATCGATAGGCTGGATCGCCATTAGCTTCTCTATCTCCTCAATAGCAATAATGCTGGAATTTCTTCTCTTTGAAGGCTTCAATACAGAACCTCAGCCATCATTGATAATGCTTCTTCCATTACTTGTGCTTCCACTACTATTTGTCATTATTGGTCTCATTGAGGCAGGTTTTACGGCAGGAGTTGCGCAAATCGTTGCACGGGGATTGGGCGGGAATGGTGCTTTCTCTTCTCTCTTTTTTACCTATGCGTCTCTGATATCGTCAGTATATGTGCTGACAGCAATCGGGTATATAGGCATTCGGCTAATGTTTGGTATTCATGGCTATCCATGGCTAAGTATCATGGTGGCCTATCAGGTTGTTTTGAGTGTCTTTGCCAACAAAGTCTCGCATGAACTGAATTGGTTCAAGGCTGCAATTTCGGCTATTCCGATGCTCGCCTTCAATACACTCCCCTTTTTGATTATTCAACCGTGATGCCTGTCGATTCATTATTCACTGATCTCTACCCCCTCAAAACAACAGGCTCAGCCCCAGCACGATCAGCAGCACCAGCACGATCTTTCGGAACAGCGCCGGGTCGATGTGCCGGTCAAGGCTCAGGCCCAGCACCACCCCGATCGCCACGCCCGGCAGCGCGAACAGCAGGCTGCGCCACATGACCGGCGTCAGGTTCCCGAACAGCCCGTGCGACGCGATCTGCACGAAGGCGGTCAGCGTGAAAGTCGCCTGCAAATTGGCCTTGAACTCCCCCGGCTCCCAGCGGCTGAAGTTTCCGTAGATCACCAGCGGTGGCCCGCCGGTGCTGTAGGCCCCGCTCAGCAGCCCGCCGACAAATCCAAACGGGTAGGCCCAGTTCGGCGATTTCAATTCCGGCAGCCGGGGCGTGACCAGCGCGTAGATCGCGTAGCCGGTCACGACGATCCCCAGGATGCCCAGCATGATGTTCTCGTCGAGCCGCTTCAGCCCGATCACGCCGATCGGGATCGCCAGCATCATCGCGGCGGTGAGCCGACCGGTCGAGCGCAGGTCGAGGTCTTTGCGGTAGCGGATCAGCACCGGAATCTGGATGAACAGGCTGATCACCGCGATGAACGGCGCGGCGACCTCCAGCCCGATCAGGTTGACCAGCAGCGGCATCGCAACCAGCGCCAATCCAAACCCGGCGACGCTCTGGGTGAAGCTGGCAAAAATCATGATCCCGGAAATGAGGATGATTTCAGGCATGGGGGGCATTATACCATCGGGGCCGGTATAAATCCCGTCATCCCGAATGGTTCAGAAACGAGCGGTGCTTATTCGAACAGGGCCTTTTCCAGGTCGTAGAGCGCGGTCGGCCAGTAACAATCTCTGATCAGGCCAGGTGCCCACCGGTCGTATATTCCCCGGCATAAACCCGGCCCCCTGCCAATGTCCCCGCCTCAAAACAACAGCCCCAGCCCCAACACGATCAGCAGCACCAGCACGATCTTGTAAAACAGCGCCGGGTCGATGTGCCGATCACCCCAGGTTGTTGCGATCATTTGGTCGAGCATATGGTTAATCCCTGAATGGCCCGGAGAAAGCCCGCTCGAATTCCCCGTCCGATATCAAAGATTCCACCGTTGATTGAACAATCTCCGGTGTGATCTTTTCAACGATTATCATGTCAGACGCCCAGAAATACTGTCCGCTGTTGCACTCGCTTGTTTGCCGATCTTTGTCCATTATAGATTTGATGTTTTCGAGTGTGAAGAATGTCGCCACATACCGATCACCGTTGTTCATTTCAACGAAAACATCGACATTGTCGTTGTTGATATCGAGTGGTTCAGCCCAGTTTTCATCCATACTTGTGATTGTGTAATTCTCACACTCTATGATCATTGGTTGTGCAACCTTGTAAAGTCAGTTATTCATCTTGATAACGAGACTGTCTATCCCGATCTGCGCACGATCTTTACCCACAGCCGCTTGAACCGGTTCTCCCGAAGGCTGGGGACATAATGCCGAATTGAACCAATAGACTCTTCCGCAGAAACAGCGACTTCAGGTACAGGATCGTGCAGCAGTACTTCCAAAGCATCGATCACTTTTTGCTCACTCTGCTTGTGAATAATAGCGATATCGCCAAGTTTACCGGCAGCTAAAGCCCTCACCTGATGATCCTCATGATGCAAGAACCGGAGGCATTGATCCTGAAACCACTGCCAATCACGCTCAAAATAGGTTATCTGGGCAAGCGCATATTTGATATGGAGCGGATCGCCCGAATCCAACGCCTCGACAGCCCGTTCCCTGTTATCAATCAGTACCGGAAACTGGCCGTCTTTATGTATTTCATCAGCCACCGTCATCCTTTATCTCTCCACCGCTCCCCGACGCGCCACGCCGCCAGCTTCGGTCTGCGATCCCGCGTCAGTGCGCCCGACCGATCCCCCCGAGTATCGCACAGCATCCCGATGAACTGCCCCACCACCGCCGGGATCGACTCCATCACCTCGATGGCATCGAGCAGCAGATCGGCCTGCTGTTCCTCGCTCAGTGGCTCCGGCGGATCGGCGTGCAGCCCGGCGACCGCTTCCGCACCTGCCGCGTCGATCATCACCGGCCTGCCGACCGCCCCGACCGCCGCCGGTAAGTCGGCACCGCCTTGCCCCGCGTCGACCGTCAGGCAGGCGATGTCGCAAAACTCGAATGAATCCGCCGCCGCCCGGCGGCTGGCTATCGCCACCGGGCGGGCCGGGTCGAGTTCCTTCGCCATGTCGACCAGCGCCTTCGTCCCCGCCCGATCCACCGGGTCGTTCGCCACGCACCAGGCGATCACCGACGGGTGATTCTTATCGCGCTCGATCATCTGGCAGACAACCTGCGCCGATTCTTCCCGCCTGCGCTCCGCCCCCGGGTTGCCGGAATCGGGCAGCGCAGGCGCTTCGACCACCACCATCAGCCCCAGCCGGTCGGCCAGCCGGATCGCCTCCTCCGAGCAGGGATGCCCTGCCGTTCGCAGCGCGTTCGCCCCCAGCCGCTGCATCCATTCGAAATCCCTGATGATCGCCGCCGGGGTCACCCCCTCGCCGGTCACCGGGAAATCGTCGCGGTAGCCGAAGCCGCGCAGCACGACCGGCTCGCCGTTCAGCAGCAGTTGATCCCCATCGACCGCCGCCGACCGGATTCCGACCGGCAGCGTGTATTGATCGAATATCCCCTCGTCGCCGAGAAGGTCGACATCGAGTTGATAGCGGTTCGGCGCGCCCGGTGCCCATAGTTCCGCGTCGGGCACGCTGAAATTCACCTCGGTGAGCTGCTCGTCGGATCGGGCCTGCTCGACCAGTTCGATATCGAAACCGCGCAGCACAAAGCGGGCGGTCACCGGCTCGCCTGCCGTTCGCTCCATGACGGCGCGCACCAGCCCGGTCGGGCCGTCGATCCCGGTCTGCACGGCCAGGCTGCGGATCGATCCGTGTGGCCGGGTATAGATCATCGTCGGGCGCTGGATGCCGCAGGCTCCGCCCCCATCCGGCGATCCTTCCACCCGGACGACCAGCATGTTGTCGACCGGGGCGAGGTAGTGCATCACGTCGAACTCGAAGGGCAGATAGCCGCCGACGTGCTCGCCCATCGCCACGCCGTTGAGCCAGACTTCGGCGCGGTAGCTGACCGCGTCGAAGCGCAGGTAGCAGCGCTGATCGGCCCAGCCCCAGGGGCGGTCGAATTGCAGTTGAACCCACGCCGCGCCGGTATAGTCGTGGGCGGCGGCGAACTGCTCGTTCCAGCTTGCCGGAACGGCTATCGGCTGACCGCCTTCGAAGCCGGCGGCCCAGCCTGCCTCACGACCCTCGTCGTCCGGGTCGAAGCGTATTTCCCACATCCCCGACAGATCGGTGACCTGTCGATAGTAATTCGATATTGGATACAGCATAAAGTGTGACCCCTTTCACACTGATGGTTATCAACCGCATTATTCCTTTTTTCTCGATCACTGGTATCATACCACCATAATCACAACATTGATCCATTTATTCCAGCACAACGTGCGGAGACTACCATGACTCAAGGCGATATCATCGGGCTGATCACATCCTATGTCTATGCGTTTGGCCTGCTCTTTATTGTGGAGGCAACCGGCAAACAACTCAAGTGGCCGCAGCACTTCACCCGCAAGATCGTCCACATCGGCGCGGGGATGTGGCTGTGGGGCATTCTCTACTTCTTCGATCACTGGTACTTCGGGATCATCCCCTTTGCCACCTTCATCGTGCTCAACTATATTTTCTACCGCCGCACCACCTTCGAGCAGATGGACAGTGAAGACAGCTCCCCCGGCACGGTCTACTTCGCTATCTCGATCACGATCCTGTTTGCGCTGTTCTGGCGCACCGAAGGCCAGATCGACCGCGTCCCGCTGGCCGCCGCCGCAGTCATGGCGATGACCTGGGGCGATGGCATGGCGAGCATTATCGGCAGGAAGTTCGGTAAATCGACCTATGCCGTCCTCAAATCGACACGCACCTGGGAAGGTTCGGTGGCGATGTTTCTGTTCAGCCTCGTCTCGGTTTTCCTGACGCTCTGGCTGCTCCCCGCCTCGTCGATGAGTCCCAACAGCGCCGCAATCGGGATCGGCATGGCGGCGATCATGGCGCTGGTCGCTTCGCTGGTGGCCGCGCTCGCCGAAGGAGTCACCCCCGCCGGACTCGACAACCTGACGGTGCCGCTGCTCTCGGCGCTCGCGCTGTGGCTGATGAGTTTGCTATAGAAAATCGGTGGATTGAACCCCCTCAGCCAAACCTTCGGTTCGTCGTCTCCCCCTTGCAAGGGGGAGAAAATCGAGCAGTGCGAGATTAGAGGGGGTTTTGAACCAAATTGTATAAACACCATCAGCTTTCCATGCAATAGTAGAAATGAAACCCAATGATCGATCTAAAGGAACAAATCGCCGCGATTGTCGCCGCCTACGATCCCGCCAATCCCCGCCCCACCGCCGACGCGCTCCGCGAAGCGTGGCTGCAATTCGAGCCGAAAAGCATCGCGGGGATCAAGGCCAAAGAACGCGCCAAACAGGAGACGGTCGGCATCCCGGTGCCGGAACTCAAGAAGATCGGGCAGGAACTGGCCCGCAGCGCCGGAAAACGGGTCGACGATTTCATCCCGCTGACCCGCCTGCTCTGGGATGACTACGGGCGCGAGGGCCGGGTCGTCACGCTGATCCCGCTCGGCAAGATGGAACTCGCCGCCCCGGAGAAAATCATCCCGATATTGTACGACATGTGTAAAACCTGCTACACCTGGGAAGACGCCGACCGGCTGGCGATGGACGCCCTTGAGCAGATCGTCCGTAAGAAACCCGATCAATGGCTGGCTGTGCTCGAACCCTGGCTCGCCGACGAAAACATGTGGGTGCGCCGGGCGGGGGTCACTGCTGTGGGGCGTCTGCCGATGAAGCACGCCGACTACGCCGCCCGCTGCCTCGAAATGACCGAGCCGCTGCTCGACCACGAGGAAACCGAGGTCAAAAAGGCGGTGAGCTTCGCCTATCGGATCATCGCGCGCGGCGATACCGGGGTGATCGTCGACTTCCTCGACCGGAACGTGCCGCCCGATAACCCTGTCGCCACCTGGGTGCTGTGCGATACCATCCGCAGTATGGCGACCGCGCTCCTGCCCGATTTCGTCTCGCTGATCCCCAACTTCGAACGCTGGGCCGCCGATCCCGATCTCGGCAGTAAGGATCGCAAGTCCGTCGAGAGCGCCCTGGCGAAACTGCGGCAGGTCAAGGGCTGATCCGGTATCATTAACCTCGTAGCTCGATATACCAGTTCGGCATTCCGCAGAATGAATTCTGCGGCTAATATCGATACGTCACCTCCGGCGACCTGTTCCAGAAAAAACGGAGGCTTCAGCCTCCGCTCCGATTGTTCGAGCCGCTTTTTGGCTCGGTCGTAGGTGACCTGAAAGGCCACACTGCGACGCTCAGTTTGTAGCCTGGGGCTTCAGCCCCAGGAATCGTTGCGATACATATAAGTGAGACTTTATGACTCTCCCACCCAACGCACTGGCCGATCTCCGATCCGCCTTCGCCGACCGCCTGCTCATCGACGAGCCGCTGGCCCGCCACACCTCGGCCCGCATCGGCGGGCCTGCCGACGCCTTCATCGCCGCCGATACTATCGACGATCTGCGCACCGCCGCCCGGATCGCCTGGGCGCATGACGTTCCCCTGTTCGTTCTCGGCGGCGGCTCCAACATCCTGATCTCAGATCGGGGAGTGCGTGGAATCGTCGTCGCCAACCGCACGGGTGAAATCGACTTCGACGGCACAACCATCACCGCCGATTCGGGGGTCGGGACGATTCCGCTGGTGCGTCGCTGCATCACGCGTGGACTGTCCGGGCTGGAATGGGCAGTCGGCGTGCCGGGAACGGTCGGCGGCGCGGTGATCGGCAACGCGGGTGCACACGGCAGCGACATGTCGAAAGCGGTCAGCCGGGTGCTGGCTGCCACCCCCGAAGGTGACACATGGCTCACTACCGGCGATCTCGAATACGAATACCGCTCGTCGATCTTCAAACGCGAACCGCACCCGGTGGTGATCCTCCGGGCCGAGTTTGCCCTCCGGGAGGACGACCTGGAAGCGATCAAGGCCCGCGCCGCCGAATTCAACGCGCGCCGCAAACGCACCCAGCCGCCGGGGGCGACCATCGGCAGCATGTTCATGAATCCCCCCGGCGATCATGCCGGTCGGTTGATCGAAGCCGCCGGGCTGAAAGGCAAACGGATCGGCGGGGCGCAGATCAGCGAGAAGCACGCCAACTTCTTCCTCAACGCCGAAGACGCGACTGCCGCCGATGTCAGGGCACTGGTCGATCTGGCCCGCCGTGAAGTACTGGCGCAGTTTGGCATATCGCTGGAACTGGAAGTCGAGATGGTCGGTGAGTGGACTGAAGGGTAAAAAGCGAACAGCCCCTTGCGGGGCTGCTCAATCGATCTACTTGCTTGTTCGGGTCAGGATTTACATCAAGCTGATAACGTTGCTGTACATATCTCCTATGCCTGGTCCTAATACAGTCACCAGCACGACTACGACAATTGCCACTAACAGTATAACCAGTGCATACTCAACCAGCCCCTGACCCTCCTCTCTAGGAATGAAAAGCATGAGGCCTCTCTTTCTGCAAAGGGTTTATAACCCCCTGTGCAAACGGTCCGGCTAGTCTCAGTATACAATAAAAGATCAGCCAATGTCGAATGTTATACATTACCGAAATGTTACATTTTTGAACGTCAGAACCCGGTTTTCATAAATTATTCACGCACAACTCGAAACATCCCCCGCATATCGACCTGCGGGGGTTTTCTTTGCCTGATTACCGATCCGGGTTCTGGGTGATTTGCCCGACGCTACCGCGCCAGCCGGTCGACCAGCGAAAGCAGTTCCGGTAACGATACCGGTTTGGCTAAAAAGAAATCGATGCCGATCTCCTGTGCCACCATCTGCCCCTGCCCCGACCCGGTGAGCATCACGATCTGTGTCTCTTTCAGAGTCGGCAGGACTTCACGCAGCAGGTCGATACTGCGCTCTCTACCAATGAACAGGTCGCACAGGAAAACTGCGTATTGATTGTTTTCGAGATGATGGCGTGCCTCGCCGATGGTGGTGACCCCATCGACTTCATAACCACTAAGTCCTAACGCTTCACGATAAAGTTCCACCAGGTCGTCGTCATCTTCCATCACCAGTATACGTTTACCAGTCAAAATGGATACTTGTCCCAGCATACTAACCCACTAACACTAAATCAAACACAACTCGATGTATCGAGTATATATCATATTTCAAGTTGCCGCGCGGATTTTTATGAATTATTCAGGAGATCGATATAGTTTTTTTACCTGCACCCACCATCCAGGCTCGACTTTCAGCAATCACCGGAATCCTGTATGATGAGCCTGATTTTGATAGCGTCTGGAATCGGGTGCTGCAACCGGAGCGGAATAATCAATGGAACAACAACCAGATCAACGACGAGGCTGTATCAGACGCGGCGCACGGATCGCCGGGACCATTGCCGGGATCGTCGTCGTCCTGCTGATCTTCACCACCGTCCGCGCCAGCATCCTCGACGCGGGCGCCTTCGACACCATCCCCGATACCAGCCTGCTGGTCGACATCGGCGGGCGGAATATCCACATGGTAGCAATGGGCATGGAGAACGACGGCCCGGCGGTTGTGCTGCTCCCCTGCCTGGGCTGCGGATCGGGTGTGTGGCGGGTGGTTCAGTCAGAGCTGTCCGACACTATCCGAACCTATGCCTACGAACCCGCCGGGTTCGGCTGGAGCGACCCCTACCCTGGGACGCTCAGCATGTCACAGTCTGCCGACGATCTGCACGCGGCGCTCACCGCCCTGGGCGAAGACGAAGTGATCCTGGTCGCCTTCTCCGGCAGCGGCCTGACCGCCCATTTCTACCTCAGCCGCTACACTGAGCCGCGTGTGCTGGGCATCGTGTCTATCGAGATGGACACTTTCGGCGAGAATGGCGAGGCCGTTTTTGGCGATTACAATCCGCTCCCGCCATCGATTCAGCGGCCCGCCATCGCGCTGGGATTGAGCCGCGTGCTGGTCGAAGCGGCGATGATGCCCGCCTCGCGCCAGTATTACGAGGATTACGCCGACCGCATGATCGACCCGGAAGGGGCCGACCTCGTGTTGAAGACGCTCACCACCCGCCGTTCGCATTATGCGGGCGTCGATATGCAGGCGACCTATGCCGAAGCAAGCGCGGCGGCAGCCGACCTCGCCATCCCTGCCGGTATCCCGGTCTTTGCCCTCGATGCCGATTACGCGGACGAGCGTCCCGATCCGGGCAGCAAAGCCGAAGCCGATTTCCTCGCCGGGGAAGCCTTCCGGGCGGGAATCTGGCGCACGCTGGCCGAATCCTCTCCCGGCGGGCGCTATATCGTCGTGGCGAACAGCTCCCACATGATCCCGATGGATCAGCCGCAGGCGACGGTCGACGCGATCCGGGCGATGGTCGATCTGGTGCAGGGGCAGTAGCTACATCAGCCAGAACACCAGCCCGGCGATCAGGCCGCCGACAATCGAGCTGATGAAGTTCACGAGGTCGTTGTTCAGCCAGTGCCACCCGCGTGCGTGATCCGTCTGCGTGCCGCAGGTGTGGAGCCGCTTCTCGGTTTCCTTCTCACAGGTCGGGCAGAAATAGATCGATTGGACGGTGGCCCCCAGCAGGCTGTCGAACAGCGACCCGGCCAGCCCACCGACCGCAGCAGCGGCGAGCAGCGAGAGAATCGCCCCCCCGGCCACACTGAACCCGGCACCACCGAAAATCCCGTCGAGGGCCAGGAACAAAATCAGCGATAATCCGATGGCAATCGCCCCGCCGATTGTGGCGAGCGTACCCAGCCAGGTCACGCCGCCCGACGTTCCGGGTTCGACCGGCTCGAAATTCGTGATCAGGCGGGGAGGTTTTGTACTCAAAACGCCGATTTCGGTCGCCCAGGTATCAGCGTTGACGGTCGCCATGATCCCGGCAAAGGCGGCGAGGATCAGCGGATCGGGTACGAAAATATAGGCCAGTGCCGCCAGCGCCCCGGCCCCGCCGTTGGCCGCCGCCTGCCCGAAATCACGCGTGCCGCCCTTGTCGAATTTCTCGGCGGCGATATGCTCTTTCTCGCGTTCTTTGTAGTGCGAAAGGAGCGTGCTGAGTACAAAAAAGGCGATCAGGGTCATGCCCCAGGCCCAGCCGCCGAAACCAAAAATCGCCGTGCCGACGAGCATCGCACCGGCCACGCCGCTTTTCGAGAGAGAGTTCCGTTTGTAGGCAAGGAAGGCGATCAGGCCGGAAAGAACGATTCCGACCGGTAGTTGAATCAGTAGATTTTGCACGTCCACCACCTGAATTGAGATTGATAACTGGATCAACGGCGGGGATTGTACCACACAATCGGTTGATGATTCGTAGCGGGATCGCTATTTGGGAAAGGGCACGGTGAAAGTAAATGTACTGCCGATCCCGTACTCGCTCTCGGCCCAGATTTTGCCACCGTGCCTTTCGACGATCAGCTTGCAGATCGCCAGCCCCAACCCCGTGCCGCCGATTGCCGTGTTCGACGTATCGGCCCGCCAGAATTTCTCAAACAGGTGAGCCATTTGTTCGGGCAGCAGGCCGATCCCTTCGTCCTCGACGCTGACCTCCAGGAAGCCATTGATCGTCCGCGCATTGAGCGTCACCAGGCCGCCACCGGGCGAATACTTCACCGCATTCGAAACCAGGTTGGTGACCAACTGCTTCAGCCGAAGGGTATCCCCCCAGACGGGGGGAGCCTCTTCGGGTATCTTGTTGCGGAAGGCATGTTTGACAGCCCCCTCTTTGAAGGGCTGAAGCGCCGTCTGCGCCAGTTCGTAGAAATGAACCGGCTGCCGTTCTATCTCGAGGTTAAACCCTGCTTCCAACCGGGACAGATCGAGGAGATCGTTAATGATCTGGGAAAGCAGTGTCGATTGGTCGTTGATCATGGTCAGGTAGCGCCGCGCCCGCCGCTCGTCGAGTTCCCGCGTGAGCAGAATCTCGCTGAAACCGCGCAGGGCCGTCAGCGGCGTGCGAAGCTCGTGGGCGGCGGTCGAGAGGAAAACGTCTTTCATCCGGTCGAGTTCTTTCAAGTACGAGATGTCGCGCATGCTGCCCACGAAGGCATCGATCTTCCCCCCGCTGCCCAGAAGCGGCGTGATGGTCACCGCAGCCTCGTAGACCGTCTCGTTTTTCCGGCGGACATCCAGCTCCCCGCGCCAGGGCTGGCGGGACTGCCAGGCGACGACTGCCAGTTTGAGTAAATCCGGGGAGGCTGTGCTGTCCGGCAGGATCAGCCGGTAATGCCGCTTCGCCACCTCGTCGCCGGAGTAGCCGGTCTGCTCGGTGAAAGCCGGGTTGACCTGCTGGATGATCCCATCGGCAGAGATGGTCATCACCGCTTCGCCGACGGAGTAGAGGACGGCTTCGGTGCGCTCTTTGCTTCTGAGGAGTTCCTCCGTGCGCTCCGCGACGGCCTGTACCAGCCCGCTCGAATAGTACTCCAACTGCTTGACCATCTGCGCATTCTGGCTGCCTATCGCCAATTGATCGGCGAGTGTTTCCAGGAGCCTGATATCATTCTCGTCGAAGGCGTCTTCCTGCTCGCTCTGGATTGCCAGCACGCCGAGAACCCGGTTGGCGGCATGGATCGGGACACAGAGCTTGGCCTGGCTGAAGTCTTTGTCGAACAGGCTCATATAGTGTTTCTCGCCATGCACGCGGTTGGCAATCAGTCGTTTTCCTTCCTGTGCCACCCATCCAACCATTCCCTCACCCGGCTTCAATTGGTGACCGGCGGGATATTGATCGGAAAACATCCCAACATTCGCCTTAAGATTCAGTAAGCCGCTTTCTTCGTCCATCATGTAGATGCAGATTTGCTGGTAATCAAAGCTCTCCCTGATCAACTGCGCGGCGGTGGTGAGCATCTCGTCGATATCCAGCATCGATGCAATCTGGCCGGACACCTGGTTGATCAGTTCCAGTTCGGCAGCGCGTTGTTTGAGCGCGGTTTCGGCCTGCTGGCGCTCCTGGATTTCCTGCTTGAGCTGGACGTTGCTCTGCACCAGCTCCGCCGTCCGCTCGGCGACCAGTTCGGCGAGGAGATCGCGGTGTTTCTGTAGATTCTTCTGTGTCTGCTGGATGGGGCCGAAGGCAAGCCGGAACGGTTCGACAAGACCCACGTCGATCAGCGCGCGGTAGATCAGGTAGAACGCGGCGACCTTGAAAAGATGGCCCAGCAAATTAGGCCACCCGTAGACACTGACGTAAAAGGTGAAGAGCAGTTCGGCGACAACCGTCAGCCCGATGGAGCCGAGCATCAACCACAGCGTGCCCTGGTCGAACCCCTTGCGGAGCCGGATCAGCAGGCCCATCGAAGCCAGCAGAATCGCTGAGATGACGTATTCGCTGATCACCTTAAACGGTGTCAGCCCAACCCCTTCAACATAGCAGACGGGAAACCAGCCGCCGAAAGTCAGCCCCAGCAGGATGAGCGTGATCAGCGCATACCCGGAGAACACCAGCCCGGCGTTCATCTTGCGGTGTAGAAACAGCGGGCTGATCAGCAGCGAAAGGCTCTGGACGCCGCGTGCAGCGATCCATAGCTGGGTGGGCAGGTTCGCATCGTAGCCGGAGAAGACATTCATGCCCTTATAGGCGAGCATGTGGGTCAGGTCGAGCAGCGCCACACTGAGCAGCGATATCCCCAGGAAGAGCAGGTAATTGTTGTCGAAGTAGCGCTTTGAATTCCAGGCAACGACGAATACACTGCAAGCAATGACTGCGCTGGCGATTTCGGCGAGTGAGTGGAAGAGGAGGTAGTTGTAGAGGCTCGAAAGGTATAAGCCGAAGAGTACAGCAACAATGATTACTACGGTCGGTATTGGATTATGCAACAGCCGCTGCTGCTCCAAAATAAGGACTCCCGATGAAAAGCCATCTCAGTTTGGAATTGACGATGGCCTAAAACCAACAGGTTATCTGACAACATTTGCAACAATCAGACTATACCGCCACATCGTACAGCCTACCATCACTATAAACCAGTGATACACATTTTTCCAACCGGGTGAAGCCGTTTGCGTGGATTTGATACCTGGAAAGTATATCACTCGATCAGTCCCCACGCCGGGTGGGGATGGCTGCCCGGCAGATAGGTGACAATAACATTCAAGGTTGTGTAGAGGGAGGAACATTATGGCTGAGACAACAGGCAAACAATCGGTGCTGACGGAAGCCGAAATCCAGAAGGGCGTTCGATCCTACATCTACAAATCGGTGGGTGGAATTATCTTTTACGCCGCGCTGCTGATGCTGCTTCGCGGCAGGTGGGATTGGTTGTGGGGCTGGGCGTTCATCGGATTGATGGCCGCCGCTGCGGTCGTCCACGTTTTGCTGCTCCTCCCGACCAACCCGGCGCTGCTGGCGGAACGTTCGACGGGAATCCGGGCCTATGCGAAGAAGTGGGATCGCTGGGTGCTGTCGATAGCGTCGCTGCTGGGGATGATCGGCTGGATCGTCGCGCCGTTGGACTTACGGAACGGCTGGGGGCCGGGGATGAGCCTGGGACTGCATATCGGCGGGGCGCTGGTCTTCGCGCTTGGCTGGGTGCTGATTCTCTGGGCGACCTATTCGAATGCTTACTTCACGACAACGGTGCAGATACAGGAAAACCAGACCGTGTATACGGGCGGGCCTTACCGGATCGTGCGGCACCCCGGCTACGTGGGAGCGATTTTCTATAACCTCGCAACCGGGTTCCTGCTTGGCTCATATTGGGCGCTGATCCCCTGCGTGCTGGCGACTGTTGTGTTCATCGTGCGAACGGCGCTTGAGGATCGAACGCTTCGGGCAGAATTAGAAGGCTACGAGGCATTCACTCAGCAGACGCGGTATCGGCTGTTTCCGGGAATATGGTAACCGGTATCCCGATCAAAACAGCCCGTCGACAGAATCCTTGAAATCGCCCCGGATGTCTTTGACGACTCCCCGGATGGGGTCTTCCATGATGTCCGGCTCAAGCAGGCGCAGCACAAAGGCGCAGTTCAACAACATCTGCTCGATCTCCTCCGGGATGGTACGCAGCTTGTCGATCTTGAAGCCGGTGCGGAAGTGCTGGAATTCGCAGTGCATTTCGAGGGCAGGCTGGCCGCCCCACAGCAGGTAATAAGCCCGGCTTGCCCACGCCTTGACCCCCGGCTTCTTGTCGACCGTACCAACAGAGTCCCCCTGCCCATCCAGGATGATCACGCTTTCCGGTGAGAGGAAGCCTTCCTTCAACTTCTTGATTTCACCGGCAGGCTGCCCATCGGCGGTTTCGAAGCGGTAGTGTTCCTGATCTTTCACCATGCGGATGACCGCGACGATCACGTCGCCGCGTGCGACATACATTGTCTGTTTATCCCGGCACTCGGCGAGGAAGGCGAGCTTCTTTTCGGCGTCGTACACCTCGTACTTGAATCCCTCCATCCACCCGCGTGATTCCATCAGCAGGTCGAGCGGATAGTGAAGCGGCGGCAGTTCGGCGGCTGTCCGGGCCGGTTTCTCCTTTTTGTCCAGCCGACCCCGGCGTGCATCGTCGATCAGGCTGCGGAAGGCCTCATAGTGATAGACGTTCTCCACGAACATCGTGCGTTTGTTCCCGGCCTTATCGAACACCTGTAGGTAGCCCATCACACCATAGTTGCACGATTTTATAGCCGAGAGCGGCACTTCCCAGGCGATCCCGGTCACGGTGTTGTACTCGACAAGCCGCTTGTTGGTGAGCGCATATTCGAGCGTCCCTGCGGCGATCCGGTTGGCATGGTAGACGAGGTAAGTTTCGCCCGAATGCAGAGGGACGGTGGAAGTCATCGACATCTGCGCCAGCGGTGTATCGACCGTCTCCAGGAATTTCTGGCGGCGCGGTTCGAGTGCGGCCTTCACCACCGCATCGTAGGATTTCCCGGCGGCCTTACCCAGGTAATCGAGAAACTCATTCAGGGCGTTCCACTCGTCGCCGGTAAAACGCTGTTCGAGCGTCCCGCTGCTGCCGTTGATCTTCAACGTGAGCGCCGCGTAATTGTTCTCGTCGATCTCGACCTCGACCATAACCGGGCCGATATCGTTCAACAGCAGGTCATGTTCGATGGTGCTCTTCTCGAATTCGACCACGCGCCGGGAGGTGATCAGGATGCCATGGGCCTTCGAGAACGGGTGATAGGGATTGAGGAGGGCGATGTAAGACTCCCCGGCCTTCAGCGGTACCCACTGGTCAACGTTCTTGCTGATCTTGCGGTTGTCGAACGGGTAAGGAAAGACTTTCATAGCGGCACTCCTGTCCGGGCGGAAAGGTGCGTTCAGAGAAGAAAAACCCTGCTATCATCTTACAGGAATGTCGAAGAATACTCAATGGCCAATCGAGCAGGTTGGGCAGCGATTTTGTCCCTTCAAATGAGTCAGTGTATGCTACCTGAGTTGGAGAGCGGCTGTTGTCATTACCCTTTCAGGAGGCACCCCATGAATCGCAAACATGTTATTTGGGCATTACTTGGCCCTGGTTTTAGCCTGGCTGGCCTGCGGCACACAATACGAACCCGACGCAGACCTGACGGGCCGCGATCTCTCCGGGCGAGATCTCAGCGACAAAGACCTGACCAATGCCCTGCTGGTTGACGCAAATCTGAGTGAAGTCGATCTCACAAACGCCATTCTGACCGGGGCGGATTTGAGTGGTGCCGATCTGAGTGATGCAGTTCTGACCGGCACTGACCTGAGCGATGCCGACCTGGAGAATGCTATCCTCAATGGGCTTGACCTGACAGACACGACCCTGACCGGGGCCGACCTGACGGGCGCACAAATGGATGGAGTCGACCTGAGCGGCATGGACCTGAGTGATATAGAACTGACCGGAGCCGATCTGACTGATGCCGATCTGAACGGCGCGAACCTCAACTACGGCGGCCCGGACGGATTGGACATGGGGGCGATATCACTGCAGGGCGCCGATCTCAGCGAAGCCGATCTCTCCTACCTGATCCTGACCGATTCAAACCTCAGCGGCGCGAACCTGCACGGCGCAAACCTGTTCAAGACCGTCCTCGATGGGGTATCGCTGTCCGGGGCCGATCTCGGCGATGTCGATCTGGCAGGGCGTGACCTTACCGGGTGGAACTTAGCAGGCGCATCACTTCAGGGCGCGAACCTCTCGGGAGCCGATCTATCCGGCCTCGATCTATCTGACGTTGAACTGGCTGGTGCAAACATGGCCGCCGCGAACCTCAGCGGCGTTGATCTCAGTGGGAAAGACCTGCGTGACTGGACGCTGTCGAGGGCAAACCTCACCGGTGCAAACCTCACCGGTGCGAACCTGTCCGGCATGGACCTCACTGATCTGACCCTGATTCGCACAGACCTGAGTAACGCCGACCTCAGCAAAGCGATACTCGAAGGTCAGAACCTGACTTCAACGCTGCTGTATGGTGCCAACCTCCAAGGCGCTAATCTACGCGAGATTACACTCGGCAGCGGGTCACTTGTCCTGTCGTCGGAGGTTGGCCGCACAAACATGCTGAGTTGGAGTTCCGCCGACGGCGCTGAAATCCTGATGACGGGCAGCGAGGTCGATGAAACCGACGAACGTGGCCCCGGCACCATGATCCGGCAGTGGGACATCAGCACCGGCGAAATGCTGAGTGAGGAAATCATTCCGCTGTATTCTTCACTGAGTTGTTCACCCGATGCAACCAGAATAGCCGGAATTAACGAAGAAGGGATATCCATATGGTATGCAGCGGATGGTAAAATCCGCTCGTACGGCCCGGTTGAAAGCGACGAATATCCCTACACGTTCACGTATTTTCATTGGGCACCTGATAATCAGCATGTAGTTATGCTGCAGTCGTTTCAGGACACTGTTCTCTTGATCGACAGCGCCTCCGATGCTGAACCGGTTGCGCTGTCATTTCCAGGGATGGATCAATTCCCATGGAGCATATGGTCACCCGACAGCCGCTACCTGGGTGTAAGGACAGATACAGGCTACAGGGTATGGGACTGGAAAGACTCCCCGGATGAACCGCTGTGGGACTATACCAGTCTGTCAGACGATATCGGTTACGCCAGTTGGGATATAACCGATTCGCACCTTGCAATGGTGGTAGAAACCACCGACATCCAGATACAGGATATCGAAAGCGGCGCGGATGTACATTTGATTTCCGGCGATGACCTCGGATCAACCGGCGGCGAGCCAGAACAATGGGGGGCTATCGTTTACTCACCTGAGAGCGATAGGCTGGCCGCAAATACCATCAGCCAGAGTGTCGTGATCTGGGATACCGGTTCTTTCGAGATCATAGCGCAGATTGACGAACAGCAGGGTGGCGGCGTCCCGTTGGAGTGGCTCGACAACGATACGCTGTTGTTATACAACTATACAGCCAACCGTGCTGCGATATACCACATCGATACCGGGGAAGTGAATCAATTCCTCATGAGCGACACGTATTGGACCACCTATGCAGCCTCGGAATCGGGCCAGTATATAGCTTTCAGCTTCGGATCAGACGATTTCGTCGACGATATCTTCGTGTTCAACACCCAATCACAGGCGTTGGATGTAAACCTTGCCGGTGCCGACCTGACCGGGGCGCGGCTCAACAGCATCGACCTGCGGGAAGCCAATCTGTCCGATGCGGACTTGAGCGAAGCTGCGCTTTCGGGAATAAACCTGTCAGGGTTGGACCTCACCAGCACAGACCTGGAATCTGCCGTATTCGATGGCGGAGACCTCAGCCAGACCAATCTCTCAGGTATATCGCTCAATGGCGTCCAGTTGAATGGAGTCAATCTACAATCGGCTGATTTGAGCCAGACCACACTGAAGGAGGCACAGCTCGAAAGTGTTGACCTGAGCCAATCCACACTGGCAGGTACCGATTTCAGTGGGTCAACGATTACTTTATCGTCATTCAGCGGCTCATCGTTGATTGATACCAATTTCCTGGGGGCTGATATGTATAGTATCGACCTCTCAGGCGCACTGCTCGACGGTACCATGTTCGAGAGAAGTGCTATCAGCGGTGCTGACCTCACCGATATCGAACTCATCTGGGCGGACCCCATCGAACCGTTCGTTGAAAAATCGATCTGCGGGGATGGTGTTGGAATAGCTACCATGGGTTCTTATGACCCTGACGGCGAAGGCCCACACCCGCTGGTGATGCAGCAGTCTTCCGGTTTTGCCAGTGATATTCCAGACGAATGGAAAGCCGATCGGGAGCATCCACCGCAGTTGGCAGCCTGTGCGACCGAGGAATCCGCGCTGGTTCAGTCCTGCCAGTACTACTATCAATCCGGCGTGCCGTCCGGCACCATTGATCGCTACCGCAAATCAATGACTATCGTCCTCTACGATGCCCAAACCGGTGAGGAGATCGCCTCGACGACGCAGTGGGGATCGATACCGGATGCCTGCCCGTGGTCGACCTATAACCTGTACACAATCTATGGGGGCCTGCCTGGATTTTCGGCCTTTGAGGATTGGCTGATATCCTTCGTGGCACCGTAATCAACTTTTTAGCAGCAAACGGATATGGATAATGACGGAGCAGCAAGAAGCGAAAAAACGAGGGCATCACCACGGTCGGTTTGAAGAACGCGAAGACCTCGCGGGCGAGCATCGCCTGGGCGACATCGGCCAGTTGATCCTGCTGCTGATATTTCTGACCGTATGGATCGGTGATTCGTTTATCCTGCGCCAGTCGGTAATCCTGCGTGATGTGATCCCATCAGCGGTGCGATCCATTGCCGGGTCGGCGATACAGTTGTTTGCCGGGCTCCTGGCCTGGCGCGGGCTGTCGACAGTGTTCGGCGAAGAACGCGCGGAACCAGCGGTGATTCGCGACGGTGTGTTCGGCGTGGTGCGCCACCCGATTTACCTGGCGGCGATCCTGGTGTATGTCGGTTTCCTGGCCCATGCCCTCTCGCTGGCGGCGGCGGGCGTGTTTTTGGTGATAGTCGCATTCTACGTGTTCATCGCCCGGCATGAGGAGAAACTGCTGCTCGACAAGTTCGGCGAGGACTACCGGGACTACATGCGCGAAGTCGGGATGTTCATTCCCCGGCTGCGCAGGCGGGGAGTGTCAGCGAACTGAAAAATCTCGATTCGCATTCTTTGCACACTTAGTGTACACTCGTTAAGAGTAGATTGCAGGATCAAAGACTTTAGTGAGAAAGCTTACCCCGGCAACCTGCTGGGGTTTCGTCTAAAATGCGATGAACCGCAGGCACTGATGGACCTTACCTGCACGCTACACAGTATATTTGTAGGGTAAGGAGAAAAATACCCATGTCAGAACGTATCACCGGTGTTGTAAAGTGGTTCAACGCCACCAAGGGCTACGGCTTCATCGCTCCCGATGACGGTAGCAAGGACGTTTTCGTCCATCACTCAGCTATCCAGATGGATGGCTACGCAAGCCTCGACGAGAACGACCGCGTCGAGTTCAGCGTCGAGCAGGGCCAAAAAGGCCCAGCCGCAGCAAACGTCGTCAAAATCTAGATTTTAGACTGAGACACGGAAAGGCCCTCGCAGAAATGCGGGGGCTTTTTAGATCGCTGCCCCCATTGACTTGAACAGTTGGCCGCTTGCCGGTATGCTGGTAGCGTAGCCGCTGATCCGTTCGTCTCGGAAGGACTGTTCATGGACCCGAAAAACCCCTTCAATCTCTGCACCTGGAAGCCGGAAAGTGCCTGCGAAGGCTGCCAGACCGGGGCGGCGATCAACTGCCGCCACAGTTGGGCCGACCTGCTGCGTTTCTATCTCTACTTTTCGCTGTTCGGCGTGCCAGCGATCATCGGGGTGATCCGCGCCGGGTATGGGCTGTGGCTGTGGGGATGGCTGGGATATGCGGTGTTCTTTTTCTTCATATGGGAGAGCCGAATTTTGTGCAGTCACTGCCCGTATTACGCGGAGAACAGCCTTGTGCTCCACTGCCTTGCCAATCACGGCGTGTTGAAAATCTGGCGATACCACCCGGAGCCGATGAGCCGCTTCGAACAGTGGCAGTTTATGATCGGGGCCGGGATACTGGTTCTATACCCCTTTCTCCTGATGATCCTCGGCGGGGAATGGCTGTTCGCGGCGCTGACGGCGGCGGTAACGGTGATCGGTTCGGTGCTGATCTACCGGACGATCTGCTCGCGCTGCATCAACTTTTCCTGTCCGGCCAACCATGTCCCGAAGCAGATCGTCGATGCGTATTTGATGCGCAATCCGGTAATGCGCGAGGCGTGGGAGCGCACCGGCTACGTGATCGAAGATTAAGACATCATTGACAGGGATCGACAACCAATGACAGACACGAATTTCGACGAGTTATACGCAGACGCAAACGAGCGACTGCGCGAGGCACTGCGGCGTTTCCGTGAAAACCACCCGCCGAAGGAGATCGAGGTCGGGGAGTGGACGTGGGAGTATCTCGACGGCGGCGCGGGCGGCGCGGTAGTGCTGATCCTGCCGGGCGGTGTGCGCTACGGCGAAACCTACTTCCAGTTGATCGGCACGCTGGAGAGCAATTACCGCGTGATCGCCCCCTCCTACCCCGGCGTGACGACCGTCGCCGAGATCGTCGACGGGCTGGTCGCCATCCTGGACGCGGAGGGCATCGAAAAAGTTCACGTGATCGGCAAGGCGTTCGGCGGCGGGGTGGCACAGGTTTTCGCCCAGCAGCACCCGGAGCGGATCGGCAAACTGGTGCTGTCGAATACCGCCGGGCGATATCTGTCAGCCTACACAAAACGGGTGAAGAATGCGCGGAACCGGGCGCGGCTGTTCCCGCAGTCGACACTTCGGTCGGCATATTTACAGAGCATGCTCGGCAATATGAAGGGCCTGGAAGAAGAAGATCGGGCGTTTTACGCGGCCTTCTTCAAGGAGCTGGTGGAGCGGGAGAGCAAGCAAGAAGCGCTGGCGATGTACGACTGCACGATTGACCTCGCGCAGAATTTCGAGTGGCACGTTGGTGACCTGACCAATTGGGGCGGCAGCGTGTTGATCATCGAATCGGAGAACGACGAGGCGATCAGCGCGGGGCGGCGTGAAGCCCTCCGCGATCTCTACCCGGAGGCGCAGGTGCATACTTTCGAAAATGCCGGGCACATGGCGTCGATGGTCCAACCGGCAGCGTATCAGTCGGTTGTGCTGGGGTTTTTAGGTGGGTGATTCTTCACGCCCAAAATCGAGTTCGCCCCCCGTGGGGGAAGTGCGCGATAAAAACCGTCGCTGGCCAAATGGAGAACGGGCAAACGGAGAAATTACAGGGCACCCTCACGGGTGCCCTGTTGATTGGTTTACCTTACGATTCGGGTGTTACGGATGGTGGGGCAGCGGTCGGCAGTTCATCGACGATACCGGTATCGGAAGCTGGTTCTATCGAGGCCGGAACCGGGCGCAGTTCGAAGAAATCCGCGCCGCTGGGGAGCGTCAGACGCTCGCTGGTCTCGGTATCGACAATCTCCAACCGGTAGAAATATGAAGGCTGGACGTAATCGTAGTAAAGATCATACTCGACGGCAAAGGTCAACCGCTGATCGTTGGGCATGATCAGCCGGAATGATTCCGCGCCATGGGAATCCATCGTCTCGACATAGATTTTGTCCAGAACGATGCTGTATCGACCGCTGCGCACCGGGCGAGCCAGGTTAAAAACCAGCATGATCCCATCGGTCGAATTGCCGTAGTCGTCGGTTTTGACGATCATCTGGCTCAGGGTAAAGAGATCGCCAAAGACGATGCCGTCCAGCGTATAGACCGGGTACCCGTACTGGGATTCTCCAGCATAAAAGTCGGGGTCATCGGCGATTGATGGGGCACCAGCATACTCAAAAGAGTCGGGTGGGGGCGCAGAGTCGATGAGGAAAACGATCATCACCATAACGATCAACATTATTATGACCCCGGTGATGATCAGCCAGGGTGAAACGCTCCACCGCTTCTTTCCCTTCCGCCGGGCCTGTGCTTCATAGGTTTCCTGTTGGGCTGCTATTTCCTGTGTCATATACAATTTCAACGCTCCTCGTATCTGGCTGTGTGACGCCAGATCGGTACTGGCTAACTGATCGGCCATCTCAAGGGCCTGCCAGTCCTGCTCGCTCAGATTATATTGAACGGGCAGCATTTCCAGCGGCACGCCTGCTAGCAGGGCATCGATCGGATTGTCGGCGAGGTCGGTTTGCAGAGCGGGCTGATCGATATGCTTATTCACGGCTGCTCTCCTCTCCTAACAGGCCGCGAAGCCGACGCAGTGACCGGTAGAGTATCGTCCCGACGTTGCTTTCACTCAGATCGGCCACTTTCGCTATCGCCCGGTTGGTCAACCCGGCCCCGAATTTCAGGGCGAGGATTTCACGCTCCCGCTCGCTGAGCCGGGCGACCGCATCGAGCAGGCGGTGGTTTTCCTCCTGCCGGGCGATGACCTGCTCCGGGAGCTGGCCGGGAGCTTTGATCTGCTCCAGGCGCTGCCAGTCGATTGACGATTGGGCGCGGCGCTGGCGGTAATATTCGCGCAGCGTGTTGCGGGCGATGCCGAACACCCAGCCGGTGAAATCGCCGCGCTTCGGGTCAAAACGGTTGATCCCGGTCAGTATTCGCTCAAAGACGATGGCGGTTACGTCGTCGGCATCGGCATCGGCGGCCACCTGGTAGCGCACGAAGCTGTAGATGCGGTCGAAGTAGTCCTCGTAGATGCGGGCAAAGACCGATGGCTTCACCGCCGGGCGCTCACGCAGCCGCCGCTTGCCTGCGGGCAAAGTGAGTGAATGATCCATACATATCGTTCTCCGTGAGATATCTCTATGACTATATTGACGGTTGATTAAAAAGTATCACAGATTTGAGGATTGTGGATCAGATTGATACGTCGATGATCCCGCCCTCTTCAATGGGACTGGAGCGCGCCACTGGAGAATCGGTCAATTGCCTCCCCCTGACAGGAGCAAAAAACGGGCAGGGACAAGCCCTGCCCCTACCGGCGGAACGGATTGTATCACCGGTTGAAATCCACGCGGGGACAAGTAACCCCCGATCACTCCCCCTCCCATCCATCGGGCGAGCAGGAAAGGAAATCGTGTGTACCGGTTCAGACTGCCACGCCAGCGGTGGGAATCAAAAACGGGCACGGTAGATTTCTCCGTGCCCGCGTAGAAATACGATTATACCAGAGTGGAATTCTACCGGTTGCCCGACCACATCGGGCGGCCATCCGGATCGCGCAGTGTGACCGTCTCCCCGGTCGACTGGTTCTCGATCACCCCCGGTTTGAACTCGCCATCCTCCCAGTAACCGGATACGTCGAGAGCGTCGCCGACCTGCACCGAGAAGCCTTCCTCAAGCGCGTAACGCCACGCCCGCCCCTCGATCAGCAGGTCGTCATCGCTGCCGGTATCGACCAGCAGCAGGTCGCTGCTGACTTCAACCGCTTCCCCTGATTCGGTCAGCCAGTCGTCGGCAGTAAGGATTTCGTCTTCGTCACGATACTGGTAGTTATCATCATTCTGACCACCGTTACCCTGACCCTGACCTCCACTGCCTTGTCCGTCACCGCCCTGACCATTTCCGCCGCCCTGTCCACCACTGCCCTGATTCTGGCCCTGGCCTCCGCCGTCGCCGCTGCTCTGACCCTGCCCGCCATCACCGCGACCCGACCCCTGTCCATCGCCTTGATTCTGGCCCTGGCCTTCACCACCTGCACCGATCCCGCCGCCCTGTCGGTCGCCGCTGCTCTGACCCTGGTTCTGGCCCTGGCCCTCGCCGCCCGCACCGATCCCGCCGCCCTGCCGGTCGCTTCGATATTCATGCTCGGCGCTGACGACTTCGAGGCGGCTCTGGGTGCGGATCACGCCGCCGGTGACCAACGCGGCAGCGAACCCCGCGTACAGTATCCATAACAAGATTTTTCCGATTTTCACTGCTTACTCCATTCCATTTGAAACTCTGTTCGAGTTGAACAGTCTACATTGTCAAACAACATCAGCACCGGGAACAGTCTGAACCTGCGGCTTCGACGCGCGCCGCGCACCGATTGAGTCGAATACCCGCTTTGTCACCTTGACCACCCACTTCCAGTGGATGACGAAGTGAAGCACGGCGGCGAGAATGAAGATCACCCCCGCCCAGGTGTGGATCACGTCCCAGGTGGTGCGGTTGAAAATGAACACCGCCTCCCAATCCAGGTTTCGACCACCCTGGTAGCCGCCCACCGGGACATACAGAAAGTAGATGCCGGAGATGGCGGATATCAAAAAGCTGAGGCCGATGATCGCGTCGATGATCAGGTTTGTCCAACTGCCCGACGAGGCAGTGGTGCCGCTGCCGCGCACTTTGTCGATCACCCGCCTGGTCATCGTCACCACCCACTTCCAGTGGATCGCAAAGTGGATCACGACGGCGAGGATCATCGCCACGCCGCCCCAGGTGTGGAACATCTCCCAGGTGAGGCGGTCAAAGAGGATCGTCACGTCGTAGGTGTCATTCCGCCCGCCCTGGCTTCCGCCGATGGGCAGAAACAGAAAGTAGATGCCCGACAGCAGCGTGAACAGCGCCCCAAAAAAGACGGCGGCGTCGATCAGCCAGTTATTGCGTGTTTTTGTCGATATTGGTTTTTTCTGGATGCGGGTGGTGTTCCCCGCAGCGATAGTCTTGTTGGTCATTCAATCCTTTGTCCTGTCGATTTGTATGTGTTCGTTGGCGATAGGCACTGCGCCCATCGTCAACTATTTAGACGCATAAAGTCGGAAAAGGATACGAAAAACGGCGAAATTCCCCTTCCTCCCGCCGTTTTGACGCTTCCCGGACGCCGGGCTTTTCTATGGAATCAATGTATGGTATTCTACACAAGGGGCGGGGCTGTTCCCGTATGTGACAGGCAGATACCAGTAGAGGAGCTTCGTCGATGGATGAGCGCGAGAGACTCGTCGTCAAAGGGCTGACGGGCTACAGGAAGCCGGACGACATCATCATGGAACTGTGCCAGAAGTACGATATGCAGTGGAACGAGGCCAGCCGGTTTGTCGCCCTGGTTAGAGAGGAAAACCGGGACAAAATCTCGTCGAAACAGAACGTGTTCATGAAAGCCATGTCGATCTTTTTCATGGTAGGCGGTGCGATGCTGTCGCTGGGCATCCTGATCGCCACCTTGAGCGGGGTGATTATCTTCTTCCTTAGGCTGCCGATCCCCTACCTGGGAAACGTCGTTTTCTTTTTCCTGGGCGCTGCAATTGTGGTCGGTGGAGCCAGGGGCCTTGTCCAGAAACCAGAAGTCTAAAACATTTGTGGAAGAGAATTGGACGGGTAGCCCGGCCCTGAAATTCGCGAAATTGGCGCAATGTTCTTTATTGCCAATTCGCGGGCCAAATCCCCGCCTATCACCTTTACACCCGACTCAAGCCTGATAGAGAACAGTTTCGACCCATCCAAACATCTGGGGAATCGGTGTCATCTGTGGACTGAATCCTTCCGCGCCGACGCATACCCGAACCACGGCCCCGGCATCGACCAGTCATAATCGTTGAAGCCCACCGCCTCCAGCTCCGATCCCAGCGGGATGAGTGGCACGAAGTGCAGCGCGAATCGCTCTTTCAGCCGCCGCTTGATCGCCGCGTACCGGTCTGACGTTCCCTCGGCGAACGTCCCCGCCGTCAGGATCGCCCCGCTGCTGCTCACCCGCCCCAACTCCCTGATCGCCTGTGGGAGATCGGGGAACTGGTGGAACCCACCGGAGCAGTTGAGCTTTTTGAACACCCCGTCATGGAACGGCAGGTTGAGCGCATCGCCCCGGATCAGGAAGACGTTCTTCAGCCCCCACCGCTCGACGTGATACGCGGCCCGCGCCAGCATCGCCGGGGAGAGGTCGAGGCCGATCACCAGCCCGTCGTCGCCCACCCGCTTGGCGATCTCCACCGTGAAGTTGCCCTGCCCGCACGCCAGGTCGAAGGCGACATCGCCCGCCCGGTACTGCTGGATTTCCTGTATGTCGGAGAACTCCTCGGCGAAGGGCTGCACGCGCAGCAGCCCGGTGATCATCCCCCGTGCCGCATCGTATCCCCAGGCCGTCAGCGGCGTATCGAGCGCGTCCTGGGTAAATGTGTTGTCCGTTTCCCCGACGATCAGGTCGAGCACCCCGCGCCGGTACGGGTAGATCGTCCCGGTTTCCTGGCAGCGCAGCCCTGATCCGTTGTTGAGTACCTGCGGCTCGCAGCCGGGCGAGGTGGGCAGCCGGATCAGCGGTGCGGCCCGTTCGAGCAGGCTCCGCGCCCGCTGTGCAGGCACACTCACCGACCGCAGTTTGCGCTGTTCGCGCTGCCAGAGCATCACCCCGGCGCTGATCCCCGCGCCCAGTGCCAGCCCTGTTCCCAACCAGTATCGACGTCTGGTCATCCTTCGATTGTCCTTTCCATATGGCGATCAGCCCAATTATACCGGAGGAACGCGGAATGATGTTTCCGCGTGTCTCTCGCAACCCTGAAACGCCATTGTCCCCGGTATCGAAAAAGAACATCCCCACATGGTGTGGGGATACTTTAAGCCTGGTTGGAATGTCCACAATTTTCGCGGAAATATTACAGCGACCCCTGGGATATTGAGTCAGGACACAGGCTTAAACAGAGAACTACTCTGTGTTCTGAGTAATGCGCAGGCTCTCTATTGCAAACTCAGAATTTATTCCAACTCGGAAACCCATAATGGATTTTATATCTCGATAGTGATCGGATGTATCGCTACCAATAAGCTCATCGTTCACATAGACTCGCAGTGTATCATCTTCAAATACCAATCTTAGAGTTATAGGAGTTGAAGGATTTTCTATCTTGCCGATCACATCCCACCACTCATCCTGCCAGGGTTTAGAGAAACCAACACTCAATTCGGAGCCGTCAGGCTGGCCTGCCATAAACAGCATCAGCGTACCACTATTCCCGGCTCGCAGCGTCAATCCGCCCCATTCAACCACTCGGTCTACGGTCAACTCAATCGTACCATCTCCTTCAAATGAGATTGGTTCTGGCGCGTCTAGCCAAAAAGCATCCTTTTCTTCAAATTCTTCAAACATCCAATCGCCACCGGACAGGTACATATAACTGCCATCTACCGCAGAAACCTCGTCCATCTCCATCCAATAGGAGTAATCTTCACTAAAATTGTATGTAAATGGATATTCGTCTTCGGGAATGATTCCCAAATCTCTGATAACACTCACTTGAAGCGTGTCTACCAGATCTTCCTGAGTTGTAATACCCAGCCACTCATCTACACGTATTCCCAGTCCAATTGTGCCTGCTGCCTGATCTATGGTAGGATATCGGTGTTCAAGCCATAAAGCCCTTTGAACCAAAAGATAGTAACTGGTATTAATATTTGATTCTGCGTTTTCAGGAAAGCGCGTGTAGGCTATATCTTCAACAACAAAATTAAAGAATTCCTCAGAGACAAAAACTCGTATACGGCAGACATCTTCGCCATTCCCAATACATGATGTGCGGCCATATGGCCCTAGATGGTGTGTAAGGGTGTACCAGGGCAACCCGCCATCACCGTTAATGGTATATGTAGGCCATGCAACGGCGCTTTGATCTATTTCATAATCAATGAGTTCGACGACAATCGGAATATTGTCTTCCTCTCCCGCGATATGATAATCGAGAAGTTCGATATGATCACGAAACTCCTCTCCGTTCAGACCAGTTATTTCAAAGCGCTCCAGGTTTTCGACAATGGCGTAAGAACGACCATTTATATCCACTTCAAAACCAGCAAACTCCATGTCAAGGTCGGGATCATAAGTCGTTATTGGACTCACAGGTATTGGAGTTGGGGCAGGAGTAGGCGTATCAGTGGGAGTGAGAGTTGCTGTCGGTTCAATTGGCGTTGGTGTCTCAGTAGGTGTAACAGGTGTAGCGGATGGTAAGGGAGTTGGCGTATCAGTCTCTTCTATAGCAACTGGGGCAGGTGAACAAGATACTCCAAAGAGGGCAAGGAAGAGTGTAATCGAAAATAGCAATCTCTTGATGTTCATGGTTTTCTCCGAGATTCAACGTCAGTGGCGTCTTTACCTTAATTTACCCTTGTTGCTTATTATAAGCAAACATGCTACATGACATAATATATTATGGCAATAGCCGCGTCATCATAGATTACCCTCGGCGGACGGTGGCCGGTCGCCTAAATTTCCAATTCGCGGATCGAATCCTCCAACGCTGCCCACACTCACTCCAGGCCTATCCGCCCACAATCTCATGAAGACAAAAATCTGTGATATCTGTGTCATCTGTGGATAAATAATGTATCATCATCCCCATGAACGAACCCACCCACCAGCCGGTCTTACTCGCCGAAGTCCTCGACGCGCTGGCCCCGCGCCCCGGCGCATCGCTCATCGACGGGACGGTCGGGGCGGGAGGTCACGCCGCCGCCTGGCTCGATGCCACCGCCGATGGCCGCCTGCTGGGTTTCGACCGCGACGCCGGGGCCGTCGAACTGACACGCCGCCGCTTGTCCGATTACGGTGATCGGGTGACGCTGGTTCAGGGTTCCTACGCGGAGATGGGTCGACGCGCCCCGGCGCTCGGATTTGCCCCCGTCGACGCCATCCTGCTCGATCTCGGCTTCTCCTCGATCCAGATCGACGACCCGGAACGCGGCTTCTCCTTCCGCTACGACGGCCCGCTCGACATGCGCTACGACCGTCGCCAATCGACCAGCGCCGCCGACCTGATCAACGGGCTGCGTGAGGATCAACTCGCCGATCTGATCTACCAGTACGGCGAGGAACGCCACTCGCGCCGAATCGCCAGGGCGATTGTCCAATCGCGCCCCATCGAATCGACCTCCCAACTGGCCGACATCATCGCCGGGGCGGTGCCGAGATCGAAGGATCGACGCAGCGCGTCGATCCACCCCGCGACGCGCACCTTTCAGGCGCTGCGAATTGCGGTCAACGATGAACTTGGCGAACTAGAGGACGTGCTCCCCCAGACCCTCGACCTGTTGAAGCCGGGCGGACGGCTGGCGGTGATCAGCTTTCACTCGCTCGAAGACCGGATCGTCAAGCAGTTCATGCGGCGCGAATCACAGGATTGCATCTGCCCGCCGGAGCGCCCCTTCTGCACCTGTGATCACAAAGCGGCGCTGACGCTGATCAGCCGTAAGCCGATCATGGCCGGGGAGGCCGAAATCGACGACAATCCCCGCGCCCGCAGCGCAAGGTTGAGAGTCGCGGAGCGGGTGGGGTGATCCTCGCTCCAACTAGCTGTCACTGTGATGATCCTCGACCAATGTCCAGGTTGGGCTACCGTGGACAGTCTCCTTCAGGGTGGCAAACAACTCGTCGACAATCCGCATCAGCAGATTGCGCCACAGGGGCAGCATCAGGACGGCCAATACCAGCACAACCAGAAAGGCGATGCCAATTGGGTATCCCAACATATGAAACATGATGAGCGGATAGATCATTAAAGAGCCAGAAATCACAAGCATGCTCAGGCTGGTCATCAATAAATCCCCGATCAGAACCTGCGATGAAGCCTCGATGCTTGTTACCTGCTCGCCGCCTTCGCGAATGATGCCACGAATGACTATGCCGCCCAGTTTCGCACCGCGAAAACCGGGCAGTATCCGCCGGTAGCCGGGCCTGTAAAGTTGAAAGGTGATACGCTCGGCATCGCCGTCGACGATCTCGAACCATGCCCCACTTGGGGTTGGTAGCAATGTGTTGACACGTTTTGTCTTGCGACCGTTATGCTCTGACAGCCGCTTGATCGTCTCTTCCAGCGTCAATCGTGATACGAGGTAAACGCTCTTTCTTAATCTCATCTCATTATGCTCCCGGCTCGTAGAGGCGACCCTCGCGGTCGCCCGCCCTGATCGCCATCCCATGCCGTATCAATCCATGCCAACCCTGATCGCCCCCAGATTGGGGGAGATGGGCGACAAAGTCGGCCAGAGGGGGCGATTTTTTCCACGCCCGCAGTGCGCGGCTGAGAGCCGCCGAGCGAATCTGACGGATTACCTTTGTACTCCGGCTCGTACGGGCACAGCCCGCTGTGCCCGCTAACCTTCTTCAGCTTCTGCCCAGATATTTGTGAAGGTCTTCGAGTTTTGTCGCTGGCTTCAATTCCATACTGTCCGACGAACTCTCGTGGAACAGGTATAGTCGATATTCAACAGGTATGACACTGCGATGCCACAGGAAAAACGCTTCATAGGGCGCGTCCAGTGTTAAGGTTTGTTTGTCCATCTGGAGACTACAGTAGATATACTCCCCAGCAATACTCCACGCAAGCAATACGTGTGGTGACAGATCGTGGAATGTTGTATTGGGCCAATCAGCTATCAACTGCTGCTTATATGAGGTTGGATCAATCGAAAGATCGCTTTTGACCGTTTTCCAGTTGGTTGGGTTAAAGGGTGCTACGAAAAAAGTCGTCATCGTCGACCCACCAGGTTTCCTCGTAGCGATCATATGCCTCGTCCCAGGGCATATCGCCGAACACCGCCCGGTATTCTTCAGACGCTGCGATCTGCCCCAGCGCGGCCATCTCACCGGCTTGATAGGCCCGCTCGATCTCGTCATGATGCTGGATCATGAAGGCAAGCTGCGGCCCCTGCAAAGCCCACTCGTCGGCGGGTTGAAGCTCTGCTTGCAGCGTTTCGAGCAGCCGGTGCTGATCGTCTATCGATAGCTGCCTGATGATCGCATAGGCCCGGTCAAATGTCATCGATTCCATGCCTGTCACCTCATGCCAAATTATAGGCCATCTCGGATGAAATGCCACCACTCGTGATCGTCCCCGCGCTGAACCATCGACGCCTGATACCCCGCCGTCCTGACCTGCTCGACCAGCGCCGCCGGGTCACCGAATCGATAATGGCACTGCACCACCATCGTCGACGCGCCGCCGAGGGCCAACAACTGCGGCACGGCGACGTATTCCGCGCCCTCCGCGTTGCACTTCACGAAGTCGGGCCGACGCTCGCCCAGCAGCGCCGCCAAAGTGGTCGTCGGGATTTTCGCGCCGCGCTGATCCGCCGCCGGGTCGAATTCCTGCAAGAACCGCGCACACGTATCGCCCGGCACGTCGACCAGCACGCTCCACCCGTCGTGATCGGCAATCGCCTTCGGCACGATCTCCACCCGATCACCCAGCCGGTTGCCCTTCACATTGATTCGAATGAACTCGACCGCTTCCGCCGCAGGCTCGACCGCGATCAGCGAGGCCCCCGGCCAGTGCATCAGCGCCCCGACGGCGAACATCCCGTTGTGCGCCCCGATATCGAGGATCAGCGATGGCGCATCCCCCGGCCCGATCTCCGGCGGATAGTAGGTATCGGCCCAGGCGGTGAGCAGATATTGCAGCGTCGGGTCATCGACCGGGTCTTTGAGGTAGTACCGGCCCCGCTCGCCCGCATCGACCCACACGGGCAGGTTCACCGATTTGATCAGCGCCCGCCGCAAAGCCCACCGGCTCGGGTTGCGGATCATGTCGGGGATTCGCTGCCGCTCTCGCCGGTAGCGCCGGGTGATTTCGCTGTATGCCTCTGACCGAAATAACGTCGATAGTTTCATAAGCTCGTTTATACCTGATACCGGCTCGTAGGGATGCCACCCACAAAATCGAACGCTTCTTGATCGCCCCCAGCTTGGGGGAGATGTCGCGCAGCCATGCAGTTGTGGACGTTTTGGCGCAGCCAAAACTCCTATTAATCTGCTAACAGCAGATTATCCAGCTCCTCATCGCTCAGCCGATACCCTACCGCGCCGAGCGACTCCTCCAACTGATCGACCGTCCACGCCTTTGTAGATGACTAAGATAGCTTATGCAAACGCATTTCAGCTTCGGCCTGACGCAACCGTGCCAGATGTTTAGGTTCGTTTTGAAGCGGCTCTTCCTGCAAGATTACCATAATACCACCGTGTAACTCGTACTTCTCGGCAACTGACCGCAATGACTTGAACCGCCTCCGACCCAAAAAGTCAACAAAGCTAGGCCCAAAATACGTAAACCACCCCAGTTTCCGAAGGAACTTTCTGTCCGGACCATTGACCCATTTCGTTCTGCCTTCAATATGGTCGATCTCGTGGTTGAATAGCATTGCGTAGTCTGCATCAAAGATAGAAACGACTCCGGCGATAAGTGTCTTCAAGTCTTCATAAGTAATCACATCGTTCAGATAATGTTGTTCGGTAAACTTAAAAACAATTACATCCGGTACGACAGTCTCTTTCAAATACAGAGTGGCTGCAAAGTCAGTACCGTTCTCACCATGCAGCGGTATTCTGACGAGACTGTCAGCGTAGTACTCTTTAGGTATCAATGAGGTAGAAAATTCGTTGGGGGTTGCTAGCCTTATGCTGCTCTGTGGGCCTGTGTGCATAATAGCAGGGAATAGCATCCGTCTCAGAGGCTCACTACCTAATACTGAACTGACTATGTCCAGTTTATGTCTGTGTGGCGAAGCGATGGACAGACTATATCGATTCACAGATTCACTCCCAGCCACTCGCCTCATCCAGCGCCGACATGGCCTCATCGCTCAGCCGATACCCCACCGCGCCGAGCGACTCCTCCAATTGTTCGACCGTCCGCGCACCGATGATCGGCGGTCTCATTCAATCCCTGGTGTTAATTCCTCTACACTGATCTGGTAGCTACCCTGCTGTTCATACGCAAAGATTTTGATGTAGTATTTGCCCCTGGCTGGCAAAGATGCTTCGACAGAAAAAGCTCCATTAGTATTTTCCTGCCAGACTCTCCCATCTTCAACAATACAGTTTCGCAAATCTCGACGATTTTTACTAACACATAGGTGAAGGCTCGTCTCAGTAATTGGGACTATATGTACCCTGATCTGCTGCGCGTATTCCGCATTGTATTCATGAACATGAAGTTCGATTCCCCATTCCCCAGCCGGGATGGAGAATTGAGTCTCTCTCACAATACCCGGTTCGAGGGGGCCGAACTGCACAGGTTCAAATCCTTCACGTGGCATTGGCGCTAGCATTTCGTATAACAATAGAGGCACAAACACGACAATGAACAATATGGGGACAAAACCAATTATTACCGCGATTGGCATCTCTTTGAAGAGCGAGAGAAGTCCACCGGTTTGTTTATCACGACCCGATTGTCGCTGCTTATGTTCTTTCAAAACCATGTCCCAAGAAGGCGGGACATCGAACGTAAAAGATATGAAATCCGTTTTCTCAGGAATACTGGTCACGATGAACTGCTTGACCGCCTTGACACTTTTCTGAACGGAATCGTTTCCCTGCAAGACATCATTGCCTACAAAGAAGTCAGCGGCCAAGTCCTGTGCAATAGCCTTGTCGTCGCCCGGTTTCACATAATACCAGCCATCACAACCCAGGATGGCGATACCAAGCTGCCCCAGTTCGTCAGCGAGGCGGAGTGCATCGTCAGGACGCAGAAGAAGTTCACCCGCCTTGATGATCCCCAGAGGTCGATACCGTTCCAAGATTTCGACAAACCTTTTTCTTTTGCTCATAGCTTCGCGAATCCTCAATTAGGTAGCCACCGGCTGATCATCCGCTCGCCCCATTCAGCACCTCGATCTCCTCATCCCCCAGCCGATACCCTACCGCACCCAGCGACTCCTCCAATTGCTCGACCGTCCGCGCCCCGATGATCGGCGAGGTGATCACCGGCTGCGAGAGCTGCCAGGCCAGCGCCACCTGCGCAATCGACTTGCCCTGCCGCTCGCCGATCTCGGCCATCGTGTCGAGTAGATCGAAGTTCCGCTCGGTCATATAGCCCTGCATTTTGCTCATCGTTTCGCCCCGCGAACCGGTCGGTATGCCGTCTTCACGGGTGTATTTGCCGGTCAGGAAGCCGCCCGCCAGCGGGCTGTAGGGGATCACCCCGATCTCCTGGTCGATGCACACCGCCTTCAGCTCCCGCTCGAACTCATCCCGGTGGACAAGGTGGTAATGCGGCTGCACCGATTCGTATCTTACGAGCCTCTTCACATCGCTGATCCACAGGCTTTTCATCAGCAGCCATGCCGGGATGTTCGAGCAGCCAATGTGACACACCTTCCCCTGCTGCACGAGATCGTCGAGCGCCCGCAGCGTTTCGTCGAGCGGCGTTTCCTCGTCAGGCCAGTGCGTCTGGTACAGGTCGATATAGCCCGTGTGCAGCCGCCGCAGGCTGTCTTCCACCGCCCGTATGATGTGCGGGCGTGACAGTCCTTCGCCGTCCGGCCCGTCCCACATCCGGCCCCGTACCTTCGTCGCGATGATCAACTCGTGCCGCATCTTCGATTTCAGCCAGCTGCCGATCCACGTCTCGGAAACCCCGCCGGGATTCCCTTCCGCCCACCGCGAGTAGATGTCGGCAGTATCGAAAAAGTTGATCCCCGCATCGAAGGCACGATCCATGATCGCATGCGAGGTCGGCTGATCGGCTCCCCAGCCGAAGGTCATTGTTCCCAGGCACAATTCAGAGACGATGAGATCGGTGCGCCCCAGTCGGCGGTAGTCCATGATGATGTCCTTTTCTGTTTGTGATTATCTGTTTGATCCCGATCCCCATTATACATCAGGAATCTACCTCTGGTGACCCGTCTCCTACCCGCCCAGAAAACATCGAATAGGTGAAGAACGCATAATAATCGGGGTGACTCAAAATGAAGTCAAGACCACCCGCATAGCGGGTGGCTTGCTCTAGCCCTATAAGGGCTTGTTACTAGCAGCGCCTCAAGACGCTGCTTTCAC
>JAFGOY010000011.1 GCA_016926255.1 Anaerolineae bacterium | reverse complement strand
TGCGCACTTTCTGGACGCGCTCACCGAGCCGCCGCAGCGAGCGATCCGATGCCCCGTAAACAGCCCCCCGCGTATGGCCCACCGGCACCGATGACTGCGCAGGCACTTTTACCTTGACAATCCCGGCATACACCTCCAGTGTCGGCAGCAGGACCTTGCAGTACTGGGCAAATCGGGGGAGGTTTTTTGTTGACCCATCCGGGAACACGCGGGGAGATATGACACTTATACCAAGAGAGTCGATATGCTCCCTGGCCCGTTCGCGCCGATCCGGCCCCTTGTAAGACCCCTCCTGCTCGGTAACCCACCGATCTCGAATCTCCGCGAGCCGCTGCGCCTCCAGCTGCTCCGGGCAGTTGTGCATATGATTGTCAGACCCGGCCAGTTCATACTCTTCTCCGCAGAACCGGCACTTCATTGTGACGGGCTTAAGTTTCCCTTCCGCCTCGCGCTGAAGCAGGCGCCGGTAATCCTCGTAATATTGCCGTTCCAGTTCCAACCTGTTATCATGATCCATGAAAGGCTTTACCCCCTTTCACCTGGAGAGCATCACGGAGTCGCCAAACTTCGCAGTGATGCTCTCTTTCGTGAGAGCTATTTTTCCACTACAAAAAACTGCCTTAAAGCTTATCTATCCTTCAAAGTCCCACTGCCTGCTGGCTCTTCCGCCGCGCGGCGACTCTACACCGCGGGGGCCCCGGCGTGAAGAGGTAAAGGCCGGCCAGTACGCTGGCACTATTTCCTCCACAAAAAGATACCAGCGAACTACCCGCCCCCCTGGGCTTTCCCAAAGCCCAGGGCCTCTTCACACCACCCCTCTGCGGTGTTTCCGGCTTGCGAGACCAGCCGGCTTTACATTCGCCGCGCGGCCTCTCTTTCCTTATCCACCCTAGCCACCGCAGGAGGACGCCATGAATCATCAATACGATCTGTTCCCCAACGACGAGCTGGTGCAGATACCACCGCTGCCCAACCCGACTGAAGTCATCGAAGATGACGATTACATTGTCTTTGTCTACCAACCCTATCCCCGCTTCCGCGAGTGGTTCGTCCTGGTTGACAGCCACCTCCAGGACATGACCGGCTACCCGATCACGTCCTTCCATTCCATCCCCACTTTCGATACCTGGGCCGACTGGGCCGACGACCCACAGGAGGCCGCCTTCGAGGTCCTCAACAAGGACGCCTGGGGGCAGGAGTTCCTGCTCGGCTACACAGACCTTGATTGACCTGACCGGCCACCGGTAGGGCTGCTGGGAGTGACGTTCCCGGCAGCCCTTTTTTATTCCACCGCAGTTACTCACAAAGGAGCACTTACGATGACGACCGACCCGACGACCACTTACCCCACCAACTGGGGCAGCTTTACTTTCGACGAGCTGGTAGAAATGACCCGGAAGAAACTTCTCCACATTCTGAACCACCAAATGAGCATACCTTCTGACCTGGTTGATGATGCTGTCCAGGAAGCACTGTTCGCTCTCTGGACACATCTCACCGAGAACCCCAACTGGATAAAAGACCGCAATTTCAGAACCGCATGGGGTTTGTCGAACCGCCTCGCCATGGATGGCAAAAACAAAGCGTATCTGTGCGTCGAACGTCTTTACCGCGAACGTGTTGCAAACCTTGGAGACTTCGCCGGTTACAATGCAAACGACGAACCGAAACCGCCCGAAGCAGAATACCAGGTATATGAAAAAACACGTTACCAATTTTCCACCGAATTCTGGCGCGATTACACACTCGTAGAACTGCGCGACCACGCCGATATCGTCTGGCCTGACGGGACACGCCGCGATTGGGTCGAACTCGCCGACCTCCGCATCGACCTGACCAACGCTATCGAGCAGTCTCTCAATGAAGCCCCGCCCAACCTTGTCCCGCAGCACGCATGGGGTTTCCTGTGTGCCCTGCTCTCCATCCCCAAAGATAAGGCAGCCTATGAGCTTGGCCTTTCGGTCAACACAATAACTGACCATATGTTCCGCAGTCTGAAAAGCATCCGTAATCACTTCAAAAACTACCTCGTAAATCGGTAACCCGTTCTGAGGGGCATCGAGTCTGGATGCCCCTCTCTTTTTTGCCAGTCGGCTAGTTCATACCGGCAGCGTAACGCCGCCTGACCCTGGACACCATCAGTTCAGCCATATCGGCATGCACAGAGACCTTCACCGTCATGCCCAGGTCATTCAAGATGTCCACAGCAAACCCGACTACATCCAGCGTTTCATCATCATCACCGGTGTAGCAGTACCATACCGGCTGAGGAAACGCCTCCCGCAGCAAAGCAACGCCTCTCTGTCCACTCTCCAGTTTGAATGCTCTCACTTCGATCATTTTGTCCTCCATAGACTAGATTGTTATCCAACACATTAAACAATAGTCGTCACCGAAGAAATGGACCGCCCTCGAACAAAGTCACCAAGGGGCATCCCCACCAGGCCGACACCGCATCGATCTCCATCACTGACACCGCCTCCATCTGACTACCGGCGGGGGCGCTGCCCCCGAACCCCCGACAATGGTCGGGAACATCAAGCTCAACCCGGTTCACCTTATTTTCTGCCACCCTTTTTGCCAGTTTCCAACGTGCCATGCTATACTATTGGCACAATGGTCGGGGACATCGGGCGACGCCTGGTGGCTCCGATTTTCTTTTTCCCCAACCCGGGCCCGGGCCGACACGCCATACCAGCTTCATACATACTGCCTGGCGCTCAACGCCACTTCGACGCCCGCCCAGTCACCCAGGACGCACTCACAGACGCTGGCGCCCAGCACACCGGGACTGTGTTCCATCAGGTAATACGCATGCTGCAGAGCGCCGCTGAAATCCTCGTGCACGCCGGCAACCCCGAACGTCTTTTCATATTCGCAGGGTTCCTCGTCGCGAGAACACTTCATTCCTTCGATCACAACCACATAGACTTTCATCTTTACCCTCTTTCACCTGTAGAGCATGGCAGAGTCGCCAGATCGTGCCATGCTCTTTTCAGTTCAATCGACACTAAAACGGCAAAGGTTCAGGTTCAATGATCGCACCTTCGGAAGCCGACCAACTCACAATCCGTTTCCCCGGATGCAGATACTTTTCGGATTCTTTGTACTCACCGGCTTCAAGATGATCGGCCAGGCGCTGGCACGATTCACACTCACAACCTTCCCAGCCGCCGCACACCGGGCATTCTGTATAGTCCGCAAATGGTGCATAGTAGATTGCCAGGCAGCTACCACACACCCAACGCCGTATTTCATAATCACGAGCTGCCACGATTTACCTCCTTTATTGGTGCCTATTCCCCCCAGTAATCAGCACTTATCACTCCCGATAATGACCATTTCTGACAGCTTCTATCTGATCAAGAACATCGTATAATCTCTCCACACCCAGCAAATCATCGACACTCACACCGGTTGCATGCGATACACCAAGCAACTCGCGATATGACAATGCCACACGGCCACTTTCGCGGTTATAAACCATATCCGCAGTCATATAACTAAATGGCCGACACTCTTGCCCCAACTGCTCTTGTGTCATTCCTGATGCCACTCTTGCAGTTTTCATCAATGCTCCAAAATGTGCATCAGTCAATCTCAAAAACAGTTCTCTTTTTAGCTGTCTTTCCAAGTCTTTTTCTTTCTCGCTCATTTTCAACCCCTTACTGAATAATCAGGACTATTTTTCCAATATGGTCAGATAGACTCTGAAAGTCTGATCATCGCCCCGGTTGGCATAGTGACCAGATTGCTCGGCGACCTCCACAACTTTTGATATCTTTTCCACCACCCGGTCTATCTGCTCCTTCTTGCCCATAATGCGTACTTTCACAATGTTCATTTTCCCCTCCGATCAGCACTCGGCCAGGACTGGCCGGACTATCACAACGACGTGATCACAGGGAAGATTGTCAAAATACTTCTGGGAAGGTCGTGGAAACCGCATATCAAAGACCGGCAGCTTGTACCGCTTCAGCACCCGCCTGAGTATCCCTCTCGCACATGTGCCAATTCCCAGTTCTGAACACTGCGAGCTGTCAACCATTCGATACTTCTTGCCGGTCACCTTCACTGCAACAACGTTATACTGCTCGTTCATGTTTATCCTCTTTCACCTGGAGAGCATGGCGGAGTCGCCAAACTTCACAGCCATGCTCTTTCCGAATCAAAGAAAACCGCATAGTCGAACAACGACCTGCAGCTCCTAAAAAGCACGTGGAACAGGTTCGAAAAAATACCCGAATCGATTTTGTGTACTAAGGAATTTTTCTAAATCTGCCGTGAGGTCACAGGTTCGAGTCCTGTTGTGCCCATAAAAAGCCCCTTCACAGGGGCTTTTTTACGTCATGATCCCAGCTAAGGCAAACGGTCGTAGATAATCTGGTACTGGGGAAGCGTGCAGGCCAGAACGTTACATGGAAGTTCCAGAGACTCCGCGCGTTCAATTTCATTTCCACGAATGTCGAAGCATCGATAACCGAGATCGGTCAGAAAGTGGAGAATCTCATCCTTCTGGCGGTTAACTTCGGTGACGATGACTGGCCGATACTTGCGTATCGACTCGGCAGCACCCCGCAGGGCTTCCAGTTCAGGGCCATCAATATCGATCTTGATCAGATCAAGTGCTGACAGGTCATGCTCGGCGACAATACTGTCGACGGTTCTGGTCAGCACGTCGATCGGTTGATCGCAGCGTGGAAATTGAAAGGGCAGCATGTGTCCATCGACAGCAGCGATGGCGCACTCGAAAGCGCGACCAACAGACCGATAACCGTTGTCGCCGATGTTTCGGACCAACACCGGACAAATGTTTGGATTGGGCTCGAATGACAGCACCGTTCCACCGGGAGATACCTGCTGGGCCATCACCAGGGTGAGATAACCGTAATTGGCCCCAACATCAACGCAGGTCATGCCGCCTGTACAGTATCGTGTGATTATCCAGCAGATAATATTTTCGATACCTCTGGTCGAAGCCTGATAAGCCACTTTGAGCGGGGCGGTAAACGAGAATTCCCAGAGTTCCCGATCAACCAGCACCGTCTCAAGCCGCAGCTTTTTATTCGGATACAGGAGTAACCTGCGTGGGAGGCACGTTAGAGCGGATTTTCCAAACCATCGAAACACCGAATCGCCCAACCACCGTTTCGCAAATCGATATAGTCGATAGGTCAATCCCTGTTTCATTGGCGATTCTCTACAGATGCATACATCGTCTACAAAAGAGGATCAACTGCGCCCCTGCCATCTTACGATTTGATAAATAAAGATCGGGAGCAGCCCATAGGCCACCACCGCAATATAGATATTGGTCGAAATACTGCTGAATATTGCCAGGAATACCCCAAGTGCCGAGCAAAGCGTCCCGAAGATACCATTCAGTGCCCAGTACCAGGGCGTTTCTTCCGCGCCCAGCGCCTCGACCAGTTTCATCCCGGTGGGAAAGAAGAAGCCAAGCAGGATTCCAACCGGGGCGATGATCAATATCGACGTGATAACCTTGATCAGCATGGTCGCCGTCACCATCTGCCGGACCAGATACGACAACAGGAAATAGCTTCCCAGTATCGCGGCGGCAGTCACCACCGGGTAGATGAATATCCAGGGCCGATTGGTCAACGGCAGTCGTTCACTGAGCAAGCTGCCGATACCAGCGCTGAGAATGACCGTGAATAGTAAAATCCCCAGCGCATAGATCGGGTGGCTCAAAAAGACGGACAGCCGTTGAATCAGGCCGATCTCGGTAAGCATGAACCCAATGCCGATCAGGGAGAAATAGACCGCCGCAGGCCAGATCACCGCTGGCGGAATTTCTCCCAACTTCGATAGATTTCGCTTTTTGATGAGCAGTGGAACGGCAACTGTGGCAATCACCAGAACTGACAGGCAGATGATCAGCAGAGCCAGCGTCCTGGTTGCTTCCAGGTTGCCCTTGATCACACCCTCTTCCGGCTCATCCTGCGAGATCGCCGCCAGGTTCTTGAATCGCAGTTGGTGGAAAAAGTACGGACTCTCGTCACGCGGTGGGGCATAGTTATAAGGCATCGCTCCGACAATATCGAGGAGATCAGCCATCGACTGCGCTTCCATGATCGCCCGCAAAGTGGGGTCGGCAGTCTGCTGGCCGGGCAGGATCGTCAGTTCATAATCAAGATCATCGCTGATCGCCCGCAGCGTGCTGATATCGTCATCTGTTAGCGGTTCCCGACTCATGATCAGAGTCGATATATACCCGTTCGAGACGATTGTGATATGATCGGCTGGCGTATCGATCCCCGATTCGAACAGTGTTCCCACCGCAAGGCTGACGAATCTGCCTATCCCGCTTGGATTCTCCGGGTTGTACCAGCGCGATACGGTGAAGACGCCGCCATCATCCAGCCGGTTGAGAAATACTTGCCAGGCTTCGATGGTGTAAATACTGTTCTCGGACAGCGCAAATGCTCCCGCACCGGTCGCCGCCCACGTATCGACCAGCGACATTTGCATCACATTGCATTCCACGTCCGTGCGTGAAAAATAGCTGCGCGCCTCATCCGCCACCAGTTCGACATCCGGTCGATCTGCCAGCCCGGAGAAATCCGCAAACTCATTGCGAAGCAGCCGGGTAAAGATCGGATTGAGTTCGACGCCAACCACGCTGTCATGCCCGAAAAGCAGCGCCGACTGGATATCCCGCCCACCACCCACACCGATCACGCAGGCCCGCCCATCGGGACGAAGATAATGGGCAACATTCGTCGCGTCATAGTATAAGAACTCGATATCTTCGTCAGAACGAAACTGATGAACGGTCGTCCCGGCGGAGCCGTCGATGCGCATCATATGCTGGGTGACGGTGTATTCCGGTGCCTGAAAACTCTGTGCCCAATACCAGGGAGGTCCGGTTTCCTCCTGATAGACCACAACATGAGAGAAAGAATTCCATTCTTCATACTGATAATCAGAGATGTTATCCTTATACCCTTTGACGATATAGGGGCGCAGCCACCGCACTTGTGTGTTGATGATAGAGATTGCCACCAGACTGGCGACAAGGAGGAATCCCATCCGTTTCTGCCTTGTGCCGACCAGTCGTCCGGCAAAACATAGCCCGGCCAGGGCACCGATTGCGGCACACAGGATGATCAGGCTGGGGGCATCGAACAGTTCCAGACCGCCCAACACCAGCAGACAGCCCATCGCCGCGCCCAAAAGATCGCTGGCATAGATATGGCCATAGGGAAGAGTCGACTTGGTCAGAATCCCCGAAACGGCAATCCCAGAAAAGAAGAAGGGCACTGCGCAGGCGGTGGTCGATATCAGGGTGAAGAGAATTCTCACAAAGATAGAAAAATCTGCATTTCCCAGCGGTGTGACCGACAGGACAACGAGCGAAAAAGGGGTAACGAGAGCAAAAGCGTACGAGGATTCTGTGATAGTCTGATATAATCTCTTTCCCGCGAACCAGTGAGGTTTGAGATAGACGATGGTCGCCCCGGCGGTCATTCCCAGCATGGCGGTGCCAATCGTAAAAAAGGCCAGGTGATACCAGGTTGTCACGCTTAAAAACCGGGTAAAGGTGATCTCCAACGCCAACGAGGTCAGGGCGATCAAAAACATACCCAGGTAGATTCGTCGTTTATCAGGTTGTTCTGACACAGCACTCACTCCATCGAATCGGCTAACAGGCAGCGTGCCCCTATACTCGTCGAATAGGGGATGGTTCCTAAGATAGTACGTCAATGTCACCCTATTCGCATCTGTTGAGTTGATGCAATTACGCTGCTCTGGTATTAATATTTGAGAGTTGATGGTCAAAATTCATAGTATCAGGGTCTATAAGTCTTGACCACAGGTTCAAAAGCAGATGCCTGAATATTTCATGAAAATGATAGGTTATTGGAATTATTACGGCGGTATTTGCCTTCTTTTTAATTTATAATGACGGTGATAGCAATAGAACGAATCATCTGGTAATCGGACTGGACGGATCACTTGTGTTCAAACGCGTAAAACCTGGACGTCAGGAGTGGGGAATATTCGGGCTGCGTTGGACATTACCAGCGGCGCTGCTGGTTTTTACTTTCGTTGGGCCAGGTATATCCCAACAAGATGTCGTCCCGATCCTGTATGTCATTGTTATTGCAGCCGTCACCAACCTGCTTATTGCATTGTTCCTCCTCCAGGAACACTGGTATCCATTCATTACGCTGCTCGCCATTTCTATCGATCTCGTTCTGACTGTCGCCGCCGTCGCCATCATAGATCTTCGTGTCGCCTGGATCGGTGTCCTGCCCGTTGCCCTGGCAGGGCTTCACTATTCCTGGCTGACCGGTCTGATCGTCGGCAGCGTCACAGCAGCGATCTCGCTGGCGATTGCCTATATCATCAATCCTGGACAGGTGTCTTTCGACAACCCTGCGCTGGTAACCATGCTGCTGTCCCTACCAACGGCTGGGCCACTGACAAACCTGCTCATTCGCGACCGCACGTTTGTACCACGCCGCCGCTTTACAGGCAGCCAGTATCAAAATGCGAATCACAACCGGACCGCCGAATACATGAGCGTCTTCATCGACATGGCGGAGGTCCTCAGCGCATCCAAACTTGATCCGACCAGGGTATTGAACTCTGCCGTCGATTTTGGCCTGGAAGGTCTTGAACGGGTGGGAGTCAAAGGCCCCCTGTTTGGGGCAATTCTTCTCTTCGATGAGATTGATGACAAGGCTGATAACGAATCCAGTACGATTTTACGTATGATGCGGGCCAGCGATACCCTGGCTCCCATCGATCACGATGTGATCGTTCCCGGCACGGAAGGAGTCATCGCCACGGCGATCAATTTGTCGGAACCTATCGTTGCCAATGCGCCCGACGAAGACCCCGAATTGAACCTTTTCAAGAGCTTCCGCACCTGTAAAACCGTTTTATGCCTACCTCTAAGTTCCGGACAGGATTCTTACGGCATTCTGCTGACCGGCAGCAAGCAGAAAAATGCCTTCAGCGATATCCACATCAAGCTGATGGGAGCAATAGCGAACCAGGCTGCCGCTTCGCTGAACAATGCCAAGCTTTACAGTTCGCTTCTGGAACAGCGCGACCGTATCGTCGAAGTCGAGAAGGCCGCTCGCGCCCAGCTTGCCGCCGATCTCCACGACGGGCCAACGCAGACCGTATCGGCAATCACAATGCGCCTCAATTTTATTCGCCGAGTCATCGACAAAACGCCCGACGAGGCAATGAACGAATTGTACCAGATCGAAGATATGGCACGGCGCACCGCCAAAGAAATCCGCGCGATGCTGTTTGAACTGAGACCCAAGTCACTGGAGAAAGGGCTGGGAGCGGGATTGCAACAGCTCGCCATCCAGATGAAAGAAACCTACGATCAGATTATTGAAGTAAACATCGAAGGCAACTGCGATCAACTCCTTGACTCGCATACAACCCAGACGCTCTTTTCGATTGTCACTGAGACGCTAAACAACGCTCGCAAACATGCCAAAGCCAGCCTGATCCAGATTCATATGGGCCTCCGCCAGGATGTGCTGGTGCTGGGCATCAGAGATGACGGTGTAGGCTTCGATGTTGAGCAGGCATTGCTGGAGGCACGCGAGCGCGAGGGCCACCTGGGACTGATCAACCTCTACGAACGCGCCACACTAATCGAAGGCTTCCTGAAGATCGACTCCGAACCGGGCAGCGGCACCCTCACCACTGTCACGATCCCGCTCAAAGTGCTGCGCACTCGAAAAGATGAAGAAGAAGCGCGCCAGCCAAAGACCGGGGAAAAAGAATTCCACATCCCGGTTTGAATCTAGCCCAATTATCTTGACAGGTCCGCTTTTGTACCTATCCGAAATGAACATGTAAATTTACGGATAGGTTGTTATCCCACTGCCTGTTTCAGCCCCGAAATGAATTCGGGTTTCCCGCCCTGAGATGGGTGCCGCAGAGGAATAAAGTCGTAGCCCAACTCACCCAGCGCATACTGCGCCTTCCGCCCCACTGCGAGGATCGTATCAATCGGGTACAGTGCCAGCGCTGCCTCGATGAACGGCTGCCCCATGCGAATCTCGGCGGCGGTCGGCGTGCGGTTCGACTGCGGCTGGCCGGGTTTATGGGGATGCAAAGGAACCGTATTCCAGATCAACGGAGGCTGATCGACATGCTCGACCAGGGCATTCCACAGGATCGTTGCCGTCATTTCGGCCACCCCCTGCGGGTGATCACTGGTTGGTCGGTAGCCATCGCCAAACAATCCCCACCGATCGATCCCCTTGAGCATGATGCGCTCGCTGGTGATCGGAATCCCACTCAGCGCACAGCCCCGGTAGCCGGGCGCTTCCGCGATCAGGATCACGCGCGGGGCGAAGTGGAGCATGTCGTTGAGATAGTGGAGCAGGTTCGCTCGGCGGACTGCCGCCAGTGGATCGTCGATGGGGGTATAAGGATTGAACAGCCGATCTGAGCCGGGCAGCGCCGCCAGATCATCGACCAGTTTTGTGAGTGCAGCATCCATACGCCCAATCATAACGCGTAGGGTAGGCGCAAGCCAGCCGGTGTTTCAGCACCTTGCACCCCCTATTTGAGCACAGTACAATCGGGCACCTTAGCTGGCAAGCGCCTTCGTGATAGCAAACTGGACACAGGTATGCCTCCTGACATCGCCACAAAAGACCCGCAGCCGCTCCCCCAGGAAAGCACACCTCCTGGCGTCGACGCGCAGGAAACAGCCGAGATCGCCCGTTCGGCGAGCGTTCTCGCCCTGGGGAACATCACCAGCCGCGTCCTGGGCCTGGTCCGGGAGACGGTCAAATCGCACTTTTTCGGGGCAGGGGGCACAATCGATGCTTATAACATCGCTACCTTTGTTCCCACCATGCTCTACGATTTGCTGATCGGCGGTATGATGAACGGGGCGCTCGTTCCGGTTTTCAGCGCCATCGCCGAAAAAGACCGAAAAGAACTATGGCGGCTCGCCAGTGCCCTGCTCAACCTGACTGTTCTGGTTCTTGCCGTCTGTATCCTGCTCCTCGAACTGGCTGCTCCGAATATTGCCCGGCTGATGCTCGGCGGCAATCTCGACCCGGAAGTACTCGCCCTCGCAACCCGCCTGCTGCGTATCACCGTCCCGGCGGTGATCTTCCTGAGCCTCTCCGGGGTGCTGTCGAGCCTGTTGTATTCGCTCAAGCGCTTCACGTATCCGGCCTTCACCGCCGCGATTTTCAACGTCGGGATCGTCACACTTGCGCTGCTCTTCCACCGGCAGATGGGCGTCGCGGCGATGGCCGCCGGGCTGCTGTTCGGATCGGTTCTCCAGGTGATCCTTCAACTGCCCGGCCTGCACAACAGCGGGCTGCGCTTCCGGCTGAACCTGTTTCACTCTGGGCTAAGAAGGGTGGCCGTTCTCTATGCGCCCAGCCTTGTACCGCTGCTCTTCGATGTATTGATCAGCCGTTCGATCAGCTATCGGCTGGCCTCGCAGACCGGGGAAGGCGGCATCTCTTGGATGGGCTACGCGACCTATCTCACCCAGCTTCCACAGGGATTGGTCGCAACGGCGATCTCATTAGCTGTCCTGCCAACCCTTTCCGGTCACGCTGCCGGTGAGCAGGGAAACGGCCCCGGCGAGCAGTTCAAGAAGACACTCGCCCAGGGCCTCCGGCTGGTGATCGTGTTGATCATCCCCGCGACGGTCGGCCTGTACATCCTGGCCCAACCGGTCGTCGCGCTGCTCTATGAGCATGGCGACTTCATGTTCTACGACACGCTGATGACCTCCTGGGCATTGCGTTTCTACCTGCTGGGACTGCCCTTTGCCGCCATCGACCTGCTGCTCGTCTTCGCCTTCTACGCCCGGCAAGACACGATCACCCCGTCGATCATCGGCGTGGGAACGATTGTCGTCTATCTCCTGCTGGCGGTCGGGCTGCTGCCCACCTGGGGATTGTTCGCCCTGATGATCGCCGATTCGTTCAAGCACCTGCTGCATACCATGATCTCAGGGCTGATCCTCAGCAACCGGCTAGGAGGGCTGCGAAAACTCGGCATCTATCGCACGCTGGGGTTGGTACTTGTCTCTGTCTCACTTATGGGAGCGGCGACCTTCGGCGCATTAAAAGGCATCGAGGCGGTTTTCCCGGCGGGGGGCGGATTCGCCGAGGTTATAATCGTGGGGGTGCCTGCGCTGGTCGGGGTGGGTGTCTATATCGGGATGGTAGCCCTGTTCAAAATCGAGGAGTTTCAGGTGCTCTGGGCATCGCTCCGTAAACGATTGACCATCAGGGAACTTCGATAAACTCTGCTTCACCGCTTTCCAGATCGAGAATACACATCGAGGCCGACTTTCCAACCGACGCGATCAGCGCCCCCGGATTGATCACCCTTGTTCTACCGATCTGCTCATCGCGGCGGTGGTGGGTATGCCCATGAAAAACGTAGTCATACAGCCCGCTTTTGATGAACTCATCCAGCAGCCGCGTTTCGTGGCCGTGACACACCGCGATTCGCTTCCCGGACAGGGCGAGTTTTTGCGTATAGCGAATCGACGAGCCTCTATTCAGCCACGCGACCGCATCCTCCAGTTCCCCATGATTGATGTCCATGTTTCCAAACACGAAGGTGCCCTTCAGGCCGGAAAAGATCGTCACAATTTGATAGGTCGTCACGTCGCCGCAGTGGATGAACTGGGTGATGCCCTGATCCTGCATCTGTCGCAGCGCCCATTGTGAATTGGCAGTGTGGTTGTGCGTATCCGATATGATCCCGATCTTCATATTTACCCTTTGACAAATCCCTGCAAAAGCGGCCTACTATGCCTGACAATCTACCTGATAATCAGCTTATGGATCAACTATTGAGCCGCCAACAACCGAAAACGCCCCTCGACCGCTGGCTGCCTGCCATCGCCGGGCTGATCACGTTTACCCTCTACGCGCTGACCACCCAGCGTACCGTCGGACCATACGACAGCGCCGAGCTAGCCGCCGGGAGCGCCTGCCTGGGGATCGTCCACTCGCCGGGTTATCCCCTCTACCTGCTGCTGGGATATGGATTCAGCCGCATCCCGGTCGGGGAGATCGCCTTCCGTGTCAACCTGATGTCGGCCTTCTTCGGGGCGTTGGCTGCCGGGTTTCTGGCCGCCTTTCTCCGCGATCTGCTCGCCGACCGCCTTGCGGCCATCGGCGCGGCGCTGGCTTTCGGATTGTGCCTCCCGGTCTGGGATCGCGCCGTCGTCGCCGAAGTCTACACTTTGCAGCTTGCGATTTTAGCCGCGTCGCTCTGGCTGACGCTGCGGCTGCTCGACGATCCATCGCCGAAAAAATTGGCTTTGCTTGCCGCCGTCTTCGGCCTGACCCTCGCCCACCGCCCGCCGGGACTGCTGGCCGGGGTCGGCATCGGCGCGCTCCTGCTGCTCTACGAACCCACCCGCGCATTACTGAGACGCCCCGCCGCGCTGATCCCGGCGATCTTGTGCGGTCTGGGCAGTCTGCTCTTTTATCTCTACCTGCCGATCCGGGCCGCCGCCGATCCGCCCCTGAACTATGCAACCGATCTACAGGTCGATATGACGACTCTGTCCGGCGTGTGGTGGATGGTCAGTGGGACGATGTTCCACCAGCTGGTCTTCGCCTACAGCCTGCCGGAATACCTGCACGAACTGGCCGACGTGCTGCGGCTGATCGGGTCGGCATGGTACGGGGTCGGGGCGCTGCTGGCGCTGATCGGCTTCGCCTGGATGATCCGACATCAGCGGCGCTGGTGCATCGGGCTGCTGCTGATCGGCCTGCCACTGGCGCTGTTCTATGCCGGGTATCGCGTCGACGACAAGCTGGAGATGTTTTTACCGGTGCTGCTGGTCGCCGCGATTTTCACTGGTGCGGGGATCAGGGCGATCACCGGCTGGCTGAAAAGCCCGGCAACCAATCGACTCGTTCCGGCGATCACTAGCCTGCTTTTGATGGCGATGGTGATCGTCAACACCCCGCAGGTGGATCGCAGCGATGATCGCGCCGACCGGGAGCGGGCAGAAGCGGTGCTCGATACGGTCGAACTGGGGGCATTGATCGCCACCGAGTGGTCGACTGCCACGCCCTTGAAGTACCTGCAAATCATCGAAGGCCAGCGCCCGGATGTCGAAATCTTCGATTGGGGCTTGTTCGGGTTGGGGCGGCTGGCGTATTATCGGGAAAGAAACCTGCCCGCCGACGCTGCCCGGCGATTCTGGGTGCGCGACATGGCCGATATGCTCAACGAGGCGATGCAGGAGCGGCCTGTCTACGCCGTGGACGAGTACGAGGTCTTCGAAGAATATTTCACCCTGATCCCGGAATCGGATGTCTACCGCGTCGAGCCGCGCCCATGAGTGAGATATGATTTCCTGGCGCTAAAGCACCGGGCGACCAGATCGATACAGGATCACCGATGGAATCGCAGTCAGGAATACCCAGATGGCTTGAAATTCTGCGCAACGGCGTGCTGCTTCTCGCCATCTTCCTGATTCCCTTCCACTACAAGCTGGCTATCTTCTACCCCGATCCAACCCTGACGGCGACAGTCGTCCCCGCCTTCTGCGCAGTTTACCTCAATCTCGCCGACATTCCGCTGGCGCTGGCCATTGTGCTGTTCATCGCCACCGAAGGAAAGCGTCTGTTCGACGTGCCGCCTTCGCTGCGCTGGCTGATCGGCGGGACGCTGGCGCTGATCGGCCTTTCCCTGATCTCGGTTCTCGCCGCCCGCCTGCCGCTGCTGACGCTCGTACTGGCCCTCCGCCTGTGCCTGATGGCCGGGCTGGTGCTGATGATCGCCCGGACGCCGCTCGATCAGGTCGCCGGGGCGCTGATCGCTTCCGGCTGCGCCAACGCCCTGCTGGGGATGTTCCAGTACCCGCTGCGGAGATCGGTGGGACTGCCCTTCGAAACGATTGTCAGCGCCGACCCGCACCTCGTGCCGGTGGTCGAATCGGAAGGAATTTTCTACCTTCGGGTGTTCGGCTTTACCGCTCATCCCAATGTGCTGGGCGCCTTCCTGATCGCCGCCGCGCTGCTGCTCGCCGGGCGCATCCTGTCCCAATCTGACCGTGACTCGTGGATTGAGATCGCCGGAGTCGGGCTGATCGTCTCCGCGCTGGCGCTCACCTACTCTCGAACCGCCTGGGTCGGGCTGGGGCTGGCCGTGCTCGTTCTGCTGGCCGGGCACCTCGTTCAGCCTGATCTACGAAATCGCCTGCGGGTGCTGCGAATACCGCTGGTCGTCATGTTGCTTGTCGCCGCGATGTTTCTCACCACCCAGAGCCGCCCGGTCGGGCTGCGCTTCTCGCCGACCGCTGCCCGCGCCTCGACCTCCGACCGAGAGCTGCTGATGCAGGACGCTATCATGCTGCTTAAAGAACACCCATTGATCGGGGTTGGCGGGCACAATTTCTCGGCGGCGGCGGATCAGGCATTCACCATCACCGGTGACTACAGCGGCGCGTTCCGCTGGCAGCCGGTTCACAACTTCACTGTGCTCGTTGCCTCTGAACTGGGGGTCTTCGGGGGGATCACCTGGCTGTGGCTGACCCTCGCGCCCTGGGCGCTGGCCTTTCGATCATGGCGGCGCGGGGCGCTCACCTCGAATATGCTGGCATGGCTGGCAATCTCGGTCGCGCTAGCGGCGATTGGCCTGCTCGATCATTTCGTCTGGTCGCTGCCCGAAGGCATGGGTTTGATGTGGGTCGTCTGGGCCGGGCTGGGATCGGCACTTGGGCAGGCCGATCAGCGAGCGGATACGCGGTAAAGGTCGCCGACCGGATCGAGGTCGAAATACTCCCGTAGAAGCTCGTCATCCGACAGGCTGTAAACTGCACCCTGATCGAGCCGTACCACGATCACTTCGGCCAGATCGCGGGCAGCGAACCGCTCCGCCGCTTCCTGCGGGATACCCTGCTCGGTCAATGCCTGCAATTGATCATCGTAAACTTGCTGATGGTTCAGCAACTCGACGCCCGGCAGCGATCCCTTCGACTGCATCAACCGGAGATAGGCCATTTCCGGCTGCCCGACAAGGAGAATATCGCCCGGCTCGACGATCTCTGAGATCGCCTCGATATCGATCAGCGGGGTATTTTTGTCACCGGCCAGATGGACGGCTGCCGCGTAGAGCGCCCCGGCCTGCTCGACGTTCCGCCGGTTGGCCGCCGCCCCGCTCAGGGCCAGATAGTAGGCCCATTCGTTCTCGACCAGATCGTCGGCTCGTTGATCAATGGCATCCGCCGCTCCCTCGATCCAGATCGGCCCGAACCGCCCTTCGACGCCCCGTGACTCCTCGAAATCACGACCGGCGACAAACAGCCGCAGATCGACCGTCTGTGTGATCAACTCAAGCTCGCCAATATTGAACGGCTCGTAGGCCGGAAGCAGCCAACCAAGTTCGCCGTACAGCGCTTCGAGATTAATTCGTTGCAGGCTCCATTCATCGCGCGGGGCATCCTGAACAACCACCGTCTGATTGCCCTCCAGAGCGTCCCCACCAAACAGCACCCACAGGCTGTGCTCGCCATCGTCGAATGCAATTCCATACGCGAGATCGTCATCGGCGGGTGGATAGACCCAGACGAAAATGTCCCCTGCCGGGTAGAGGATCGTCTGGCGCAGCCCTACCGACTGCCAATCATCGACGCCCGCCTGCGCCGCGAATCCCATCCGGGCGGTTCGGAAGCCGCTTTCCGCATCAGCGCCGGTCATCAGCCAGGCGGTGGGCAGATCGTCGTCGAAGGCCCAGCCAAAGGGAACGCCATTCCGGTAGGGACCGGGCAGGTAGGCCGCGTTGTAGATCGTGCCGGGATCGAGCAGCGACAAATCCCGGTCGAGCACCAGCGATCCGCGCAGCCGGTAATCGCCGGAGGCATCGCTGACCACTACCTGGGCACCGTCGGCCAGCGCGAAGGTTCGATAAGGCAGATCGGTGCTGATCCAGTAGACGCTCGACTCGCCGGGTTCGAGGCGCTCCGCCCCCGATTCGATCTGCCAGGGGTAGGGCTGCCAGCCCACCTGTTGAACCGAAATCCTCGGCTCGACGGTCTGATCGGTCGGGTTGGTGATGCTGATCTCCATCTTGTCGATGGCGTACAGGTCGGCGTTCGCCGACAGATCGACCAGTTCGACGATCAGCGGTGTTGCCGTTCGGGTGAAAACGATCATCAGCCCGGCGAGGATCAGCGCCGAGCCACCGCCGACGGCCAGCGCGGGCCACCACTGCCGATCAGCCTCTTTTGCGTTCTCGCTTTCTGTCTCGCCGATCAGGGCAATCACCGCCGCGATCAGCAGCGGCACCCAGTAGATGAAATAGCTTTGCAGGCTCCGATACGAGAACCACAATACCACGCCGGGCAGAAACCAGAGCGTGTGCTTCAACCGCCGGAAATACAGGCCGTAGAGCAGCAGCAGTGACACCAGCACAAGGAGTGTTGCCAGCGAGTAGAAGCCCTTCGGGAAGAGGGCGATACCGGACTGGGTAAGCGTCGAGAAGCCGGTGCCGAAGGGAATCATCGACGCCCGCAGCGGCTCGAAGATGCCCGCCCACCACGCGGGGAAATCGAGCAGCATGAACGGCCCGTTGATCAGTAGAAAGACGCCCCCGGCAACCCCGGCGAAATAGAGCATACGCAAAAACGGGGGTCGCTGATCGGCGTCCTGATCGTCAAGCAGCAGGCGTAGCACCAGAAAGGGAGCCAGCCCCCAGGGAGATTGTTTGTAGGCGCAGGCCAGCCCGAACAGCACCGCCCGCCCGGTGGGCCGATTCCAGCAAATCACCATCGCCACCAGCAGGAGCATCCACATGCCGTCGCTCACCCATCCCAGCGCGTGATCCAGGTATGCGGCGTTCATGTAGAGCGGGATCAGCGCCATCCCGCGCAGCGAATGCGGAGCATACCGATAAAGCAGCACCGCCGTCGCCGCCACTGCAAGCGCATAGACGATCCGCACATCATGAACACCCACCAGCTTGAGCGGCACGAGGATCAGGAAGTGGAGTGCCGGGTAGGGCAGCCGCGTTGATGCACCGCCGTCAAGGAGCGGGGTCATGAAGAAATTGGTCACCCGATAGACGTGATAGGCTGCGCTCATGTCATGGGTATAGGGATTTTCGCCGCGCAGCAGCAGATCGACCGCATAGCCGGAGAACAGCGCCGAATCGGTGCCCATCTCGCCGGGCGCGGTCAGCATCAGGCGGGAGACGAACTGCAAGGAGAACGATAGCAGTATCGAAGCGAGGATCATCCACTGGCAGCGTATAGGATTTCGACGAAGCAGCCCCATGCCCAGCAGCAAAAAGCCGATCCCGTACATCAGGAAGGAAGAGACGATCGGAAAGATCGACCAGAGGGCCTGAGGATGCTGCCCAAAGACCCCGCCGACGGTCAGCAGGTACAGTCCGGCAGCCAGGAACCCGATCCGCACGGTAGCGGTGGCGATCTTTCCATCCTGTTGATCCAAGGCTATGGTTCCAGATTGTCGCATCAGTGAATCCCCCGGTGGGGGATTGTAGCCAGGGTATGATCCGGCGGCAACTCAAACCGACCGGGGGCGTTGTGTGCCCTTCCCGGCTGTGCTACACTGCAAACAGGCAACAAAACTATCCGAATCCCGCTGTCACTACACTCCTCAATCAACCTGGTAGGTACATACCGTGAAAAGGCCGCGGCAATGACGAACGATCGACAAATCACAAAAATCGCTCAGTTGGAAAACCTCCCGCTGATCCGCACATTTGTCAAAGAGTGTTGCGAGACGACCAATCTGGACAGCAACATAGCTTACGACCTGGTGCTGGCCGTGGACGAAATCTGCACGAATATCGCCACGCATGGTTACAAAGGTCTTGAACCCGGCCCGATCACGGTCGGTTTTAAGGCAAGGGAAGATCGAGTCACCATTACCATCAGCGACAGGGGCCATCCTTTCGACCCCGGAAATGCACCGGAGCCGAACTTAGACCAGGATTGGCGGAAAAGGCCGGTTGGCGGGTTGGGATTGTTCCTGGTGAATAAAATCGCCAACAAGGTCAGCTACGAGTCCAGCCCTGACGGCACGAATCACCTGACCCTGGTAAAAAAGCTGCCGACCAGTTCATAAAGATAAAAGGAAATGGGGGCGAAAGTGAACGTCGAGGTGACACAGCATGGCGACGTCGTTCTACTCACGATTGAAGGTACGGTTGATACGCTCACGACTAACGAGCTTAACACCATCTTTGAGGAACAGATCAACAGCGGACGGCTCCGGCTGGTTACCGATTTGAGCGCCGTCGACTATATGGCAAGTGCCGGGCTGCGGCTGCTGCTGACCACCGTGAGCCAGGTGCGGCAGAAGGGCGGCGATCTGAAACTCGCCGCGCCCAACGAGAACGTCAGGCGGATCATGGAACTGTCCGGAATATTCACCCTGATAGAAATGCACCCCAGCGCGGAAGCGGCCATCGAGAGTTGTTCTCAATAGATCAAAGTCGACAGGTTCTTCAAGGCGCAGGGCGACTCGATCCCCTGCGTCTTTTACGTTATACTTTCGCGCTGTTGGGTGGCGGACAAACGATATTTCGAACACGATCACCCGATTTCGCGAGTATTTACCGCTCCAGTAAAGATCGGGGCGTGACTGACAAAATCGACTACCTTACGAGGTGCAACTTGACCGAACAAAAAGGCTTTACCCTCTGGATGACCGGGCTATCCGGTTCCGGCAAAACGACCATCGCCAAGATCATGGAGAAACAACTGAAGGATCGCGGCCTGAAGATCGAGCGGCTCGACGGCGACGTGGTGCGCCAGTCTCTCACCCGTGATCTGGGTTTCAGCAAAGAAGACCGCGACAAAAACATCGAGCGTGTAACTTTTGTCGCCAAGTTGCTCTCACGCAATGAGGTTGGCGTGATCGCCAGCTTCATCTCACCCTACCAGGCTGTGCGTGACATGGTGCGCAGCGAGACAACCAACTTCATCGAGGTCTTCGTCTACGCGCCGTTGGAAGTCTGCGCCGACCGTGACGTAAAGGGCCTCTACGAAAAGGCTTTCGCCGGTGAAATCCCGAACTTTACCGGGGTGTCCGATCCTTACGAAGAACCGGTTAACGCGGACGTGGTTGTCCCCACTCACGAGGAAACGCCCGAAGAGAGCGCCGCACGGCTGATCGCCTACCTGGAAGAGAAGGGGTACATCCCCTCAGCTTAATAGACTGTTACGAAGAAGTCCTCCGCACCGGGCACGCTGTCAGACTGGCAGGGTGCCTTTTTGTGCTACATCCAGAAGGATTCTCCGCCGACTCTCGCGTTATGGGTGCGCAGCGCTGAGGTCATCGCGTCGAGGCTTTCCCAGAACGTACCGATTTGAGACGTATATTTGGCGATGGCGGCGATCTTCGTTTCGACGGCATCTTCGTCCAGAACAGCGAGTTCCTGCCGCAGTTCTGAATCGTGATTAGCGCTCCAGGCAGCGAGCGCCGCCTCTACTGCTGCGCGATCATGCGCATAGGGGTAGTCTTCATAATAGCGAACCACCCCCGACGGGAGATTCCATCCGTCGACCGCGTCACGCACGATCTGGTGATCGACGTGATTGCCTACCCCCAGCGGCGCATAGAGGCGCGATCCTGCTGGGAAGGGAGGAACCGACTGCAAAGCGACAACCGCCGGGTCTGCCGGGTGAACCGTTCCAAAAAGCTCGTCATCGTTGTGATAGAATGCCCGGCCTGTTTCCGGGTGAACCCGGTAGATGCAGTCGAGACCGTCGAGGTGGATCACCTGAACAGTCGGGGAGAGGGAACGCAGCGCATTGATATCTTCCCGGCGGCGAACAGCAGGAGGATCGGTAAAACCAGCATGCTGGCCCGCCGACGCCTTCCAATCAACGTGAAGCTGGTTGGCAAAGGTGGAAAGGGTCGAATTTGCGGGTAGGCTGGCGGCAAAAACCGTGAGGACGGCAGTCGATTCCCCTTTGCAGGCAAGTGTGGCAATGGTGCCGCCGCAGCTCAAAACCGCATCGTCGAGATGCGGCGCAAGAAAAATGTGTTTTGCTGCGGGCCACTTGCTGAACATAGTTTTACAGCCCGGAGTGTTGGAGCCTCTCAGCCTGGTCACGGGTTGCCAGTTCGTCGATGAACTCGTCGAGGCCGCCATCCATCACCGCCGGGAGGTTGTAGGAACTCACCCCGATCCGGTGATCGGTGACCCGGCTCTGAGGATAGTTGTAGGTACGGATTTTCTCAGCGCGGTCGCCGCTGCCAACCATCGACCGGCGGACGGCGTCCTGTTCTTCCTGAACCCGGCGCTGCTCGATATCATAGAGTCTGGCGCGGAGGATGCTCATCCCCCGGAGCAGATTCTGCGTTTTGCTGCGCTCGTCCTGGCACTGCACGACCAACCCGGTTGGCAGGTGGGTGATCCGGATCGCCGTCTCGTTCTTCTGGACGTGCTGACCACCTGCTCCACCCGCCCGGAACGTATCGATCTGGAGATCGCTCTCGTTGATGTCGATCTCGACATCGTCGACTTCGGCCAGCACCGCGACGGTGGCCGTACTGGTATGGATCCTCCCCTGGCTTTCCGTCACCGGCACACGCTGAACGCGGTGAACGCCGCTTTCATACTTCAGGCGGGAAAAGGCCCCGTGACCTTTGATCTGGAAGATCGCCTCTTTGAAGCCGCCCACGCCTGTCTCATGGGCGCTGATCATCTCGACTTTCCATCGCTGGTTTTCGGCATAACGGGTATACATACGGAGCAGGTCACCGGCAAAAATGCCTGCTTCGTCGCCGCCTGCACCGGCGCGAATCTCCATAATGACGTTCTTTTCGTCGCGCGGGTCTTTAGGCAGCAGCATCAGGCGGATATCTTCTTCAAGTTTATCCCGGTGTGCCCGGAGGGTATCAAGTTCTTCCTGGGCCAGCTCGCGCATTTCCTCGTCGTCGCCCTCGATCATAAGCTCGGCTTCTTCGATCTGCTCAAGCGTGCTTTTCAGATCGTAGTACCCTTTGGCCAGCGGCTCGATATTGCTGCGCTCCTGGGCATATTCGACAACCTGTTCATAATCGGACGCAACGTCCGGGTCACCCATCAAGTTACCAAGCTCTTCGTAGCGTTCGGCAATACCAGCAAGTTTTTCAAGCATAAAATCCTCATACTCCGCAAAAAACGCCCCGCGATTGCGCCGGGGCGGGTTCGGCTAGATTATATCAAGCGGGCAAATGGGCAACAACACCTCGAATCTCCACTATAATCAGGGTGACGTATTTACACATCCACAGAAAGGGAGAGCTATCATGCGGCTGGCAGGCAAGCGAGTGCTGTTTTTCATCGAAACAGAGTTCGAAGATCTGGAATACTGGGTTCCAAAGATGCGACTGATCGAAGAAGGGGCAGAGGTCGTTACCGCCGGGACAGGAAGCGCCGAAGTGTATCACGGCAAACAAGGGGTCAAGGCTGTTCCCGATACAACCGCTGACAAAGTCTCCGCCGCCGACTTCGACGCGGTGGTGAGCCCCGGCGGGTGGTGTCCTGACAAACTGCGCCGGTATGAATCAGTGCTGAATATTGTCCGCGAGACAGACCGGGATGGGAAGATCATCGGCGCGATCTGTCACGGAGGCTGGGTGCTGGTTTCGGCAGGGATCGTCAAAGGTCACAAAGCGACCGGTAGCAAGGGAATCAAGGACGATCTGGTCAACGCCGGGGCCGAATGGGTCGACGAACCGGCCTTCCGGGATGGCAATCAGGTCTGGGGCCGGGTGGTCAAGGATATCCCCGACTTCTGCCGTGAGTTGGTAAAGGCCATCGAATCCGGTTGATCAGCGGCCTATAACCCGACGTAAAATTGATTCACTGAGCGGGCCAGCGCGAACAATCACCAGTTCGCCGCCGCTGATATCGACCACCGTCGAAGGAATACCGCCGGGGCAGGGGCCGCCATCGAGCACCAGATCGACCGACTCGCCGAGCGAGTCGGCGGCTTCCTGCGCGGTGATCGGGCTTGGCTGCCCGGACAAATTGGCGCTGGTGACCGCCAGTGCCCCGCCGCAGGCGTGGATCACCTCCCGCGCACGGTTATGATCCGGAATTCGCACGCCGACCGTCGGGTAGGCCGTCACGATCTCCGGCAGTTCCGCGCGCTTGGACACGGCGAGGGTCAGCGGGCCGGGCCAGAATGCTTCGGCAAGATGGCGGGCTAAAGGGGGGACATCCCCCGATACAATGGGAATATCTTCGAAAGCGGCCAGCAGCACCGGGATCGCCCGATCCGGGGGTCGTTTTTTGGCCGCATACAGCGCGGCGACGGCCTCCGGCTGCCACAGGTCGGCGGCGACGCCGTAAACTGTGTCGGTCGGCAGGATGATCAATCCACCGGCTCGAATCACCTGTGCGGCTTTCTCGCCCGCCTGCGGATCGTCAATCGACAGCCATTCGGTCATCTGGTTTCGACTTTCACGATCCGATCCAGCCCGGCGAGATCGGCAAGTTTTGTGACACGAGAATCGGGCAGCGCGTCGCGGCAGAGACCGACGACCCTCTCACCCTGATCAAATCCCATCTCAAGCGCCAGCAGCCCACCGGGGACAAGCCGCGCCGGGACCTGATCGAGCAAACGGCGGATGAGGAAAAGGCCGTCTTTGCCACCGTTCAACGCGACTCGCGGCTCCCAGCGGCCCACTTCAAGGGCGGTGAGTTCCTCGGCGTTGATATAGGGCAGGTTGGCGACGATCACGTCGAAAGGGCCGATTAGCGGGTCGAGCAGGTCGCCCAGCACAAAGCCAACCCGATTGGCGACTCCATGCCGGATCGCATTCTGGCGGGCAATCGAGAGCGCCGCCCAGGAAATCTCGACGGCGGAGACTTGCGCAGTGGGGAGCTTCAAGGCGAGCGTGATCGCAATCGCACCGCTGCCGGTACCCACGTCGACCAGGCGCGGCGCGGCGATATTCCTCTCTTTTGCCCAATCCAGCACGACATCGACCAGCGATTCGGTTTCCGGGCGGGGGATCAGCACGTCGGGGGTGACACAGAAGGGCAGGCCGTAGAACTCCCGCTCACCGACTAAATGGGCAAGCGGTTCGCCCTGCGCGGCACGGGCGATCAGACCGACGAAACGATTGGCGTCCTCCGGTGGAAGCGGTTCTTCACGATGGGCAAACAACCAGACCCGCCCCCGCCCGACGACATGCGCCAGTAAAGCCTGAGCGGTGGTCGAGGTCAGGTGTTCGTTTGCCTGAGTGCGCCCGTATTCAAGCGCATCGCCGATGGTTTCCATATCGATCAATCCGATCACCTTGCAGAACGGGCGGATAGTTCGGCTTCAAGCTCGGCAAAGGTGGTCATGCCGCGTATCGTCGAGACGAAATCATACAGCGAATCGCTGTAATAACGCAGCTCGCGCACCGCCGGGCCAACGGGATCGGTACCGGTCGCGCCGGGTTCGTCGGCATAAGCCCCGTAAAACGCGAAATAAGCCTGGTTCAGCTTGCGAATCCGGTAGCCCTGCTCGACAAAAACCTCCCGCCGCTGCTCCATATACGTCTCGGCCTCCTCGATTTTACCCGCCGCCAGCAGTTCGTCGACGCGAACGCGGGTGGCGTGCATCTCCGCCCGGTAGTCGAATGCAGGCGGCTGATCAGGATCGGCGGGCGGGGTGAATTCCGGCTGCTGCTGGGGGGTGTAATCCGGGGGAGGGGGTGCCAGATCAGGGTAGTAGCGGTCGAGCACCGCCCAACCGATCTCCTTGCCGACGATGCTGGCGGTCGTCTCGTTCATCGTATACAGTTCGGGCGTCACCCCGTAATTGAACCCCAGCGGGTAGAAGGCCAGCAGGTGATGCGTCCACTCGTGGGCGGTGACTTCGTAGGTAAACGGGACGCTGCTCGTCTCGATCAGCATCGCGGGCCAGATGCCCAACCCGCCAATCGGGACGACGAGCGACGAGACTCCCAGTTCGGTGTCAACTTCTGATTCGAGCGCCTCCTGCTGATCGACGACCAGGCCGTGCTGAAGGACATACGACCCGGTGCGCTCGATCCGGTCACGGGGGGAGGTGATCAGGATGGTGGGGAGTTCGGTAAAGCGAATGGACAGGGGCGGGAGAATCTTCCCGCCGACGCCAAAGCCGTAATCGACCAGCACCTCATCGACCTGTGACTGGATGATCGACTCGGCCAATGCCTGCCGGGATCGCTGATCCTCTCGGAGCGAATCGCGTTTATTGCGGAGATCGATGGTGGCCGCTTCCGGGTCAGCAATGGACGGATCGACGTAGTAGTCCTCGATCTGGCGTTCCAGTTCAGCGATCTGACCAACCAGTTCCAGGTAGTCACGCACATAGTCGACCTGATCCTGCTGGCTCATATAACGCTGCGCGCCAACCGCATCGTTGACCGCTTTGTCGGTCAGCGATGCGGCTTCCCAGGCGGCGAAATCGAACAGATAATCACGCGCCGCGCCGAGCGCCTGGAACGACTCGCTCTGTGGGTCGGGACGCATACCGGGCACACCGACCAGGAACAACCCGATCACCAGTGAAAGCCAGAACCCGCGCCAGAACATCGACCAGCGCCAGCGTTTGATCAAGCCGCCCAGCCAATCCCATGTCAGGTGGGACAGTTTTTCCATGCATTGGAGTATACTCCCGTTCAAATGGGTAGGGCGAAAATGTAAACTCTGCGGGCATGGTTGCAGCGGCTCACCCCGGCCACTAATATCAGTGGACAACACACCGACCGGAGCGGGAATTGGCATACGACGACTACTCACCATTCAGAAGAAATCGAAGACGGCGAACCATCGTATTGATCGGGCTGGCACTGCTGGTGATCGCCGTTGGGGTGCTCGCCTTCCTTCGCTCAAGAGCCGGTAGAGAACCCGGTACAACGAGCCTCAGCGATACCGCAAAATGGGTATCAGGCGATGAAGAAGCACGCCGGGAATTGATCACTACCCTGACCGAGCCGTGCCCCGGTGCACCGTTCCTGCTGCCCTCCGAAGGCTGGATCGGGCTGCTGTACGGTGACCCACGCGGGCCGTATTCGGAAAATCACCGCCACCAGGGAATCGACATTTTCAGCCCTACCGAGGCAGGGGTGACGCCGGTCTATGCGGCGTATGATGGTTACCTGACCCGCGAGGAATACTGGACGAGTGCGCTGATCATCCGCGTGCCGGACGATCCGTTAAACCCAGGTCGGCAGATATGGCTGTATTACACGCACATGGTCGACAAATCAGGATCCCCCGATTTCATCGACGACGCCTTTCCACCCGGCACCTACGAAAAGTTCGTCAGCCAGGGGACGCTGCTCGGCTATACCGGTGACTACAGCGGCAGCGCCCGGACGGTCTGGGTACATCTGCATTTCTCGATTGTGCTGGACGATGGATACGGCCATTACACCAACGAACTGGAATTCGACAACACTGTCGATCCCTCACGTTACCTGGGACTGGCGGTCAATGTCGCCTGCGCGCCATCGGCCCCGGCCTGCACGACGACGCCGCTGTGCGAGGAAGCGATCCTGAGTGACGGGGGCGGGTAAAAAAGAAAAAAGGACAGCACGGGCTGCCCTCAATCGAACAAAGAAACGGAATTATCAGAACGGGTCAGCGGCTGCCCCACTCGGTGATCGTGCGGATGATCGCGAGCAGCGACATCCCCAGCCGGACGGTATCACGCGCGGCGGGGGCTTCAGGCGCATCGCCGCCGTGCTTTTTGTCAGCCGCCTGGACATAGAAATAGGCCGACAGCACGCCCAGGATCGACCCGATCAGCCCGCCGATGAGATAGACTCGTGGCCGCCAATCGGAACCACTTTCCTGAGTTACAATAGCCTTGTCTTGTTCGGTCATCGGTTCCATCTCCTCAAGCAGATTGCTAAGCCTCTTTAGACTGCGGCTGCGGAGTCGCAGACGGTGACTTCTCATCCTCTGATTTTACCACAGGGATATACCCCTGCTCTTTCAGATAATGCTTCAAACCGGCAAAAGCACTGCGCACCATGATCACGATGTTGGCGATCCGGTTCATCAACCGGTCGATCCATTCATAGACGCGCCGTACGGCCTTCTGCGCCACATAGGTATAGGGCGGCGTCTTCCGGATGAACAGCGATACCACGTATACCGCACCGATCACCAGCGCGACTATCAGCAGCCCGGCGATCAGGTTCAGGAGGATGATCAACCCAAGCGCGTAATCGGCAACAACCGAAGCGGCCCCCGGCCCACCCAGTACGGCGATCAGGACAATCGCAAGGATGGAAAGCAGTGAAACCGCCACCACCGGAAACGTGATCTGCCACCACCCTTCACGGCGAAAGATGGCATGGGTTTCGGGATTGCGCTCATCCGGCACTTTGGGCCGGACTGCGCTGGGCTGGTTTTCTTCACTCATGATCGACTGCTCCGCCACTGATTAAAGCCATATTCTTATTGTACCATGCTACCCTGAGAGTTACTTCTCTATCCGGCAGCCTGACCGCCGCTATCTGGAAGCTGACCCCGCGCGGCAAGCGTATAGCGAAGCAGTGTCGCTTCGATCATGCCGTCGATCAGCGTGTCGGGGATATTGATACCGTGCTGCGCCAGGTACTCTTTAGACATCTGCATGGCATAGGCTTTCTTTTCGGCGCTTAGATTCTGGATGAGGCCCTTCAATCCGCTTTGCTCGGCGGCCAATACTGCCGACTCGACGGCCTTGTCGATCAACTGCTGGCGGCTCTCGGCGGTATTGACCGGGGCGGTCGGGTTCTGGAACTGGGTAAGAACTTCCGCCTCGACCAGCGAAGCAATCTGATCAACGTCGATGTTAACATTGTGATCCCGCAGCCATGACTGAACAAAATCGACAGCCTGGTTGCGCTTTTCGGAACCGGTCAGCTTTTCAAGGACGCCGGTCTGCTCGGCGACCTGAACCGCCGTCTGGACGATGCTTTTGAGCGCATTGAAACGGTCTTCCCCGATATTATCTTTGAGCTTCTGAGTTTGCACCCGGAAGGTCTGGACGGCGGCGGCGATGATAATCGGCAGGGCTATGATCAATAACGCCTGCGAGAGTATCGAGAGAAAATCATTGAGTTCCATCGCTGATCCTTTCTGGCTCCGGAGAAAAACGGATAACAAGCCTGCGCCTTATTATCGCATTTTTCAACGGTTGGCACATTCCGCCGCCGGGGTGGGTGTCTTATCTGGCGGAAAGCTCATTCATCAGGCGCTGATAGAGACCCTCCCACATCGTCGGCTTGCGCGTGTACTGGGCGATCTTGATCTCCTCGAAATACGGCAGCAGCTTGATTAATTCTGGGGGAAGCTGTTCCCAGCGCTCCAGAGTGACAATTCTCTCCAGCTTGTTGGCAGCCTGGCCTGCCCACGACCACTTCAATCGAAACTGTTCTGCCTTCACCCAGTAATTTCGTTTCTCCCAGGCACGGACAGACTCATCAATCCCGAAGTCAATCTCCCGGAAACAGTAAACGAGCAAAGCGGCCATGTCTTTTGTTTCGTCGTCAATCGCACTTTTTTCACTCAAGCGGCGGATAAGCTCGGCAGCGGTTCGCATCAATTGGCTGCGGGACTTGCCAGGTCCATCGATCCGGATTACACGGCTCATTCAATCTCCCATTGTCGTCAGTTTTTGTGGTTGATGTTTCACTGGTTTAATCTCTCACGCCAGGCGCGGATATCGTCAGCGTGTTCACGTTCATGTAAGGTGGCGGTCTCTTCAATCAAATAGGATAAAGGTTCTCCTTCCATCCAGGAAAAACGCCGGTTGTCGGCCAGGGTTTTTTCGGGAAAATCCGCGACCATACGAACCAGCATCCGGTGAACCCCTTCGAAATCTTCAAGGACGTTTTCAAGCGGGCGTTGAGCGTTCTGATAATGCTGCTCCTCGTTCCAGCCGTCAATATCGTCGATTTCCATGATGCCGGGCACCTGTTTGTTTTGAATCTGGTTCAAAGCGGTGACGAGTTCGGCCTCCCAATCGACAAGATGCGAAAGAACATCCCTGACTGACCAGTAGCCAACGGCATCAGGGAGATGCATCTGTTCCGGGGTCAACCCGTCAATGGCATCGAGGAGGTCAGCCCGCGATGCGTGCAGTTCGTCGAGAAGGGCTTGTTTGTCCATACCGTCTGGATGATAGCCTGAGCGGGAAAGAGCGTCAAGCCGTGATTACAGGCCGATACCCGTTATTTCCTCATGATGAAGGTATGCTATAATGCGAAAAGCCCATTTTCTAACACTGACGATTGTGGGGAGAAAAACTTGAGCCGGATTATCGTAGTCGCCAATCAAAAAGGCGGTGTAGGGAAAACCACAACAGTTGCCAACCTGGGGGCTGCACTGACAGCCCTGGACAAACGGGTTCTGTTGATCGATCTCGACCCGCAGGCCGCATTGACGGCTACCTTTGGCATCGACCCTTACAAACTCACCCACACAATGGCTTCGGTTTTACTGCGCAGTTCGATGCCCTTTTCGCGCATCCTTCACCCGGTGGGAGCCAACGGGAAAATTGCCCTGGCTCCCGGTGGGATCGACCTGGCGGCGGCTGAAGTCCACCTGGCAACAAAAGAAGACCGCACTCGCAGGCTTCAACAGGTTCTCGAAAAGAACCGGGTGCCGTTCGATATCATCCTGATCGATACCCCCCCCAGCCTGGGGCTTCTGACTCTGAATGGACTGGTCGCCGCCGACGAGGTGCTGGTTCCCGTCCAGAGCCATTTTCTGGCAATGCGCGGTGTCCGGGCTTTGATGGAAACCATCTGGCGGGTCAAACGGCGTCTCAACCCCGACCTGCGGCTGTTAGGACTGCTGCCAACCATGGTCGAGCCGAACAGCAGACACGCGACAGAAGTCGTCGAGGAACTGCGTACTGTTTTCAAGAGCAAAGTTTTCGATGTCCTGATTATTCACAGCGTAAAGTTCGCCGAAGCACCGGTTGCCAATCAAACGGTTGTAGACAGCGCCCCCAACCATGAGGGGGCTGTTGCTTACCGCAAACTGGCGGAGGAGATAGCAAATCATGGATGATCTCGATAAGAATCTCACCGAGCGAGATGAACAGGAACAAGAGGATGAAAGCGCCTCTTTGAAAGGGATGGGATGGGATATCCTGGTTGGGGGAGAAGAACACGCACTGAATCTGGGCGGCGAAGACCCATTTGACCTCGAAGCGGCCACAGACGAAGAAACCGAAGAGATTTTCGTCAGCAGCGTGGAAGAATCTTCTGAGCCGGAGCCAATGCGCGCCGACGCCTTCTGGGATCGCGGACGTGGGGCGGAGGTGCCTGAGCCGCCCGGCGTGGAGGAATCGACTGAAGCTCCCCCGCGAGATCTCAGCCCGGAAGACCTGGGGGCAATTGACCTGATTGTGCCGTCACCGGGCGTCAGCGCAGAGGTGATCATGCCCGATGCGGAGCCAGCCGAGGAACTGGAAGCGGAGCCAGTCGAGGTGCCTTCTGTGCCGCTGGCTGAATTCACATCGCCGCCAGCAAGCATACCCGGCGACGAGGTGATCGTGACAGCGCCTTCCGCAGAAGTTGAACCGGAACCGCTGCTCGATCCGTCCGTGCCGCCGATTGAATCGGGTGTGCCATTTGGCGATGAACTGGCGGGTGAGGTGCCGTTCGCCTCTGAGGTAGCCGAAGCGCCGTTTGGCTCGACCGGTATTCCAGACATCTCTGAAGACATAACGGTTTCGATGCCGCCGCTTAGTGAGTTAACATCCTATCCCCCGCCAATCACGTCGATGTCCGGTGGTTCGGTATACCCATCAGCAAGCGTACTTCCAACGTCGTTTTACAAGCCCTCTGACCCGTTTCTAGAGGAACCCGCTCCTGTCAGCAAGCCCTCCGAGCCCGAAATGCCGCCTGCCGAAGACCTGGAGAAGATGCTCATCACCAATGAGAGCATCGAGAAACTGTGGAAGGAGATCGACGAGACTTACCGGCTGGTGATCAGCGACGTACGGGGTTATTTCAGTACAACCGAACTCTCGATCTGCGAGCTTAAGAAGGCCCGCGAGTACCTGCTGGCAGGCCGCGAGTATTACGATAACGCCGAGGAACTCGTCAAGCGGGTGAAGGCCCGCCTGCGCCTTGAGGAGAAAGTCCGCAAGTGGGGGCAAACGCAAGGAACCTGGCTGGGGATTTACCTGGTCGTGTGGGTGTTCCTTGTACTGGCAATGGCGGTGATGTCTGACCGGGTCACCGTTACATTGAGCACATTGATGCCCACCTGGTTAGCGGCAGCGTTTATGCCGGGGATGTTTGGCAGCCTGGGCGGGGTGATCGGCGCGCTGTGGGTCTTGATCAAGCACATCGCCAAACTGCGCGACTTCGATCCGATCCATATACCCTGGTACGTTACCAATCCATTCATGGGGTTTGCCCTGGGGTTGATCACCTACCTGCTGGTTTCAGCCGGTGGTGGGCTGCTTGGCGTCGAAGGGGCGCTGACTACCGAAACCGTCAATGCGCCGGGAATGTACACCATATACTTCCTCTGCGTGGCCGTTGGCATGAATCAGAACTTCTTGTGGTCTATGTTTGACCGGGTGGTCAAGGCCATTGTGCCATCGGAAGAAACAACCGCGACGGTGGAACAGACTCAACCGCCCGCTGAGGGATAGACAACCTGTTTATAAAAGACTATCGGCGAATGAGAAACGAAAGATGAGAAAACGATCGCTGTGGTGGGGATGGGGTATAGCACTTGGGTTGGTCGTTTTATCGACCTCAGCAGTGCTGGCCGCCCCCGATCAACTGGTTGGATATCAGATAACCCCGACCGCTGAAACGCCCACCCCAACCCTTCCGCCCCCACCATCGGGCAGAGGGCTGGTCACTGCACGCGTTCTGGTTCAAAGGGCCGGGCCGTCGATTCACTACCCAAAGCTGGGCGGGCTGCCCTATGGCTCGGAAGTGATTCCGCTTGCCCAGAGCACCTCCGGCAACTGGGTAATGATCAAGCGGAATGATTCGACCGCCTGGGTCTGGAAAGGGTTCGTGGCATGGGACCCGAACCTCAACCTGGATGAGCTTACGGTGATCACGCTTACGCCTTCGCTTACCCCGGAAAACACCTATACGCCGACCACGACCAGAACGCCAGTTCCGACCAGAACACCGGCCCCGACCAATACCCCAACACCTGAACCGCCAACACCATCCGACTCTACTGGCGCTCAGATACCCACCCCGGAACCTCCACCAACGGCGATGGCTACTGCGACGTCGGAACCGGTCGTAATCCCAACGGCTGCACCGGAGTCGAAATCGATTCAGGACTTTCTGGCCGATCTGAACCCGCCCTGGCTCTGGATCGGGATCGTGGCGGGGGCGCTGTTCCTATCGGGGTATGTGTGGCGGCTGGTCAGCGGACGGAGTGAACTCAAGCGCTACGCCGAAGGGTTCTCTCTGAAAACCTGCCCGGTCTGCCAGACTGGGCGGCTGCATCTCGTCGAAAGCGAACAGCGGGTGCTGGGTATTACGCGGGTTCTGCGCCTCGTGCGCTGCGATACCTGCCGCTCGGTGCTGCGACAGGTCAAACCTGGCACATGGCGCTATTCGATTGACCCGATTGTCAATCCCGGCCTGGCGGACTCGTTCAACAACAAGACTTTCTCAGACAGCGCGCTGATCCAGTTTGCCACACGCGCAAGGACTTTCCAGGCCGAAATCGAAACCGAACCAGATTTCTCCGAATCAAGCGCCTTCCAGAGCGTCATCGAACACCTTGAGGAACTGGAAGCGGCGGTCATCGCCAAGCAGGAAGAAGATGCCGCCAGAGCCGAAGAGGAAGCGCGAAAGGCTGCGGAAGAAGCGCTCAAGAAAGAACAGGAAGGGACTGAGGCAGGCGAGAGTGATCCTCCTGAAGAAGAAACCGATCCGGGTGAGTGATGCCCGGATCGGCGAATAGACCATCTAATTGATCCCCCTGCGGGGGGATTTTTTATTCCTCGGCGATCCGCTTAATCTTGGCTCCGAGGCTGCACAGCTTTCCGTCGACGTTCTGGTAGCCCCGGTCGATTTGCAGCACGTTCTGGATCATGGTGGTGCCCTCAGCGCACAGGGCAGCCAGCAGGAGCGACATCCCCGCGCGGATATCCGGGCTGGTGATCCGCTCCATCTCACCGTGCAGCTGGCTCGGCCCCTGAACAAGGCAGCGGTGCGGATCGCAAAGCACCACCCTCGCCCCCATATAGATCAGCTTATCGACAAAGAAGAAACGATTCTCATACATCCACTCGTGGAACAGCACCGTTCCATCCGCCTGGGTAGCGATCACCAGCGCGATGCTCAATAGATCGCTGGGGAAGGCGGGCCACGGCTGGGCCTTGACTTCGGGAATCTGCTCGCCGAGATCGGAGATCACCTTGAGAGGCTGGTATTCCGGGACGATCACATCTTCGCCTTCGACCTCCCAATGCACGCCCAACCGGTTGAAAACCTGGGCGATCATGTAAAGGTGCTCAGGCGCAGCCTGCTTGATGCGCACCCGTCCATGTGTGATCGCCGCCGCGCCGATGAAACTTCCCACCTCGATGTAGTCGGCCCCGACACGGAACTCGCCGCCGTGCAGCCGGTCGACGCCGTGAATGGTCAGCACGTTCGAGCCGATCCCCTCGATCTGAGCGCCGAGAGTGTTCAGAAAACGACACAAATCCTGAACGTGAGGCTCGGAGGCGGCATTGCGAATGATCGTCGTACCTTTCGCCAGCACCGCCGCCATGATCGTGTTTTCGGTCGCGGTGACACTCGCCTCGTCAAGAAGAATATCGGCACCTACCATGCCCGAAGTCGAAAATATGAATCGGTCAGTTGTCTCGACTTTGACGCCGAGCGCCTTGAGCGCCAGCACATGCGTATCGACACGCCGCCGCCCGATGATGTCGCCGCCGGGTGGGGGGAGTTCAAGCTGCCCCACACGTGCCAGGAGCGGCCCGGCCAGCACGATACTGGCCCGGATACGCGATGCGAGATCGTGATCGATCACGTGGGAAGTGATTTCCTTCGCATGCACCCGCCAGCTTTCTTCGCCCGCCGGTTCGATCTCGACGCCCAGCATTTTGATCAGGTCGATCATTGAGCGCACATCAGCGATATCGGGGACATTGTGTAAAATGACCGGCTCTTCGGTCAATATGCAGGCTGCGAGTAGTTTGAGCGCTGCGTTTTTGTTCCCGCTGGCGGTGATCGTGCCGGTCAACGGGATTCCGCCTTGAATGATGAAGCGATCCATATGCGCCCCCCTTCTTAACTGTTATGGTGATCAGAGATTCAGGATTTGAAGTATATCGTCACCAGATCACCCACTCCGACGCGCAGCTTTTCCTGCGCGTTTCCCTGGTTGATCGATATTTCCAATTCGCCGCTGCTGCCGATCAACGAGAGCACCTGGCCGATACTCACCTGGCTGTAGGTCTGGCTCAGGCCATTGATAGTATGTGGGCCACACGTCACACGGGCCGAACGTGCATCAAAGTATACTGGCTCACCGGGATCGGAGCCAAGACCGGTGGGGTAACAGGCAGCAGTATGATCGTCGACCCAGCGCAGGTCGGTAATGTTGGTCAGGATGTTGCCGAAATGGTCGATACGGAATACTTCACCCCGGATGGAACCGGACGCAATAACCGGTTCGGCCAGCGGCAGTTCGACTAGATCGGTGACCGGCGTGCCGAGTTCGTCGAGCGGGACGCCGCTGGCTAAATGCGCCGCCACCGGGCTGAAAATATCACGCCCGTGAAAGGTGCGGCTGGGTTCGGGTAGCCAGTAGTCAGGGTTGTTCAGGACACAGGCGCTCGCAGCCGGTTCGCGCCGCCGGACGAGCGTCAGGACGCCGTTGTCGGGAGCAACGAAGGTTCCGCCGGGCGTTTTCAACGCGACCGGGCGGCGATCACTCCCCACGCCGGGATCGACGACGACGAGATGAACCGTGTGCGCGGGGAAATAGGCGTATGCCTCAGCGAGGATCGACGCCGCCTGCCGGACATCCTGGGGATCGACCTGGTGGCTGATGTCGATCAGCCGGGCATGGGGGACGATGCCGACAATGACGCCCTTCATCGTCCCGACATAGCCGTCTCGCTCGCCGAAATCGGTGAGCAGGGTGATGATCGGAGTCGTTGATATCATGAGGCGCATTGTACTTGGTGCATTTAATCGAGGCAAGATTGTTCTTTGTCACAGTGGGAGGCGGGCGGCTATAATCGCGACTTATGGGACAATCATCGTTCAGCAGCACGCTCCGAATTGTTTTTCGCAAGGCTGGCCCCTGGTTTCTGCGCCTGATCATCATAGTTGTACTCTGTGGCCTCTTGATTCCAGCACCGATTTACGTGGTGGTTGGCCCACCCCAAACCGTCGAGACGGAGCACCCGGTCACCTGCGTCCACACCCGGCTTACCGATGAGGTCGAGGAGTGGAAAATCCAGCGGACGCTCGAAATGGTACGCGAGATGGGGGCGACGACCATCGTCGAATTCTTTCCCTGGTCGTACATCGAGCCTGCGCCCGGCCAGTACAACTGGGATCACGCCGATATGGTGATCGCCCACGCCCGCGCCCAGGGGTTGACGATCATCGCCCGGCTGGGGCTGGTGCCCGACTGGGCGCAGCCCGATCCGGACGAGGTTGATTTCGAGCTGACCTATACCTACCTCGACCGCGATCACTACGAAGATTTCGCCGATTTCGTCGAGGCGTTTACCACCCACTACCGGGACGAGATCGGCTATGTGATTATCTGGAACGAGCCAAACCTGACCGGCGAATGGGGTTTCCAGCAGGTCGACCCGGCCCGCTACGTCGACCTACTGCGGGTGGCAACCCCGGCAGCGAAGCGCGGTAACCCGGATGTGCTCGTGCTGGCGGGGGCGCTGGCCCCAACCCTCGAACCGGTCGGCAGCGCAGTGGCGCTCAACGACCTCGACTACCTGACCGGGCTGTACGAGGCCGGGTTCCAGGGCACCTTCGACGTGCTGGCGGCACATACTTACGGATTCAAGTTCCCGCCCGACGATCCCCCGGCGGCGGACGTGCTGAATTACCGGCGGCTGGAACTGCTGCGCCAGATCATGGTCACCAATGGCGACGAAGACGTGCCGGTAATGATCACCGAATCGGGGTGGAACGACCACCCTCGCTGGACGAAAGCCGTCCGGCCCGGACAGCGGATTCTGTATACGATTGGTTCGATTGAATACGCCGAAGAAAACTGGCCCTGGGTCGATTCGGTGTGCGTGTGGGCCTTCCGCTACCCGGTGCAGACGCGGAGCTATCCCGATTACTACACGCTGGTCGCTGACGACTTCACGCCCAAGCCGATCTACAGCGAATTACAGGCGTGGGCGAGGGGATGGACGTTGGAGCCGGGAGAGTGAGATGCCTTAATCGGTTAGCTGCCAATCGCCGCCTGCTGCTGAACCCTGAACCTGTTCATTGCCGCCAGGACCAGCCCAATCAACAGCAACGGACAAAGCGCGACGCCGAAAATACCCTTACCTGCTGAGAAGATCGTACTCAGCCAGGCAACGACGGCGAGCCGGGCGGGATAGATCAAGATCATCGCCGAGATGCCGATATTCTCCAGCAGGTCGAAGCACCCCGCGCCGACAGCCACCACATTCAGCTTTCGCAGCTTGCTTCCGGGCTTGAAACCGCGCTGGAACAGCCACGATACGAGCAGACTGACGAAGGCCGTATAAAGGACGGGAAAGAAGAAATCCCATACCAGGTGAATCCAGATCATCCGGGCACGCCCGGCGTCACCGTAGGAAGCGACTGCCGAAAAAGCTGTTTCTGGCGTGTAGAAAAACAGCGAGTCCAAACTCACCTTCCCAGCCAGGGCCGGATGCGAAAAGACCTGAAAAAGAGCCTCCGTAGCGCCCAGGAAAAGCACGATCCCGGCGAGGATCGATAGAATCAGCCAGCCTTTAGCCCAGGCATAGAGGCGGTCAGAAAGTTTTGAGAGCATGTTCTTATCCCTTGAGAACGTTGTCGTAAACGAAAACATCATTTTCCCGGTCATTCTACTGATACATCTGCCCGGCCAGCAAATTGATATACAGAGAAAACGTGCTTTTACTGAGAGTCGCCGCCTCACATATCGATTCGGTAAATATAGGCTGATCACTGGTTGACAGGCTGCCCGGCGGCTGATTATACTGCCCGTAAATATACACTCTGGATAGTTGGGATTTTGGATGGCAGCCCTGTCACGTGAATGGCTGGATTATCAGGCCGACCAAATCGAAGCCCTGCTTGCTGCCCACCGGCAGGATGTGCTCGTCGTGGGCGTTCAGCTTTCACCGCGCTGGGTGCGCTTCGAGTTGAAGCTGGGCTTCGGGACGAAGATCAGCTCGATCCAGAACCTATCGGAGGAACTGGCGCTGACCCTCGAAGCCCCGGCAGTGCGGATCAACCGCAGCGGGGGCACGCTCGCCATCGAGATTCCACTCCCTAACCCGGAGCCGGTTTACCTGCTGCCGCTGGCGCAAACCGTATCGATCCTCCCGCCGGTCACCGCCGTGATCGGCCTGAGCAACGACGGCGATCCCTACACTCTGCCGCTGATGGCCCCGGAAGTCACCCACGTGTTGATCGCCGGGGCGACCGGCTGCGGCAAGACGGAGCTGCTCCGCAGCCTGATCCTCTCGCTGGCGATCTTCAACCGGCAGGCGCATTTGCAGATCATCCTGATCGACCCAAAGCGGCGCGGGTTTACCCCTCTCGAAAACCTGCCGCACCTGCTGGCCCCCATCGCAGCGACGCCTGCCGCAGCCCGCGAGCTGCTCGAATACTCGGTGGCGGAAATGGAACGCCGTGACCAGGAAAACGCGCCGACCACCCCGCGTATCATCATTGCGATTGACGAGGTAGGCGACCTGCTGGCGACCGCCGACAAAGAGGTGGAAGAACTCCTCAACCGGCTGGCGCAGCGAGGCCGCGAAGCCGGATTCCACCTGCTGATCAGCACACAGCGGCCCTCCGCCGATTCGATTCCCGGTTCGTTGAAGGCGAATCTACCCGCACGCCTGATCGGACGGGTGGCAAGCGGGCAGGAAGCGATCATGGCGGCGGGCATTCCCGGCACCAACGCCGAATTATTGGTTGGCAGCGGCGATTTTGTGGCGGTGATCGGCAGCCAGATCACGCGCTTTCAGGCTGCTTATACCGGCCCGCTCGATATTCAGCACATCGTCGATGACCTGCGACGCGAGGGAGCGGTATCGGGCAGACATACTCCCCAGCTTCCGCCCACTGAATCCGAAGACGAGTATGCTCAGGCATCCGATGAGTTTGTCGACGTCGACTGGTCACGCGAGTGAGCTTAACACCAACAAGGAACAGGCATGAATAATCGCTGGGTAGCACTGGCAGGAATCACTGCGTTTGGGGTTACACTGGCTATCGTGGTCGGCAGCCGGATGGAATCGACCGGGGCGATGGCACTCGCGATGGGAATCGCGGTCGGCGTTGTTGCGGGCGTGGCGGTCGGGCTGCTGGTGGCCCTGCCCCAGCGTGGCACTTCCCGATCTTCGGGCAGCGTGCCAGATGATCAAAATGTGATCGTCCTACCACCCGATCAGGCGCAGACCTTGATCAAGCTCCTCACCAGTCGCAGGCAGGCATCGCCGGAGGATTTCCCGATGGTCGCCGATCGGGAGCGTTCGATCTCGACGGTGGGCGGAGCAAATATCGACTTTTCCGACGAAGACTGACTCCTCAAAAGCAGGGATTCTCTGTGAAAATCACGAGGAAAAGAATGTCAAAGCTGAGCCTGATCGCGATCAGCCTACTGATCATGCTGGCAGCGGCGTCGACCGGCTGCAAGGAAAAAGATCAGGTCTGGGAACAGGCAGTCGAGCGCGGCGTGCTGCGGGTGGGGATGGATGCTGCCTACCCACCTTTCGAGAACGTCGACGAAAACGGGCAGATCGCCGGGTTCGATGTCGATCTGGCGATGCAGATCGGCGAACGGCTGGGGCTGGAGATCGAGATCGTCAATATTTCCTATGATGGGCTGTACGATGCGCTCTACACCGAGCAGGTCGATGTTCTGATCTCGGCGCTGGTGCCCGCCTATATGTACGAGCACAAAGCGGATTTTTCAGTGCCTTACTTCAACGCCGGAGAAATGCTCGTTGTGCCGGTTGGATCATCGATTCATAGCATGGATGATCTGGCCGGGCACAGGCTGGCGGTTGAATATGGCTCCGGAGGCGATGTAGAAGCAAGAAAGTGGGAAAGGCGGGTCGCCGATCTCACAATCAACCGTTACGACGATCCCGACAGTGCACTCAATGCTGTGATCGATGGCGAGGCCGATGCCGCGCTGGTCGATGGGATCACTGCGCAGTTAGGGGTAGGGACACACGAGGAACTATCAATTGCCGATACGGTGATCGATGATACGCTGTTTGCCGTCGCCGTTCCACCTGATAGTCTTGTGCTGCTCAATGAGATCAACCGGGTGTTATACGAACTGCTCTACGATGGCTCGATTGATCAGTTGATCGAGAAGTGGTTCGGGCCGCAGCGCTAGTCGAATTCCCATTCCAGCCAGGACGTTCTGCCTGCCCAGATGTAAACATCTTCCGAATAAGTACGCTTCTCCGAACGGGCCGATACTGTGTACCAGCCTTCCGGCAGATCGCCATAGGTGAAGTTTTCTCCCCATTCGTCGTCGGGGATGTTTTCGTTCCCTGAATATGTCCACGTATAGCGAGTCACATCGTCGCCGTATATGACGATGGAAATCTCGCGCAGGGGAGTTCCGCCGTCATTGGATATCAGCCCGGCCAGAGTGCCGTAGCCACGGTAGGGTTCGATCCACAGATCGGGGTTGCGGGTGCTGGTGAAGTAACCTTTGGGGTCGCCGATTCGCACTTCGAAATGCAGGTGCGGGCCGCCGTTAGCCACTCCTGTTCCGCCCACCGCGCCAATCACCGATCCAGAGACAACGCTTTGCCCGGTTTCGACATCGATCTGGGAGAGATGGCCATAAAGGACATAGATGCTCTGCCCCTTGTAAGTGACACCAGTAAGTTGAAGCACGATCAGGTTGCCGTAAAAGCCGACACTCGGCCCGTAGACAACCTCCTGATCGGTGCCCGCGTAGGCAACGGTCGCATTTGCCACTGCGACGACAGGTGTTCCGGCGGGATTGAAGAACTCGACCCCGGTGTGCGGGCGATAGCGTCCGCCCGACGTACCGCCGTACGGGTAGGTGCGATCAAGATAATCCTGAAAAGCCAGCGGGATGGGGCGTTCCAGCCAGTAATGCAAATCGGGGAGGTTCTCTAGGGGCTGCGGGATGGTCGAAGTCGGGGTGATGGTTGGTGGTGCATCTGCATCCGGGGTTGGCGTTACGGCATCGAAAGATAGCGGGGTGGGCATGTCTGCAACCGTTGTCTCGACGATTGCATATTGAGCGCCGGGCGCGGGGAGCGTCGCCACGACATCGGCGAAGGGCATCATCGATACCAGCGGTGTTTTCGTAGGCGTTGGTGGGATACTGGTTGAAATGGAACAACCTGATAAAAGCCAGCCAATCAAGGCCAGGAAGAGGATTAGAAGTGTTTGTCGTCGCATCAAGTTAAATTAGTCCCGTACTCTCCGCCTGTCGTATCCTGCGTTCGAGGATTTGTTCCTCGTTGAACCCGCCTAACTGAAGGTACCAGCAAGCTGCATCGATCAACGCCTGCTCCGGGATCATGCCGATCAATTCGGCATGGGTAATCTGGCACCCAAAATGTCCGGCCTGCTCCCTGACCGCTTCCTGCACGCGGTGAACCGGCGTCTGTGTGTAATCAACCAGGTTCATCGATACCTGCGCCTGCCCGTTGACCATCAGGCCAAGCGCTTTGACATAAGGCAGCCCGCCGCTTGAATGCCGGATCGACTCGGCGATCTTCCGGGCAATTTCGACATCGTCCGTATCCAGGAAAACGTTATAAGCTATTAACTTTTTCCGTGCGCCAACCGCCGCTGCCCCTGCCGGGCCAAGCACGGCGGGGCCGAAATCAGGCGCGCGCTCCGGATCGGTGGCGATATCCGCTTTTAGCCGGGCATAGCCGCCCTTACGCAGGTGAGCAAGGTTGGCACGTTCGAGCCGGATGGCGGCCTCTTCGTAGAGATAGGCCGGGATGTTCAGGTCTTCGCCGATCCGCCGGGCCAACCGGCGGGCAGCGGCGACGCATTCGCCCATCGTCACATCCCGAATCGGGACAAAGGGTACCACGTCTGCAGCCCCGATACACGGATGCACGCCCTCGTGTCGGGTCATATCGATCAGCCCGGCGGAGGTTTCCACCGCGCGGAAGGCGGCTTCTTCGACAGCCCCAGGTGCACCAACAAACGTCAGCACCGACCGGTTGTGATCGGGGTCAGAACTGTAATCGAGCAGGGCAATGCCCGGCACGCCTCGCACCGCGCTGACAATCTTCTCGACGATATCTAACCGGCGGCCCTCACTGAAATTGGGCACACACTCGATCAGCGGCTTCACGAAAGAACACTCCTGACAGTCTATCTGCTGTGTGATCAGCGGCCCCGGATTATAGCGTGCAGCCGATAGGGGGACAAAACGAGCGGCAACCGGTGGTTCTTTACACTAGCGGGACAAAGTGAACGATGGTCGCACCGTCGCCGCCCTGGTTGGCAGGCGCGTTTTTGAACTCTTTCACCAGCGGGGAATTTCTCAAGGTTTGGTGAACCATCCGACGGATCACCCCACTGCCCTTCCCGTGGATGATCCGCACCCAGGGCAGACCGGAGAGATACGCCTGATCGAGGTATTCTTCGAGAACCGGGAGGGCCTCATCCAGCGTATAGCCACGAAGATGCAGTTCGAGGCCGGGACTTTCCGGGCTGGGGCGGCTGACATCTGCATAGGCGCTTTCGTAGGACGATTCCCTGCCCGCCTTCTTGATCGACCGCCGCGACCGGAATTCCAGGTCGGCGGGATCGGCGCGAACGCGGAACTGCCCGACCTGTACCTCGGCTTCGCTGCCGTCTCCCAGGCTGACAATCTCGCCTACCGAATTCAACGAGGGAACGAAAACATTGTCGCCGATCTTCAAACCATCGAAGGGCTCTTCCACCTCGACCGGCGTTTCCGGCTCAATGACCGGCTGGCGTTCGATGGCCGGTTCGTGCTCGATGACGGGTTCGACCGGGGCGGCGATCAGTTCTTCGACAGCGGCGATTTCGGCTTCGACGGCACGGAGTTCTTCGACCGTTGCGTCCGTCTGTTCTTTGAAGGTGGGAGGAATGGTGCGAAGCTGGCGGCGCAGCACACCGAGTTCGTCGCGGATGGCCGCGATCTCTTCGTCAGCGGACTGCCGCGCCTCGTCGATGATCACCCGGCGTTCCTCGTTGATCCGGGCGATTCGCTCGCGCAGATCGTCACGCAGTACGAGCGTCTCTTTTTCTGCAGCTTCCAGGCGGGAACGGGTCTGGCGGATTTCTTCGCGGGTCTGGTGAATCTCGTCAAGTAGGTCATCCGCGTGCAGGTCGTCAGCCCCGACATAGCCGCGTGCCTCGTCGATGATGAAACCGGGTAGACCGAGACGGGTGGCGATGGCAAAGGCATTCGAACGCCCCGGCAGCCCGATGATCAACCGGTAGGTGGGCGACAGGGTTTCGACGTCGAATTCGACACTGGCGTTGCTCACGCCGGGCGTGCTGTGGGCGTAGAGCTTCAACTCCGGGTAGTGGGTGGCGACGAAGGTCGTGACGCCGCGCTGGAGCAGATCGTTCAAAATCGAGCGGGCCAGCGCCGCCCCTTCTGCTGGATCGGTGCCTGCGCCGAGTTCGTCGAGTAGCACCAGCGACCGCTCGTCGACCACTTCAAGGATATCAACGATGTGGGTCAGGTGGGCGGAAAAGGTGCTGAGTGACTGCTCGATGCTCTGCTCGTCGCCGATGTCGGCGTAGACTGCGTCAAAGACGGTCAGCACCGATTCGCTGGCCGCCGGGATATGCAGGCCGCACTGGGCCATCAGCGTCAGCAGGCCGACCGTTTTCAGCGATACCGTCTTTCCGCCGGTGTTCGGCCCGGTGATCACCAGCATCGACGTGTCTTCAGAAAGCACAACGTCAATCGGCACCACTTTTCCCGGGTCGATCAGCGGGTGGCGTGCGTTGTAGAGCCTGAGCGTGCTGCCGGGGTAGCGCTCCGGGTCGAAATCGACCAGCGTCGGCGCGTCGGCGTTCATCACCCCGGCGAACTTCGCCTTGGTGAAGGCCACATCCAGGTCGGCCAACGATTCGACCGTCCAGCGGATCGGGTCGGCGTAATCGGCAACCTGCGCGCTGATCTCGTGCAGAATGCGCATGATCTCGTTCTGCTCGCCCAGTTCCAACTCGCGGATTTCGTTGTTGATCTCGACCGTCGCGATGGGTTCGATAAAGAGGGTCGCTCCCGACGACGATTGATCGTGGACGATGCCCTTGATCCGGCCTTTGGCATCGGCCTTAATCGGGATCACATAGCGCCCTCCGCGCTGGGTGATCAGCGATTCCTGGAGATAGGGGGCGTTTTCGCTGCTGCCGACTATCGCCTGGAGTTTCGATTGCAGGCGGCTGTGGGCGACCTGCAGATCACGGCGAATCTGGGCCAGTTTCGGGCTGGCCGAATCGAGAATTTGCCCCTGGTCGCTGACGATTCGGGTTACCGCGTCAACGATGGGGCGGCCTTCATCGAGGCCGAGTGACATTTCGACGAGGAGTGGGTAGTCATCGCCCAGCTTGCCGATTGTCTTGCGAAGCCGCCCTGCCGATTGCAGCGTGGACTTAATGTCGAGAAGTTGGTCGGCGGCCAATGCGATGCCGCGTTCGGCACGGTCGACATGGGGACGCACATCGTGGGCACCCCCTACGCTGACCGTGCTGTGCTCTTCGAGCAGGCGGCGGGCTTCGTTCGTCTCCTGCAGCCGCCGCCGGGCCTCGTTCAGTTCACCGGTTGGTTGTAAATGATCCAGCAGGGTCTTACTGGCCGAAAAAGCCGCGTACCCTGATAGCTGTCGTAATATCTTGTCGAGTTCAAGTTTTTCGGTAGCTCTTTTGTCCATATCCTGATTCAATCAGGTCAGCCATCTTGATCCAGCTCCTCGAAGGGGACGGTCAATCCCATGATATTCCACCCGGCGTCCACGTAGTGGATTTCCCCGGTGACCGACCGGGCCATATCGGAGCAAAGATAGACGGCTGCCTGTCCTATATCTTCCTGGGTAACAGATTGGCGCAGCGGTGAAGCTGTCTCGCTGTAGTTTAACAGCTTTCGGAAGCCGCCAACACCTGAAGCGGCCAGAGTCTTGATTGGCCCTGCCGATACCGCGTTCACCCGGATGCCTTTCGGCCCCAGATCGACGGAAAGATAGCGCACTGACGCTTCGAGAGCGGCTTTAGCGACGCCCATCACGTTGTAATGGGGTATCACGGCGACGCTGCCGTAGTAGGTCATGGCAAGGATCGAGCTTCCTGCGGTCATCAAGGGTTCGGCGCGGCGGGCTAATGCCACCAGTGAATACGCACTGATCTCCAGTGCGGTTCTAAAACCTGTACGACTGGTGTCGATGAAACGCCCGGTCAGGTCATCCCGTTCGGCGAAAGCGACCGAGTGAATCAGCACATCGATGCTGCCGTAGGTGTCTTTCACCTTTTCGAATACAAGATCAATCGCCGCGTCGTCAGTAACATCACATTCTTCGATCAGCTTCGCACCGACGCTTTCGGCCAGCGGGCGGACACGCTTTTCAAGTGATGGAATCGCATAACTGATCCCGATCTCAGCGCCTTCGGCATACAGCGCCTCGCTAATCCCCCAGGCAATCGAGTTCTTGTTGGCGATGCCAAAGATCAACGCCGTCTTGTTCTTGAATAAATCCATCTTTCTCTCACCTCCACATGGGAATCGACTTAACCGGCACGTGAAACGAACGGGTTATCCCTGAGCCAGAATCGCCAGGGCATACTCTGCCAGGGTTCGGATACATTGATACCGATCCGGGGGCCGGTTTGTACCTGTTCGCCGGGCACATCGATCTCCTCTTCGAAATAGAGCGGGCTGCCCGGTGCGGTCATGTCGATACCGTTCAAGGACTGGTCGATAGCCAGCGCCAGCGTCAAGCGGCCAGGGCCGCTCGTCCACTCGACCCGGCGGCGGCCTGTTCGCCGCGCTGCCATGAATTGTAACCCCTCAACCGGTTCGAGGGCACGGATCAGGATCGCGGCGGGGTAGTCGACACCCTCCGGCTTTGCGATCACATTGAGCAGCTGGTACATCCCGTAGATCAGGTAGATGTAGCTGATCCCCGGTGGGCCGAACATCACCGTGTTTCGCGGAGTTTTACCTCGTGCTGCATGCGAAGCCAGGTCGTCATGGCCGGTGTAGGCTTCTACTTCGACGATGCGCCCGGCCACCCGCTGTCCGTCGACCTCATGGACGAGCAGGCAACCCAGCAGATCATGTGCGGTGGTCAGGGTATCGCGGGCAAAGAAAGTTTGAGTTAATCGTGACATGGTGAGGAGTGTAGCATACCCCGGTGCGGTCGGTCGAGGGTGAATCGATGTACGTGGTAGTGGAAAATACCGCAGTGGATACAATATCACTATATCCAACCGGGCAAAGGAGTTTCCCTATGACAGACGAAAACCGCACCAGACGCGCCTCCTATCTTCCTTTTGCCCTGCCTGGCATCGGCGAGGAGGAGATCGCGGAAGTAGTCGATACCATGCGTTCCGGCTGGCTGACCACTGGGCCGAAGACGGCGCTGTTCGAGCAGGAGTTCGCTGCGTATTTCGGCGTCGAGCAGGCTGTCGCTGTCAACTCATGCACCGCTGCGATGCACCTCGCCCTCGACGCGATTGGCCTCCAACCCGGAGACGAGGTGATTACCACGCCTTATACCTTCGCAGCATCCAGCGAGGTGATCTGCTACTTTGGGGCGAAGCCGGTTTTTGTCGACATTCGCCCGGAGGATTTCAACATCGACCCCGCGCGGATCGAGGGGGCGATCGGCGAACGAACGCGGGCGATCCTGCCGGTGCATGTAGGCGGATTGTCTGCCGACCTCGATCCGATCTACACCATCGCCAAAAAACACGGTCTGGCGGTTGTAGAGGATGCCGCCCACTCCATTCCCACCCGCTACAAAGGGCGGCTGATCGGATCGGCCCCCATCCCGCCGGAAACGGGCCAACCTTACGACGTTCGCTGGTTCGGCTGCTTCAGCTTCTACGCAACCAAAGCATTGACTACCGGCGAGGGGGGAATGATCACAACCAACGATGCAGAACTCGCCGATCACTGCCGGGTGATGCGGCTGCACGGTATCAGCAAGGATGCCTGGAAGCGCTACACGGCGGAGGGTTCCTGGTATTACGAGATCGCCGCACCGGGCTACAAATACAATATGACCGATATCGCCGCTGCGATGGGGCGAGTGCAGCTTCGGCGGGCAGCGCAGATGCGTGACCGGCGGGCGGAGATCGCACGGCGCTACACCGAAGCCTTCTCCGCGCTGCCCGAATTGCAGCCGCCGTCCTCCGGGGACGAGGGTCACCACGCGTGGCATCTCTACATGCTGCGTCTGAACCTCGACCGCCTGACTATTGACCGGGCGGCATTCATCGAGCAGATGAAGACAGCCAACATCGGCACCAGCGTCCACTTCATCCCCTTCCACCTGCATCCCTACTACCGGGATACCTATCACTATCAGCCTGAGGACTTCCCGGTCGCCTATCGGGAATACCAGCGCGAGGTATCGCTGCCGATCTTCTCGCGGATGACCGATCAAGATATCAACGACGTTATCGGCGTGGTGTCCGACATCGTCGAGCGGCACCAGCACTGAGAGCGTTCAAGCGCATAGATGCCAATAATGCTATAATCGCAATAGCGTTCAACCCTTGGGAGTAACGACCGTGTTTGATCAGATCATAAACCTCGTTGGGCAGCCTCCGGGCAGCCTGGTCTACCATTTCATCATATTTTTTGCGGTAGAGGCCGCCTTCGCGATCAGCATCGGTCAGTGGATGCGGGAACGCGACACAGGCACGTTCCGGCTGGCATTGAGCATCTTCCTCCTGTTTTTCGGGCGGGTGATCGTGCTGATTGCTTCGCTGGCCGCCTGGCAGGGATTCCTGCCGCGCAACGTCCTGCTCCCACCGGTCGAAAGGGCGGTCGATACGCTTACGATTGCCAGTACAGCCTGGGCGTTCATCACAATGAACACCCCTGACTTGATGCGCCGGAATTTCCTCGCCGATGTCCTCGCAGCAGGGACTATTGGCCTGATCCTGATCGCCTTTGGCGGAACTTACTATTTCTGGGGTACCGGCACCGCCAGCGAGCAGCTTTTCAACGGGCTGTGGATTGACGTCGTCTGGGCCATCGCCCAGATCGGGCTGGCGCTGATCGGCCTCGTCTGGATGAGCTTCCGGTTCAAGTCCATTTACGATTTCTCCCTGAAGGGCCTTACCCTGCTGATCTTAGGCAGCGCGGCGGCGATCCATCTTGGCTGGCCGGTGCTGGGCGATGTTGCCTCGGTGGTGCGGATCGGGCAGATCCTGGCAATGCCGATGCTGGCTGCCATCGCCTACCGGCACGTCGTCGAGCAGTTATTGAATATCGACACCTTCGAACCGAGCTGGCTGACTGCCGAACCGGCCAGCACACTCGCTGTACCGCCGGGTATGGCCGATCCGGCCCCGGTTCCACCGCCGGGAACATTCGACGAAACCGTGAGAACCGACAAACCTGAGCCGGTCGAGGAAATCAAACTCCCTGTGGGGCCACCCTTGCTGGATGTCGTTGACGCGGTCGGCGGGTTGCTGGTGACCCTGGAACCTGCGGAGATCGTCCAGGAAGCACCCCGTGTCGTGGCGACGGCGCTCCGCTCCGATGTATGCGCACTGGCAATTGTTGACGAGGATGTCGTGCAGGCCGCAATCGTCGGTGGATACGACAACATCTCCCAGGCCCCACTGCCACAGGGAATAATCGACCTGGCCGATCACCCCAGCATCGTCAATGCCCTGGGGCGTCTTCGCCAGATGCGCCTGACCACGCAGCGAAACGCGCGCGAACTGCGCGATATCTATCGCCTATTAGGGATTACTCACGAGGGACCAGCTTTCATTCAACCGCTGGTCAACGGTGAGGAGCGGATCGGCGTGCTGATCGCCGCATCTCCCTATTCGACCCGGATGTTGAGTAACGAAGAGCGCGATCTACTCGACCGTCTGGGGCCGCTGGTAACCGCCGCGCTGCTCAACGCCGAAACGTTCAAAGAAGTTCAGGAGCAGGCCGATGCAATCGGCACGGCGGAGGCGACGCGCGCCGCAGACCTGGCCGATGGTTTGACGGCCAGGACAAGCGAACTCAACACTGCGCTCCGCCAGATCGAAGAGATGAAAAGCTATATCCGCGACCTGCACCGCCAGCTTGACGAAGTGCCACTTCAACAGGAAGCCGCCCGCGAGAAGATCGCGCTACTTACGGCGGAAGCCGACCGACTCCGCGACCGCGCAAAACGGGTCGAGGAACTGGAAACGGAAGTAGAGACACTTCAGAAAAACGAAGAAAATACAAAAAACGAAATAAATAACAGCAGCGTCAAAGAAGAAAAAGAAGAGGTTTATAATAACGCCGCTCATCTGCTGGCTAAACAGCAACTTGAAGAAGCACGCATGGCAACCCAGACCGAACTGGCTGCGTTGCGGGTAAGGCTCGCTCAAGCGCAGATCAGCCAGCAGGAAGTTGCCTTTTTGCAGGAGGAGCTTGGTACCAAGGCCAGGGAGATCATCAAGCTGCAAACACGCCTGACCGAAGCCCAAGCGGTGGGCGAGGCGCTGCGTGAACAGGTCAGCAGTGGGCTGACCAGTACGCGGGAGCTTGAGGTTCTCCAGAAGCGGGTCGGCGATCAGGCATCGGAAGTCGCCCGGCTTAAGGCACAACTGGCCGAAGCGCAGGCAGTAACGAACCTCAACGACGAGGCTGTCAAAGCCCAGGAGTCGATGGATCAGGCCGACCGCGAGGCGATGGCGCAGTTAGAAGCGCAGTTGATCGAGCGGACGGTTTCGATGGAAGCACTGGAACGCCAGCTTTCAGAAAAGGCGCAGGCTGTTGCGACGCTCAAATCGCATATGGCGGATGTAGATGCGTCGCTAAAGAGCATGAACGCCCAGCTTGATCACAAGACTGAAGAAGTCCAGACGCTACAGCAAAGCCTGGCAGAAACACGAGAACAGGCGCGGCAGCGAATCGCTGCCTTGAAGGAACAGCTCGATTCCGGGCTTACCGAAGCCTCGACGGTCGATCAGGCCCGCGTGGAAGCGCTGGAAGTCGAACTGGCCGAGAAAGCTGTGGCTATCGAGACGCTCGAAGGGCAGTTGGATCAGGCGCGGCTTTCGATGTCCGAGCTTGAAGAGCAGCTTCAGGCGACCAATACCGCCGTCGATGCGGCGATCATCGACGCGAAAGAAGTCGATTTCCACGACGAAGTGATCGCATCGATTGCCCAGGAACTCCGCACGCCGATGAGTTCGATTATCGGCTATACCGAACTGCTGCTGCGCGAGTCGGTGGGCATCCTGGGGCCGCTTCAACGAAAGTTCTTGCAGCGGGTCAAGGCGAATACCGAGCGAATGGGTACCCTGCTCGACGACCTGATCCGGATCAGCACGCTGGATACCGGCAGTATGCAGTTGGAACCGGAAAAAGTCGATGTGTTCTATGCCATCGAAGAGGTGGTGATGCGGATTGCCAACCAGTACGCCGAGAAAGAACTCTCGCTTTACCTGACGCTTCCCGAAGCGCTGCCGCCGATCACCACCGACCGTGAGGCGCTGACCGAGGTAATCCAGCACCTGTTGATCAACGCCGGACTTGCATCGCCGGTTGAAGGTGAAGTCGAAATCAGGGCAACGGCTGAAATCGCCAGAATCCCCACGATTAGTGGCGAGGAGATCAGTACCGACTGCCTGAGCCTGGCCGTCGAAGATACCGGGGGCGGGATCTCCCCGGAGGATTATGAACGAGTCTTTATGCGTAAATACCGGGCGGACAACCCTTTGATCGAGGGATTGGGTGATACCGGCGTCAGCCTGTCGCTGGCGAAGGCGCTGGTCGAAGCGCAGGGCGGGCAAATCTGGTTAGAGAGTGAACAGGGCACAGGAACGACTTTCTTTGTGCTGCTTCCGCTTGAACCCATTTCACAAGGAGAGCAGGCGTGAAGCCCACTCCGCTCCAACAGGCCCTTGCCGGTATCGCCGTATTATTTGTGATTGCTGCTACGCTCGTCGGGGGTGTTCTGCTGGCCCTGAGCGATAACCCTGACATGGCCGCACAGCAGGCAACCCATACGCCGTTCAGCACGGCCACGCAAACGTGGTCACCGCCGCCGACCAAAACAGCCACACCGGGACCTTCCGAACCGACCGACCGACCGGCCAATACGCCGGTGCCGTCCGCAACCAATCCGCCGTCCACTAACACATCACAACCTCCTGCTGCATCCTCCTGCCAGATTGCTTCGGGATGGGTGCCCTACACCGTCCAGGCGGGCGAAACACTGTACAAAATCGGGCTGCGCTACGGCGTGACGGTCGATACGCTCCAGAACGGCAACTGCATGTCGACCACTGTGTTGAGCGTCGGCGATGTGATCTATGTGCCGCCGGTAGCGCCTGTATCTCCAACCAATACACCGGTGCTTTCTGTTCCACAGGCGACGATCACGCCGGGGCCGTCGCCCACGCCCTCGATGTCGGATGGCATCTGCACGAACCCATCGTCGACCATCACCTCGCCGGGAGTGTATGAAGTGCTGTCCGGCGTCGTCCAGATACGCGGAAGCGCCACCCATGCCGATTTCAGTTTCTACAAGCTGGAAGTCAGGCAGGAGGGGTATTCGACCTCGGCGGATTTCGCCACGTTTTTCATGAATGAAACCCCGGTGGTCAACGGCGTGCTGGGCGAAATCGATACAAGTAAATTCTCGAACGGCGAATACTGGCTGCGGCTGGTCGTCGTCGACAATACGAGCAATTACCCGGAGCGCTGCTCGATCCTGGTAGTATTCCAGAATTAGCACTCAGGTCGAAGGCTTCATATCCTGAATATTGAGCTGCAAGCGCTGCTGACCGTTCCACTCGTTGATTTCAAGATGATAGGCCACATCCAACCGGTCGGGTAAGTCGCCGATGGCATCACCCCAGCGGTAGGCGATTGCTTCGATTGTCGAGTCGCCATCGGACAGGCGAAGCTTGAGGTGCCGACCTTCGGCACCGATCACATTCCGCTCGGCGACATCCAGCCCGCACGTCAGGAAAATTGGCAGGGGATTGGCCTCGCCGGTCGGTTCGAGCAGGTCGAGCGCCTCGACCAACTCGCGGCTGGCTTGCTTCAGTGTAAGTTCTGCGTCAATGTCGAGGGTGGGGATCAACTCCTGGTCGCCAAGCTCCTCGGCGGCGATGTTCCATAAGCGTTCGCTCAATTCCTCGATGTTGCTGTTCTGAACGGTGAACCCCGCCGCCGCCGCGTGCCCGCCATAGCGTTCGAGCAGATCGCCGCATTGATCAAGCGCCTCGGTGATGTGGAATTCGGGGATGCTGCGGCACGATCCGTGACTTTCACCCTGCCCGACCTGCACGACTACCGAGGGCCGGTAATACTGGTCGGTGAGACGGCTGGCTACCAGCCCGACGATCCCCTGCTCGAAGCGTGGATCGGCAGCGAACAACAGTGGCTCGTCGTCCGGTTCTCCGGGGAACAGCGCCTCGGCCCATTCCTGCATCTCGAAGGTCTTTTCCTGGCGCTCGCGGTTGATATTGTTCAACTGCTCGGCCAGCCGTGCACCCTGTTTCGTATCACTGGCGGTGAGAAGATTATAGGCCAGCATCGCCGTGCGCAGCCGCCCGGCGGCGTTGATGCGCGGGCCGATCATAAACCCAATCGTGGTTGTCGTCACCTGCCCCGGCCTGATCCGTGCTTCGCCGTAGAGCGCCCGCAAACCGGGCCGGTGGGGTTTGTTCAGGGCTTTCAATCCCTGGGAAACCAGAACGCGGTTTTCGCCGCGCAGCGGGACGATGTCGGCAACCGTGCCGATGGCAACCAGATCGAGCCAGTCTTCGGGACGCCACTCTCCGCCGCGCGTATAGCCGCGCCGCTGGGCCTCCATAAACAGCGCCTGGACGATTTTATAGGTCACGCCTACCCCCGCCAGCATTTTCTCCGGGTAGGGGCAGCCCGGCTGCTTAGGGTTGATTACAGCCACCGCCGGTGGGACTTCCTGGCCGACGCTGTGGTGATCGGTGATGATCATGTCGATGCCATAGCTGCGGGCATCGGCAACTTCCTGCAATGACCGGATGCCACAGTCAACGGAAACGACCACCTGGATGCCGTCTTCGGCGAGGGTTTTCAAGGCCGGACTGTTGAGTCCATAACCCTCGTCGACCCGGTCGGGGATGTAGGGGCGTACGTCAGCGCCCAGCCGGGTGAGGGCTTCGGTGAGCAGCGTGGTCGACGTGACCCCGTCGGCATCGAAGTCACCGTAGACGGCTACCGGTTCCTTGTGGCGGATCGCCATGCGAAGCCGATATACAGCTTCGACCATCCCCTTCATCCGGAAAGGATTATCGTCGGCCTCATAGAGCTTCAGAAAATCCTGAACGGCCTCGACCGTCGTAAACCCACGTCGATGCAGCACCTGGGCAAGAACAGGATGGATCGACTGCTGTGCCAGTTGTGAAACGAATGAATTGGGTGCGTCAGGAGCAATGCGCCAGCGTTTCGGCCTGTGTCCGTTCAAATCAACCCCCAGTAGAGACAGAAACAGTTGTTCCAATCCTAACACAGGTTACAAGAAGCCTTCAAGTCAGGCGAGGTATGATGGTACAATGCGGAAAGTTCCTGTCGATCAATTCTTGAGGGTACAGACAGATGCGCATCTTCATTGCTTCGGGGATTTTCCACCCGGAACCGGGCGGCCCGGCCACCTATCTCTACCACCTGCTGCCGGAAATCCAGGCGCGTGGGCATTCGATCACCGCGCTGACCTTCGGCGACGCACCCACCGATGATTATCCCTATCCACTGACCCGTATCCCCCGTTCGAACTACATCACCCGCCAGCGGGCCTACCGGCGGGCTGCGGCGAACCTGTGGCCCGGCTGCGACCTCGCCTTCGTGCACTCGATTGGCCTGCCGCTTCCCGATGTCATCCACCCACAGATCGGGAAGGTCGTCGGCGACAAGGCCTGGGAGCGATCGGTAAACCGGGGATGGGTGCCACCCACCTCCGACATCGACCGGTTCCAGGTAGAGCGGCAGGGGGCACTGGCCGAGATGAGCAAGGCGCTGCGCTCGCAGCAGGTCAAACGGTTCGATCACGTCATCGTGCCCAGCCAGTATCTCAAACAGATGGTAATCGGCTGGGGCATCGAGCCGGAGCGGGTGTCGGTGGTGTACAACGCGCCCCACGCCGAAATGCCGCGCCCGGCGGAAAACAAGGCCGAAGCGCGGCGGCGGCTCTCGCTCGGCGACGGCCCGCTGCTGCTGGCCGCCGCCCGGCTGACCGCCTGGAAGGGGATCGACCATATTCTCCATGCGCTGGCCGATCGGGCCGACATTCGCCTGCTGGTGGCCGGAGAAGGCCCGGAGCGTACCCGTCTGGAAGCACTGCGATCAGAACTGGGGCTTGAGAACCGGGTCACCTTCCTGGGGCGGGTGGATCGGGCAGTGATGCCGCTGTACTACCGGGCGGCGGACTATACCGTCCTGTATTCCGGGTATGAAGGACTGTCGCATGTACTCCTGGAGTCGCTGGGGATCGGGACGCCGGTCATTGCCAGTGACAAGAGCGGGAACCCGGAAGTGATCGAACACGAGGGCAACGGGCTGCTGGTTCCCTATGTCGACGTGGGTGCGCTGATCGATACGTTCAGAACGGCTTTCGAGGGCGATACCTGCAAGCGGCTGGCGGCTAATACTTCGCCCGGTTTGGAGCGATTCAGGTGGGAGACGCTCGTCGAGCAGACCATCGGAATTCTTGAACGTTTCGGATGACAGCTGACATTCGGTAAGTTTGGCCCACCCCGGAACAATGGCACAAAATCGAGGTACTCTTGCAAATTGGGATGAAGCATATTATAGTCATCGCACGTTGGTAAGTTTTGTTGTTGGCAGCATTCCCAGGCGGAGGCAATCCGCCATTTGCATATCAGGTTAAGTACAGAATCAGTTCAGTGAGTACGTCTGAAGATCCTCCCTCTAGTTCCCAAAGTTATCCGGAAGAACCTTCTGGCCGGGTAAGCGTGTTTTTCTGTTTGAAGACTGCTTGCCGGGTTTGTGCTTTTTCTATTCCCACGCGATTGACCCCATTGTCTTAAGGAGGCGTTTGTGTCGCTTGATGTTGTGATCCTTGCCGCCGGGCAGGGCACCCGGATGAAATCTGCCCTCCCAAAGGTACTGCACCCGCTGGGTGGCAAACCGATGGTCTTATACAGTGTCGAGGCGGCGGTAACCGTTAGCCAGAAAGCCCCGGTGTTGATCGTCGGGCATGGCAGTGACGAAGTCCGCAACGTGGTCGGCGATTCGGCGCGTTTCGCTGGCCAGGAGGACCAGCTTGGCACCGGGCACGCAGTCGCCCAGGCCCGGTCGCTGCTGGTGGGGCAGGGCGAGCACGTGATCGTCATCTATGCGGATATGCCTCTCCTCAAAGCGGAGACGCTGGAAACACTCTACGAGGCGCAAAAAGAAAATTCCGGGCCGATCAGCCTGCTGACCTTCGAAACCGATCAGCCGCGCGGGTTTGGCCGCATCCTGAGGGGTTACCAGGGCAATGTACAGGCCATCGTCGAAGAAGCCCAGTGTACGCCAGAACAGCTCGAAATCCGGGAAGTCAACACCGGTATCTACTGCTTCGACGCCGGTTGGCTGTGGGATCACCTCGATCAAATCCCACTCAACGCAAAAGGCGAATACTACCTGACCGACCTGGTGTGCATTGCCGTGGCAGAAGGTGCAGCGGTCAATGCCCTGGCCGCCGACGATCCCGACGAGGTGCTGGGGATCAATACCCGCGTCCATCTCGCCGAGGCCGAAGCCGCACTCCGGCGGCGGATCAACACGGAATGGATGCTGAACGGCGTGACGATCATCGACCCGGCCAGCACCTATATTCAACCATCGGTCACTATCGGCTGCGATACGGTGATCTGGCCCAACACGATCCTCGTCGGACAGACGACAATCGGCGAAGGTTCCCGCATCGGCCCTAACAGCTACATCGAAGGCTGCACCATCGGCAGCCGCTGCAAGGTCCTGGCCGCCGTGCTCGAATTCGCTGTACTCGAAGACGACGCCCAGATCGGCCCATTCGGCCATTTACGCAAGGGCGCTTACCTCGAAGAGGGTGTCCGCATGGGCAACTTCGGCGAGGTGAAAAACAGCCGCCTGCGCAAAGGGGTCAAAATGGGACACTTCAGCTATATCGGCGATGGCGACATCGGCGAAGGCACAAACATCGGGGCAGGAACGATCACCTGTAACTACGATGGCAAACAGAAATACAAGACGGTGATCGGAAAAGGTGTCTTTATTGGCAGTGACACGATGCTCGTCGCGCCGGTCACGCTAGGCGATGGTGCGAGCACCGGCGCGGGATCGGTCGTCACCAGTGATGTCCCTCCCGACACACTGGTCTACGGCGTTCCTGCCCGACCGCGAAAATCAAAACAAGAGAAGAAAGAAGAGTAAGCAGTGACTATCATGCTGTGGGGCTTGATTGGCCTCATTGTCCTTTTTATCATCAGCGCCTATTCCTCGATCACCCAGACGGCGTTGAGCGCCGTCCGCCGCCAGAGTCTGCGGGAAGAGGCCGAACAGGGCAACAAACGCGCCCAGTCGGCGCTTGCCATTGCCGAAGATTCGCTGCGGGTGATAAACACGTTCAAAATCGTCAACCTGGTGACCCTTTTTTTGACCGCCAGTCTGTTCGCGCTGATCTTTGTCCCGCCGGTGGGCGAATGGATCGCCGAGCTTGTCTCAATTAAGACAACTGCCGCTAACGTAATCGTCTATCTGATTCTGGTGCCTGCTGCCGCACTACTGGTTTTTGCATTCACCGAAGTGCTGCCGGAACTCGTCGCCCTGCACGACCCGGTTCGCTGGGCCATGTTGATGGCTCCCATTGCCCGCCTGACGGTCACCATCTTCTATCCATTGGTCAGACTCATGCTGGCGTTCCGGCGAACCATATCCGTTCCGCTTGGCAGCGACCCGGACAGCACCGCCATCGTCACCGAAGAAGAGATCATGACCCTGGTCGATGCCGGAGAGGAAGAAGGTTCTATCGAGCAGGAAGAAAAAGAGATGATCTATTCGATCTTCCAGCTTGACGAAACACTGGCACGAGAGATCATGGTACCGCGTATCGACGTTGTTGCGTTGGAGATCAACACGCCGCTCGAAGAAGCGCGCAAGGTGATCATCGACGCGGGGCACTCGCGTATTCCGGTCTTTGAGGAATCACTGGATCATATCAAGGGGCTGCTTTACGCCAAAGACCTGCTCGAAGTCTGGCACGAGGGCAAACAATCTGTCGACCTTTCATCGCTGCTGCGAACGGCCTTATTTGTCCCTGAATCGAAACGTGTATCCGACCTGCTCCACGAGCTTCAAAACCAGAAAGTCCACCTGGCGATTGTGATCGATGAATACGGTGGAACCGCCGGGCTGGTAACCATCGAGGATATCGTAGAGGAGATCGTCGGCGAGATACTGGACGAATACGACGAGGACGAAGAAGCCGCTTTCGAGAAACTTGCCGACGACGAATACCTGTTCGATGCCCGCATCGACCTGGACGACTTCAACCGGCTGCTCAACACCGAGCTATCCGACGAGCTTGGCGATACCCTGGGCGGGTTCATCTATGCTCAACTTGGGAAAGTGCCTGAGCCGGGGGAAACCGTCGAAACTGAACACCTGGAGATTGAAGTCGTCAGCGTAATCGACCGCCGCATCCGTAAAGTCCACGTCAGACAGCTTGCACGCGAGGAAGCGCTCCCGACAGAGCCACAGGAAAGCGATACACAGAACCATGTCTCAAAAAACGACAACGGTCATTAACCGTGATGCGTTAGTCGAGGCGGCTCGCCAGGTCCGCGAAAGGGCCTATGCACCTTATTCAAAATACAAGGTAGGTGCCGCCCTGCTGACACAGGATGGCAGCATTATCACCGGCTGCAATGTCGAAAACGCTGCTTACCCGGCCTGTATCTGCGCGGAACGGGTGGCGATCACCAGGGCGATATCAGAAGGCAAACGCGAATTCGTCGCCATTGCAGTGGTGACCTCCAACGGCGGAACGCCCTGTGGCATTTGCCGACAGGTAATGGCCGAGTTCGCCCCATCGATGCCGGTGATCATCGCCGACGAGAAAAAGATCGTGGCCGAGTACCCGGTTTCCGATCTGCTCCCCCACTATTTCAGTCCGGAAGACCTCGTATGACCTTCACGGCAAAGGCCTGACGGAAAATGCCTCCTGACCGCCTGTATCGCACCGAGGCAATCATCATGCGCCGCATGGATCTGGGCGAGGCGGATCGGATTGTCACGCTGTACACCCGTGATTATGGAAAAGTAAAAGCGGTAGCCAAAGGGGTGCGGAAGCCAACCAGCCGTAAAGCCGGGCATCTTGAACTGTTCACCTGTGTTGACGTCTTGATCGCACGCGGGCAGTCGCTCGATGTGCTGTCCCAGGCCGAGATGATCGAGGCTTACCAGGGTTTACGAACCGACCTGATCCACACCGTCTATGCCTCACATTTCGTCGAACTGCTGGATGCCTTTACCGAAGAAGGCGACGCCAGCCGACCACTCTTCGACTTGGCCGGTCAGGGCCTTTCCTGGCTGTCACAGACAAAAAACCTCAAGCTGACCGCCCGTTACTATGAGTTACACCTGCTGGAACTGGTCGGATATCGCCCTGAATTGTTCTGGTGTGTGATCGGCGGAGAGCGGATTCAGCCAGAGGATCAGTTCTTCAGCCCCATCGAAGGGGGAGTCATCTGCCCGCGTTGCGCCGAAGAACATCCACGCGCTTATCGAATATCGTTGAATGCTCTCAAAGTGCTTCGCTACCTGCAAACACACCCGTTTGACGCAGTCGAGCAGCTTGGCATCAGCGCACCGGTACAAAAAGAAATCGAGCGCCTCCTGTTCGAGACGCTCGGCACCATTCTTGAAAGGCGTTTGAAGTCGGCGGCTTTCCTCCGGCGGCTGCGCCGTGAGCTGGCTCAGGCCGCACTCGACTCCTCCGGGCCGGACGACGAATCCGGCTGAGGGGCCTCTTTCGCAGCTTCCACCTCCGGTTTATCAACCGCTTCAGACGTCGACTCATCGCTCATATCAGAGGCTTCTTTTCCCCCATTGGGCTGCGCATCGGCAGATTTTTCCTCTGCGGCGGCCTCACCTTTACTTACCGGGGGCAGCAAAATCAGCGGCTGATCGGATTCTTTTTTCTCTTCTTTTTCGGAAACTGCCGGAGTTTCTTCCGGTTCCGGTTCGGGAGCAACCGGAGATTCTTCTTTGCTTTCTAAAGATTCTTCAACTGCCTCCGGTTCAGGCGCGGTTTCAGCAGGCTCCTTTTTTGCTTCCGGCTCACCTCTTAGCTCGATAAGTTCTTTCAGCTTCTCGGCTTTGACCTGCACAAGGACACAACTCATAAACGGAACCAGCTTCTCGCCGACTTTCATCTCGCCGCGCTGCTGGTCGGGATAATCGTAGAAGCTGACGATCCGCCGGGCGAACCGTTCCGGCAGTTCTTTTTCAAGGCGTTCGACCTGTTCTTTCGGCACCCCCAACAGGAAGTGATCGTCCTGCGGATGGCCGATAAACGAGCGGGTCGGGTCGATCTCGTTCAGCAAATCGCCGATCAACTTGGCCGTGCTTCGGATCACCTGGTTAGCGGCCACCGGCCCATACTGCTTGCTGAAGGCTTCATACTGCTCGATTTGAGCATCCATGAAAACCGCTTCCGGATCATCGATCAGCCTGGGCAGCCGTTCTTTGATCAGCGCCATGTTTGGCAGGCTGGTACGCGGATCGACCAGCGGCGTGCCCCCGGTACGGTCGAGGATATTGTGGACACGCAGCCGGAGTTCCTCGACATCAAACGGCTTGGTGATGTAATCATCAGCGCCTAATTCAAGCCCATCCAGCCTGCTTCGGCGCTCATCTTTCTGGGTGAGGAAAATGATCGGGATATGCCGGGTCTTCTCATTGGCTCGAAGCTGCTTGCAAACTTCGTACCCATCGGTATCGGGCAGCATGATATCGAGAATGACGACCCTGGGCTGCTCTGCGACGGCCATCCTGATCGCATCGGCCCCGTTCAAAGCATTGATCACCTCGTAGCCGACGATCTCAAAATACCGGCGCAGGAGATCGGAAGTTATGACTTCATCTTCTACGACTAACAACTTGTTCATTGTTGTCCGCTCAACTGACAAATAAGAGAAAACGAATTGATCATCCGTTCGCCAACTATGCCGACCGGTATCTACAACTGCCGGACTAACTGGGCGACCGTTCGAGAGAATAATGTGTCCGGCTGAGAAACCACCAATGGTATTCCCTGGGTTAGGGCCGAAACCTGGGTTGGCTCATAGGGGAAGGTGGCGAGCACCGGGCTGTTGAGAGTCTGCATCACATCTTCAACAGAAACCCCGTGTGGCCGGGTATGATTCAGGACGATATGCCTGGTGCCCGGAAGACCAACGCTCTGGATATTTGACAACGCATCTTTGACGAGCATTAAATCCGCCGGATCATCGCCAACGACCAATACAATATGCTTGGCCTGACGCAGGGTAGTCATGTTCATCGTATTCACCAGCGAAGGCAGATCCACGACAATCGAGTGGAACCCTTCGGAGAGCACCCGGAGAATATATGACAGTGTACTCTCGCTCAAACGGTCGGAGACAGGCTGCATAGGAGCCGCCAGGATTGCAACGCCTGCCGAACGCTCTAACATCAATGCGCCGCCAATCGCCCGTTTATCGGTGCCTGGGGAAACGTTCAGAAGATCATGCCAGGTTACTCTGGGAGGGGCCATCTTAAGCTGAATAGCCACCTGCCCGACCTGTGTATTCAGGTCAACAATGCAGGCACGGCCAGTCTGCATCAACATCAGGCCAATATTAACAGCCAGCGTCGTTGCACCGACGCCGCTGCTCAGGCCCATTACAGCAATCAGCGGAAGCGTTGGAGCCGCCGTCGGGACGCTGCTGGGCTGTGGAAACGGTTCGGTGAGCGGCCCGGTAGGTGGCGTCGGCTGGGCCGCCGCAGCAGGCCGGGTATCTTCCTGGTAGGCAATCGGCGAAATATGTTCGATTGCGGGTGAAGGACGTTTGGCAACCGATGGAATATTTCGGGCACCGGAAACAAGAAGCTCGTCGACATGTTTAGTCAGGTCATCTCTTGTAACAGGCTTCGTGATGAAATCATCGGCCCCGGCTTCCATCGCCATATCGCGCTGCTCCGGCTGTGATAAGGCCGTCAGCACCATCAGTGGAATATTTCTTGTACGCTGATCGTTGCGCAGAATGCGACAGACCTCATAACCGCTTAAATCAGGCATCATGACATCCACAATTGCCATATCGGGCTGTTCGCGGTTCGCAGCCTCGATGCCTTCCTGCCCGTCGTTCGCCAGGATCGGGTTATGGCCTGCACGTTTGAGCATTAGACTCATCATCTGAAGCAGGCTAGCGTCATCGTCGATAACAAGAATGTTGGCCATACGCCGTTAGCCTCTTGGTTAAGAAGTCTTCATCGGATAATTACACCGACCTAATTGTACGTCAATTATCATCATGAGCCAACCGGGGCACAAGTTTCCGGCAAATATTGCTCAAAATACACAGAAAAAGACCTTGTTGACGGTAAAAGTCTGGAATAGTTATACTCAACCTGCATCTGCTGTTACAACACATCTATCTTGATTATAGGGGCAGCACGATGGTAACATTAGCATTGTGCCGATCCTTCGTTCGTTTGTCGGTCAATTTTCCCCGCCGAGGAGTCCTGTGCTATGGCTTTGATACCGGATGGCGCTGACAACCTGAACAGCCCTGATTATCAAATCCCTGAAGAATTACGTTCCAATATTGCCATAACGACCCTGGATCGAATTTATAACTGGAGCCGTGCCCACTCGGTCTGGCCTATGTTATTCGGGCTGGCATGCTGCGCCATCGAAATGATCGCGACGGCGGCTTCGCGCTACGATCCGGCCCGCTTTGGGATGGAGGTCATGCGACCCAGCCCGCGTCAGTGCGATCTGATGATCGTCTCCGGCACGGTGACCAAGAAAATGCTCCCCCAGATCGTTCGCCTGTACAACCAGATGGCCGAACCCCGCTACGTGATGGCGATGGGGGCTTGTGCTTCCGGGGGAGGGCCATTCAAAGAAGGGTATAACGTAGTCGACGGAATCGACAAGTTCGTCCCGGTCGATGTTTACGTGCCGGGCTGCCCACCCACGCCGCAGGCACTTTTGCACGGATTCATCACGCTCCACAAGAAAATCGAGGGACAGAGCATCAGCACCGTACCCTGGTATCGACGCGGCGAAAGCGAACCAATACCGATTCCACTGCTTGGCCCCGACCTGATCGATCCACGCCAGGCATCGCTGATCGAGGCGAATGCGGCAGCACCGGCCCCGGTCGAAGCCGAATAGTCACCGGCAGCCAGATAGATAGAGGACACACAGCATGACCGAGACATCGCCCGAACCGGTACCCAGGTCTGTCCTGAGCGATCCCACCCGGTTTCTACAGGAGAAATTCACCGATGCCGTCCGGCTGGACGAGCGCGAAGGGTATTCGGGTCTGATCGTCGATTCTGACCGGCTGGTCGAAGTTGCCCAATCGCTGCGTGACGACCTGGGTTTCACCCTGCTGGCCGATGCCAGCTATGTCGATTATCTCGAAGATGGTTTTTTCGAGATGGTCTATCACGTGTCCAGCCCGCACCGCGTCGGCCCACCGATGGTCTTCAAGGCACAGACCCCACGTGATGAGGCAGCACTGCCGTCGCTGATACCGGTCTGGCCGGGGGCCGATTTCCAGGAACGCGAAGCCTGGGACCTGATGGGCATCCGCTTCGAAGGGCACCCCGACCTCCGCCGCATTTTCATGTGGGAAGGCTTCGACGGACACCCGCTTCGAAAGGACTGGCGGGAACCCTATTACGAAGAAGAACAGAAACCTTTCGGCAGCCGCTGGCCCGAAGGCCACGCCGGGCGCGCCAAAGATCGCATTCCCTACGGGATGAACGTCCAGTATCCGGGCGGCTTTACCCTCGATGGCTGGCGAACCGAAGGGGAAGAATCGCTGTATGAGGCACTCGATACCCCGCTTACCCAGGAACCGGGCATCCACCGGATCAAAACCGATGAACTGGTCGTCAATCTTGGCCCGCAGCACCCCAGCACGCACGGCGTTTTCCGGATGGTCGTCACCCTCGACGGGGAAACGATCACCCGGCTTAAGCCGGTTTTCGGTTACCTGCACCGCAACCACGAGAAGATCGGCGAGCGCAATACCTATTTACAGAACATGCCCTACACGGATCGACTCGACTACTTCAACAGCATGTCGAACAACCTCGCCTATGCGATCACGGTCGAGAAAATGCTCGGACAGGAAGTCTCCGAGAGAGCCGAACTGATCCGCGTGTTGATGGCCGAACTGTCCCGTATCCAGAATCACTATGCGGCGATTGGCTTCCTGCTCAACGATCTCGGCGCGTTTTTCACGCCGGTGCTGTATGCGTTGAAAGAACGCGAGTTGATCCTCGATCTGTTCGAGGCGGCATCAGGTTCCCGGATGATGTGCAACTATATGCGCTTTGGCGGCTGCGCCTACGACCTGCCGTCCCAGGTTGGCGGCCCGGCGATCCGGCCCGGCGACCGGGAACGTGTTCTGGATACAATGACGTTCATCGAGGACATCGTCTATGAACGTCTGCCGCGTGCCACCGATGAGATTGACCACCTGCTCTCGGAAAACGAGGTGCTGCTCACGCGGTTAAAAGGCGTAGGGGTGCTTCCGCCAGAGCGGGCCATCGCCCACAGCATCACCGGTCCGGTCTTGCGGGCCAGCGGTGTGCCCTATGATCTGCGGCGTATGGACCCGTACAGCATTTACAACGAACTGGATTTCAAGGTCATTATCCGTGAAAATGGCGACGCCTACGATCGCTACCTGATCCGCCTCGACGAAGTCCGCGAGAGCCTACGCATTCTCGAACAGGTGATCCCACGCCTGCAAGCGACCGAGGGACAGGATTTCTGGCTCGGAAAACGCACCTATACAATCCGGGTGCCGCAAGGCGAACACTACGGCCACGCCGAAAACCCAAAAGGCGAACTGGGCTTTTATCTCGTCTCGGATGGATCGGCCAACCCGTATCGCTATCACGTGCGTGCGCCAAGTTTTATCAACCTGTCGGCGCTGGAGGAGATGTGCGTCGGGCACACGGTCGCCGATATCGTCGTCGTTCTGGGCAGCATCGACATTGTGCTGGGGGAAGTCGACCGCTAGTAATCGGATCGACCGCTAAGGCGGTGAAGGAATACCGGTATGTATGGACTGGGAATACTGAGAGGACTCGGCATCACGCTCCGGCATTTTGTCGAAACCTACGTCGAAGATATAAGGGCCGGGCTAAAGCACTACGGCGCTGACGAGGTCTTCAGCATGCGTCAGGGCGCACAGGCGAAGGGCCTCTTTACCGTCGAATATCCTGAGGAAAAGATCGCCGTTCCTGAGCGTTTCCGGTATATTCCTTTCCTGGTGGTCAACGACGAAGATCATCCCGATGCTCCCGGCGAACCCTGGTGTACAAGCTGCGGGATTTGCGCTAAAGTCTGCCCACCGCAGTGCATCTGGATTGTGCGCGGCAGCGACCCGGAAACCGGGCGACCGGTGCCGCAGCCAGAGGCGTTTACCATCGACATCGACATTTGCATGAACTGCGGCTATTGTGCCGAGTACTGCCCGTTCGATGCAATCAAGATGGATCATGATTATGAGATTGCCAGCTACGACCGCACGACCGCGCACCTGTATAATTTTGATAAACTCGCCAGACCCTTGAGCTACTGGCAAAGAATAGCTCCCACCCGCGCCGAGGCAGAACGCCTTGAACGCGAAGCAAAAGAGGCCGCCAAAGCTGCACGCGCGAAGGGTAAGCAACAGGGGCTTGATATCGTTCGATAAAAATTATGATTGGGTAAGGTACTGGAACTATGATGTATCAAAGTGACGCGGAAATTTTATTCCCGGCCCGCGTCATCCCCTCACTGCGGAATTTACGTGGTCAGGTATGGCAGCAGTTGATCGACCATGTCCTGAGCCAGCCGCCGGAAAGCTGCGAGCAGCAGGCCTTCATGCTGATGATGATCCGGCTCGATGGCTGTCTGACCTGCCACGCCGACAGCTACCGGGCCATGCGCGGCTGCACACTCTGTGCCCAGCAAACGATCACCCGCTTCAAGGGCAGTGATCAAGACCTGGTCGCCGAATTCGAGCAGGCCATGCTCGATATCGAACACTGGCAGGAAACCGGCGAAGTTCCTCTCAGCGAACGTCTTCCAGCCGATCACCAATGATCGGGCAATAGAGGATTGATCCTTGCCCTTCTGTGCAGGTTTTTTGCGTTCAGCAGTTTTTTAGCTCGGGAGCCGTCGGAATCCGGCACTCCTTTAGTCGAAAGAAGTGTAACATAATGTCTCAAGCACGGGGTGACAATCCCCAATCCATTCAACTCGATGTAACCCACCTGATCGCCGTCACCAGTGGTAAGGGCGGCGTCGGGAAAAGCACTGTAGCCTCGAACCTGGCGGTAGTACTCCAGAAAAAGGGAGCAAGTGTCGGCCTGATGGATGCCGACATCACCGGGCCGAATCTTCCCCTGATCATGGGGCTGGAAGGGCAAAGGCCGGAGATGGGGCCGGATGGACTCCAACCGCTCGAAGCCTTCGGCATCAAGGTGATCAGCATGGGTTTTCTGGTCGACCCATCGCAGGCGATCATCTGGCGCGGCCCGATGATCCATCAGGCGATCCGTCAGTTGCTCACCGATGTCGATTGGGGGCACCTGGACTACCTGATCGTCGATCTCCCACCCGGCACGGGCGACGCACAACTGACGCTCGCCCAATCGGTGCCGCTGACTGGCGCGTTGATCGTCACCCAGCCGCAGATGATGGCCGTGGGCGATGCGCTGCGCGGCCTGACGATGTTCGAGCAGGTCAACGTGCCGATCCTGGGCGTGATCGAGAATATGAGCGGCGATTTCTTCGGCGAGGGTGGGGGCGAAGAACTGGCAAGTCTGCGGGGCGTGCCGTTCCTGGGCAGAGTTCCCCTCGACCCGAAGGTCCGCGTCGGCGGCGACACGGGAACACCGATTGTTTTCAGCGATCCCGAATCGCCCGCAGCACAGGCGTTGGTCAGCATCGCCGAACGAGTCGCCGACCTTTCCGCTGCGCAGGACGACGGCACCATCCCGATCTCAACCATTGGTTAGTGTCAGCCCTGATCGCTAAAGTGTGAAACAAACCCGCCTGGCGGGTTTGTCCATTTCCTGCATATAACAAGCTGTGTTTGCGGATTGGTTTGCCGTCTTCTAAACTAGTAGCGAAGCAAAGAGAGCCGGTAAGCGGGTCAAAACACCCTACCGGTTTTCAAACTGCAACGAAAAATTTCCGCGCAAATTGCGCGATACGGTTAATGGAGAGAATAGTTGATGGCCGAAACACCATCTCCGCTGATTATCGGGGTGCGATTTTTTCCCGTCGGCAAACTCTACTACTTCGACTCATCAGAATATCCTGGCGTGAAAATTGGCGACCATGTACTCGTAGAAACATCACGAGGACGCCAGTTGGGTGAGATCATGGGGTTTGTCCCCGCTGATAAAACCGATCTGAAGTCGATCAAGCCGATTATGCGCCAGGCCAGCCCGCGTGACCTGCTGATGAAGAAGCAGTATGAAGCCCAAGAAGAGGAAGCACTCAAGACTTGCAAAGATCTGGCGGAAAAAGAAGGCGATCTCGAAGGCGTCAAGTTCGTAAAAGCCAGCTACAACTACGACGGAAGCCTGCTTTCTTTCCTCTACACCTCAGAAGAGACGGTCAGCACCACCCGCCTGAGGAAGCGTCTTACTCAGGAGTTCCGCTCTCGCATCGAGATGCGTCGAATAGGCACGCGTGACGCGGCCAAGATGCTTGGAGAATATGGGGCCTGTGGTTCACAACGCTGCTGCGCATCCCATCTTACCGAGTTCTGCCCGATCTCGATCAAGATGGCGAAAGGCCAGGGAATCTCCCTGAACCCCTCCGAGATCACCGGGATGTGTGGCAGGCTTCGCTGCTGTCTGAACTATGAATACGAATTGTATGTCGAAGCGAAAAGGGGGATGCCGCGTACCAACAAATGGGTCAGCACCCCGCACGGCGCTGGCAAGGTGATCGACCTTAACCCGTTGAAGGGTATGGTGACGGTCGTCATTGAAGGCACCCGCTTCGAAGTCGAAAAGGAAGAAATCCAGCAGGTCAGCGAAGAACAGGCGGCTGAGATGCGCGCGGCGGCACGGTCAGTTGAACGCCAGGACGCAGTTGAATCAACTGCCGGGGTGAAAGAGCCAAAGCAGTTCAAAGAGACTCCTGCACCAAAAGGTGACAAACCTCCATCAGGCAAGAAGCGTTCCAAAAGGAGAGGTCGACGTTCCCGCTCAAAGAGTCCGCAGAACAAGAAGCAGGACTGATTGACAACGCCATGATCGAAAACTTCTATGAGCAGGCGAAAGCGCTCAAACCGGAAATTGTAAAACTGCGCCGAGATCTACACCGATTTCCCGAACTTGCCTTCGAGGAAACCAGAACGGCAGGGATTGTCGTTCAAACGCTTTCAAGCCTCGGGCTGAAGGTCGAATCGGAAGTTGGGAGAACGGGGGTTGTAGGCCTGCTGGAGGGCGATCAGCCTGGCCCCACAGTATTGGTACGCGCCGATATGGACGCGCTGCCCATCGATGAAGAAAATCAGGTGGATTACGCTTCAACCCGACCCGGAAAAATGCACGCCTGTGGCCATGATGGGCACACCAGCATTGCGCTGACCGTCGCCCGCCTGCTGAACGAACACCGGGAATCCCTCCAGGGGAGAGTTAAGTTTATCTTCCAACCCGCCGAGGAAACCGGTAAGGGTGCCGAGGCGATGATCAACGACGGCGTACTTCGCGATCCACGCCCTGACGTAAGCCTGGGCCTTCATGTGTGGAATGACATCCCCGTGGGCAAGGTCGGCGTGACGCCCGGCCCGTGTATGGCGGCTGCCGACGATTGGCGCTGTGTGATCACCGGGCGGGGTGGGCACGGTGCAGCTCCTCACCAGACCCGCGATCCAATTGTCGCCGCTGCGCAGATCATTACCGCGCTGCAGAGCATTGTCAGCCGCAATATCAGCCCGCTCGAAACCGGGGTGATCACGGTTGGCCGCGTGAATGGTGGTGACGCCTTCAATGTGATCCCCCCGACCGTCGAATTGAAGGGCACCATCCGGGCATTTGACCAGGATATCCACAGCCTGCTGCGCCGCCGCCTGAAGGAAATCTGTGAAGGTGTGGCCGCATCGCTGCAATGCCAGGCTGAATTATCAATCGACCAGATGACATTAGCAGTCGATAACGACACGGCGCTCTCGGCGCGCGTGGCCGGGTTCGCCGCCGAACTTCTGGGTGCAGAGAATGTCATCAGCGATGTTCGCACGATGGGTTCCGAAGATATGTCCTACTTCATGGACGAGATTCCGGGATGTTTCTTTTTCATCGGCTCGGCGAACCCCGACCATGACCTGATTTACCCTCACCATAATCCATATTTTGATTTTGACGAAGACGCGCTGGTAATCGGCGCGGCGCTGCTGTCCCAGACCATTGCCAGCTTTGTACTGCCGGAGTAGGGGTCTTCGCCCCTGATCAGGAAGCAGCTGCCGTATTGCGGCGCGTCGATCATTAGAAAGAACTAACGAAGAGGAGAGTATCATGCCTGCTCATGTGATAGTTGGCGCTCAGTGGGGCGACGAAGGAAAAGGGCGCGTCGCCGATTGGTACGCCGCACAATCTGATATCGTTGCCCGGTTTGCCGGTGGCGATAACGCCGGACATACGGTCCGGGTTGGTGACGATACGTTCAAGCTGCACCTGGTGCCTTCCGGCGTCCTCTACCCGGACGTGATCTGCGTGCTGGGTGGGGGGATGGTCATCAACCCGGTGAAGCTCGTCGAAGAGTTGAAAGGATTGGCTGACCGGGGGATCGACATTTCGCCAGATCGAATAAAAATTGCGATGAACGCTCACATCATTACCCCTGCCCATATCGCGCTCGATGGTGCACGGGAAGCGCAGCGCGGGGAGAAGGCCATCGGCACAACTAAACGCGGCATCGGCCCGGCCTATACCGACAAGGTCGCCCGTGTTGGGCTGCGAACCGGCATGCTCGCCGATCTGGAAGACTTCGCCAACCGGGTCAAGGCGCATACGGTTTACAGCAACCGCTGCCTGGAAGCATTATATGGGGCCGAACCGCTCGATCCGGACGAGACAGCCACCAGTCTGTATGCTGCAGCCGAGTTCCTCAAGCCGTACCTGACCGATGTGCCATTGATGCTCTACGAGGCGCTACAGGAAGGCCAGCAGGTGCTTTGTGAAGGCGCTCAGGGCACGCTGCTTGATATTGACCATGGCAACTACCCATTCGTCACCAGTTCCACGCCGACAGTCGGCGGGGCGATCACCGGGCTGGGGATCGGCCCTCGCCACATCGAGCGGGTGATCGGAATTGCCAAGGCTTACAGCACCCGTGTGGGTGCCGGGCCGTTCCCGACCGAACTACTCGACGAACAGGGCGACCGGTTGCGCGGCACCGGGGCAAACCCCTGGGATGAATTCGGTACGACAACCGGACGCCCCCGCCGCTGTGGGTGGCTCGATACTGTCGTTCTCCGCTATGCGGCACGGATCAGTGGCCTGACCGAGCTTGTAGTCACCAAGCTCGACATTCTGAGCGGCTTTGACACCATAAAAATCGCCGATGCCTATACATTCAGAGGTAAAACGATCAGGGAACTGCCGGGGGATCAGGGCTTACTGGCCGAATGTGCGCCGGACTACCAGACGACCGATGGCTGGCAGGAGGATATCATGGGTGTCACCGATTACGAGAAGCTCCCCGCTGCTGCCCAATCCTATGTCGAGAAAACAGAACAGGCCGTTGGGGTGCCGATTAAGTTGATCACAGTCGGCCCGGCGCGGGCACAGACTATCGTCCGCTAGAAACATTCAACCAGCGCCCTTCTGCCGAAGGGCGCTTTTTTCTTTTACCCGTAAATCGAGACGGGCCATATAAGCTAAAATTTTTTGATGGAATGACAGACAATACAGGCTCGCACCCGGACCGATAGTCACGGCTGCTCTCAGCGCCAGTCTTCGTCTTCCTCGTCGTCGTAGAAGTCGTCATCGTCATCCCACTCATCCATGTAATCCAGCGTGAGAGGGCGGAGGCTGGTGACTTCCAGGGCAGTGTGGCATTCCGGGCAGGTGACCGGGTCCCATTGCTCGACCGAATCCTTGAGCCAGACTGCGGCCAGGCACTCTGGACACCGTGTTTTGAGCCGACTTCCAGTTTCGCGGCCCATGTTGTTCTCTCCTCAGACGGCCTGTTGTACCGCTGTGAAACTGAATTTGTATTTGTTGTTATTGTACAAATATCACGAATCGTGGTGGAGGTCAAGAGCATCTGAAACCCTGCCGTGGTTCGATAAAAATATCCGGGGAAAAGAAATCGGTGAAATGTCACCTGTTGAAATGGTGATATTGACACTCATCAAACAGAAAAGGCGGAAGAAGCTCACCGAAGTCAGGGCCGAATTGATAACTTCTCTGCAAAATCGTATATTCTGATAGGAAATATCGTGTTCTTTGGTTTACTGGTAGTGAAATGGATGATCATGCTTACGGGTAAATATACGATTCTTTTCTTTGTTCTGGGTGGAATCGCCGCGGTGATGTTGTCGGCGTGCGCGAAGCAGCCCGGCCTGATACCGGACTCGGATTACAACATTCCTGCCGATTCCCCGGCAACAGAAGGTGAACCCACAGAAGTCGATGAGGAAAAACTCGATCAGTATTCGGGGCAGGTGCCTGCTCCTGAGTTCCCCACCGACCTCGACTGGGTCAATGTCGCCGCCCCGCTGACGCTCGACGACCTGCGCGGGAAAGTCGTGCTGCTCGACTTCTGGACGTATGGCTGCATCAACTGCATTCACATGATCCCGGTGCTGGAACGGCTTGAGGAAAAATACCCCGACGAACTGATCGTGATCGGCGTGCATTCGGCCAAGTTCGACAACGAAGGCCAGACGGAAAATATTGAGCAGATCGTGCAGCGTTACGGCCTGCGACACCCCGTGATCAACGACGATGAATTTCTGGTCTGGCAGGCGTACGGAGTCCGGGCGTGGCCGACTCTCGCACTGCTCGACCCGCGCGGGCATATCTACGCCATCGATGCCGGGGAGATTCCCTTCGAGCCGCTGGACAGGATCATCGGGGAGATGATCGCCGCATTCGACAGTGCAGGCGAGATCAACCGCGAACCGCTGGATATCGTACCCGAAGGCAGCGGCGACCCGGATACCCTGCTGCGTTATCCGGGCAAGGTGTTGGTCGATGCGGAAAGCCATCGTCTGTTCATCGCCGACAGCGGCCACCACCGGATCGTGATCGCCGATCTGGATAGCTACGAAGTATTGGATGTGATCGGGAACGGTCACCAGGGGTATGCCGACGGCGATTTCGATGCGGCACAGTTCGACAAACCGCAGGGAATGGCCCTCGACGGTGATACGCTCTACATCGCCGATACTTACAATCATGTCATCCGCGAGGCCGATCTCGGCAGCCGGACGGTGACGACGATCATCGGCACGGGTGAGCAGGGCAGCGGAATCCCCTCGAACACGGTGGGCGACCCGACCGCGATCAGCCTGCGAAGCCCCTGGGATGTCGAGTTGAACGGGCGCGGCCTGCTGTATATCGCAATGGCGGGCACGCATCAAATCTGGGCGTATGAGATCGAAGCCGACCGGCTGCGGGTAGAAGTTGGCGACGGGCGCGAGGCGCTGGTCAATACCACGCCTCACAATTCGTCACTGGCCCAGCCAAGTGGCCTCTACTTCACCGACAACCTGCTCTACTTTGCCGACAGCGAATCGAGCAGCGTGCGCGTGGTCGATATCGATGCAAATAAAGTACGTACCGTCTCCGGCCCGGAAAACAACACCCTGTTCGACTTTGGCGATGTCGACGGCGAGGTTGGGGAGTCGCGGCTGCAGCACCCGCTGGCTGTGACCGGCACTTACGAAGGGCTGATATTCATTGCCGATACCTACAACAGCCGGATCAAGACGCTCGATCCTGAAACGGATATCACCACAACGATCTTTGGCCTGGGAGGTGATGGCGGGTTTGCCGACGGTGACAGCAGCACCGCCGAATTCGACGAGCCGGGCGGGTTGTCTTATGCGGACGGCAAACTCTACGTCGCCGATACGAACAACCACGCCATACGGGTGATCGACCTGGAAGAGGGAATCGTCAGCACGGTTGAATTCCCGAACCCGGAGGCGCTGATGATCGAGGAAGCCCCAGTTACCGTCGTCGGGGGCGTTCAGGATGCTGACGAAACACTTGAAGAACAGCAGGTCGCAGCGGGTGAAGGAGAGATCGTTTTTCGCGTCTCACTGCCCGACGGTTTCAAGATCAACGATCTGGTCGAATCGGAGATCAGGCCGTCGTCGACCGGGGGAAAGGTGCTGATCGACGAGGCGGATGCGCGGGTGGTGATCGACGATACGAGGGAAGCCCACATTCCGGCCACCTTCGAAGCAGGCGACGATACGCTCTATGCCGACATGACGCTCTACTACTGCCGGACGGGCGAGGAAGCATTATGTTTCCTCGATACGCTGACCGTCGAGGTGCTGGTGAGTGTGATTGAGGGGGCGGAAGGCGATATGTTAACCGTCGAACACGAGATCATCCCCCCGCCGGACGTGTAGCAATTAGTGGAAATAAAAAACGCGGTGCAATCGAACGCACCGCGTTTTTGTTACTTGCTGGTTGAATCAGGTGCCCCAGTCGCGTACGTAGAGGAAATCGTGCCCGATGGTGCGCTGCGACAGTTTCGCAACCACCGGCAGACGCCGCTTGTAGTGAGTTCTCTGCACGGTGCGCCATACCTGCTCGACCAGCTTACGCTCGAACCCGGCCTCGACTGCCTCGTCGAGCGTGTAGCGCCGGTCGATCAACAGGTAGAGAATCTGGTCGGCTTCGTCGTAGGTATAGCCCAGTTCGCCCTCGTCGGTTTGACCCGGCCACAGGTCGGCGGAGGGCGGCTTGTCGACGATCTCCGCTGGCACGCCAAGCGCCCGTGATAACTGCCGCACCTGGTATTTGTACAGGTCGCCGATGGGCTGGAGCGCGGCGGCGCTGTCGCCGAACAGAGTCGAGTAGCCGAGCAGTGTTTCGGTTTTGTTGCTGGTGCCCATCACCAGCGCCCGATCTGCCGCCGACTGGTCGAAGAGGATGATCATCCTCTGGCGGGCCATGATATTGCCCCGCCGCAGCGCTGACAGATCGGGGAAGCGCTCGAACAGCGGATCGACCATCGGCGTGATCTCGACGGTCAGCGAGCGAATACCCAGCGCGTCGATCACTAATTGGGCGTGGTCGAGGCTGGCCTGTGAGGAACTCTGATAGGGCATCCGAACGCCAAGTACGTTTTCCGGGCCGAGTGCCTCGGCGGTGAGATAGGCGACCAGTGATGAATCGATTCCACCGGAAAGACCCAGCACCGCCCGTTCGAAACCGGCACGGGTCGTTTCATCACGGATGAACGCGACCAGCGCCCGGCGGGCGAGGTCGGTGTTGATGCTCAATTGATCGAGGTACTGATCGACGCTCATCGCGCACCCCCTTCAGGATTCTCGCTTATGATACGCTCCAGTGTTCGTGCGGTCAGCGCAGTACGCTCGTCACGAAGCAGGGGCAGCCGGGCACGGGTGCGATGCAGTTGATTCAAGTCAATAGGTGTCACCAACAGGTGCTCTTCCAGATAAGGAGCCTGCGCGACCAGTTCGCCATCGGGATCGTAGATCAGCGATCCACCCCAGAAGATGAATCCGTCCTCGAAGCCCACCCGGTTGGTGTGAACGACGAAATCGGTGAACAAACCGGCGTATGCCTGGTTGACCCGTTCAACCCAGCGGACGCTTGCCATCTTGTCCCCGGTGTCGAGACCGCGCCCAGGGCTGGCGGAGAGCATCAACAGCAGTTCCGCCCCGTCGAGCCAGAGCAGAGTCGGCGGGCTGGCGTGCCAGAAATCTTCGCAGAGCAGCATCCCGATCCGGCCAAAACGCGTATCAAACGCCCGCAGATCATCCCCCCAGGCGAAGTAGCGCCCCTCATCGAACAGGGTGTAGGTCGGCAGATAGACCTTTCGATGAACGTGGAGCAGTTCGCCTTGGCTGAGATAGGCCGCCGCGATATAAAATCGGCTGCGCGAATCTTCGTCAACGTAGCTGACGACGATATCCATGTCTCGGCTGGCTTCGAACAGCGGTTTGAACACCGGGTGATCGGGAGTGGGTCGGATCGCGACTTCGTAGGTAAGGTCTTGCAGGTTGTAGCCAGTAAGCGACAGCTCCGGGAAGCAGACTAGATCGACTCCCTGCTGACGGGCCTGCTCGATATAGGTCATATGCTTTTCGAGGTTGGCCTTTACATCGCCCAGTACCGTATCGATCTGAGCCAATCCGAGCGTGAGCTGCATGGTCGCCTCCTTATTCCCCGGCTTACCGTGGTTCGATAGGAGTGGTTTTCGCGATGCGTTTGCGCTTCCAGGCAGTGATCGCCGTGAGGATGATCCCCAATGCGGCGACGGCAAGGTCGAAGACCTGGTCGAGCCTGAACTGCCCGGCCATCGGTACGGAATCGCCCCGGTAAAACCCGATCCCGAACATACCCACCCCCAGCAGTGCCAGGATGGGCCAGATCATCACACCGGGCCGCCGAATGACCCGGCTGAGGACGACAGCGACGATCAGGAGCACGACGCCCAGCGCGATCCCGTATAGTTGCGTTGAAAAGCGAGGGAGTATGACGTTGTACATGTCGGGGAGTTCGGCGACCAGATAGGACGGGTAATCGGCGAGGGATTGGACTTCTTCGCCGTAGGCACAGCGTGAGAGCAGGCAGCCCGCATGAGTCAGCCCGGCTCCCAGCGCCAGCGGGATCGTGAGTGTATCGAACGCCGTGCGCCAGTCGATCTTCAACAGGCGGCAGGTCACCAGAAGGCCGATCATCCCTAGAATGATCGCCATATGCCAGCCCAGACCGCCGTTCCAGACTTGGAGTAGTTCGATGGGGTGTTCGGCGAAATAGGTCCAATGAATGATCCCGTGCTCAATCCGTCCACCAACGATCCCGGCCAGCAGTGCCGCCAAACCAGTATCGATCCAGGCATGGGAACGCTGCTGCGTTCGATGCCCGCGCCAGGCGAGCGCCGCTAACCCGGCGACGACGGCCACGTCGAGAAGCACGGTATAACTCTGGACAACGATCCGGCCTATCCGGAATAATTCAGGATGCATGGTAGCGATATGATAACAGTTCCAGTAAACGAGCAGCAAAAACGTTATCAGAATAAACTCCCAATTACCGGGAGGGTTCTAAAATCTTATCTTTTGCTATAATCTGGTAAGATGAGTGTCGCTTGTTTTTTTGATTTGATGTTGAGGAGGAAAGAGTCATATGGCTATCAAGGCCGTGCTCGGCTTTTTAATTGCTATATTTTCGATTGCTATATTGGCCGGTATCGCCCTGGCGGTGATCAATGCCCAGCGTGGGCGGCGCAGCCAGCCGGGCACGATGATTGCTATTATCGGTGCGGTGGGTGTGCTGGTTATCGCCCCATTGAATGCCGGATTGGTGCTGGTCGAACCAAACGAAGTGGGCGTTGTATTCCGCCAGACGGCAAGTGGTGACGCCGCTTTGCGGCAACCGCTGCAACCCGGCCTCTCCTGGGTGCTCCCATTTGTCGATCAGGTGATCGTCTACGATGTGAGCCAGCAGAGCCTTACCATGGCGGGCAGCACGGGCAGCGAGTTCAACCAGACACAGGTCGGTGTGAGTGGAACCTACAGCGCGGTACGCGCGACTTCCAGCGATGGGCAGGTCATTTATGTTGATGCGACCGTCATCTTCCGCCTAGACTCCTCCCAGATCAATGACATTCACCGGAACTGGCGCGGTACTTATGTCGAAGGATTCATTCTCCCGCAGGTGCGATCTGAAGTCCGGAATCTCGTTTCGAACTACGGTGCGGAAGAGATTTACAGCGGCGGACGGGCCGAACTGGAAACGCAGGTTGCCGAGGCATTACACGAGCCGCTTCTGAACGAAGGGTTTATTCTCTTTGACGTACTGATCCGGAACATCGAGTTCTCGACCCAGTTCACGGATGCTATCGAGCAGAAGCAGATCGCCGAACAGGAGGCCCAGCGGGCGGCCTTCCGCGTGCAGCAAGCGGCGCAGGAGGCCGAGAAAGCGCGTGTCGATGCCCAGGGGCGGGCCGACTCGGTTGTCATCGAAGCCCAGGGTGACGCGGAGGCGACAGTGATCCGCGCCCAGGCCGAATCGGAGGCGCTCGACCTGATTAACCAGATCATCGCCCAGAACCCCGACCTGATCCAGTGGCAGTACATCAACGAGCTTGGCGAAGATGTACGGGTGATCATCGTGCCGAGCAACAGCCCCTATCTCTTTGACCTGGAAAGCATGATCGGCGCAGCCGGAGGTCAGGCTGTATCTACTCCGGTACCAACACCCGCCTCGGAACCAGAACCGACCGAATAATACAATCACTCCAATCACAAGGCCCTTACCAACATGGTAGGGGCTTTTCTTTTTTGCCGGGAACTTGTCGAAAGGGGGAAATAGCAGTATCACTTTACCGGGGCCACCAAACAGAGGAGAAGACATGACCATACCGCAGACCAAACACGCGTATTTCGAAGGCGAGATCGTGCCGATTGAGCAGGCATCGATCAGCGTGATGAACCAGACCTTCAACTACGGGACGGGCGCTTTCGGCGGAATCAGGGGCTACTGGAACGACAGCGAGCAGCAGTTATTCCTGTTTCGACCGGCGGATCACTTCCGGCGACTGCTCGATTCGGCAAAGTTGCTGCGCTTCGATCTCACCCACACGCCCGACAGCCTGACCGCTGCCCTGCGTCAACTGCTGAAAGCCGAAGGCTGGAAAAACGATGTTTACATCAGGCCGCTGGCCTACGTCACGACGGAGGGGATCGGGGCGCGGCTGCACAACCTCGATCACGATATCGCCATGTTCTCCGTGCCGTTTGAGAGCAAGTTGAAGGAAGAGGGCGCGCACGTCACGTTTTCGGCGTGGCGTCGCGTGGATGACAACCACATCCCTCCGCGTGGGAAGATCATCGGGGCATACGTCAACTCGGCGCTGATCAAGAGCGACGCGGTGCTGGCCGGGTTCGATGATGCCCTGGTTTTAAACAACGATGGACACGTATCGGAGAGCAGCGGTTCGAACTTCTTTATGGTTCGTAATGGTGTTGCCAGTACGCCGCCCGTCACCGCCAACGTACTGGAAGGGATCACCCGCCGCACACTGATCGAACTGCTGCGCGTGGAACTTGGCCTCGAAGTCATTGAGCGGCAGATCGACCGGACCGAGGTCTACCTTGCCGATGAAATTTTCCTGTGTGGGACGGGCGTTCAGCTTGTTCCGGTGACGAGGGTGGATCACCGCCCGGTGGGAACCGGCGAACTCGGATCGCTGACCCGCGAACTGTACGAACTGTTTTCCGGGGTAGTGCGGGGGAAGGTCGAGAAGTACCGGCAGTGGAACATTCCGGTTTATGATTGACACAAAAGAGCCTGCCGGCAGATTCTTTTCTGCCAGGACAGGCTCTTTATCATCGTCTGGGAAGATCAGAACTGCCAGCGCGGATCGCCAAATGGGCCTAAAAAACCGGAGGCAAAGGTCAGCACTAGGAGTGGGAAAGCGATAATTGCCACTCCTACCGATAGCTGGCGCGTTGCTTCGTTCCCTCCCATCCCGGCAGTGATCACGGGAATGATAAAGATCAAAATCCGAATGAGGTATAGAATCAGCAGGGGGATACGGATCAGGTTTGCGTACAGATCAACCGCAATGAGCAGCCCCAGAGCTGCTAGAACGAGGGTGAAGATCAGGGAAGCCTGGTCACTGGCCGTTGTCAACAACGCAATTGTTCCCAGCAAGAGCAGGTAATGTAAGATCGTCGTCCAATGCCAGGTATATTGTGGAATCAGGTCGCTTACTGGAATATCAGGCATATTATCATCCTCCCAGCTACTGGTTTAGAGCCAGCATTGTCTTATCGCGGGTTGCTTTGATCGGTTTGACGGTATGTGGTTACTTATACCCCACAAGTCAGTTGAAAACAATCTCACGATCGATAAACAAAAAGCCACCGCCGGATGTGAGGGGTTAACCCGGCGGGGGCCTTCGCCAAAGGAGGAGACATTGATGAGCGTCATCGTGTCTCTTGAGCATATCTTACATGAGTTATACTAAACGATGTGTATAGAATGATATAGTTACAAAGCACATCACACGGGTATGATAGATGTCATAAGTGATATTGAGCACACAATTCCGATGATTTGTTATTCACAATGGACGATCTTAAGCGACGCCTGGCCCGTTTAGGGCTGACAACCGGGCGCGGCTATACGCCAAAGCCGCGCGCCCAAAGAGCCGACATCGAGGAACTGGTCGAGGGGCAGGTGATCGAAACCGGTGCCGGGGCCTGTTTCGTCATCGAGCGGCGTTTCCCGCTCGAAACCCGGCACGGGATACACGCACTCGGTGAATGGCTTCCACTGGATTCATCCACCCTCGCCCGGCTTGCCGACAGCGGTGACATGGACGAGATTCAACCTGATCAATACGTCTTTCTCGATACCGAAACTACCGGGTTAGGCGGCGGGGCATTCGCTTTTCAGGTTGGCGTTGGCATCGTGACCGACCAGGAAATGTTGATCAAACAGTATTTCCTGCGCGATCCAGCCGAAGAACCCGCCATGCTGGTGCTGATCGAAGAACTGCTGCAATCGAAAAAGGCACTGGTGACTTTCAACGGGCGCACCTTCGACGTTCCTCTGCTGGCGGGTCGATTTCTTCTCTCCCGGCAGAGATCAACCGTCAGGGCACTTCCCAACCTCGATCTGCTCGGCCCGTCCCGGCGGCTGTGGCGGCGCAGACTGGCCTCGTGTGCACTCGGATCGCTGGAAACTGATGTGCTGGGCGTGAACCGCACGCAGTCCGATGTGCCAGGATCGCTGATTCCCTATCTCTACCGCCAGTATCTCGAAACGCGCAGTGCCCACGATATGGTGCGGGTGCTCTACCACAACGAGATCGACCTGCTCTCGATGGTAACTTTGGGCGTGAAGCTGGCTCAAACCTTTGGCAGGCCGGAAACAGCATCCCTCCCCGCTGATGACCGCCTGAGCCTGGGCCACTGGTATCAAAGGCGCGGAATGCATGCTGAAGCCGAGAGCGCCTATCGCCTCGCCGCCAACGAAGCGCCCGATGCCGAATTACGTTATGACGCGCTGATCGGGCTGGCCTATCTGCTCAAGCGTTCCGGGCGGCGTGAAGAGGCCCTGCCTTGCTGGATCGATGTGGCCGACCTTAAGTTCGACACGCTGGGCCATGTCGAACTGGCGAAACACTACGAGTGGCACCAAGTCGATCTCGAAAACGCGCTGGAGTGGACTGAAACGGCGATCACCCTAGCAGGCTCGTGGCGACCGGGCTACAGGCGGACTCAGGCGTTGAATGAACTGCACCATCGGCAGCAGCGATTGATCAGAAAATTGAGCGGCGGTTCTGATCGGGATGCAGATTCACCTGAAGATTAAGGCTGTGCTGGCTGTCAGACACGATCAGGCCAGACCACCGATGGCAGATTGCTCACCCGGTAGATGAAATGATCGCCCCGGAAATAAGCAACCAGGTCTTCGATGGGCTTTTCTTCCCGATCAAAAACCAGCCGGTTGACCTTAAGCAGTGCCGCGCCGATCTCTACCTGCAGCAGATCGCTTAACTGCTCGTCTGCGGAGACAGCCTGAATCACCCGATCAGCCAGGCTTCCCTCCAGATGCCCCCCACCATCAAGATAATTCAACGTGCCGCTTTCTGTCATCTGAGATTCTTCGATAGCTTCGTTGAAGTGCGGGGAGACATAAGCCTCGTGGTAGCCGATGATTTCGTCTTTGACTAGGTGCAAACGTTTCAGGTGGAATGTTTCCGTACCCCTTTCGATTTGCAGCCGTTTGGCGACGTCTGGCGGTGCGGCAACGGTTCCGGCAAACAGCACTTTCCATCCCAGTGAAGAACTGGTCGACAGGTGTTCGTTGAACGGGTGATAGCTGAGCTCCGGTCGATGTACGATCTGCGGCTCGCTGACAATGGTGCCTCTGCGCCGAACGCGGTTCACGCGGCCCTCCAACTCCAGTTCATGCAAGGCGCGCCTGACGGTCGTCCGGCTGAGTTTATACTGCTCCTGAAGCTGTTCCTCGGTTGGTAGCCGGTCACCGGGGGCCAGATTCTCCTCTCTGATTATCTCAAGTAAAATTAGCTTGAGTTGATAATACAGGGGTGTATTTGAGTCTCGGTTAATATGCATGATTACTCCTGAACACTGCCCGTTTTGCCTGATCAGATTCCCACCGGTTCAGGCCGGGCATTTATCTCTGGGGCGATTCTGAACAACCCACCCAGGATCGGAACGTTGATTACGTTGATTGCAGCTAATCCAATAAATACGGTAATAAAACCGATGTCGTCGGTAAGACCGGTCGCTATTCCCTCGCCTATCGCCGTGCCGACATTCGAGATCGCCATCATGATCGCAAACATCGACGCCGCGATCCGGTGATCGGAGAGATCCATTGCCAGGGAGACAAAGATCGTCTCCTGAAATCCCCAGACGATCCCCCAGATGATGCCCATTACCAGCAGCATCGGGATACCGGCGGCCAGCCCGATCAGAATTCCCCCAATCGAGATCAGGGCAAGGGCACCAAAGGCGCTGACCTTCCGCCCGATCCGGTCGAAGATGAAGCCTGCGGCCACTGCGCCGATCACTGCACCAATGCCGCGCAGCGACCCGTAATAGCCAACAGCCTGATCAGAGGCATTGAAGCTGCTGCTCATGTAAAGCGTCACCAGCCCATCGATCCCGAACGAGGCAATCGAGTAGAAGATCGCATAGGTTGCAAAGAGCAGGAAGCGAGGTTTGCCCAACGCGCCGAAGGCTTTCCACTCGAATTTTTTCTGCTCCGGGCGATGCTCCGGCTCTTTGACCTGCAACACCCAGATCAAAGGCAGCAGCATTGCCCCGGCGATGATTAGAAAGACAATGCGGTAGCCCTGGCTTTCGACCAGATAGCCGAACAGGGTCGAAAGCACGATGATCCCCACCGCCCGCCCGCCGGTCATGATCCCCTGGACGGTGCCGTGATCCTCCGGCGGGGTGCAGTCAATAGCCAGCCCGTCGGTCGTCGAGTCGAAGATCGTCACGCTGAACGATCCCAGCACGGTCAGCGCGGCGAACAGTGGGAAGTTACTGTCGGGCAGAACAAAGGCCACCAACCCGAAAGCCGCAGCCGTGAGCATCAATCCCAGGATTATATAGGGTTTGCGGTGACCCATCCCAAAGAGAGAAACCTGATCGCTGAGCATGCCGATGAATATCTTGATGACAAAGGGCAGCAGCAGGATGGTCGTCAGGACACCAATTGTATCGACATCGATCCCGACGCTCTTCAGATAGGGTTTGTTGTAGTTACGAAAATACGCCAGGGCTGAACCCTGGACGAAGTAGAGCATGCCAAACATGGTCAACCGGAACCAGCGCGGCTTTGTATCCTGCATCTCGATTTCTCCGGGGCTGTTCGCCTTTCTAACTGACAGTCATTTCATCGTGACAATTATAACCCACGAATGGAACTGTCCAATGTGACGAAGATCACGCTCATTTACCCCCCAATAATTGATATCCGGCAGTTCGGATGGTTGATTAGCGATAAAATAGAGATATACAAGGTCAAACAAGTTCGCACAGGTAGATACGATGAGGGCCATGATGAAGAGAAAAATCACTCGTCTGCTCTGGTTTGGGCTGATATTCGCAGCAGTTGCGTTCACCTGCCTCCTGGTCGATCCGGCTTTTGCCCAGGAAACAAACCCCGAAATCGTGATTCTGGAAGCTTCCGGGCCGGTCGCCCCGCCATTTGCCAGCTATATCAAACGCGGGATCGATGAAGCCGACCGGGAAAACGCCGAAGCAGTGATCCTGATGATCGACACGCCGGGCGGGTCGCTGGACTCGACAACAGAGATCATCCAGACCATTCGCAACAGCGATGTACCGGTGGTCGTTTTTGTCGGGCCGCGCGGGGCGCAGTCGGCTTCCGCTGGTTTGCTGATCACGCTGGCGGGCCATGCCTCGGCGATGGCTCCCGATACGGCAATTGGAGCCAGCAGCCCGATCTCGCTTCAGGGAGAAGACCTCGACAGTGTCTCTCAGCAGAAAGCCGAACAGTACACGGCAGCCCAGGTGCGCAGTCTGGTCGAAAATCGCAGCGACGAGGCGCAAACCATCGCCGAAGAAGCGGTTTTCGAAGCGCGGGCGGTCAGCGCGAGAGAGGCTTACGAGTCCGGGCTGGTCGACTTCATCGCCGAAGACGTCGATGATCTACTGGGGCAGTTGGACGGATTCGAAGTGGTGGTCAACGAACGCCCGCTGATACTGAACACGTCTAATGCCTCGACGACCACCCTCCCGATGAACCTGCTCGAACGCATCCTGCTGGTGATCACCGATCCGAATATTGTGTTCATTCTGCTCAGTATCGGCGTCACGGCGATTATCATCGAGATTCGCTCGCCGGGCGGCTGGCTGGCCGGGACCATTGGCGTGACGCTTTTTGGACTGGCGCTGTATGGTCTGGGTGTACTGCCGGTCAACTGGCTGGGCATCGTATTTGTGATTATGGCTTTCGTCCTCTTCATCCTGGAGATCAAGGCCCCCGTGCATGGCGCAATGGTGACCATTGGGATCATCAGCCTGGGGGTCGGGGCAATCATCCTCTTCAACCAACCGGCGATAGCCCCCTATGGGCGGCTGTCGATCCCACTGGTGATCGGCCAATCGCTGCTGCTGGGGGCAATCTTTGCCTTCCTGGTCGTGATGGCACTGCGCGCCCAGAAGCTCCGCCCGACGACCGGCTATGAAGGGTTGATCGGCAAGACAGGCCGGGTCACCCAGACCCTCAACCCGGTCGGGATGGTACAGGTCTGGGGCGAGCGCTGGTCAGCCGAATCGGCCAGCGGTGAGCTGATTGAAAAGGGTCTGGAGATCGAGGTGGTGGAGGCGGGTAACATGCGCGTCAAAGTCCAGGTAAAGGGGCGGCGTCAGGATTCAGGTGGTGAGTAGGCGGTTATGAAGGTTGACGCAGGCCGTTGAGTTACCCTATACTTAGGGTACTATGAGCAGAGTGGCTTATAATAGAAATTCCCTGGATATCGGAGTTTGCTGACCACGCAGGTTTTTGACCTGCGTGGTTTGTTTTTTACCATTACGGCATTGATCAGAGATAGGAGGAACGACACAGATGGACTATGGCATGATCGGTAAAATCGAAAAAGCCAAGCGCTATGCAGAGGAACGCGACCGTATCAACTTTGAGGAATTTGTCGTAACTTTCGATGGCGAAAACAATCCACACACTGTTCGCTTCAACGGAGGAAAGTGGCAGTGTGACTGTGACTTCTTCCAATCGCGCGGGGTGTGCAGCCACACGATGGCGCTTGAGCGTATCCTGGAACAGATGATCCCGGAAACAGAAACAGCCTGACTTCCGTTATGTTTCAAAGTAACCCGATCAAAAAATGGGCAGGCTCGTACCTGCCCATTTTGCTTTCTGCCAATGATCAGGCAGCGGCGGCTGCCGCTTCCTTCTGGCGTTTCCGGCGCGACCGGAGATAGAATTTAGTAAGTTCAGCCGCTATCGAGGGCAGCAGGATGAGCGGGACGATCTCGACCCATTCGATCAGCGTGAGCGCCTGGGTATTGAAGATCGGCTGCAAGAACGGGATATAGATCACTGCCAGCAGCAGGGCAATCGACGCCAGTACCGCATACTGCATGAACTTATTGCTGAACACACCGATCCGGAACACCGAGTAGAACTCCGAGCGTGATGTGTAAGCGCGGATCAGTTCGGAGAAAGACAGGATGGTGAAGGCCATGCTCCGAGCGGTCATCAACTGCTGATCCGCTGAAAACCCCAGCAGTTCACCCTCGTGCCATCCGAGGTAAAAGCCAAACAGGGTCACCGATGTGATAAAGACCGTCTGCACGCCCATCCCGATCCGCATGATCTGGTCGATGATCGGTTCGTTCTGTGGCCGGGGCGGGCGATCCATGACGTCCGGGTCGCCTTTTTCAGCGCCCAGCGCCAGCGCAGGTGCGCCGTCGGTGAGCAGATTGAGCCACAGCAGTTGAATCGCCGTCAGCGGGCTGGGGAAGCCAAACAGTGTCCCCAGGAAGATCACGGCGATCTCGGCCAGGTTACAGCTCAACAGGAAGTAGACGAATTTGCGGATGTTGTCGTAGATGATCCGTCCCTGCTCGACCGCGTTGACGATGCTGACGTAGTTGTCGTCGGTCAGCACCATGTCGGCGGTTTCTTTGCTGACATCGGTGCCGGTGATCCCCATCGCCACGCCGATGCTGGCGCGTTTCAGAGCAGGCGCGTCGTTGACCCCGTCGCCGGTCATTGCTACGACGTAATCACGTTTGCGGAAGGCATCGACAATCCGTACCTTGTGTTCCGGTGATACACGGGCGAACACATCGACATCATCGATCTGGTCAACGAGGTCTTCGTCACTCATCTTCTGAAGTTCCTGCCCGGTCACCACCTTACCACCCTCGCGCAGCAGCCCGATCTGTTCGGCGATGGCTTTGGCCGTGTCCGGGTAGTCGCCGGTGACCATCACCGTCCTGATCCCGGCATGGCGCGCCTTCGTGATCGCCGGTTTGACCTCTGGCCGGGCCGGGTCGATCATCCCTACCAGCCCGATGAATACTAAATCGCGCTCGTGTTCTTCGTGGTTCAGGTCGACCGGCTGGCGATCAAACCGGCGCTGGGCAACGGCCAGGACTCGCAGCGCCCGCTGTGCCATATCGCGGTTTACGTCTTCGATCCGGGTGCGCATCGCAGGGGTCATCGGAACCGATTCGCCCTTGTCGTAAACGGATGAGCACAGGTCGAGCACAATGTCGGGTGCACCCTTGACGAACATGATCACTGAATGGCTGTCATCGGGGTCACGGTGCAAGGTACTCATCCGCTTGCGGGTGGCGTCGAAGGGTATCTCGTCGACGCGCGGGTAAAGCGCTTCCATGCGCTCGCGGGTCAGGTTGGCTTTGGCGGCGGCGACGACCAGCGCTCCCTCGGTCGGGTCTCCGACCATCTTGACCTGCTGGTCGCCGTTTGTACCTTCTTCCAGCCGGGCGTCGCTGGCGAGCAGCGAAGCCGTCAGCAGGTGGATCACGTCGGGAAGCTCGGTCGGGTTGAGTTCGGTGCCTTCGGCATGGAACTTGCCGTCGGGCGCGTAGCCTTCGCCGGTAACGTCGACCATTGCGCCCGGCACGAAGAGCTTGACCGCCGTCATTTCGTTCTGAGTCAGCGTGCCGGTCTTATCCGAGCAGATCGCCGAGGCGCTGCCCAGCGTCTCGACTGCCGGGAGGCGGCGGATCAGGGCGTTGCGCTTGACCATCTCGCGCATGCCCATCGCCAGGTTGATCGTCACAATCGCCGGGAGTCCTTCGGGAACGGCTGCCACGGCCAGCGCAACCGCCGTCAGGAAGGCTTCAACCGCCGCTTCTTTGACATGGATGGCAAGAACCGGGTTTTTCAGCGAGCTAAAAAATGTAGACAGGCTCATAATGCCAAGCTCGGCAGCCGCCCGCTGGGAGGCCCGGAAGAAGGCGACCAGGAAGACCACCCCGCAGATGATCAGCGCGCCGTATACCAGCCATTTGCCAAGCTGGTCGAGGCGTATCTGAAGCGGCGTAGCTTCTTCTTCGACCGACTGGATCATCTCGGCAATCTTGCCGATCTCGGTATTCATCCCGGTTGCCGTAACGACTGCCGTACCGCGCCCGTAGGTCGCAATCGTGCTTTTGTAGGCCATCGTCTTACGGTCGCCGATCCCGGCATCCTCCGCGACATCGACATTGACCTTTTTATTGACCGGCACCGATTCGCCGGTCAGCGAAGCCTCCTCGATTTGGAGGTTGGCGCTCTCGATCAGGCGCACATCCGCCGGGATGTAGTTGCCCGCTTCGAGCAGGACTATATCGCCGGGTACCACGTCTGATTCGGGAATGACGATCACGTGGCCGCCGCGCCGGACGTGTGCTTCAGGGGCGGCCATTTTTTTCAGGGCGGCCAGTGCCTGTTCTGCGCGACCTTCCTGAATCACTCCCAGTACCGCGTTCAGGATGACGATCAGGAAGATCGCGCCTGCCTCGATCCATTCGCCCATCACGCCTGAGATCGCCGCAGCGGCGATCAGCACCAGCACAACGGTATCTTTGAACTGGTTCAGTAATCGCTGCAGAAAACCCGGTCGCGGCTCCTCGCGAAGCTCGTTGCGACCATATTGTTCGAGGCGTTTTTTCGCCTCCTCTTCGCTGAGGCCAACTGCCGGGTCGACGCCCAGTTGGGATAAAACTTCATCCGCTGGCAGACTATGCCATGTTTCATTCATCATATAAAAAATCCTCTTGGTGAGTAGTTCCTGTTTTCACTAGAAACTCCTTCGAAACAGGTTCTGGGGTTGGAACTACGCTGTGAAATTCGTTTATACAATCTCATCGGTGTGGGCCGGGTTATACCATTCTAGTTTCACATCTCTGAGTTTGTGTACTCGCTATTTATCCAAACGAACTGATCCTACTCCTCCAGAACGTTGAAACAACCCACAGCCTGTGGGGATCGTTTCCTGTCAACCGAGCATTTGAGGGAGCCAGTTCTGCTGTTCGCCTTCGAATTGATCGGCCAGAAAATCTTGCAGCAGGTACCCACCCCAGCAGGAGATCACTCCCGGAAGGGCCAGATATACAATCAGGCGGACAAACCGCCCATCGCGGATAATGATTTCGCTGGAGATTAATTCTCTAAAGTGACTCAATAGATTTCCCGCTGAGGCAGTCGGCTCCGCTGTGCCTGAACCAAGCATGTCAATAGACACACTATACAGCAATGACACGAAGGTTGCCATCACGAAGACGAGGGCAATCAATCGTAAATATCGTTTGAAAGACAACCGTGTTGAAAACACACTTTCGGGCCGGTTATCGACCACCCAGGCTGTCCGGGGAACCAGCGCCAGCCCGATAATGACGCCCAACCCGACGATTGTTCCAGCACTGCGCTGCATTTCCAGAGCCAGCACGATCAGCACCGGGTGAAGCAAAATCGCGGATTCGGCGGGCAGCAGGATCAGGTCGGCGAGCAGATCGCTCAGCAAGGTGTGCTGCTTCCGCACCCAGGCCGCCGCTGCTCCCCACAAACCGCCGAATGAAGCGGCCACTGCCCCCGCCATCACCGCCACCGCCCAGGAAACACGCTGGGCTTCGAGAACCCGGCTGAGCACATCCCTCCCCAGGTGATCGGTTCCCATCAGGTGGGCAGGTGAGCGGCGGGCGTAGATCGCGTTGAGGTCAACCTGACGTGGATCGGTGACCTGCGGCACCAGCATCGCCCCCCCGATGATCAGCAGGAAAACGCCGACGATGGCCACTTTACCCCAGTCGACAGGACGGTTTTGTGCTTTCTCTTTAGGGGTCTGTCGCAAAGCATCGACTTTTTGAACCCCGGTGGTGATCGCCGAGCGGGTGCGCATGATTAGCATGAACAGCACAAAATTTTTCAGCACACCACCGAGCACAGGCGCATCGGCCAAGGAGATCGCTTCCCACACCAGACTTCCCAGGCCAGGGATGTGGAAGATCATCTCGACAACGATCAGGCTGCCGGTGATCCAGCCTGCCTGATCGAGAAAGGCGCGGCCCATCGCCATTGCAATTTGTGTCAGGCGAACAGGCGATTCCGGGTCGACGGATTCCCACTGCGAAAGACCGGCCCGCGCACAGATCAACGCGGGGAACAGCGCGATCAGGCAGGCTGGGATCAGCAGCCAACCGATCCGGAAGCCGATAGCCGCCCCGGTGATCGCCAAATAATCAGCAGGAATGATCCCCATCCGGATCGCGGCTATATGGATAACCAGGAGCGAAATCGCACCCACAGGGATGGCAAGGCTGCCTGACACAGCCCACACCAGCAGATTCGATACACGGTGCAGGGACGGATAGCGTTTTTCGACTTTGTGGATGCCGGTGATCAGGGCCGTCAGAATCGCCGAAAACAACGCGGTGCAGAGTGAGGACAGAAGGAACAACCAGAGAGAGTTCGATAAGTAAGACGGGATCAACTCGCCGACCGGAACGCCGGGGGCAAGAACCTGCGACGTGCTGAACCCGGATAGATGCCGCAGCCCGGTGACCACTATTCCAAAGGGGCCGGGCTGTGCAACCCTGCCCCGAAGCAGGCCAACTCCGGCCAGCGCCAGTCCATAAGCGGCAAACAGAAAAATCACCCGCCGGATTTGATACAGGGCTGCCGAATGAGCCTTTCGATCCTCACCTGCGATCCATCCGGCCCGCAGCGTCGTAAACAAGGCGTAGAAATCCCAGACGGGGATAAAAAGAAAAATTCCCAGGTAGACCAGCAGTGCGGTTGATCGATCAGCTTTGCGGGAAGATGACATGCAGGGCTTCCAGGATTAGATCAATGAAGTGATTCATGTATACCGTGATCGTCCCGTTGGCGCAAAATCGGGGAGCAAAAAGAAAACGGCGGATGGATGATCCACCCGCCGCAGCACATTGAATAGTTTCTCCTGGTAGATCAGGCGATCCACCGAATCTTCTCCCGTTCCAGGTACTCCTCGATCTGATCGAGCGCCTGGGCATACATCTCCAGAAGCTCACGATCAGAACCCCTGAATCGCCGGAGCGTCTGCGTGGCACATAAAACACATCCACGCATTGCCCGGTAGCTGTCGGTTTCACATTCCATACAGCCATCGAATTCAACCATCATCAGCACAAAGGCCAGTTTTTCCGGGGCATCGTCGGGGAGGTCAACAACACTGTCGACCAGGTCTCGCCATTCAGGTCCGCGCATATCCCTGATAACAGAGATTGCGTAATTAGGAAATAGCAACTCGTTACTAGTGTACATTACCGCATCCCATCTTACCTAAATACAAACTTGATCAACGACCGGTGTTATAGAATTAAGTTGGTTCAGCCTGTTTTTTTAAACGAAAATCAAACGCTCACATGTTCGAATTGTAAAGGGGGTTCTTACCTGAGTCAATATGAGCCGGGTACTGTCTTTGGTTAGAAATTGGTTAAAAAAGGAAGATACATGATCGGGGTGGTATACTTTCACCGGCCTGATACTCAAAGGGGAATACTATGCTGACTATCGACGAAGCCTGCATCCTGTACGAAGAAGCCGACTCTGCCCACGATTTTTCCCACGTTCTGCGAGTGCTGGCGCTGGCCGAGCATCTTGCCGAGCAGGAATGCGCTGATCTATCCATCGTCCGGACAGCGGCACTGCTCCATGACCTCGCACGCGCGGAGGATATGGAAAAGGGACTGGATGCCGACCGAGAAACCGACCACGCGATCATCGCCGCCGCTGAAGCGCGCCGGATTCTCTCCGGGCAGTCGGAAGAGATCGTTGAAGCGGTGGCCCACGCGATAGAAGCTCACCGGTTTCGCAACGGGATCGAACCAAAAACCATCGAGGCCAAAGTACTGTTCGATGCCGACAAGCTGGACGCGATCGGGGCGGTGGGAACCGCACGCGCCTTCGCCTACGGAGGCAGGCACGGCCAGCCGCTCTGGGCCGATGTTTCTGAAAATTACGTTCCGGGTGGTGATGAATCCCACACGGCTCATCACGAGTTCCATGTCAAGTTGAAGAACGTCAAAGATCGACTCTATACCGAAAGCGGTCGTCGGATAGCAGCGCAGCGGCACCAATTCATGTGCGCATTCTTCGAGCAGATGGCCGCCGAAGTCCGGGGCGAACGCTGACAGACTCTCCGTTTTTCTTCCCAACATAGTTATCAGCTATAATCCTTCCATGTAACCTGACAGGTCTAGCACACACGACACATGGTACATCCACATGACCGGTGAAGAACGATCCTTCAAGCGAGTGGTTGGTTCATTGGCGATTGAGCTGGGCATCTATGGCTTTCTCCTAGTGCTCTACTTTCTGTTAGTTCTCCGCTTCTTGAACCAGCCGCTTACCCATCTGTTTCATGCCAATCTGATTGTGTATGCCCCGGTTGCCTTGATCCTGATCGTCGTTCAAGGGCTGCTGTTAAGCGCTTTTACCACCTTTCTGATCAAGCTGTTTTCGCCGAAGAAGTCCGAGTAGATCAGGAATTCCCCCGATGCATTTCACCATCGCCGATGTAACAATCAACCCCCTGCTGCTGGCATCAATTGGCTTCCTGGTCGGCATCATGGGGGGATTTTTTGGCGTCGGCGGGGGTTTCATCGCCGGGCCATTGATGTTTCTCAGCGGCGTGCCAATGAATTTCGTGATTGGCACCGACCTCGCCTATATGACCGGCAAGTCGATTGTTGCCGCCAACCGTCACCGCTCGATGGGGCACGTGGACGTCAAGCTGGGGCTGCTGATGGTGATCGGGGCCATCCCCGGCGTCGAAGTCGGGGCGCGCATCATCGAATATCTTGAGCGGGTGGGCAGCATCGACATCGTGGTTGGCATCACCTATATCCTGATCATGATCTGTGTCAGCGGGTACACCTTCTGGGAAGGTCGACGGGCGGTTCGCCAGGTCGATGCTGGGTCTTCGGGAGAGCAGGATATGATACCCACCCGGTCCATTTTCAGCCGTGTACAGGGGTTAAAACTGGCCCCGATGATTTCCCTCCCTGTTTCAAAGATCGAGTCGATATCGCTCTGGGTGATCATCGGGATCGGTTTCCTGACCGGTGTACTTTCCGGTCTGCTGGGAGTAGGGGGCGGATTCGTACGGATGCCGGTGCTGGTTTACATTGTGGGCGTCCCGACCCATATCGCCATCGGCACCGACCTGTTCGAGATCATGATCTCCGCCGGGTTTGGTATGCTGACCCATGCCCTCAAAGGCAACGTCGACATCATGATCGCGCTCGTGATGCATACCGGGGCCGCGCTGGGTGCGCAGTTTGGCGCATCGCTGACCCGCTATGTCGAAGGGCCGCGCATCCGCCTGATGTTCTCCATCCTGCCCCTGATCGGGGCGCTGATCATGCTGTACCGACTGGTCAGCGGTGCAGCATTCTGACCAGCTCGCGGTTGATCCCGGTCTTCCGGCATCGCTATAATCTGGCTGCCATCTACAACGCTGATTCAATCGAACGGGTTCAATGCAATGCCTATAGACAACCTCGAAAATTCCAACGCTATCGCCAGACCGCGCCGCCGCCCGGAGTGGATCAGGGTGCGCGCGCCCAGCGGTGATACCTATGATTCACTCAAGGAGTTGATGCGGAAAAAGACGCTGCATACCGTCTGTGAAGAGGCGATGTGTCCCAATATCGGTGAGTGCTGGGGGCAGGGCACGGCCACCTTCCTGATGATGGGCGACATCTGCACCCGTTCCTGCCGCTTCTGCGACATCAAGACCGGTCGGCCTGAACCGATGGACTGGAACGAACCCGACCGGGTGGCTCAGGCAGTCAAGGCGATGGATTTGAAGCACGTCGTGATCACCTCCGTCAACCGTGACGAGCGTAAAGACGGCGGTGCGCCGATCTTCGCGATGGTGATCACCCGCATCCGACAGATTCACCCCGGCTGCTCGATAGAAGTGCTGATTCCCGATTTCAAGGGCGACCCCGATGCCTTGAAGATCGTAATGGACGCCCGCCCGGAAATCCTCAACCATAATGTCGAAACGGTGCCGCGCCTGTTCCGCACCGTCCAACCGCAGGATCACTACGAGTGGGCGCTGGCGACGCTCGGTAACGCCAAACAGATGGACCCATTGGTGCTGACCAAAAGCGGGATCATGGTTGGATTGGGGGAGACATTCGACGAGGTAGTCGAGGTGATGCGTGACCTGGCCGAGTTGAAGGTCGACATCCTGACAATCGGGCAGTATCTCCAGCCGAGCAAGAAGCATATGCCCATCGACCGGTACTACACGCCGGACGAGTTCATCGAACTCAAGCGAATCGGGCTGGAGATGGGCTACAAGTGGGTCGAGAGCGGACCGCTGGTGCGCAGCTCGTACCGCGCCGCCGAACAGGTGCGGGAACTGTCAAAGCTCGATCTCGTTCACGCAGGTGGTTCCTAACCCGCCCTAATCGACATCCTCATAGGATAGATAGGTGCCAGATTCTACATCACGGGCAAGAGTGCGCCCCACCAGTTGATCGAGTTCGCGGGCAGGGATACCTGTTCCCGGCTTACGCGTCGACAGGTGATCGCGTCCGAGCACCGTCCCGGCGGGGAGATCGACGGTCGTGACGACGCTCTGGGTGAAAATCTCGCGCAGAGGTTGGAATTCTTCCTGCAGGGCGTCCTTGTCCACGTGACCGGCCAATGCCCGTTCGACAAACCGCACCCCCTCGACCAGCTGCCTGAGTTCGTCCGTCGTCACCGAGGCGACCACGTCCGGGCCGAACATCTCACGACTCATCACCACGTGCAGTTCAATCATCTCGACGCCCAGCGTCACCGCCGCCAGCCCGGCGTAGATCGTTCCAGAATGGTCGGACAGCCCGACCGGGCAGCCGTAGCGCTGGCGCATCTGGGGAATAATGTTCAGCCCCAATCGTTCAGGCGGGCAGGGATACTGCGCCGTGCATTGAAAGACACCCACATCCACACCGGCTGATCGCACCAGATCGATCCCACGATCCAGTTCCGCCCAGTCGCTCATTCCCGACGAAAACAGGACGGGCCGCTCCTGCTCGATGATATACCGGATCAGCGGCTCGTTGCCAATCTCGCCCGACGCGATTTTGTAGGCAGCCATATCAAGATCGGCCAGAAGATCGACGGCTTCGATAGAGAACGGCGAACTGAGGAAGATCAATCCCTTCTCCGCACAGTGATCGACCAATCCGCGCCACTGCTCCGCCGTGAAGCCCGTCCGGCACCAGTAATCCAGCCGGGTTTTGTCCTGCGGGCTGAACGGCACGCGGAACGGTTCGGCCTCGGAGCTTTCTGCTTCGGCGATATGTGTCTGAAACTTGGCGGCATCTGCCCCGGCCTTTGCAATCGCGTCGATATAGGCGTGGGCCATCCCCAGGCTGCCATCGTGCCCCAATGCGACTTCGGCGATGATGAAACACGGTATGCCTTCACCGATTTTTCTGTCTCCGATCTGCATCGACTTTTCTCCCTGTGTTGGCGGCATCTGCCCGAATTCTACTCGGTGGGGAGGTATTTGTTCAAATCAGGGATAGCAGTTAATGTATACCCTGCGAATCGAATCAATAGCGGTGTTGGCAAACCTTATGCGAAAAATCTGCGTGGTCGTGACGGCCCGCCCCAGCTACTCTCGAATCAAAACAGCCCTGGAAGCCATCGTCGAGCATCCCGACCTGGAACTTCAACTGGTTCTGGCGGCCTCAATGCTGCTTGATTTCTACGGGCAGCCGGAGAAATACGTCGAACGCGACGGCTTTAAAATCAATGCCCGTGTGTACAATCTGCTTGAAGGCGAAAACCTGACCACATCGGCCAAATCGACCGGGCTGGCATTGCAGGAACTGGCAACTGTTTTCGACAACCACAAACCGGATGTAGTCGTTACCATCGCCGACCGATTCGAAACGATTGCCACCTCTATCGCCGCCGCCTATATGAATATTCCTCTCGCCCACGTGCAGGGCGGCGAAGTGACCGGTTCCATCGACGAGAAGGTACGCCACGCCAACACCAAGCTGGCCGATATTCACCTTGTTTCCGGTGAAAAAGCGGCGGAGCGGGTGATCAAGATGGGAGAACGCCCGGATCGCGTATTCGTCACCGGCTGCCCGTCGATTGATCTCGCCGCCCGCATCGATTACGGCGATCATCTCGACTTCGATCCCTACACGCGCTACGGCGGGGTGGGGGCGGGAACGGTCGATCCGCAGCAGGACTATATCGTCGTGATGCAGCACCCGGTCACCACCAGCTACCAGACAGCCCGCGTGGATATCACTGTAACGCTGGAAGCGATCCGCGACCTGAATATGCCTGTGTTCTGGTTCTGGCCGAATATGGATGCCGGTTCGGATGGCACCTCGAAGGGCATTCGTGCCTTCCGCGAAAAAGAAATCCACAGCCTTGACCATTTCCATTTTTATAAGAATTTCGCTCCTGAGGATTTCTTAAAGTTGATCTATCATTCCCGCTGTCTGGTTGGGAATTCCAGCGTGGGCATCCGCGAATGCTCATACCTGGGCATCCCGGTGGTCAATATCGGCGACCGACAGCGCGGGCGCGACCGGGGCCGGAACGTAATCGACGTTCCCCAGGAACGCACTGCCATTCGTGAAGCGACCAAAAAACAGGTTGTCAATGGTCGCTATCCCAGCGACCCGATCTACGGTAATGGCGATGCGGGAAAACGGATCGCCGACGTGCTGGCAACCTGCGACCTCTCAATAGAGAAACAACTAACCTACTGATCATGCGCGCTCTGGCGGTTATCCCGGCACGGGGTGGGTCGAAGGGCCTGCCCCGAAAAAATGTCCTCCAACTGGGCAAACACCCCCTGATCGCCCATACCATTCTGGCTGCGCTGGGCACCCCGCAGCTAACCGATCTGATCGTCTCCACCGACGACGAGGAAATTGCCTGGGTTGCCCACCGTTACAATGCGGCGGTGCCTTTCATGAGACCGCCCGAACTGGCTACCGACACAGCCAGCGCCATTGATGTAGCCCTCCACGCGCTCGACTTTATGGAAGAATCGACCGACCAGCCCTATGACGCTTTTCTGCTGCTCCAACCGACCTGTCCCCTGCGCCGTTCGGAAGACATTCAGGCAGCGATCAGGCTTTATCAGAGAGAGCAGGCCGATTCGGTGATCTCGATCTATAAGCTGGAATCGACCCACCCGTATTACATGTATTTACTCGATGGTAGTACGCCGCGCCTGTTGATGCCGGAAGCGGCCCGCCAGCACCACCGGCAGGATTACCCGCCGGTTTACGTGCGCAACGGGGCGATCTATCTGGTGGATCGGGACGTGCTGCACGAACGGCGATCCTTTTACGGTGATCGGCTCCGGGCTGTGGTAATGCCGGAGGAACGCTCGGTCAACGTTGATACCCGCGCCGACCTCGTCCGCGCCGAGGCGCTGCTCAAAACAGGAGATCAGGGCTGATGCTTCGTATCCTCAACGCCGAACCCGATCGCTACGACGCCGAAGCGCGTGCCACGCTGGGAACGCTGGGCGCGGTCTTCGATGATCGAACCCTCAGCCGGAAAGAACTGCTCGACAGTCTCGCTAATATAGACATCCTGATCATTCGGCTGGGGCACCGGGTTGACCGGGAAATGATCGACGCGGCCCCCGAACTGAAGGCTGTAGTTTCAGCGACCACGGGTGTCGATCACCTTGATCTCAACGCGATACAGGAACGCTGTATCGACGCGCTGACGCTGCGCGGCGAAACTGAGTTTCTCCGCACAATCACCGCTACCGCTGAACAAACCTGGGCGCTGCTGCTGGCGCTCCGGCGCAAATTGATCCCGGCGGCGAAGATGGGCGCATCGGGTGAGTGGGATCGGGAACAGATGCGTGGGCACGAGATGCGCGGCTCCACGCTAGGGATCGTCGGTTATGGCCGGTTGGGGAGCATGGTTGCCCGCTACGGGAAAGCATTCGAGATGACCGTCCTCGCTTACGATCCTTACGTCCTGATCGACGGGACAGTCGAGGCGGTCGGCACGCTCGAAGAACTCTGCGACCGGAGTGACGTGATCAGCCTGCACGTGCCGCTTAACGAAGAAACCACCCATCTATTCGATTCCGATCTATTCGCACATTGCAGGCCCGGCGCGGTGCTGATCAATACCGCGCGCGGCGCGGTGGTCGATTCGTCGGCGCTGCTCGACGCGCTGCAATCGGGGAAGCTGGTCGGGGCCGCGCTCGACGTGGTCGAAGGCGAGTTGATCGCCGCCAGCCTGCACGATCACCCGCTGCTCGCCTATGCTCGCGCCCACGACAACCTGATCATTACGCCCCATATCGGCGGCGCGACCTTCGAATCGATGGCCCGCACCGAACGCTTTATGGCCCGGAAACTTGCCAATCACTGCCGCCGCCGGGGGTGGGTGCCTGAACCAAGAGAGACGGAATGAACCTACGAAGCGGTGATGTCGATACCTTTGATACAAGCTGGCGCATCCGCCCGGAAACGAAGCGCTACCACTTCAAGCGTGGGAAACCCGATCATCAGGTGCAGTTCGCCTTTCAGAACCACTGGCGGGTATTCCGGTCGATTTTAGGTAATGTCCGATCCGGGGTGGCGCTCGAAGTCGGGGCAGGGCGGGGCAGCATGGCCGCCTTCTTTGCCGATGCCGGGTTCGATACCTGCCTGCTCGATACCTCGGCGACGGCCTTAGCCAGCGGACGCTACAACTTCGAGCGTGACGATCTCTCGGCCAGCTACATCGTCGGCGACGTGTTGCGCCTGCCCTTTGACGACAATTCCGTTGACGTGATCACCAGCATCGGCCTGATGGAACACTTCGACGATGTCCGCACGCCCTGCGCGGAGCAAATTCGCATCCTCAAGCCGGGAGGCGTGCTGCTGAATTACATCGTGCCCGAACGGGCAATCTCCGTCCAAACGCTTGCCATTCCGATCAACCTGCTGCTGCGCCTGATTCACTGGCTGGGGCAGGTGATCGGTGGGAAGAAGCGAGCAACACCACCTGCCAAGCCCGCGCTGTATCGCAATGAATACGACAGCAAACACTATCTCGAAATTTACCGGTCGCTCGGTCTGGACGATGTCGGCAGCTACGGGACATTCCCCATGCCGCTGGTGTCGCACTCGTATGATTTCCCCTTCTCTCCGATGTCGCCCGACGCGGAAAAAGTGCTGATGGCCTGCTGGCGCGTTTTGCTGGGCATTTATGGCGCGATCTCAGGCCGCGATCCGTGGACCTGCCCGGAGAGGTGGGGGTTGGCTTTTGTGGTATGGGGGAAAAAGAGTCGTGAAGAAGGTGACTGAAGGTTTTACCGGTAGGGTAGATACAGCAGCGGCCTGGGCGACCGCCAGGGTCGCCCCTACCCCCGGTTTTTCTACAAAACTATCCCGACAACTGGCGATTTCGCTCGTTATCTGCGGACTGTTGATTCTGCTGTCTGCCTGCCAGCCTGATCAGGCCACCCCGACGCCGACGGATGCACCAGCCGAGACGGTCGAAATCACCGAGACCCCCGATCTTGGCGATCCACCTGAGATGATAGTCGAACAGATGACCCTCGAATCCGCCCCGATTCTGCCCACCGTCTCCGAGCATGCACTCGACATCTACCGGGAGGCGCTGGCACAGGGACGCAATCCGCAGGTGTTCTCGAAAGTCGGCGACTGTATGACTGCCTCGCCCAACTTCCTGACGCCGCTCGGTACCGGCGGCTACGACCTGGGCAATTACGCCGACTTGCAGGAAACCGTCGACACTTTCGGTGCGGTCACCGTACGCGAGATCGAAGGGAACCCGGTCAACTCGTTTTCCAACCCCGGATTGGCGGCGGCGAGCGGATGCACAACCGCCGGGCCGCTTGACCAGACCTGGGCCAATCCGACCTTCTGCGAAGCCGGTGAGATTCCGCTGGCCTGCGAATACCGCCTTTCCAATCCCGCCATCGCGCTGATCATGTTCGGCACCAACGACGTCTACTATTTCGACGCCGAAAAGTACGAGAGCTACCTGCGCAACATTATCGAGGAAACACTCGCGCAGAACGTGCTGCCGGTGCTGTCGACCTTCCCCACCCGGCTCGACCGGGCCGAGGAGAGCATCGACTACAACCGGATCGTCGTCCGGCTCGCGGCTGAGTACGATATTCCGCTGATCAATCTCTGGCTGGCCCTGAGCGATCTACCCGACGACGGCGTCAATACGGAGGATGTCACGCATCTGACGGTGCCCGGCGACGGCTGCCTGGCCTGCTTCGACGACGCTCACCTCCAGTACGGGATCACCGTCCACAACCTGACCACGCTGACCGCGCTCGATGCGCTGCGGAAGGCGCTGATCGCCCCAGGCGGGTAAAATCTGTAGACTGAATCGATTGGTAGCGGGTATCATATTGGAAGGACAAAGCCTAATTTGTTGATGGAAGGGAGCGGTTGATGAAGCGTCTTTTTATTGTTATGGTTTTATTGTCGGCGATAGCTTTCAGTATTGTGGGGTGTGATGGCGCACCGGAACCCACCCCGACATCCCCTCCAGCGGTAGTCGAGCCGACCGATGCACCTGAACCGACCCCCATTCCCACCGATTTGCCTGCACCAACCGATACACCTGAACCTGCTCCAACCGACGAACCGGTGCCAACCGATGAGCCTGCCGAAGAACCCGTTGGAATCGAAACCCCTACACCAATCATTGAAGTCGATGGGCAACCTATCGAATCCAGCAATTTCGCACCGTCGACAAACTCGGTGTGGAACATCACCCCAACCAGCAGCACCATGAGCGGGTCATGCGCGGGTGGGGACGTGATCGACTTTTGCGCGTCGATGGTGGCACTTGCGCCCGCCGGGGGAAGCCTCACTTGGCGCGGACAGGATGGCAATACCTACACGCTGTCGCCCGTCGAACCGAATCACTATCAGGGCGGCGGTCCGGCCTTCCTGCGAGGATTCACGCTGGCTATCAACGTAACTTTCATCGATGCAGGAGCGATGTCGGCAACCTATACGCTGACTCCGGACGATGATCCAACCTGCAATTATATATATCAATACCAGGGTACATTGGCCTGGTAGATCGATCGACTCGTTTGGAATAGGTAACTTCGGAAGAAAAGATGATGATAAAAAAACAATCAATACTTCGGTTTATCCGTTTCATGTTGATCACCGCCGCTGTGCTGGCCATATCGCTGCCGCTGGCAACGGCTTTTGCCAGCAGTACCGAAGCGCAGGAAACCGTGCAGGCCAGGGCAACCTGGAACCTGCGCGTTCGATCCGGCCCCGGAACAGACTACGAGCAGATCGGAACCGTTTATAAAGACGATACGGTTCCCGTGTTGGGTCGGAATGAAGCTGCGACCTGGGTATTGATCGACAACAACGGCACCCAGGGCTGGATCGCCGCCGCCTACTGCACCTTTACTGGCGATTTACTGTCCGTCCCGATCAATGCTAATTACAGCCCGTCTTCTGTTACGACAGACCCTCCACCGGCAGCGGGAACTGCACCGGCCAGTGGTGAACCCGCAAGTTCTGTCATCGCGAAGCCAATCTATGATATGAATCTCCGAACCGGGCCAGGAACGAACTACGAACGATCCACTGTCGTGCCGGCGGGAAGTGTGACGTATGTTCTGTTTCAGCACACTGTCGGTGATAAAGTGTGGCTTTATGTTGAGTACGAAGACTCGCGCGGCTGGCTGGCAAGCTGGTATGTGACCCTTACCGGCAATCTGGTCGAGGTTCCCCAGGCCGATCTCAATACAACCATCACCTCCCAGCAGTCGGTAGTCACGCCTCCGCCGCCGACCCCCATTCCGCCGGCGGTTGTATCTGCTCCAGGGGCATACTCGGCACCTCTGAGCCGGGTAGGGGCCAATGTTCGGAGTATCTTCACACGCGGCCAGCAGACGGGCAAGCGGGCCAACGCCTTTACCACCGTAGGGGACTGCGAGACGGCCTCACCGGATTTCCTCAAGCCCTTTGACAACGGTGTCTACGAACTGTACGGATATGACTACCTGGAAGTCGTGATCAATTGGTTCTCTGGTTCGTTTGGGCATACCGGGCAGGCGGCGAAAGAGGGTTTCCCCGTGTGGGCCATTCTCGATCCGTTGTGGGCCAATCCCAACGCCTGTCTGCCCGACGAGAACCCACTCGCCTGCGAGTACCGCACATGGCAGCCCGCCTTTGCCCTGATCATGGTGCGCACAGCCGAATACGAAAACGGGCCGGGCAGCGATTACTACTATGACGTTAAGGAAGTGATCGAGTTTTCGGTTTCCCAGGGCGTGGTTCCCATTCTCAGCACGCTGCCCTTCCAGGCCGGGGCGCACCCCCACGTCGACTCGATGAACGAGTCGATCCGCCTCCTGGCCCAGGAACAAAACGTCCCCCTGTGGGATTTCCACATGACGACCGAATCACTGCCCTCACGCGGCGTTGATATGACCTATCACCTTACCCTGCCTGATCGGGAGAGTCCCACACATTTTACCGATACCAGTCTGCGAGCCGGGATGACACGCCGCAACCTGGAAGCCCTCGAAGTGCTCCACGCGGTGATGAGTAACACCATCTGGTGATCGGCTGACGTAGTCGCAACCAAACAACACAACATCGTTAAGTAAAAAGAGCGGCTTTCGAGCCGCTTTTTTGTTTTAGTTTGCTTAATATCAAAACTTTAACAATAAAAAGTTGACATTTGAATTATCAATAAATATAATTTTAGGTAGTCCTAAATTTAGTAGAGGTACCAGGATATCGAGCTACTTATGGAAGAACAGGTAAGAACTGAACCATTGGAAGAAGAAAAGACGACCTGGAGGCTCTCTGAACTCAAGCCCGGTCGCATCGCGGTGATCGATCACCTGGCGATCGACGGCGAAGAACGCCGTCGCTTGATGGATCTGGGCATGGTACCCGGAACGCGCGTCACCGCCGAATTCAGGAGCGCGCTGGGCGACCCCGTAGCGTTTCGCATTCGGGGGTCGCTGATCGCCTTGAGGAAAGTGCAGACCCGCCAGATCGTAATCAAACTGGTAGAGGAATAATGAACATGGAAAAGATCGCGGTGATGAGTGAATCAAATCAGGCTCTACACCCAATGTGCGATGGTTGTGCGCGGGCACAGCTTATCAAAATGGGGATCAACAGCGGCAAATGGCATTTCGCGGTGGCACTGGCGGGTAATCCCAATACCGGCAAAAGCACCGTTTTCAACGCACTGACCGGCCTTCGCCAGCACACCGGCAACTGGCCGGGCAAAACCGTTACCCGGATGGAAGGGCTGTACAAGTACGGCGAATACGTCTACAAACTGGTCGATTTGCCCGGCACTTATTCGCTGCTGGCAACCAGCGAAGACGAGGAGATCGCCCGGAACTTCATCCTGTTTGGCCGCCCCGATGTCACTGTTGTAGTAGTCGATGCAACCCGGCTAGAACGCAATCTCAACCTCGCTTACCAGGTGATGGAGATCGCCGACCGGGTGGTGATCGATCTAAACCTGATCGATGAGGCCGAACGGCATGGTTTAGAAATCAGCGCGCGGCAGCTTTCCCGTGAACTGGGCGTCCCCGTCGTGCCGACGGCGGCCCGTAATGGCAGGGGGATCGATGATTTGATCAAAATTGTCTCTGATATGGCAACAGGCCAGTTGATCAGCCGCCCCAACCGACTGAAGGTTTACGATTCTCAGTTCGGGCAGGCGGTTGGTGAGGTGACTAGGTCGATTGAATCGCTCTACCCCGGCCTGCCGAACGCTCGCTGGGTGGCGATCAGGTTGCTGGACGGCGACGAACGGATCGAAAAGGCAGTAAGAACCGGAGAACTGCTCAACATGGTCAGGGGGCAGAACGGCGATCCGGCATTCGCTTTACAGGGGACAGCCGCATGAGCGAACAAGCCACTACTCCCGAAGAACTGCTCTCCCGCGCCGATGCGCTGCGCGGCGAGTTGGGTGATTCACACAGCCGGTTCATCGAAGATATTTACCAGCAGGCGGCGGAGGTCGCCGATAAGGTTGTCTCACAGACAGGGCAGGCAGGCAGGTTCAACCTCGACCGTGCGCTGGATCGCGTGCTGACCAGCCCGGTCTGGGGTCTGCCGATCATGGTGCTGATGCTGGGAGTCGTCCTCTGGCTGACCATTTCCGGGGCGAACATCCCTTCCGGCTGGCTGGCAACCCTGCTGCTCGACTGGGTGTACAACTGGCTGCATACTGCGTTCCAAGCGATTGCTGCGCCCTGGTGGATAGAAGGCTTCCTGGTCGACGGCGTTTACCTGGCCGTAGCCTGGGTCACCTCAGTGATGCTGCCCCCGATGGCGATCTTCTTCCCGCTGTTCACGCTGCTCGAAGATTTCGGCTATCTGCCGCGTGTCGCCTTCAACCTCGACCGTGCTTTTGCGAAGGCCGGGGCGCATGGTAAACAGGCCCTGACGATGACGATGGGCTTTGGCTGCAACGCCGCCGGGGTGATCGCCACGCGGATCATCGACAGCCCTCGCGAACGTCTGCTGGCGATCATTACCAACAACTTTTCACTGTGTAATGGCCGCTGGCCGACCCAGATTTTGATCGCCACGATTTTTATCGGTGCGCTGGTGCCGCCTGTGTGGTCGGCGACCGCGTCGATGCTTGCCGTGCTGGGGGTAGCCGTGCTGGGGGTCGGGCTGACCTTCGGCGTCTCGTGGGGGCTGACCAAGACGGTCCTGAAGGGCGAAGCATCGACGTTCAGCCTGGAACTGCCGCCTTATCGACCGCCGCAAATCCTGCGGACGCTCTACACCTCGGTCATTGACCGCACGCTGATCGTCCTGTGGCGCGCTGTGACCATGGCTGCTCCCGCCGGTGCGGTGATCTGGCTGCTGGGCAATATCGACATTTCCGGGGTGAGTATCGCCGAACACCTCGTCACTTTCCTCGATCCGATTGGCTGGTTCGTCGGCCTGAACGGGGTGATTCTGCTGGCCTATGTCGTCGCTATCCCGGCCAACGAGATCGTCATCCCGACCATTTTGATGCTGACCCTGATGGTCGGGCGGGCCGCCGGAGCCGACGCCGGAGTAATGATCGAGTTCGATACTGCCCGCGAAACCGCCAGCGTGCTGGTCGGGTTGGGCGGCTGGACGCTGCTGACCGGCATCAACCTGATGTTGTTCAGCCTGATGCACAACCCGTGCTCGACGACCATTATGACTATCTATCAGGAAACGAAGAGCCTGAAATGGACGACAGTCGCTACGCTGCTGCCGGTGGTGATGGGCCTGATCACGACCGGGGCGATCACCTGGATAGCGCGGGCGCTGCACCTTGTTTGACGAGGATATCAATTGTGACAGAAACATCTGAACGGAAGCCGCTGGCCGCTCTGCTGAAACGCATCGGCCAGCTATTTTTCAATGTTATGGTAATCAGTGTAGTACTATTCGTCCCGGCACGTACTTTGAACTGGCCCAGAGCGTGGCTGTTCCTGGCGGTGGTGGTCGTCAACCTCGTGATCTCCGGCGTGGTACTGTGGCGGGTCAGCCCGGAGGTGGTCGAAGCCCGCAGCCGGACGGAGCGATCCGTCAAAACCTGGGACACGATTCTGCTGGCGGCCTACGGCCTGCTGTCGATGGTCGGGGCGATGGTGGTCGCCGGGCTTGATCACTATCACGAGTGGAGCGATCCCCCGCAGGCAGCGATCACGGCAGGGGCCGTGCTGATGATCGTGATGGGGAACGCACTTTTCCTGTGGGCGATGGTCGAGAATGCACATTTCGAGAAGAACGTTCGCATTCAGGACGACCGGGATCATCAGGTCATCTCGACGGGGCCGTATCGATATGTACGACATCCCGGCTATGTGGGACTGATCCTTCAACTGCTGTTTACGCCCCTCGTGCTTGGCTCGTGGTGGGCGCTGATCGCCGATGGCGCGGCGATCCTCCTGATCGTTTTGCGCACCGTGCTGGAGGATAGAACGCTGCAAAGAGAATTGCCCGGCTACCGCGAGTTCACACAGCAAACACGCTTTCGATTGATCCCCGGTTTGTGGTGATCAGTCTTCCTCTTTGAAACTGTAGACCCCGTTGATCTTCGGCCAGTGGGCATTGCAGCCCGCGCAGTCCAGCCCTTCCGGCGATTCGGCCAGATCGTACGATCCGCAGTCGGGGCAGCGCCAGAACGCGCCTTCGGGCGCTGGTTGATCTTCGCCGCTGGCCATATTCAACACGAACACGCTCGGCGATAGTTGCCACAGGTTGCCCGTTAACTGGGCGACCGAATCGAATGCAGCGAGAATCCCCGCCGGGATCAATCGCTTGAGTAGGCCAATCCGGAAATGGGAGACGGTCAGCATCCGGCCCGGTGTCAACCCGGCTTCGGCAAGCTTCTCCCGGATATAGCGTGGATGAAAATCGTAGTGCAACTCGACGAACTCGACCGGTTCCGGCGTGAATGGGTTCCAGTCCTGGCGGCGCAGCCACCAGCGAAGGATTGCCTTGATGTTCCGCTTATTGGCAAATTCGAGCAGGAACGTCCCATTCTTACGCAGCAACGAGCGAATCGCCTTGAAGACCGCCGGGGGGTCGGACAGGTGATGGAGCACGCGCACCAGCGTCGCCGTGTCGAAGACGCCGGGGGCAAACGGCATTTCGTAGATATTGCCCGCCACGTAAATGAACCCATCGTCACCGTAGCGCTCGCGGGCATACTCAAGCTGCGAGCGCGAATAGTCGAGCAGTACAACCTGTTCATAGCCCTCGAAAAGGGGGGTCAGCCGCCCGAATCCCGCGCCGAGTTCCAGCAGACGGCATCCGCTTTCAGGGAGCAGCCGCCGGATGGCGATCCGCTCAACCCGGTCCTCGTATTCACGACCCTGTCCTTCCCAGAAGTCGGTGCGATAGGTTGATCCCTCGTAGTCAAGAACGGGCGGTGATGTCTGCTCGGCCATTTGTATTCCTTTCTCATTCACTGGTTGAGGAGAAAGTAACAGGGATCGGATTTCTCAGCAAACTTGTGAGCACACTGGGTTGGGTTATCAGTGGACAGGCGTCTACATCTAATGGCCAAAGTTTATTGCAGATTCAACCGGGTCAGGGTAGAATGCGGCGCTGATGGGTATGAATTGGACCTCTTAAACCGAAGCGCGATTCGCGGGCGGCATTGGCATATTGGCCGCCCTTTCGTTGCTTACAATTCAGGTTGGCAAATTCGAACGATGACCGAAACAAACGACCAACAAACTTCTAAGCGCCGCATTCCGATCTGGGTATGGATTGTAGCTGGTGTTCTGGTGCTGGCAATCGCGGCTGTTGTGCTGTTTCTGCCACCACTTTCGCTGGCAGAACAGATCGGCGGCAGCTATACAAACCTGGCTGGAGTAGCCTATTTCCACCCCGATGGGCTGTCGGTACTTGCTGTCGAGAACCTCAACAATCTCCGGGTTCAGGTCTCAACAATTCCTCGTGAAGCCTTCCTCTCCAATTTAGCCGGTGAACAGTGGCAAATCGCCCATACCCAGATTCCTTCATACCTGACGCCGCTCAGCCCAATTTTCTCGATCAAGACACGCGGTGAAGGCCAGATCGTCGCCGAGATGTCGATCCCTAATGGGGCCGAACCCTATGAGCGGCTGGCGCTGTATGCCTGGAACACAGAGTCCCGGCAGTGGGAATTTGTGCCAAGCCAGATCAACCCGATCCGGCAGGTGATCCAGTTTTACCCATCTACCGATTCGCTGGATGTGATGGCAGTGCATGTCGAACCCCAGGTGCCCGATGTCGCCCTGGTGGTGAGCGAAGGCGGCGATATCCCCGATGCCCGCTACGGTTTTGCCATTGTCGAGGGCGTAAAAATTAATGAAACCGGGATGCTGGTCGGCCAGACGGTTCCGGCGTCGGCCTCGACGATCATGCTGCTCATCGAAAACCGTCTGGGAGGCGTGCCTTCCTACTCTGACACGGCACTTCAGGCAGCCCTGTCCGAACAGATCGCCGCCGCAGTGGGCGGTAATGCCGGAGTCGTTCTCGATTTTGCCTGGGGTGAAGGCTATAGCGATTTTATCGCTGCGTTATCCGAGAATCTCCACACCCAGGGCAAGCGGGTCGAGGTCGTGATCCGGGCCGATGACGCCTTTGAACCGGTTCTGCCTGCTGTGTCGGGCAGCGTCGACCGGTTCTGGGCAGCTCCTGGCGATAACCCCAGGCTTTATCTGGAAAATGGCGGCGCGCAGGAAACACTTGACAAGGTTGTCAGCCTGGTTGATCGCAGCCAGATTGGGTTGATGATCGATGCCGGGTTGGTCGAATCAACCGGCAACTACGGCGCAGCCAGTAGCCTGGATACTGCGGTCGCCGCCGCCGATGGTATCACGGTGGTCGAAGGATATGCCGATCCCGACGAGGTAGTGATCGAGGCAGGCACTTTACTGCCGCTCAAATTAGATGGCCCGCTTACCGAGATGGGCCTTGACCTCGCAATGGGACTGAACTATCTGGCCTATTACGATGCAGACGAACAGGTGCGGTATCTCTATTTCGGTTCGGCTAGCAATGTCAGGCAGCGCTTGGAATGGGCGAACCTGTATTCGTTGAATGCGGTTGCCATCAAAGGGATTGCTCATCCTGATGCGCCCGGTAACATGATCAACGGTGTGAGTGCCTTTCTCGACAACCAGACCGTCGACGCGCCTGCACCGATAGCACTCGCCTGGAAGGTTCTCGATGAAACCGGGCTTGAAGTTGCCACCGCAACCGGTGATCTCACCCTGGTTCAATATGTATTGAATACATCAATCGTGCCGGGGCAGTATACGGTCACGGCCAGTTTCAATGAGCAGGGTAGAGAAATTCTCATTGATGCACTGGCAGTTGTCGTCGTTCCCAAACAGTAAGATCGTTGGAACTTATAAAACGGTTGGTACGTTAATTGGGTAGATTCACCGGGTGGTGGATCACCAGTAATCAGCACAATGAAATACGATTTCGGCAGTCTGGATTATCATTCCGCGAACAGGGTATACTGTGACGGGGTGGCATCAGCCGAATCGACTATATGAGGTGACTATATGTCAGATCAAAAGACTGGCAAGAAGATACGAAAAGTATCCCCAATAAAGGGAAAGACGCCCGGCATGAGCAAAAATATTTACCTCTATGCCGGGTTGGGCGTCGGCGCAACGGTGATTGTGGTTTTACTGGTCGTTCTTCTGGCAACACAACTGGGAGGAGGAGGCTACGAGAAGCTTGGAGCCTCCAATCCGTCGATGACCCACCCCGATGGGCTGACATTTACCATCACCGAAGGCGGACCGCTTCAGGTCAGGCTGGATACCACGCCGCGCGAACTGGCCCTCAACGGGCGTGTTCCGCGTGCCTTTTCCGGTGCGATGGAAGCCCTTCCCTCATATCTCGATCTGAAAAGCCCGCTCTACACCATCTATGTAAAGGGCGAGGCAAAGATCGATATCGAGGTCGTCATTCCTAACGATTCGGAACCCTATCAGACGCTCGATCTATATCGCTGGGATGCGGACGTGGGTGAATGGGTGTTTGTCCCCAACCAGGTCGATATGATGGCAGGCGTCATCCACACCGACGAACTCGTCGGCAACCTCGCGGTCTTCCAGACCAGGAGCACCACGCCGCTGATCAGCACTATTCTTGAGCCGGGCGATTCGCTCAATGCAGCAAGCGCGGCGGTTCTGAACCTGGTCATGCCCACCGGGTACCAGCTTCAATCAGATGGCAGTCTGGTTGGTGCCCCGGCTGCCGGATGGCAACCCGGCGCTGGCTATGCCGTCGCCCCGGTGATATCGGGCGACAGCGCCAGTATCAGCAATATGTTATATAACCCGGCCAGCCTTGCACTTCACATCGAAGACCTGCGCATGCTGACCGTCAACAGTGGTTACAACGGCATTACCCTTGACTATCAGGGCCTCGCCCCGACCGACCGTGAAGCCTTTGCGCTGTTTATCAGCGACCTGGCCAATGCCCTGCACGAGTCGAACAAAGTGCTGGTTGTCATGCTCCCGCAGCCTACAGGCGGTGGCACTTCCTGGGATACCGGCGGCTACAACTGGCGTGCAATCGGCGCTGCTGCCGATGTGGTAGTCGTCCAGCCCGGCATTCGCCCGGCAGATTATTCGGCAAACGGGGCCGCATTCAATATGCTGACCTGGGCAGTCGGCGAAGTCAGTCGCTACAAGATTCACCTTGCTTCCTCGGTCAAGAGCTACGACGAGACGAACAATACCTTGATTTCTTTCGAAGAGGCAGTTGCCCCGCTTGGCGTGGTGACGGTCAGCCCAGCCCTGCCCGAAGACTCGACAGCCTACGCGCCGGGAACCCAGTTTTCCTTCAATTTGAGTGGTGATGTTTCCGAAGTTGGCGCCGACCAGAGTACCGGCGCGTATACCTACATGGTCACCGAAGAAACCGGCCAGCGCCGCATATGGATCGTGTCGGCCAATGCTGTGCGTGCCCGGTTGGATATGTTCTCTAATTACAACCTCGGCGGTATGTTCCTCCGCTCGTTTGGTTCACCCGGCAACGACAGCGGCCTGATTCAAGCTATCACCGAGTTCAAGGTCAAAAACGCATCGAGCCTACCCAGCCAGTTTGAGATTCAGTGGACGCTGACCGATGCAAGCGGTGCGTCGCTCACCCAGAACACCGGCGTTGGAACGCCCTGGGCATGGAAGGCCGACTTCCCCGGCGCATACACCGTTCAGGGTGGCGTCGCGGGAGGCCAGGGCAACGACCGGGGCGCGGTTGGCATTCAGATCGCCGACTCCGGTGTTGAAATTGCCGAAGAAGAGGAAGAAACCGTGCCGGTCTACACACAGCCGCAGCCAGCAGCAACCCAGCCGACTCCTACGGTAACCGAGGAGGAACCAGCGGCTGAAGAAGAACCGGCGGCTGAGGCTGCACCGGCCCCGGTGGTTGGAACCGCCGCCATTGGCAGCTTTGAACTCGGCGGACAGACCCACACGTTGGGTCACCCCGATGCAATGCGTCAGGCTGGTATGACCTGGGTTAAGTTCCAGATCAAATGGACTCCCGGTACAGACCCCGGTGTCGCTGCCGGCAAAATCGCGACCGCGCACAACAACGGTTTCAAGGTGCTGCTCAGTATTCCCGGCCCGTCCTATCCGTCCTCGATTGATTACGGATCCTATATCAGTTTCCTTAGCGGCGTGGCCTCCTATGGCCCGGATGCCATTGAAGTCTGGAACGAAATGAACCTCGACCGCGAATGGCCGCAGGGCCAGATTAGCGGTTCAAGTTACGTCACCAACATGCTGGCTCCGGCTTACAATGCGATCAAGAGTGCCAGCCCCGGCACACTGGTGATCTCCGGGGCACCTGCCCCAACCGGCGTGAATATCGACGGTGCGGTTATGAGTGATGACCGGTATCTCGCCCAGATGCGCGATGCAGGTGCCGCCAGCTATATGGACTGTCTCGGTGTTCACTACAACGAGGGGATCATCGCGCCGTCGCAGACATCCGGTGACCCGCGTGACGCGTTCTACTCGCGCTACTACTATGGTATGCTGAATTTATACTATGGGACGCTCGGTAAGCAGGTTTGCTTCACCGAGTTGGGTTATCTCACTCCTGAGGGATACGGTGCCCTGCCTGCCAACTTTGCCTGGGCCGGTAACACGACCATCGCCGAGCAGGCCACATGGTTAGCCGAAGCAGCGGTGCTCTCGGCCCAGAGTGGGCAGGTGCGCTTGATGATCGTCTTTAACGTCGACTTCGATGTCTGGCAGGCGGACGATCCGCAGGCTGGTTATGCAATCATCCGGGCGGATGGCTCCTGCCCGGCCTGTTCCAGCCTGGGTAGTGTAATGCACTAATTTCTGGAAACGATCGATAGAAGGGCGATGGCGAACATTCCTGGTTGGCTGTCGCCCTTATCCTGTTCACAAAGTGAACGTGACCATCATAAGGAGGATGCTGGCATGGCACGTAAAAAACTCGACAAAAGTTCAGTAAAAAAACTGGCTGTGATGTGGATCGGATTGACGGTGGTCGGTGCGATCGCCGTATTTGCAATCATCATGATTGTAGTGAATGCCAACAAACGAAAAGAAGAATCCGCCCAGTTGTTGACAACACCTACCCTGGCCCCCGCGGGGGATGTGGCGGCTCAGGGCGTGCTGCCTACGGCAACCGTTGCCGGTGCAGAAGGTGAGGCGGTGGAAAGCGAACAAACCACGCCCGGTTCCTCTGTTGAATTGGGCGGACAGGTTCCTGGGTTCATTGCCAACCCTGACGTGATGAAAAGCGCCGGTATGACCTGGGTAAAGTACCAGATCAAATGGAACCCCACCGTCACCGCCGCCGATGCCAATACGCTGATCCAGCAGGGGCATACCGAAGGGTTCAAGGTGCTTCTGAGCATCTCCGGTGATTCCTACCCAACGAGCATTGACTTTACCGCTTTCACCGCTTACCTCCAGCAGGTTGCCGCATTCAAACCGGATGCCATAGAGGTCTGGAACGAAATGAACCTCGATCGTGAGTGGCCGCAGGGCCAGATCAGCGGCGAGAGCTATGTCACCAATATGCTGGCTCCGGCCTATAATGTAATCAAGGCCACCAGCCCGGATACGATTGTGATCACCGGGGCGCTGGCCCCGACCGGTGCCAATATCCCCGGTGCGGTCATGAGCGACGATCTCTACGTTCCGGAGATGGCGGCAGCGGGTGCGGCCAGTTACGCCGACTGCATCGGCGTGCATCATAATGCCGGTACAACCTCCCCGACGGCCCGCACCGGTCACGTATCCGATGGCGGTGATGGACACTATAGCTGGTACTTCCTGCCCACCATCGAGGTCTACTATAATGGGATGAACCAGGCGCTGCCGATCTGTCTGACCGAGTTTGGTTACCTGACTCCCGATGGTATCAGTGAGCCGCTGCCCGAAATTTTCGCCTGGGGTGCCAACACAACTGTCGCGCAGCAGGCACAGTGGTTGGGCGAGGGTGTCAACATTGCCGAAGAGTTGGGTTATGTCGACCTGGTGATCGTCTGGAATGTCGACTTCACAAACTGGGGCGAGAACGACCCGTTCAAGGGCTACGCGATCCTGCGTCCAGACGGTTCCTGCCCGGCCTGCAGTACACTGGCCGCAGAAATGGCGAATTAGGTTCGTTTTTTACGGTCATCTTCTGGTTTAGACGAGGAGATCGACGATATGGCTAAAACAGGCCCCGACGCAGCACCGGTATCCCCACAGTTCAGGCGTGGTTTGATGTTGTCCTGGATTGGCCTCGTGCTGCTGATCGGGGCCTGTATCTTTCTCGGCACATGGTGGGGGATCAACCAGCAGGATCAGGCAGCGATCACGGCACGGGATGTCTCTCCGTCGGCGGTTGTCACGCTGGCAACGCCACTGCCCCCAACCGATTCCCCCGCCCTCGAAGAAGGTGGTGACACTGCCGGGTTATCCGTCTCTACTTCTACCCCGCTGCCTGTCAACGACTTATCCTTCGGCTATGGCATCCAGATTCAAGGCGAAACGAACACCGCACAGGTCTTCGATCAGGTCGAACAGCTTGGCCTGAGATGGGTTCGCCAGCCGGTGAGTTGGGAGGAGATCGAAGCGACGGCAGGCGGTTTCGACTGGGACGCGCTCGACCGCGTTTTTGCCGAAACGTCGGCGCGCGGTCTGCGGGTGCTGGTTACCATCACCGGTGCCCCCGACTGGACCCGGTCAGTCACTGCCCGGAATATGGACGGCCCACCTGATGACGTCAATGAGTATGTCCGCTTTGTTTCCCGCCTGATCACGCGCTACAACGGGCAAATCCATGCCGTTGAAGTCTGGCAGGAGATGAACCACGATACAGCCTGGTACACCGCCGGAGGGTTGAACGCAAACAGCTATATGGCGCTGCTTGTTCCTACTACCGAGGCGATCAAATCCCTCGACCCTGGGATTATCGTGATCAGCGGTGGGTTGAACCCGACCGGTGTGGATGACGGGGTGATGGCTATCGACGACTTCCGGTATTTGCAGCAGCTCATCGATGCGGGTCTGCTGGATCACGTTGACTGTGTGGGTGCCCATCACCAGGGATACAATTTCCCTCCCGACCAGTCTTATGATGCCAGCGTGGACGATCCTGATGCCGATTATCGACAAACATACGAGAATCGACACCACAGCTGGTCGTTCTATTCGACGATGCGCGGCTACCACGACCTGATCATCGCTGCCGGGAAGTCGACACCTCTATGCGTCACCGAATTCGGCTGGGCGGCAGGCGAAGACCTCCCCCCGGCGGAAGTCCCCGGCTTCGTTTACGATAACTCGCTGCAAGAGCAGGCCGATTTTACCGTGCAGGCATTCGGTTTGATGCATGAATGGGAATTTGTCCGGCTGGCGATAGTATCGAATCTGGACTATTCACCGGAGGAGGCGGGCAGCGGGGAAGGGCCGGATAACAATCTGACCGAGTACTACCGCATCGTCCTTCCTGATGGAACGCCCCGGCCCGTATTCAATGCTCTTCAGTCGATGCCAAAACTGCCCTGATATTTGGGGAATAGAAAGAGCGCGCTGAACGTTTAGCGCGCTCTTTTTGATCGATGAATATTATTATACTGCGGGGGCTGCCGAGGCAGCGAGCTTCTTGGCTAACTGGCCGACCAGGTGCCCGGTAAAGTAATTCTGGAAGACCGGTGCGACAAGGCCGCCGATCCCGGTCGCTGACAGGATATTGACGCCAATCCCGGCAACGATGAAGAACAGGAGCAGCATCCCAAAGTCGCCGATATTGTCTTTGACCAGGGCAAAGTTATCGCCGATCTGGAAGAAAGTGCTGAATTCTTCATTGTCGGTATACCGGATCAGCCCGCCGATATAGACGATCGCGGCAACGATTGCGTACAGGATAATCAGGCAGGAGCAGCAGGATATGAGGATCATCGCCGCGGTCGACATTGCGGCGAAAGCATTCTCATCGCTGACGCCCAGTGCCGGGAGAGCTGCGATAACACCTATGGCGCAGCTAAACAGGACGACCGGTATCTGGTAGATCAACAATGCACCGATCAGGGTGCCGCCTCTTTTCAGCAACCCACCAAAATCATCCCATCCGGGCAGCGGTGTTGGATCATCATTTTTGACCCGCTTAATGATCTCGTACTGCCATCCAGAGAAGAGTAGAACCATGAGCAGTAAGGGTATTAAGAGGATGAAAGACAGCAGCATTCCGCCCAGAGTGATCAGAACGCCGATGCCCAGTTTCTTCAGCCAATCTTCGTCCTCAAAAGGAAAGGTTAGCGCACTCGCGAAATCCATCGATACTCCTCCTATAGGTTAATTCCATCTTTTCGTTGATTATAGGCTTTGGATAGTATAGGGGCAAGTTGCCTGTTACCGCCAGCGGGGTGATCAGAATGAGATCGGATCTGACCCTGCCGTATGGCTATCGACCTGTTTGCGCTGTGGACAAGCCCGATTTAACCCGCTATAATGCGGCGCGTCCTTCCGGAACGAACAACGCGATTTTACGGACAGCAAGCAGAGAAAAAAACAGCATGAGCCAGGCCCTTGACCCTGCCGATCAGAATGCCTACGGCGGCTCTCCCCAATCAGAAGATCCTGACGAGTTTGAGACAGCTCCAGAAAACGACGGTCGCCGTCGTGGTCTGCGTGGTTTGTCCTCTACGGCGGCGCTTATCGCTATTGGCGGATGCGTGCTAATCACCGCACTGGGTGTTGCCGCTGCAGGCGGGGCAGTCGCCGGAAAAAACGAGCGCGAGGCATATGCCACCCAGACCACCGCCGCCGATATGGGTTTACAGTTCGAACTGGGAATGGCCGACCTTGCCGAAGGTCGCTACGAACTGGCCGTCCAGCGTTTTTCCTGGATTGTAGAGCGTCAACCGGGCTATCCCGGTGCCGCAGAACGGTTGGCCGAGGCGCGTCAGAATATGGCTTCCGCTTCGGCGGGTCCGGTTGATATTGATACAACCCCTGTCCCGACCAGCGCCGCCGGGGGTGACCTCAATCTGCTATACGAGGAAGCGGTTACCTACTTCGAGGACCAACAGTGGACGGCAGCGATCAGCCGCTTGCAGAACATTCAGAATCAGGACCCGACCTTCAAAGAGATCGATGTAAAGGAAATGCTCCACGAGGCATTAAAAAATCAGGGCCTGGCCGAGCTTAGAGCGGAACGTTTCGAGGAAGGTGTTTTCCTTCTGGAACAGGCGATGGAGATCAAACCGCTTGACGATCAATCAGAAGGTGAGTACCTGCTGGCAAGCTTTTATGTAGCCGGGCTGCGCTACTGGGATATCAACTGGCCGGTGGTGATCCAGAACTACCAGGAACTCTATAACGTGATGCCCACCTATTACGATGTCGCCGACCGGCTGTGGGATGCCCACGTTCTGTACGGCGATCAACTGATTGCCCTCAGCGATCCATGTGCCGCCGCCGAGCAGTATTTAGCGGCGCTCGACATGGTCTGGGATGTTGAGGTTGGAGAGAAATACGACGAGGCGAACGACGCCTGTCTCAACCCCACCCCGATACCGATTGATGTACTGGACGGCACCCCTGGAATCATGACCCCCATTGCCGAAGAACATGCTTTCCCGATGCCCTCCGAGACCCCTGAGCCGACCGAGGAAGAGTAGCGCTGGATTGGCAGAATACGCTTGATGTTTAAAACGGGGGGCGGTATACTCCCCTCGATTTCGGGGCGTGGCGCAGTTGGATAGCGCGCTGCGTTTGGGACGCAGAGGTCGCCGGTTCGAGTCCGGCCGCCCCGACACCTCTTTTCAATTTCCCCTCAATTAAATTATGACAATTGCGCGAGAAACCCTGTGTCTGTCTTTGGGCTACAGAAAAAACGACAGCGCCGCCAGAAGCCCGATCAGTATCACTGCAATGATGCCGATCCGCTTTAGATCATCGATCACATAGCGATACTCCTGTGCCAGATCGACCGGTTCTTTTTGCACCTGTACCTGGGGTGGGCGGCGCGAGTTACGTTTGCGTGATGATCGTTTTGCCATGAATAATCCCTTCTTGACAGTTGATTTGTTTTGACCGGGGACAACTTTACTCCGAAAGTCCCGCAACGACCACAATTCGATCAGTATTTACCAGGTAGGGGTAGCAAGAAATCAACGTAACGATTGGCTCCTGGGTCGGGTCCATGGCGCTGACTTCGGTTGGAGCGACGATTCGCCAATGGTCAACACGATAGGCGTATTGCTGAGTTTGCGTGTGCAGGAAAATCTCATCACCTTCCTGTAACTGATCTAACCGGCGGAAAATTTCGCCGTAGATGTCGTTATGGGCTGAAAGCACGACATTCCCGACTGCGCCCGGCGAAGCCGATCCAATATGCTGACCGACCCCTTTTTGCAACTGCTCCCAACCGTCCCCCTGTACGATTGGCGCGTCAACGTTGATCGCCGGGATGCGGATGCGGATCGCGCTGCCAGGGCTGGGAGTGGGCACGATCACCGGCCCAGCGTACTGCTGTTCGACCAGCGGTCGGAGATGTGAAGGCACCTCGTCGTAGTTCGGCGCGGCCCCCTGATCGGAAGTTGGCGGAGTATGACCGCCCGGCAGCACCACCGCGCTGATCAATGGCGTGGGGGAGGGGCTGGGCAGTGCCGCTATTTGCTCGGCCTGCGCTTCCACCGATTGGCGATTCAGATCATTCAGTGTCACTGCCGCAAAAACAAGAATAGCTACCAAACCAAGCGCCGCTGCCACTTCGATCCCCAGCAGCAGGCGATCTCTGTTTTTCCGCTGGCCGTCGCCTGATCCATTGCTAAAGAGCGATGTATAGGCAATTCCACGCCGGGCTTCTGGCTCAGGTGGAGGTTCATCTCCTGGTAAAGGGACATCGCCTCGCCTGCGCCCCTGGCGTTCGTAGCGTTCGAGGCGCTCCTGCCGCTGCTGGTGTTTTTTCAACCGGAGGATTTGTTCCAGTTCCTCTATGGATAAATCTTCGACAGAGCGTCGATCGCGCATCGATCCCACCCCACGAGCAGCTAAAATCGGACGGTCGATAGTGGCATTTGCAGTGACACGATATTACCAGCAGCACCTATTTTGCGCATTCAACAATCTGTACTAGAATGAATTTATCTATGGTTTGCCGATTCCGTTATACCACTTACACAAGGAGAAGTGTAACAAATGGCTGAAGAGTCCCCGAACACAGGCGCTGCATTGCCCGCCGAGAAAAAAGAGAAACTTAAAAAACTGATGTTGTACTGGGTTTTCGGTACATTCGTCATTGTCTGGGCTGCGACATTTGCCTATATCGGCATGTTCACAGGCGTAAGGAACATCGGTTTGATTCTCAAAAACGCCTGGTTGCTCTGGCTGATCGTGGCTGTGCTGTGCGGCGCAGCCTATGGTGGCTATGTTTTCTACCTGAACAAGAAATTCGATTAGTACCGGCTTGTTGTTCAACCAGCTAACCGGATTATGCCTCATACCGGCCAACGACAATGCCCCGCATTAATTGCGGGGCATTGTTCAGAATGCATCTCGTTGATACAGGCATTTTCTATTTCGCAAGCAGGAGATTGACCACGCCCATATTCTCCATCAGGCGTTCGGTCAGTTCATCGAGAGCCGCCGGGTCGTTTGTAAGGTCTGTCAGGCTGCCATCAGGCTCTATCACCTGTATCGTAGCAAAACCAAGGCTCAGCACCTCCCTCAGCGCCTCCTGAGGCTTGTACTCGAAGGCTTTGAGAGCCTTGGGGTTATATTCCATGATCAGCTTTATCTGCGGCGAACCGGCAATCGTCGCTTTCATCCCGCGCAGTGCGCCGATCTCCGCTCCCTCGATATCCATTTTGACCAGATCGACCGATTGAATTCCCTGTTCGGCCAGGTAATGATCGACGGTGATTGTCTGCACGGTGTATTTTTGCGTCGGGAAGCCCTCACTGATCCGGGGCGCGATGTCGAAATCGGTCAGGTGGGCTTTTTGAAGTTCCAGCAGCGACTCGTCGTAATGCAACGACCCGCTGGCCGACATCATCAGGTAGTCGTAAAGTTCGGCAGTGCCTTCCTCGTCGGATAAGGCGACCTGTATCGGGGTAACATTCGAGTATCGGCTGACGTTCCTGCTCAAAACGCCAAAGGTTCGCGGGTGAGGTTCAAAAGCGAAGACCTGGCCCTCCTCACCTACCAGCCGGGCAGCACGCCGCGCATAATAGCCGACATGCGCGCCAACATCCAGCATGATCATCCCCGGTTTCAGCAATCGGTCAACCAGTTGAATACTTTCCGCTTCGTGGCGGTTGGTCAGCAGTTCCAGACGAAACCAGAACGGATCGTCGGGCATGGTTTTGAACCGCCGCAGCGCCTCAAGCCCTGGGATGACAATGTGCTTCATCAGCCAGTGGGTGGCGACATGTGCGGCCCGTGACCGTTTGATAGTTTTACGGTAAAGCGAGATGCTCCAATCAAATACATGCATGTAGGGTGTCCTGTTTGGGCGTAAAAGAGGACATACGGTTGTCCATTTACGTCTGGAATATACGCTGTAGAGCGGTTTTGACGTCTGTTGCCTCCGCTCGAAGCTGAGTAAGTGAGAGTGATGGGTTCCAGCCGAGCGTCAGCGTGACTGCCCCGCTGATATGAACCGAGTAGAGAAAGAAGCTGAATCGTTCTGTCTCGCCTTCTACAATCTCTTCTTCGAACCGGATCAGTTCGCGGGCCAGCCGGTTTGAACCATCCCGCCACAGGCGCGCGACAGTGCGCGCGACATGTTCGAGACTGGTTTCTTCGGTCATCATTCCGGCGGAACAGATCACTTCGCCGTCCTGGGTGAGAAGCACCGGCATCGAATCCAGCGCAGCACTCAGGTCGTTAATCTGCTTCAGGGCATCCTGTCGCTGCTGCCGGGTGACGGGTGTACGCTGTTCTAACGCTGGCGGTGCGTCAGGCAGTTGGAACCTTTGTGATAACATTTTGCAGTCCTTACCGTTTGATCGGTCGCTTCAACGAACGATTTTTCGGGCCGCTTGCGTCAATAGCTGGTTGAGGTCATTTTACAGCACCTGAGAGAGGCTAACAAGATAATCCCGTTATTGTTCAGGCTGGCGAGTTTGGCAGGTCACCGCTATACTGCTTGCCATCGACTCAGGAGGAAACCCCAATGCTGGATTGGTTCAGGCGAACGGTCCGAAACCTAGGTCAGAACGCAGGCTGGATTCTCGTGATAGCGGTGGTCGTGATCGCATTGGCTGTATTTTTCATGCGAGAGGGTACTGGAGTCGATGCAAACGTCCTCCAACTGACGATTGATGCGGCAAGCACGCAGGCCAATGTTTATATTCCCACGCTGGCATCAAACCTGACGCAAACCCCCGCCGTAGCAGCACTGACCGGTGCCGCACCCACACTTTCGCTTTCCGGGCGGCAGCAGGTCGACCAGTTTGCAGCCTCCGCTTTTGGCAGCTCTGAGCTTGATCCACTGACCAGGGGGGCTGTTCAAACCACCGGCCCGGCCAATACCCCCGAATGCGGTGACTTTGCCACTGCCTGGGCCTCGACTTCGCCCAATGAAATAGCGACGCTGACCGTCTTATTCGCCGAATTGGTCACTCCCACCGGGATTTTGATCTACGAATCCTTCAATCCGGGGTTTGTGGTAAAGGTCGAATTCACCGATCTCTACGGTGAACCGCATATCGTCTACGATTCGCCACCCCAACCCCGATTACAATGCCCGTTTGTCATGGTGATTCCCATCGTCGACGCTGATTACAAGGGCAATCGGGTAGTGATCACCGTCGACCAGTCGGCCAGCCTCGGCGGGTGGGATCAGATCGACGCGGTAGAATTGATCGGTATCAGGCACTGAACCCGTAGACTACAGTTAAGGAGGGAGCGTGTACGCGAAACGCTTGAACCGCCTTCAGACCCAACTTCAGGCCAGCAAGGTCGATTGTCTGGCGCTTGTTCCTGGGGCAAATATGACTTATATGACCGGCATCGACTTCCACCTGATGGAACGCCCGACGGTTGCTTTCATCCCGGTGCTTGGCCTGCCGGTTTTCGTCCTTCCCTCGTTCGAAGTGACAAAACTTGAAGAAAATCATCCCTTTGATTTTGGGAGTTATACCTATACCGACGCGAAGGGGCCGAAGAAAGCCTTCAAACAGGCGATCAATGCTCTGCCGGTGCTGCGCAGACTGGCTGTTGAACATCTCTCGATGCGAGTGCTGGAACTCCGGCTGATCCAGCGATATGCCGAATCGGTCAAGATGAAGAACGCCGATCCGTTCATGAGCACACTTCGCCGGGTGAAGGACGCTGCCGAAGTCGAGGCAATGCGTACCGCTGTCCAGATTGCCGAAGATGTGCTGCAAAACGTGATCGCCGATCTCCGCCCCGGCGTGACCGAGCGCCAGGTCGCCAGCCGCCTCAAGATGGGGCTGATCGAGACCGGGGGCGGGAAAGAACCCTTCGAGCCGATTGTCCTGTCCGGTTCGCGCACGGCGCTGCCGCATGGCGTTCCCTCCGACGCAGAAGTGAAGGCCGGACAGCCGCTCCTGATTGATTATGGGACGCGCAGCGAGGGATACATCTCCGATATCACGCGAACGTTTTTCGTCGGCGGGTCTGCCGCTGGCAAATTCCACGAGATCTACGAGGTGGTGAAAGAGGCCAACGCCGCCGGGCGGGCGGCGGCCAAACCGGGGGTCACTCCGCAGGAAGTCGACCGGGCTGCGCGGCAGGTGATCGAGAATGCCGGGTACGGCGATTATTTCACCCACCGCACCGGGCATGGCGTCGGGTTGGACGCGCACGAAGACCCCTATATTGTCGAGGGGAATCTCACCGGGCTTGAAGTTGGGAACGCGTTTACCATCGAGCCGGGGATTTACCTGCCCGGCGAATTCGGCGTGCGCATCGAGGATGACATGGTGATCACGCCCGCCGGGGCCGAAAGCCTCACGACCTTTGACCGCGAGTTGATCACTATCGATTTCAAGGAATAGAGAACTTTGATCGAACTGTCCATACCGGGGAAGGGCGACCTGTTCCTGGAACACGTCGTTTTCGACGTGAACGGCACACTTGCCGTCGATGGTGTATTGTGCGAGGGCGTCGAGGAGCGGTTGGCTGAACTTGCCAACCTCCTAAAAATCCACATGCTCACCGCCGATACGCACGGCGGACAGGCGGCGATTGATGCACAGCTTGGCATAACGGCTGTCCGGATGCGGCAGGGCAATGAACGTGAGCAGAAAGCGACATATGTTGAAAGGCTTGGTGTTGATCGGGTTGTCGCAGTCGGCAACGGGGGCAACGACGCCGGGATGCTCCAGACGGCGGCAGTCGGGATCGCCGTGCTGGGGCAGGAGGGGCTTAACGTCGAAGCACTTCAAGCAGCGGGCGTGGTCGCCGGTTCGAGCGTCGATGCCCTTGACCTGCTGCTCAAACCCAAACGGCTGATCGCCAGCCTCCGCCGCTGATCCTCTATTCAGGCGAACCAGTTCATTGTACAGTCCAGGGCCGCCCAACATAGGCGGCCCATTCTTTTGTACTATCTTTCTCTTACCTGGATTGATCGGCAGATCTCCACCAGATGATCGTTGCCGATAACCCGACAACAAAGGTCAGGAAAACCACCATATAGCTGTGTATACCCAGAGCCTCAACCGACGGGCCTGTCAGTTCACTCAGAAGGCCAGGAACAGTCCAGGGGAACCACTCTCCCCATCCAAGCACGCCCAGTATCTGGGCCAATGCCATTGCAAGGAATGTCCAGCCCAGCGGCAGCAGGTATCCGCGCCCGATGCTGGCGATAAGGGCGGCTACCGGCATCAGCATGTAGGTCAGGCCCACGATGAGCATATAGCTGCCAAACGACGACCAGAGCAGCGCACTCGACCAGCCGGGAATATCAACCAACCAGCCAGCGATGAGTCCGGCGGCGAAGATCAGGATGCTGAGCAATAGCACCCACAGGCCAATGATGACAAACTTGGACGCAACGATCACAGTGCGCGGGGTCGGAAGTGCCAGCAGTTCCTTGACGGTGTGATCCGCAAATTCGCGACCAAACACCCACGAGGTGATGATGGAAAACAGGATAAAGCCCGCTATTGCCATCCCCGTTTTCAGGATACCGAAGTGAGAGGGCCAGTCGGCAACACCTCCAACAAGCTGGGCTTTTGTACTGATCAGACCCAGGTTTTTTGCGTTCTCAGGGTCTTTCAAGATGATCATAAACAGGCCGCCGACGATGGGTAACAGCATGAATCCACCGGCGGTAGCCAATGTGATCAGGGAGCGCCGGACTTTGAGTGACTCGGCCCAAAAACTGGCAATGAATGTGTTCATATCGTTTCTCCTGTTAAGCGCAGGAAATAATCTTCAAGATTTTCCTGTTCTACAGCCAGGCGGGTCGGCGGTGTTCCTGCATTGACAAGAAGTGTTGCGACTTCCTCCGGTGCATCAATGGCACGCTGATCGCCGGTAGAGAGCTTGTCTTCATTCGCGCTGACAGCATAGCCAGCTTCACTGAGCACACACTGTGCCGCAGCCAGATCACGGGTTTTGATTTCCAGGCGGCGCGCCCGGATTTCGATCAACTTATCGGCCTCCAATTCCTCGATCAAACGCCCTTTGTGAATAACGCCAATGCGTGTGGCAATGCGATCGACTTCGGTGAGGATGTGGCTCGACATGAACACGGTCAGGCCCTGTTCACGGGCAAGCCGGGTGATCAATTCGCGGATTTCGACTACCCCTGCGGGGTCCAGCCCGCTGGCCGGTTCGTCGAGGATCAGTAATTCGGGTTGATGCAGCAGCGCGCGGGCCAACCCCAGACGATGAAAGTTGCCTGTCGACAGCGTGCCCGCTTTTCGATTTCTATAAGCTGCGATGCCAAGCTGCTCGATAACCCGCAAAGTAGCGTTCTTATCGGTTACCCCCTGCAAGCGGCGGGCGATCTCCAGATTCTCGAGTACGGTCAGTTCAGGATAGGCAGCAGGCGATTCGACCATATGCCCAATCCTACGCCACGGGCCGCGCCCATTAGGGCCAACGGGCTGCCCCAATACCTGCACCGAACCGGAACTGGGGCGGATCATGCCCAGCAATGCACGGATGGTGGTCGTTTTACCAGCACCGTTCAATCCGAGAAATCCGTATATCTCTCCCGGTTGCACATGTAAATCGACCGAATCGACGGCGCATACCTGCCCGTAGTTTTTCGATAGATGGTTTGTTTCAATGGCGTAGTCCATATATGTACACTTTCTGTTGGGACGATAACCTGATGGAATTGTACAGAGCGGCTCGCCTGTGGGCACCCCAATTATTGGGAATTCACACGGGGCAGGTCGAACCCTGGGGCATTTCTTCGGGTAGAATACCGTTTTTCCCCCTCCGGCGAACACCTGCCACCTCACAGACCTTGATGTTAATCCTTGAATAGGGTAAGATAACCCGCTGGAAATGATGTAACGAGGCAATAAAAAAATGAGAATCATCCTGCTTGAAGATGTCTATAAACTTGGAGTCGCTGGAGAAGTCGTCAAGGTCGCGCCGGGTTATGCCCGCAACTTCCTGATTCCGCGCAGCCTGGCGGTAAAAGTCACACCGGGTGCGCTGCGCCAATCAGAGACCCTGCGTGAATCGGCTGATACCCGCCGGGCTGACCGTGACAAAGAGTATTCGAAAATCGCGGAAAAGATCGAGGAACTGACCCTTTACTTTGGCGTAAAGGCCGGTGAGACAGGCAAACTCTACGGCTCGGTAACGCCGGTCGAAATCGCTGAGAAGCTCAACGAGGAAATCAGCCTTGAGATCGACCGCCGCCGGGTAGGAGACAATCCTCTCCGTGAGTTGGGAACGTTTCGGGTGCCGGTACGCCTGGAAGCCAATCTCGTGCCGACGGTGAAGGTTGTCGTTTTCCGTGAAGGCGAAGACCCGCGTCTGGTCAAGGCTGTGGCTGAAGAAGAAGCCGAAGAAGCCGTCGAGCTTGAAGAGGCTGAAATCGAGATGCCCGAAGTCGAAGCTGAAGCCGAGCTTGAAGCGGAAGCTGAAGCAGTCGAAGAGATCGAAGAAGCATCGGAAGAAGCGCCTGCTGAATAGTGCTGCCGGGAGAGCCAGATACCCGAAGCTGCGCTAATAAGCCGGACTTGTGAAGAACAGAGCCAGCGGTGCGTAACTGACGAGCCGGTGGCTTTTTGTGTGAGAGGCTGACGTGACCAACGGCGATCTTCGTTCACTGGGGGAAATGCTGCGCCAGGCTCGCGAAGCCCAGGCGCTTTCCATTGAGGAAGTCGAATCGCGGACTCGCATCAGGGCCAAGTTTATCGAGGCCCTTGAGAGCGGCGATTTTGGGCTGCTGCCTTCCACAGCCCACGCCAAAGGCTTCCTCCGTAATTATGCACAGTTTCTTCAACTGGATGTCGAGCCGATCATCGAACAGTTCTCGGAGCTGACGGGCACCGGCACCAAGGCATTCACCGCCCCTGTGCCGCCTGACAGCCCGCCGCCACCCGCAGAAGCCGTCACCCGGCCTTCCGGTGAAACGCGCCCGGTCGACACGTCAACGCCCCGCCGGGTGAAGACCGTCACGCCCGGTCAACGCACCGGACCGGGTGCTCCGTTGGGATTAGGGCAAACCCGCCGCCAGCAGACTCCACCGCCACCTGCCAAGACGGAGCCTAAACGCAGTATCGTGGCCCGCATTTTCCGTTCGAATATCTTCACGATTGCCGTTCTGGTGATCGGGCTGGCGTCCGTTGCCTGGTGGGCGACCACCCGGTTGAGCGCCATATCGAGTACTGATATTCCTTCCAATGGCCAAGCCACACCACCCGCAGCCGTTGACGCCGCATCGACGACTGCCGAGCCAACCGCCACCTTTCGCCTGACCTCGACACCGGAGCCGGATGACGGCCCCCAGATTCTCGACCGGATTGTCCTCTCGATCACTGTCGAGCAGCGTACATGGACGGAAATCATCGTCGACGGGGAAACCCAGTTCGAGGGACAGGCATTCAAAGGACAGGTTTTACAGTTCGAAGGCCGTGAAGAAGTCTACGTTCGAACCGGCAACGGTGCGGGACTGCTGGTCAACTATAACGGCAGGGATATTGGCCCGCTGGGTGAGCACGGCGAAGTGGTCGAGCGATTCTTCCTGGTCGATGGGCAGGTCACTCCGACTCCGACCTCGTCGCCTGCGCCGACCAACACCGGCGTCCCCACGCCAACGCCCAGCCACACGCCGGAGCCGTAAGAGTTCTCTACCCACGTTCGCCCATTTGTATCTTTCCGGTGAAACTAGCTGATCAGGATTCTCTCTAATGTCCAATGACTCGCGGTCGTATTTTCTGTTAAGCCTGGGCTGCGCCAAGAATACCGTCGATTCGCACAGCATGGCACAGCTTCTTGAACGCGAAGGCTACCGGGGCAGTGAAACACCCAACGAGGCCGATGTTTTGATTGTCAATACCTGCGGTTTCATCGACGCGGCCCGGCAGGAAAGCATCGAAGTCCTGTCTGAGCTGGCCGGAGAAAAACGCTCCGGCCAGTTGTTGATCGCGGCAGGTTGCTATCCCCAGTTGATCGGCGCTGAACTCTCCAAACAGGTTCCTGGCCTCGACGGAGTGATCGGCACCCGTCGCTGGATGGACATCCTCGATCTGCTGAATCGCATCGATGGGCGAAAGCAGCCCGAACCACTCTACCACCTTCCCGGCGAAGCCCTCACGGTCGGCTCCGACGAGCAGGGCGTGCTTCGCGCCGCCATTCTGGGAACAAGTGCCTATCTCAAAATCGCCGATGGCTGCCGCCGCCCCTGCGCCTTCTGCTCGATCCCGCTGATCAAGGGGACGCAGGTGAGCCGCCCACCGGAAGTAATTGTCGAGGAGGCCACCCGGTTGAACGATCTGGGGATCAAAGAGATCGTCATGATCTCCCAGGACACGACCGATTACGGCCACGACCTGGGGATGAAAGATGGCCTGCCCGATCTACTTGAGCAGATCGCCGCTGCCGCGCCCGATGTGCCCTGGATCAGGCTGATGTACGCTTATCCCGGCTGCGTCACCCCACGCCTGATCGAGGTGATGGCCGCCCATGAGCGCATCCTCCCCTATCTCGATATTCCTCTCCAGCATGCGCACCCCGACATACTGAAGCGGATGCGCCGTCCGGCCAGCGTCGAATGGGTGGTCGAGACGGTCGGCAAACTCCGCAAGGCGATGCCCGACATCGCCATCCGCACGACCTTTATCGTTGGCTATCCCGGCGAAACCGAAGCCGAGTTCGATACGCTGGTCGATTTTGTCCAGGATATGATGTTCGACAGGGTAGGGGTGTTCACTTACAGCTTCGAGCCAAATACACCCAGCGCCGATCTACCGGGGCAGATTCCCGCCGAAGTCAAAGAGGATCGCTACAACACCCTGATGGAAATCCAGCAGGCGATCTCGCTCCAGCGCAATCAGGCACAGATCGGGCGCACCCTGCCGATCCTCGTCGAAGGCTACGGCGACGGGATCAGCGTGGGGCGCTCGTACCGTGATGCACCGGAGATCGACGGCGTGGTCATTGTCGAAGGTCAGCTTCCGGTCGGCGAGCTGGTGCCGGTGCGAATCACCGGGGCAATGGTCTATGACCTGATCGCCACCCACGTGGAGGGTAAAAACCATGACTGATGGATGGGAAGTCCTTGCCGAAGAAGAACTCCTGGACGGCTCTCCCTGGATCAAAGTCGTCGCCGAGACGATCCGCCTCGAAGACGGGAAGACGGTGATCGACGATCTCTACCGCGTCGATCTGCCCACCTATGCTGTCGTTTTCGCGCTGACCCCTGACCGGCAGGTCGTGGTCGTCAGGCAGTACCGGCACACCTTTCGCCGCCAGGTTGTCGAGCTTCCTGCCGGAATCGAGCTATATTCCGGCGAGTCTATCCTGGAGACTGCCCGGCGTGAGCTTTGCGAGGAAACCGGATACGAGTCCCCAGAGTGGTATCCGATTGGCATTTTTGCGATGGACTCGAACCGGGGCTGTGGATGGGCGCATGCTTTCCTGGCACTCGATGCAGTTCGAGTCGCGGCTCCCCGGTCGGTCGATTTGCAGCAGCAGTCTGTTGACCTTTACTCTCTCAGCCAATTACGCGACCTCTGGCTTTTCGGCGACTGCCCCTGTGCGCCGATGGCAGCGATCATCGGGTTGGGGTTATCCTTAATCGAGTCCGGTTCATATATCGAACGTGCCCGGATGTTTGGCTGGACCGGCTGAAGTGTATTTCGCGTCAGATTGTGGTTGATGGCAGCAGACAATGAATACGCAAAGTCGTACCACACAATTCGTATCAAGCTACCTGCGGAATTTCGATTACATTCTGCTGGTTATGGTGATCATCCTGATCGCCTTTGGCGTGATGATGATCGCCAGCGCCACGCGGGATGTCGCCAGCCTCGCTGACCGTGTCCCCAGCCAGATATTGTTTGGCTTTGTCGGCATTGGCGTGGTGATGATCGTCGCGGCGATTGACTACCGCCTGCTGACCAGCACCTATCTTTGGATATACGGGGTCATCGTCTTCATTCTTGGCATCGGCAGCCTGCTGGGAGTCGAGGGTGAGGCAGGCGCACAGAGCTGGCTGAACTTGGGTATTGCCGGTTTCCAGCCCTCTGAACTGGCAAAGATGCTCTTGATCATCGTGCTTGCCCAGCAGTTGGCGGTCAACGTCGAGCAGATCGAAAAGTTCTCAACCATTCTCAAGTCGCTGGCATTCGCCGCGATCCCGGCCATATTCATTTTCATCCAACCCGACCTGGGGATTACGGTGCTGGTGCTGGTGATCTGGTTTGTGATGGTCTGGTCAGCGGGGATGCGCTGGGAGCACATCCTGGCCTTCGTCCTGGTCGGGATGATTGTCGCCCCGATACTTTGGTCTCAAATGGAAGACTATCAGCGTTCGCGTATTGCCGTTTTCGTGAATCCGAGTGTCGACGAGGACGCCTTTTACAACATCGACCAGGCGCTCACGGCGATTGGCAGCGGCGGACTGATGGGGCAGGGCTACATGCAAGGATCGCAAAGCCAGCTTCGCTTTTTGCGTGTGCGTCACACCGACTTCATCTTCGCGGTGATCGCCGAGGAGTTCGGGTTCGTCGGCGGAATAATTGTGCTGCTGCTGATCCTGGTAGTGCTGTTCCGCATTCTCCGCGCCGCGCGGATGGCCCCCGACATCTCCGGGAGGCTGATCTGCCTGGGCGTGGCGACGGTGATCTTTTTCCAGACCCTCGTTTCTATCGGCATGAATGTCCGGATCATGCCTGTTACCGGGCTGACTCTGCCCTTCATCAGTTCGGGAGGCAGTTCGCTGGTTACCCTGCTTTTCGGGATCGGGCTGGTCGAAAGTGTCGTATTGAGGCACAATCCCCGTGAATTGTAGGAGAGACAATGGACGTTTCGTTAGACCGGCTGAACGAATTCATAGTCAGGGCAAAAGCGGCAACCTACGTTGGCGATGGCAAACACGCGCCCTCGTCACGACCCGGTTCAATCGACCTGCTCTTTGAAGATGGCCCCTTCGCTTACCTCGACAGCTACTACGGGGGAACGGATTTCATCGGAGAGGAAGTCGTTTACTACAACGGTCAGCCCGTCTGGGCGATGAATTATTACGGTTACATCCTGAAACCCGACCTGATCGAAGCGGCGACCGCCGGTAAAGTGATCAAAGCCAGTTTGAGCGCGCTCTACAAAGAAGGCCGCTTTCTGGGCGGCTTCGAATTCGCGTTCGACGGGTTTGTCTACACTGATACGAATGAGGGCGACGCTGCCCATTTCACCGGCAAAGAATGGATTTCGCAACAAGGTATCAGGGTCTACGAACTGGTTTATCACGGTGGCTTGATCAAACCCTGACCGGAATCGCGACGAAACACCTCGCAGGAATGGTATAATGGACGAAAAATAGCCACAGGATTGTGGCTTTTTTGGTGGCCTGAATGGTCACAGTGAAAGGAGAGTCGGACTTGTCCGAGACATCAGCACACCCGGTTCGTGTTCGTTTCGCGCCCAGCCCAACCGGCTATTTACACATCGGCGGTGCGCGGACAGCACTTTTTACCTGGTTGTTTGCACAAAAGCATAATGGCACTTTCATCCTGCGCATTGAAGACACCGACCAGAAACGCTATGTGCCGGACGCAGAAGAAGATATCAAGCAGAGTCTGCAGTGGCTTGGCATCCGGTGGCAGGAAGGTCCAGATGTTGGAGGTGATTACGGCCCTTATCGCCAGTCGGAGCGTACCGATCTGTACCTCGAGTGGTCTGATTGGCTGATCGAGCATGGGTACGCCTATCGCTGTAACTGCTCGGCTGAACGCCTGAACGAAGTCCGGGAAGAGCAGCGCAAGAAAGGCGAGCAGCCGGGTTATGATCACCACTGCCGCGATCTTGGCCTGGGGGCCAATATCGGACCGCACGTGGTGCGCTTCAAAATGCCGCTTGACGGCGAGACACCAGTCGAAGACCTGATCCGGGGAACGATCACCTTTCAGAACTCAGAACTACAGGACCTCGTACTGATGAAATCGGACGGCCTGCCGACCTATCACCTGGCGAACGTGATCGACGATCATTTCATGGCGATCAGCCACATCACGCGCGCCGACGAGTGGATCGCCACCGCTCCGCTGCACGTGCAGATTTACCGGGCGTTTGGCTGGGAGATGCCCGCCATTGCTCACCTGCCCGTGATCTTGAGTCCCAGCGGCAAAGGTAAACTCAGCAAACGTGATCAGGCCTTCACTGAGGGCGATACACAGGTGCTGGTGCAGGTGCGCGAGTTCAGAGAAGCAGGCTACCTGCCCGAAGCGGTGGTTAACTTCCTGACCAACGTCGGCTGGGCCTTCGGCGACGACCGCGAAGTCTTCTCGACCGAGGAAGTCCTGCCACGCTTCCGGTTGGAGGACATCAACCCGGCTCCTGGCCGCCTGCCCTACGAAAAACTCGAATGGCTGAACGGCGTCTACATCCGCGAGAAACTGAGTGTCGACGAACTGGCCGCCTACCTCAAGCCCATTCTGGAAGATGCCGGTTTGACAGTCGACGACGACGTCCTTCGACAGACCGTACCATTGATCAAAGAACGGCTCAAAACACTCAACGAAGTTGTCGAGTGGATCGGCTTCCTCTTCCGGGATGACGTCCACCTGGAAGACCCGCAGCAGCTTATTCAGAAGAAGATGGATAAGGATGGCACGCTCAAGGCGCTCAAGGCCGCCTACGACCTCTACGCGGGCTTAGACGACTTCTCTCACGAGTCCCAGGAGCAGGCCATGCGTGCCCTGGCCGACGAGATGGGCCTGAAGGCCGGGCAGTTGTTCGGCACCATACGAGAGGCGATTACGGCCCAACGGGTATCACCGCCGCTCTTTGAAACGAACGAAATTCTGGGTAAAGACGCCTGCCTGAAACGGATCAAGGCAGCAATCGCACTGCTGGAAAGTTGATCGCCGCACCGGGATTGATTATGCTTTGACGACAAACCTGGTTTGCGCAGTCAAAATCTATCGAACTGCGCTTTCTAAAGCGAGGACTGATGAGTAAAACAACAGACAATACCCCTGATAAGGCTCCAGACGAAGAAGCGTCGCGGCCTTCGAGTTTTATCCACGATATCATCGAAGAAGACCGCCGGACAGGTAAGAATGACGGTCGAGTTCAGACACGCTTTCCACCGGAGCCGAACGGCTACCTGCATATCGGCCATGCCAAGTCAATCTGTCTGAACTTTGGCCTTGCCCTGGAGTACGGCGGTAAGTGCAACCTCCGCTTTGATGACACCAACCCGCTCAAAGAGGAGCAGGAATATATCGATTCGATTACCACAGACGTCCACTGGCTGGGCTTCGACTGGGAAGACAGGCTTTTCTACGCCTCTGATTACTTCGGGCAGCTTTACGAATGGGCCGTCCAGTTGATCAAGGCAGGCAAAGCCTACGTCGATCATCTCACCGCTGACGAAATCCGCGAGTATCGCGGCACACTGACCGAACCGGGAAAAGAAAGCCCCTATCGCAATCGCTCGGTCGAAGAAAATCTCGCCCTCTTCGAGCAGATGAAAAACGGCGAACTGGAGGACGGCGAATGCGTACTGCGGGCAAAAATCGATATGGTCTCGCCGAACCTGAATATGCGCGACCCGGTGATGTATCGTATCCTGCATGCGGAGCATCCGCGCACTGGCGACAAATGGTGCATCTACCCGATGTACGACTGGGCACACGGGCAGTCTGACTCGATTGAAGGGATCACCCATTCGATCTGCACCCTCGAATTCGAAGATCATCGCCCGTTATACGATTGGTTCGTCGAGCAGTTGGGCATCCACGCGCCGCAGCAGATCGAGTTTGCCCGCCTCAACCTGACCCATACCGTGCTCAGTAAGCGGCGGTTGATCCGGTTGGTCAAGGAAGGCTACGTTTCCGGCTGGGACGATCCCCGTATGCCGACCATCTCCGGGATCAGGCGGCGAGGTTATCCGCCCGCAGCAATCCGCGATTTCTGCGATCGGATCGGCGTCGCCAGGGCCAACAGCACAGTCGACATCCAGCTTCTCGAACACTGCGTCCGCCAGGACCTCAACCTGCATGCCCCGCGTGTGATGGGCGTGCTCGATCCGCTGCGGGTAGTGATCGAGAATTACCCGGACGATCTCGTCGAGGAGATGGACGCGATCAACAACCCGGAAGACCCGGAGATGGGGGCGCGGAAGGTTCCGTTCTCGAAGGTGCTTTACATCGAGCGCGAGGACTTCATGGAAGACCCACCCAAGAAGTTCTACCGGCTGGCACCGGGGCGCGAGGTACGTTTGCGCTACGCTTACTTCATCACCTGTACCGACGTGATAAAGGATGAAAACGGTGAAGTGATCGAGCTGCGCTGCACCTACGATCCCGAAACGCGCGGCGGCGACGCCCCCGACGGGCGGCGCGTCAAGGCCACGCTTCACTGGGTTTCGGCCCGGCATGCGCTTGAAGCCGAGGTTCGCCTCTATGATCATCTTTTCATCGACCCGTTCCCGGCAGGCGACGATCTGGAAAACGAGCTTAACCCCGACTCTCTTGAAGTGTTGACCCATTGTTATGTCGAGCCGTCACTGGCCGATGCCAATCACGGCGACCGTTTCCAGTTCGAGCGGCAGGGCTATTTCAACGTCGATCTCGACTCGACACCCGAAAATCTCGTCTTCAACCGGACGGTGCCCCTGCGCGATACCTGGGCAAAGATACAGCAGCAGGCAAAGTAGTGTCCTGACCGGAATCGAAAGAGGGGCAGTCTACAAAAACTGCCCCTCTTTTTGTATCACATCAGCGCCGGTAAAGATAAAGCCCGGCGGGCTACTTTCCCTCGGCTTCCGCCGCCCCTTCTTCGATCTCCGGTTCCTTGCCGACTTCCCAGATTTGTTCAGTCCGGTCGATATAGAGAATGCCATGCAGGTGATCAATCTCATGCAGAAAAACCCGTGCCAGCCAGTCGTAGGCTTTCACCCGGTATTCCGTGCCATCCCGATCCTGTGCGCGGACGATTACGGCGGTGCTCCGCTCGACGTTGCCGACATAGCCCGGTATCGAAAGGCAGCCCTCAACACCCTCGACCGTCTCGCGTGCTTCTTTGACGACCTCCGGGTTGACCACCTCGAACAACTGACCGGCCATTGGCCCGTAATCTTCTTCGTTGTCGGGCAGCTGGATCACGATCACCCGCTCGCTGACTCCTACCTGCGGGGCAGCCAGGCCAACGCCACCGTACTCATGCATGGTTTCCAGCATGTCGTCGAGCAACTCGTGCAAATTCTGATCGAAGTCACGCACGCGGCGTGCCTTCTCCCGTAAAATATCATTTCCGACCAGTACTACTTCACGAACAGTCATTTCAACACTCTCTAAACAATGGTTTAGTTTTAATAGATTATAGCATCCAGCAGCGCCCCAAGTCATATAAAAAGCAGCGGGCCAGCATATTCACCGGCTCGCTGCACAAATTCGTTCGTTTATTACCGGCTAGAAAACGTTGATCGCCCCAATATACATCAGGATCAACACGCCGATCACGGCAGTATCGAGAAACAAAAACATCGAAAGTACCATCCGCTGTTGCGCTGTCATTCCAAACCCTACTCCTTGAGGCCCGCTGCCGACCATCCCGGAAAGAACACTGCTCGATTGTTTTTCCCGTGGAGCAGATTTTTTACGGGATTTTGCCCTTGCAGGCTTATCGTCAAATTCTTCGTCGAACCCACTCAACTCGCGCAGCCACTCCGGGCGCGCGCCGCCTGACGGAGTCGTAGTCGGTGAAGAGACTATCGTCGGCGAGGTATGGACTTCCGGTATGTCTTTCGGTTCCGCGTCAAACGATTTCTCTTCCGGCGCGCCCAGGCTCTCAAACGGATCATCGTCAAAGCTTCCCAGGCTTGCAAACGGGTCTTCGTCGTCTCCGTCCGAGAAAGGCTCGGAGTCCGAAGCAAACGCGGCGAACAGATCGTCATCGTTCATGATACAACTCCTCGAAAAGCATCAACCTGCCTTGAGACTAATTCAATTTAGTAGAGATGTCAACTGGTGCAGGGTTTGAATAAAATCGAACAAAATTTCCCGTTGACATCCCCTCTGTGTTCGTATAGAGTTGATTTACCGTTTACTAAGCGTTGACGATTTGCTTTTCCTCTGCACATCAAGTGCCTTTTATCCAAAAAACTGTATTAAAGAGTTGCCGCATGGCGAAGCGCTGCTCAAAGTGCCTTCAGTGGAAGTCTGATTCTGATTTCTACCGGGATAAAACCAAAACCGATGGGTTAAAGTCCCAGTGTAAGACCTGTCAGAATCAATACAAGCGTGACTACCGGTCACGCCTCCAGGCACGTGAGTGTGCGGTGATCCGCCGGTCATATAAAAGCGCCTGGCTGCCAAAGCACAAACCCTACATCCGGATTGATCGCACCCCCGGCTTCGAACGCTGGCTGGAGAAGAACAAGGCCCGGCGGCGACAATACCTGGCCGCTTATTTGAAGCACTGGCACGCAAAAAATCCCGAAGCAAGCCGGACATGGTATCAGAATGATCGCCCGGCCATGATTGCCAACCGGCAGTCACTGCGGGCCGATAAAATGAGTATCCCCGTCAACAACCTGAGCATCGAAGAGTGGCAGTGGATGCTCGAAACCTATGATCATCGCTGTGTATATTGCGGAAAACCCTGTGAAACCCTGACCCCCGATCACGTGGTTCCCCTGGCGCGGGGTGGGGCTAACGTCATCAGCAATATTGTTCCGGCCTGCCCGGCGTGCAATCAGCGAAAAAATGCCCGCACTCCCGAAGAAGCGAATATGCCCTTTGTGGTCAATGTCGATATTACCAATCAGCTTGAGCAGTTGACGTTCATCTAATCGAGAAGATGAGGAAATCAAAGAGGCGTTCTGGTGAGTGCAGAACGCCTCTTTGTCTACCGTAAAGCAATTGGACAGTCAGTCCAATTGCTTTACACTTTCCGTTCAGTTGCCATCAGCAAGGTCTTTCTCGAGAACCGTTGACCCGTCCGTAGCCACCAGTTCTCATCACATTCCAATAAGTCGCTAATTCGTTTCCCGACAAATCCCATACATACCATCGTCATCACTGTTCGTTATATTTTCCAGTTCCATTTGCTTGAACCAATCATACGATCAATCGCAGTGACCGGGATCATCCAAAAGGGGTAGTTGGGGGATACCAAAGGGGTATTTTGAAAAAGAGAAACCCGGCAGCAGGATTGCATGCCGGGCTGTAGTAATCAGGCTCTGAAATATTGTATCAGGCCAGCGTCAGGCTGATCGGGCAGTGATCCGACCCCGTCACGTCGGCGTGGATCGCCGCGCCCGCCACCCGATCCCGCAGGTCGGGGGTGATGAAGAAGTAGTCGATGCGCCAGCCGACATTCCGCTCGCGCGCCCCGCCTCGATACGACCACCAGGAATAAGCCCCTTCCTGATCGGGGTTCAGCGCCCGGTAGATGTCGACATAACCTTCTTCGACGATCTGGTCGATCCACACGCGTTCTTCCGGGAGGAAGCCGGTTGTTTTTTCGTTCTGTTTCGGGCGGGCCAGATCGATGGGATTGTGCGCAGTATTGACATCCCCGCAGAAGATCACCGGCTTGCCGTCTGCGCGAAGTTGATTACAGAAATCCAGAAACGCGGCTTTGTACTGCATCTTGAACGGCACCCGGCTGTGATCGCGCCCGCCGTTGGGGAAATAGGCGGTGATGAACACGAAATCGTCATATTCCGCGACAATCGTCCGCCCTTCGCTGTCGTAATCCTCGATGCCCAGCCCGATCTGCACCGACTTCGGCTCGACTTTGCTATAAAGCCCCACGCCGCTGTAGCCTTTTCGCTCCGCCGCTGCCCAGTAAGTGAAATACCCCGGTGGATTTCGAAGTTCCTCGTCAAGCTGATCAGGGTGAGCTTTCGTCTCCTGAACGCCCAGGATGTCCGGCTGAGTCTCGTTGAACCAGTCCAGTAAGCCTTTGTTCTGAGCGGCGCGGATGCCATTTACATTCCACGAGTAGAGTTCGAGCATGATCACCTTTCCCGGTTTGGCGCTTGATTGAAAATCGAATACAGAGATATTGTAGCCTATTTACAGGTATGACACCCTGATGTAGTGTAAAGGCAGGGAGAATCGATATCGATGAACGGTCAAAGCCGGCTGGCGATCAAACCCGGCGATCTGATCGCGGTGGGGGTGCTTTCTTCGGCAACGCTTGTCTACGAGCTGACCCTCACCCGCCTGTTTTCGCTGGCCCAGTTCTATCACTTCGCATTCATGGCGATCAGCCTTGCGCTGCTCGGATCGGGCTGCGCGGGGTCGCTGCTGAGCGTCTGGCCCCGCCTGGGACGCCGCACCGATCTCTGGGCAGGGGGATTCGGGATTCTGGCGCTTGCCAGTTATGCGATCCTCAACTGGGTGCCCTTCGATTCTTTCGCCATTGCCTGGGACAGCCGCCAGATCGTCTACCTGATCCTGACCTTTACCGGGGCGGCACTGCCATTTCTGGGCAGCGGCATGGTGATCGGCGAATTACTGTCCGCAAACCGTGATCACCTGCATCGAGTCTATGCGGCCAACCTGGGTGGGTCGGCGGTCGGCTGTGTGTTAGTTCTCCCCCTGCTCGATTGGATCGGCGGTGAAGGAACGTTGTTCGCGGCGGCGGCGCTGGGATTGATCGCGGCGGCGCTGTTCGGCCTGCCGGACGAAAAGCACACCACGATCCGAAAAACGGGGGCATTGATCGCCGCCAGCCTGCTGATATTGATCGCCCTCCTGCGCCCGGAGAGCCTCGCAATGCGCCTGTCGCCCTACAAGGGGCTGACCCAGGCGCTCCGCGCCCCTGACGCTGCTCACACGCGTTCTGAGTGGAACGCCTATGCCCGCGTGGATGTCGTCGAAAGCGAATCGATCCACATCATGCCGGGATTGAGCCAGAATGCGATGATTACCTCGCCGCCGCTGCAATCCGGGCTGACCCTTGACGGCGACAACCTTCAGCCGATCACCGATCTCGAACCGGCTGACGAACTCGCCCGCCAGCTTGCCGACAATCTTCCCCAGGCGGTGATCGATGTGCTGAAACCCGGTGCAGATCGAACCCTCGTCCTCGAACCGGGCGGCGGCTGGGATGTGCTGATGCTGCTGGCGAACGGCACCCCGGCATTGACCGCCGTCGAGCACAACCCGCTGGTGATCGATGTGCTCCGCGACTTTCCGCCCTACCTCTACGCCGATCCGCGCATCAAGGTGATCGCGCAGGAGGGGCGAACATTCGTCAAACAAACGGATGACACCTATGACGTGATCGACATTGCCCTCAGCGATTCCTATCACCCGGTCACCTCCGGGGCCTACAGTCTCAGCGAAGACTATCGCTACACGGTCGAGGCGATTTGCGAAGTCTACGCCCGGCTGGACGACGGCGGTCTGCTGATCATCACCCGCTGGCTGCAAACCCCGCCCACCGAATCGCTCCGCGTGCTGGCGACCGTCAAGGCCGCGCTCCGATCACAGGGAATCGATCAGCTGGGAGACCATATCGCCGCTTTTCGAACCATGCGCACGATGACCTTCGTCGTCGGGCAGGCCCCGCTGACAGGTGATCAATCCGATCTCATTCGTGCTTTCTGCGCCGACCGGGGCTACGATGTCGTCTGGCTGCCCGATATTCGCGCCGATGAGGTCAATCAGTACAACCGCTTGCCCGAACCCGTCTACTACGAGACCTTCTCCGCGATGCTTGCCGACCCCACCGGGCTGATCGACCAGTACGAGTATGACATTCGGCCCCCGACCGACAACCGGCCCTTTTTCTTTCACACGTTCCGCTGGCGGCAAACCCCGGAGATCGTCGCCAGCCTCGGTGCAACGTGGCAGCCCTTCGGCGGCAGCGGCTACCTGGTGCTGATCGCCCTGCTGCTGATGGTTTCCGTGCTGGCCGTCGTGTTGATCGCCGGACCGCTGCTGATCCGGCGCGGGGAATCACGCCTGAGTACCATTCCACCGGCGATCAAATGGCGCGGGCTGCTCTACTTCACAATGCTGGGGCTGGGGTTCCTGTTCGTCGAAATGCCTCTCGCGCAGCGCTTTATTCTCTTTGTCGGCCAGCCGGTGATCGCGCTGGCGGTCGTCCTGTTTGCGATCCTGCTTTTCTCCGGCCTGGGCAGCCTGACCGCACCCCGCTGGAACTTGCGAATCGCGCTCCCGGCACTGGTGATCGCCGTGCTGCTGATGCCGCCAATCCTGGCCGCCCTGTTCGACCTCGCGCTGGGATGGCCGCTCGCAGCGCGGATTGGCCTGTCGATCCTCGCCCTGTCCCCGGTCGGCGTCCTGATGGGGATTCCTTTTTCGAGGGGATTGGTCCTGATCGAGCAGCAGGCACCCGGTTTCACACCCTGGGCGTGGGCGGTCAACGGCTGTGCATCGGTGATCAGCGCGGTTGTATCGGTGATGATCGCGGTAAGCTGGGGATTTTCGGCGGTGTTGATCGTCGGCGCGGCGATGTACGCTGCCGCGCTCGTGTCAATCTGGCCGTTTGGAGTTCAACAGACCTCCAAAAAACTGCCCTAGACTCCGTTCGAAAGTTTCGCACGAAGTATTGAAGTCCCTCTCCATGAGGGAGAGGGATTTAGGGTGAGGGCACTAGCACATAAACAGCGGGTTCTTCCTGATCCCCAACTTGTGCAGCAGATACTTGAAGGCGACCGAGAGCGTACTCAGACCGTAGACCACGCTCCGCCGGAAGTTGATCGAAGACGCGCCCTCGAAATACCGGGTCGATACAGCGACCTCGGAGAGCTTGAAGCCAAACGCCACCGTCTGAAAGATCATCTGCGTATCGAACACAAAGTCGTTCGAGTTCCGCAAGAAGGGCACCGTTTCCAGCAGCTTTCGATTGTATGCGCGGTAACCGGTGTGGCACTCGGTGAGTTTGGTTCCCAGTGCGATATTCTCAGCAGTCGTCAGGAAGCGATTCGCCAGATACTTGTAGAAGGGCATCCCGCCCTTGAGCGGCCCATCCGGATCGAGGAAGCGCGAGGCCAGAACCATATCGCCTTCGCCATTCTCGATAGCCCTGATCAAATCGGGGATCACCGCCGGGTCGTACTGTCCATCCGGGTGAAGCATGATCACGATGTCCGCGCCCAGCCGCAGGGCTTCCATGTAGCAGGTCTTCTGATTAGCCCCATACCCGGCGTTGTGTGGGTGGACGATCACGTTCAGCCCCAGCCGCCGCGCGACATCAGCCGTGTCGTCACCGCTGCCATCATCGACCAGGATCACTTCGTCGATCTTGTCTTTGGGAATCGACGCGTACGTCCAGACGAGCGTCTGGGCGGCGTTGTAGGCGGGCATCACGACAATACATTTGCTCATTGGTTGTTATCCTGAGACGATCAGAGTGTTCAGATCGGCCCAAGTATACTGCCCATTGCGTCCACTACCAACCCAAAACTGACAATTACGATAATCCTCTTAGAATGCTTACCGCGAGCGGCAGCGAGCAGAAAAAATTCGTGTAATTCGCGCAATTAGCGGATAAATGCCCTTACTTCAACTCGCCCCAGTTCTCTCCGACATGCGCATCGACCTTGAGCGGCACCGAAAGCGGGTACGCGTTCTCCATTACATTTTTGACCAGCGCCGCCGTCTCTTCGATCTCGTCTTCCGGCGCTTCGAGGATTAGCTCGTCATGTACCTGGATCAGCATTTGCCCGCTCAGTCCGCGATCACGCAGCGCATCATGCAGCCTGATCATCGCAATCTTGATGATGTCAGCAGCAGTGCCCTGGATCGGCATGTTGACCGCTTCGCGCTCCGCCGCCCGCCGCTCGATGTTTGCCCGCTGGCTGGTGTCGGTCGAGGACAGGATCGGGAAGTACCGCCGACGCCCCAGCAGTGTCTCGACATAACCACATTCAGCGGCCTGCCTGCGCGTCCCGTCGAGGTATTCCCGCACTTTTGGGAACCGTTCGAAGTAGGTCTTGATGAATGCCTCGGACTCGGACAGCGTCAGTTCCGAGTCCCGTGCCAGCCGGAAAGCCCCCATGCCGTACATCAGCCCGAAGTTTACCGCCTTGGCGAAACTGCGCTGGTTGGGCGTCACCTCGTTCAGGGGAATGTTGAACACCGTTGCGGCGGTCGTGGCGTGGATGTCCTGATCATCCAGGAACGCCTGCCGCAGCGCCGGATCATCGGCCATGTGCGCCATCACCCGCAGCTCGACCTGTGAATAGTCCGCGCCGATCAGCATATGGCCCGACGCGGCGACAAAAGCCTCACGCACCCGGCGGCCCACCTCGCTGCGGATCGGGATGTTTTGCAGATTCGGATCGCTGGAGCTGATCCGCCCGGTGACCGTCCCCGTCTGGTTGAACGAGGTGTGGATTCGTCCCGTCTCCGGGTTGACAAGCTGCGGCAGCGCATCGAGGTAGGTCGAGCGGAGCTTTTCCATCTCGCGGTAGTCGAGAATCGCCTCGATCACGCCGGTGGTATCCTGATCGCGCAGCCCTTCGAGCACGTCGGCGGCGGTCGAGTAGTGACCGCTCTTGGTCTTGCGTAATCCCTGCGTTGGGAGTTGAAGGTTCTTGAACAGCGCATCGCTCAACTGCTGCGTCGAGTTGAGGTTGAAGTCATAGCCCACGATCTCATAAACCTGCCGAACCCGGTCGCCCAACTGCTCGCCCAGTTCTGCCGACAGATTTTCGAGGAAGCCTACATCGACCAGCACCCCGGCCTGCTCCATCGCCGATAGCACCCCGACCAGCGGCATCTCGATCTCGTAGAACAGCTTTCCAATCTCCTGCTCTTCGATCTCCGCCCGTATCGGCTCGGAGAGACGCAGCGTCATGTCGGCATCGGCGGCAGCATAAGCTGCTCCCTGCTCGACCGGCACAAGGTCGAATGTAATCTGCCTGGCTCCCTTGCCGATCAAATCGCTGATCTCGGTCATCTCGACGCCCAGCAGGGAAAAGGCAAGCGCCTTCAAGCCCAGCCTGGCTTCCGGGTGCAGCAGCCATTCGCCGATCATCGTATCGACGCTCAACGGGGTGACGCTAAGGCCGTGCCGTTCCAGCACCACCGCGTCGTACTTGATGTTGTGCCCAATCTTGACGATATCCGGGTTGGTCATTGGGGGTGTCAGCTTCTTAATAACCAGGTCGAGCGGCAGTTGAACTTCGTCACTCAGGCTGTGCCCGACCGGGATGTAATACGCCTCGCCCGGCTCGACTGCCAGCGAAATCCCGACCAGCCGCGCCTGCATCTGGTCGGTCGACGTGGTTTCTGTGTCGAAAGCGATTTCCCTTACGCCGTTCAGCCGTTTGACCAGCGCGTCGAGCGCCGCTTCGTCACGGATGATATGTGTCTCCGTCACCGATTCGTTTGACGCCGCAGGTGCATCGATACCCATCATTCCGCCGAAAAGGGAAAGCTGCTGTCCGGGGGCAGGGGAAGCAGCCTCAACATCCGTCCCCCGAATCTGTCGCAGGAACGAGCGGAACTCCAGTTCCTGGAAGATTTCCGCCACCTGATCCACATCGAAATCCTGCGTGTGGCAGGCTTCTAGATCGAATTCGAGCGGCACGTCGGTAACGATCTTCGCCAGCCGGTAGCTGAGATCGGCGTTCTCTTCCTGTCCGATCAATGCATTGCGGGCGCGGGTGCTGGAGATCGCGTCGAGGTTCTCGTAGATCGCCTGCACACTGCCGTACTCGTTCAGCAGCGATACTGCCGATTTGTCCCCAATACCGGCCACGCCTGGAATATTGTCTGATTTGTCGCCCACCAGCGCCTTATAATCGACAATCTGCGCCGGGGCGATCCCCATTTTCTCCCGCACGGCATCAATGTCGTAAACCTCGTCCTCCCCCGATTTGCGGCCCGGAAGCTGCACCAGCGTATGCTCGTTGACCAGTTGCAGCAGGTCTTTGTCACCGGTAATGATCAGCGTTTCGACACCCATCTCCCCGGCCAGCCGCGCGACTGTCCCCAGCACGTCGTCGGCTTCATAGCCCTCGATTTCGATGTGAGGGACATTCAGCGCGTCGAGCACCTGCTGTATTCGCCCGATCTGCAAGCTCAGGTCGTCGGGCATCTTCTCGCGGGTGGCTTTGTAATCGTCGAACATCTCATCGCGGAAGGTCTTTCCAACGTCGAAGCTGACGGCAAGGTAGTCCGGCGGATCGTCGCTGGTGATCAGGCTCAGAACCTGGCGGGTAAAACCGTAGGTCGCGTTGGTCGGCTCACCGGCCCGTGTGGACATTCCGGCCTGAATTGCGTAAAACATCCGGTAGGCCAGCCCATGCCCGTCGATCAGAACCAATCGTTTGCCGGTATGCTCAGACATTCTCACCCTCCAGGCTAAAAACAACTCAGAACAGAAGTGCTGTTTCGATCATACCACACCCGCACCCGGTCTGCCCGATTGCGCCTCTGTTCGTGATACAATGAGGAAAAACAAAGGAGAACATCCATGCGAGGCAAACTGATCACCGCCGCTATACTGCTTCTCCTGATCGCCACCGCCTGCAAAACAAAAGAAAAAGCAGACGAAGCTCCGAACGAGGATTCCTACAGCGCGGCCCGCGAGGCGCTCGTTGAAGAAGCCATCGTCGGGCGGGGGATCACCACCCCCGCAGTGATCGAGGCGATGAATGCCGTCCCGCGCCACGAGTTCGTACCCGACGACTATCTGGCGCAGGCTTACGCCGATCACCCGCTACCGATTGGCTACGGCCAGACGATCTCGCAGCCCTATATTGTCGCTCTGATGACCGACGCCCTTAACCCGGACGAGAGTGATGTGATCCTCGAAGTCGGTACGGGATCAGGTTACCAGGCAGCGGTGCTGGCCGAAATCGTCGACAGGGTCTATACCATCGAGATCGTCGGCGCGCTGGCGGAGCAGGCCGGAGATCGACTTGATCGGCTTGGCTATACCAATGTCGAAGTGCTTCATGACGATGGCTATTTCGGCTGGGAGGATCACGCTCCCTTCGATGCAATTATCGTTACCGCCGCACCCGATCACATTCCACCGCCGCTGCTCACCCAGTTAAAAGACGGCGGCAAAATGGTGATCCCAGTCGGCCCGGTGGGTGGTTATCAGGAACTCTGGCTCGTCGAACGAGAGGGTGATGACTATACCAACATCAGCCTGGGTGGGGTGCGCTTCGTCCCGCTGACGCGTGATCTGCGCAATGAGTAGATTCCTTTGCTATCTTTGCAGTAGATGATTGATAAGAACTTTTCTCAAATCTGAATGTTCAAAATTCATGATCACATCTATATTATTATTTTAGTATTTAGTAGTAGGCATTGTTGAAATTGTTGAAAGTTGCCTTCTGACCCCTATATGTGGGGGTGGGGAGGTCACTTATCCCCCATATGTAGGGGTGATCTTTCAACAATTGACTGCTTCACCATTGTTGATAAATTGTTGAAAGTCGAGGGTGAATTGTTGAAAACCCGGAAAACTTTCAACAAATGTTGAAAAGTTTTCGACAATCTTTCAACATTTTCAAGCCAGTTTTGAACATTTTGGGGTGAGTTTTGAACATTTTCAAATACCGGCATCTGGTTTATTGTCCGGTAAGTTTGTAAGGAGCAGCTTCCGATGAGTATTCCCAGCGACATAGATATAGCCCAGGCTGCGAAAATCAGCCCGATCATCGCCATTGCGGAGAAGATAGAGCTGTCCGAAGACGATCTGGAATTGTACGGGCGGAACAAGGCTAAAATTCACCTTGGCGTTCTTCAGAAGTTCGCCGGTAATCCCCAGGGCAAATACATAGACGTAACCGCGATCACTCCCACGCCCTTGGGTGAAGGCAAAACGACAACCACACTGGGGCTGGTTCAGGCCCTGGGATCGGAGCTTGGGAAAAAGGCCATCGCCTGCATCCGCCAGCCAAGCATGGGGCCGACCTTCAACATCAAGGGCGGGGCGGCGGGTGGTGGCTACAGCCAGGTGATCCCGATGGAGGATTTCAACCTGCACCTGACTGGCGACCTGCATGCGATTGGCGTGGCAAACAACCTTGTCGCAGCGGCCATCGACACCCGAATGTATCACGAAAGCCGCCAGTCCGACGATGCTCTCAAGCGGCGCGGCATCGACAAACGGCTGGACATCGACCCGGACTCGATCACCTGGCACCGGGTTGTCGACGTCTGCGACCGGAGCCTGCGAAGCATCCAGATCGGTCTCAATGACGATAAGCTGGCCGACGATTCGCCCAGTCCGGTCTTCCCCCGGCTGACCGGCTTCGACATCACAGTCGCCTCGGAATTGATGGCGATCCTCGCCCTCTCTGCCACGCTCAAAGACCTGCGTGAGCGGGTCGGGCGTGCCATGATCGGTCTGAGCCATGCCGGTGAACCGATTACACTTGACGATCTGGGCGTGGCCGGGGCTGTCACCGCTCTGATGCTTGATGCGCTGATGCCCACCCTGATGCAAACCCTCGAGGGGCAGGCGGCGCTGATCCATACCGGGCCATTTGCCAACATCGCGCACGGCAATTCGTCGATCATCGCCGATATGATCGCCCTCAAGCTGGGCGACTACGTCGTCACCGAAAGCGGTTTTGGGGCCGACATCGGCATGGAGAAATTCTTCGATATCAAGTGCCGCTATTCCGGGCTGGTGCCAAATGCGGTTGTGCTGGTCGCCACCGTCCGCGCCTTGAAGATGCACGGCGGCGGGCCGCAGGTGCGTCCCGGTGCGCCTCTGGACCCGGCCTATGTCCAGGAAGACCTTCCCCTGCTGGAATCCGGGCTGCCAAACCTCGGCGCGCATATCAAAAATGCAAAGTATTTTGGCATTCCGGTGGTGGTGTGCATCAACCGCTTCTCTGAAGACACCGACGCGGAGATCGAGATGGTCAGCCAGTATGCGAAAGATCGGGGCGCTTTTGCCGCCGTCAGCAGCACCCACTGGTCAGAAGGAGGTAAAGGAGCACGCGCCTTGGCCGAAGCGGTCGTCGAAGCCTGCGAACAGCCGAGTAATTTCAGGTTCCTCTACCCGCTGGACTGGTCGATCAAGCGTAAGATCGAGCATATTGCTACCAAAATGTACGGTGCCGGGAATGTTCATTATGAACCGCTCGCCGAGGAGCAGATTGCGACCTACGAGCGGGTCGGCTACGGGAATCTCCCCATCTGTATGGCAAAGACTCACCTCAGCCTGAGCCACGACCCGGTTTTGAAGGGCGTCCCCACTGGCTACACCATCCCGGTGCGCGAAGTTCGCGCCAGCGTGGGGGCGGGGTTCATCTATCCGCTGATCGGGACGATGAGCACCATGCCCGGCCTGGCGACCAGCCCTGCGTATATGAAAATCGACGTCGATCTGGAGACGGGGAAAATCACCGGCATGTTCTAGAGCATATTATGAACTCTGTCTGGAGTATTCGGGACAGCCACTGAAACCCCTCGTCCCTGGCCATGAGGGTGAGGGCTATACAAGGGCATAACAGGCTCTAGCGCCTCAATAAAATATCGGTATGATAAAAGGGCACGAGATTCGTGCCCTTGTGCTGTCTGGAAGAAAAGGATTGGCATGTCCCAAGAAGAACTCATCGACCAACTGTTCAAAGAAGCCATTACCGCAATCCGCGCCGGTGACAAAGCCGCAGGCCGTGAAAATCTGATGAAAGTCATCGAACTCAACGAGTTTCACGAGCATGCCTGGATGTGGCTCGGCGCGACAGTCGACTCCGACGAGGAACGCATCATCTGCCTGGAAAACGTTCTCACCATCAACCCGCAGAACGAAAAAGCCCGGCAGGTGCTTGAAAAGCTGCGCTCAAAACAACCGGCTTCTGCGCCCACCATCCCCCCGGCACCCGGATCGTCGGTGGCCCCGCCGCCAGCAGAACCGGAACCAGCGTCCGCCACCACCCCGGCGGCTCCCGGCGATGACTCGTGGCGAACTTCGCTGTATACCGAACCGGCAGACGAGGGCACCGTCACCCGTGCAAAGTCCCGGCGGCGCGAAGCCCTGGACGAAGAAGCCGAATACGGCCTGGGCGATGCCTGGTTCGGGGCGCTGATCTTCAAAATATCCGGCGCATACGAGTCGGTGGTCGAGCGGGCGGCAATTGGTCAAACTTTGATCAATGTCGCGCTGGTCGCCTTTCTCTCGGCGATTATCACCGTTCTCATGGCCCAGATCATTCTGATTCCCAGTGGGGGCGTGACCGGGTTGATGGCGGACTCCTACACCCAGTCAGGAATGAGCATGACGGCCCAGGATTTGGAGGCTTTCCGGCAGTTCGACCAGTGGATGGGCACCGCCGGAATGGTTGCCATCGGCGCAGTGATGTTTATTGCAACGCCGCTTGGCCTGCTGCTTACCACAGCGATGTACCATGCCGGGGCCAAAATTCTGGGCGGGAAGGGAGACTTCATGCAGACAGCCAGCGGTGTCTCCCTCGCCTATGTTGCCCAGACTATCATGCAGATTATCCCTACCATCCTGGCGATTGCGACCTTGCTCATCTCCAACCAGTTGGAAGCCGCTATGATGGTCATGAATTTGGGCTATCTTGTGCTTGGACTCTATGGTCTGGCCGTGATGGTCGTCGCCGTGATGACCGCCCACCAGTTCAACTTTCTGCGGGCGCTCGGCTCGATTTTCCTGGCACCAATCGTATTGAGTGTGTTGTGCTGCTGCCTGTCCTTCGGATTGAGTATGCTCGGCGGTGCTGGCAGCACCGGGTATTAGCCACTATGGTCGGCAGGACTACACGCAGTTTTTGTAGTCCCCCGATTTGAATTTTTTAACATTCGCTTTAGCGTCCTATTTCGTAAAATCATCGCCCCGAAAATCGGTGGCCAGTTTGTATTTATGATTGTCAATATGCCAATTTTTTAACACAGGACAGTCTTTTCGACATTGCGTTTCAAGCCAAATCGAAATTGACCCACCAATATTGCCTGTGATTTCACTTCCGGGGGAGGGTATACTTCCCTACAGATCGATTCAGTCCTATACGAAGGTGTCCCACTCGATGACCGACAGCACCCTTGAGAGAAAATACACACAGGTTTCGACCCTCATTTCCGAAGTGTATGGCTATCCGAAATGGCGTCAGCACCTCCCGCCGGTCGATGAGTTAGTCAGCACGATCCTCTCGCAGAACACCAACGACGTGAACCGCGACCGCGCCTTCGACACGTTGAAAGAACGCTTTCCAACCTGGGAAGAAGTCCGCGATGCCGACCCCGATGCCGTAATCGAGGCGGTGCGGGTGGCCGGATTAGCCAATCAGAAAGGCCCGCGCATCCAGGCCGCGCTGCAATACCTGACCGAAACCCAGGGCGCGATCACGCTCGACCACCTCGCAGGCATGACCATCGAGGAGGCCAAAGCCTGGCTGACCGGGATCAACGGCATCGGCCCGAAAACGGCGGCGATCATCCTGCTCTTTGCCCTGAACCGCCCTGCCTTCCCGGTCGATACACACGTTCACCGGGTGACCAGGCGATTGGGGTTGATCGGGAAGAAGACGAGCCGCGAGAAAGCCCACGACGAATTAGAAGCCATCGTCCCCCCGGAGGATTTCTACGCGTTCCATTTGCAGATCATCCAGCATGGGCGAGAAGTCTGTCATGCCCGCACCCCGAACTGTGGAGCCTGTTTTTTGCAACCCGCCTGTGATTATTTTCAGGATTCCGTTGGATAAGAATCAAAAAGGGACATCCTGTCTCATCGACCGATGTCCCTTGTAGTATTTTGCGAGCGGCAGCGAGCACCTAATCCGCGTAATTAGTGTAATTGGCGAATAAATATCACACAATCACCACCAGTGCCTCGTTCTGCTCGACACTGTCGCCCTTCGCCACATTGATCCGCTCCACGCGCCCGGCGCGAGGCGTTTTGAGTTCGTTCTCCATTTTCATTGATTCGAGGATCACGACCTTTTGCCCGGCTTCGACCTCCTGCCCGATCTCGACCGGCACATCAACGATCAATCCGGGCATCGGCGCGCGCACGGCGACCTCGCCGGTATCGGGGGCCATCAGGTTGGAACGGCGCTGCAAGATGCGTGAACGTTCGTCGAGCACATGGACATCGTACATGTAACCACGCATCAGCACCTTATAAACATCGGCGCTCTGTTCGACCAGTGCCTCGTATGACTCGTTGTTGACGAGCAGGGAATACAGTCCCATCCCATCCACTTCGCCAAAATCGAACGCGACCGGCTCCCCGTCGACGGTGACGATGCCATCCTGGTCAATGTTGACATCAAATGTGTGATCTTCAATACGAACCTGGTATTTCATGCTGATTCCTCTTGTGGCTGCCCGTTCCGGGGTTACCAGTTGTTCAAGTTCTGCCGCCGACCGGCCAGCTTCCAGTTGCTGACGTCGCGCTCGTTCCTGCCGACCACCTGCGCCGCTTTCTGGCGGGCTTCATGCGCCACCAGCGTGGCGATGACTGCCGCGATATCCGGGCGCAGTTCGTAGTCACCGTTCATTGAGAACCGCTCCTCGACGAAGGTCGTATCGAACTGACCGGCGAGGAAGCGGGTGCTGTCGAGAATGTTCTGGTGGAAGGGAATATTGGTCTTGACACCCATAATGCGATATTCGGCCAGGGCACGGCGCATCCGCAGCAGCGCGGCGGCGCGGGTATCGCCCCAGCAGATCAATTTGGCGATCATCGGATCGTAGTAAGGGGTGATCTCGTCACCGACCGTCACCCCGGAATCGACGCGAACACCGGGGCCAGAAGGAATGGTCATCGCGGTGATCTTCCCCGTCGAGGGCATGAAATTGTTGTGCGGGTCTTCAGCATTGATCCGGCACTCGACCGCCGCTCCCACCAGTTTTATATCGTCCTGGGTGCGGCTCAAGCGCCGCCCACGGGCAACCCGAATCTGCTCTTTGACGATATCGAAATTAGTGATCAGTTCGGTGACCGGGTGCTCGACCTGCAAGCGGGTATTTGCTTCAAGAAAATAGAAGTTGCTATTTTCATCAACCAGAAATTCAATCGTGCAGGCATTAACGTAATTGACTGCTTTTGCGGCGGCAACGGCGACTTCGCCCATCCGGCGGCGCAAATCCTTGTCAACGACCGGCGAGGGTGCTTCCTCGATCAACTTCTGGTGCCGCCGCTGGATCGAGCATTCGCGCTCGCCCAGGTAGATCACATCGCCGTATTCGTCGGCCATGATCTGGATTTCAATATGCCGGGCACCATCGATCAGTTTCTCAAGATAGACGTTACCATCGCCAAAGGCCGCCTCCGCTTCACGGCGAGCTGCGTTCAGCGCGCTCTCGAAATCCTCCGGCCCGTCGACGCGGCGCATTCCCTTGCCCCCACCGCCTGCCGTCGCCTTGATCAGCATCGGGTAGCCGATTGTGTTGGCGGCATTGATCAACTCGTCGTCGGGCAGATTCAGTTCGGTGCCGGGAACAACCGGCACCCCTGCCGCCGCGACCGTCCGCCGGGCGATGACTTTGTCGCCCATCGTGCTGATCGCTTTTGGTGATGGCCCGATGAAAGCGATCCCTTCGTCTTCGCAGGCCTGGGCAAATTCGGCCCGTTCGGCCAGGAAGCCGTAGCCAGGATGGATGGCATCCGCACCAGCTCGGCGGGCAACGTCGAGGATTTTGTCGATGCACAGGTAGCTTTCCCTCGCCGGGGGCGGCCCAAGATAGTAGGCTTCGTTCGCATAGCGGACATGCATCGCGTTCCGATCCACATCCGAGTAGATCGAGACGGTATCCAGGCCCAGGTCGCGGCAGGCCCGGATCACCCGGACGGCGACTTCACCCCGGTTGGCGATTAAAACTTTACGGAATAAGGTTGGTGCGTCGGCCATTGCTTTCTCCTGCTGCTAAGTAACTATCCATAATTTGGATAGTTACTGACAAAGCCTATCCACTAATGAGCGCAGCGAGTTGATAGATAGGCTCTATAACGGGATATTGCCGTGCTTCTTGGGCGGGTTCGAAGCCCGTTTGTTACGCAGCACTTCGAGCGCATTGATCAGGCGTGGGCGCGTTTCCTTCGGTTCGATCACGTCGTCTATAAATCCCCTCGACGCCGCCACATAAGGGTTCGCAAACCGGTCTCGGTAATCCTGAACCAGTTCCGCTTTCTTGGCGACCGGATCATCAGCGGCGGCCAGTTCCCGCCGGAAAATGATATTGACTGCACCATCCGGTCCCATCACGGCGATCTCCGCCGTCGGCCAGGCCAGGTTGAGATCGGAGCGAATATGCTTGCTGTTCATCACGCAGTACGCGCCGCCGTATGATTTCCGGGTGATCACCGTGATCTTGGGCACCGTCGCTTCGCTGTAAGCAAAGACCAGCTTGGCCCCCTCGCGGATGATCCCGCTGTGTTCCTGATCGAGGCCCGGCATAAAGCCCGGCACATCCTCGAAGGTGATGATCGGAATGTTGAAGCAGTCACAGAAGCGCACAAAGCGCGCGGCCTTTGCCGATGCTTTGATGTCGAGCACCCCGGCTAGTACGGCGGGCTGGTTGGCGACGATCCCGATGCTGTAGCCACCCAACCGGGCAAATCCGACCACGATGTTCGATGCGTAGTGTTCGTGAATTTCGTAGAAGTGCCCATCGTCAACCACCATGCGGATCACTTCTTTGATGTCGTAAGGTTTGCTGGGATCGTCCGGGACGATCTCGTTTAGCTGTGCGTCCCTCCGCAGCGGGTCGTCACTGTTCGGCTCGTAGGGCGGGTCTTCCATGTTGTTTTGCGGCAGGTAGGTCAGCAGTTCGCGGATCAACATCATACAGTCTGTTTCGTCCTCGGTCGGAACGTGGCAAACACCCGATTTCGAACTGTGGGTCATTGCGCCACCCAGTTCCTCGAAGGTGACTTCCTCGTGCGTCACCGCCTTGATCACGTCCGGGCCGGTGACGAACATATAGCTGGAATTCTTGACCATGAAGATGAAATCGGTCAGCGCCGGTGAATAGACCGCACCCCCGGCGCACGGCCCCATAATTGCCGAAATCTGGGGGATGATCCCCGACGCCATCGTGTTACGCAGGAAAATATCCGCGTAGCCGCCCAGTGAAACGACCCCCTCCTGAATGCGTGCGCCGCCGGAGTCGTTCAGCCCGATCAGCGGTGCGCCGGTCTTCGTCGCCATCTCCATGATCTTGCAGATTTTGTTGGCGTGGACTTCGGAGAGGCTGCCGCCGACCACCGTGAAATCCTGCGAGTAGACGTACACCAGCCGCCCGTGAATGGTTCCCCAGCCGGTGACAACGCTGTCGCCAAGAAACTGCTTATCCGGTGCATCCATCCCGAAGTTGCGTTCGCGGTGAATGACAAACGCGTCCAACTCGCGGAAGCTGCCGGGGTCGAGCAGCACGTCGAGCCGCTCACGGGCGGTCATCTTTCCTCTTTCGTGCTGTGCCTCGATGCGGGCTTCCCCACCGCCCTGTTTTGATTGCTCGCGCATCTCGTGAAGGTGGTCGATCTTCTGGCTGGTCGTCATAGTTCCTCCGGCAAGTCCCTGTCCCCGGTTGTGATCTCGAAAGCATCTTTGATGCGGGGCCGGGTCATTACATAGAAAATTCCGCCCAGCAGTACGGCGGCCATCACTGCCATAAACGGCAACCGCCCCCTGAAATAGCCTGCCTGGGCGAGAAACACCTGCTGTCCAAGATGATAAACTGCATAAACGGGGGAAACGATCAGGAGTGCCGGGCGCGCCCAGGGCTTCAATCGCCACAATCCCCAGGCTGCTGTCATCCAGATGACGCCCCACAATCCGTGCATCCCGGCCAGCAGGCCGGGCGATACAGCCAGGTCGAGCGCCGCGTAAAGCGACCGGCGCACCAGGCTTCCATAAACACCGATCAGGTTCCCCACCGATATACAAAACGCACCAGCAGCCAGCCAGGTTACGCTAATTGGCCTTTTTTTGTCCCTTTTTTGCACTACTATTGTCCTACTCCTGGCCGCAGCCGAAGGGTGTGTCACCGTCTGGCATACAAGTCTACAGGTAAGGACTCTCAATTACTCCCAAAAGCCATCCGTTTCTACCGGATCGACGATAAATCGCCCCACCAGAACGATCTGTATGTCTTCTTGTAATAGTTTAGAGGAAAAAATATAGGCCGGAACCATGCCCGGCCCATCGCTCCGCTTTACTCGGCTATGTCTTCCAGATCGGCGACCGGCATCACCCGGTCCTGCTCCCAGATCGGCACATCGCGCCGCCCGGTCGATTTCAGTACAGCCAGTTCGCGCAGTTCGAAAACCTGATCGCGCAGCATCGCCGCTTTCTCGAATTCCAGGTTCTTCGCCGCTTGCTTCATTTCCTTTTCGAGACCTGCGATCAGCTTCTCCAGTTCGTCGCGCGGAATATCGCCCACTTCGTAACCCGGCGCGGCTTGTTCCACTTCCAAGCGGACACGGTCGGTCAGGTCGCGGATTTCCTTAACGATGCTGGTCGGCACGATGCCGTGTTCCTCGTTGTAAGCAACCTGCTTGGCGCGGCGGCGGTTCGTCTCGTCGATGGCGGTTTTCATTGCATCCGACATCTTCGAGGCGTACATGATCACCCGCCCATTGACATGCCGCGCAGCGCGGCCAATCGTCTGGATCAGCGCCGTATCCGAGCGCAGGAAGCCCTGCTTGTCCGCGTCGAGGATGGCGACCAGCGACACTTCCGGCAGGTCCAGGCCCTCACGGAGCAGGTTGATCCCGACGACTACGTCGTAGACTCCGAGCCGCAGGTCACGCAGAATTTCGATCCGTTCCAGCGTGTCGATCTCGCTGTGCAGGTAGTGAACTTTACATCCCATCTCCAGCAGGTAGTCGGAGAGCTTCTCGGCCATGCGCTTGGTCAGCGTCGTGACCAGCGCCCGCTCCCCGCGCTCGACCCGCTCGTTGATCAGCCCCAGCAGGTCGTCGACCTGCCCCTCGACCGGCTTGACCTCGATCTCAGGGTCGACCAGCCCGGTCGGTCGGATGATCTGCTCGACCACCTGCGCGCTCTGTTCCAGTTCGAACGACGCCGGGGTCGCGCTCGTGTAGATCACCTGGTTGATGCGCGCCTGCACTTCGTCGAAGTTCAGCGGGCGGTTGTCTAGCGCGCTCGGCAGCCGGAACCCGTGATCGACCAGCGTCTCTTTGCGGCTCCGGTCGCCGCGCCACATCCCCCGAATCTGGGGAACGGTCATATGCGACTCGTCGATGATCAGCAGGTAGTCATCCGGGAAATAGTCGATCAGCGTCCAGGGCGGCGACCCTACCGGGCGGCCATCCAGATGGCGTGAATAGTTCTCGATCCCGGAGCAGTAGCCCATCTCGCGCAGCATTTCCAGGTCGTAATGCGTCCGCTGCTCGATACGCTGCGATTCCAGGTAGCGTTCCTGCCCGTTGTAGAATTCGAGCCGTTCGGCCAGTTCCTGCTCGATATCGTGGACAGCCTGCCGCATCATGTCACTCTCGGCGATGAACTGCTTGGCCGGGAATACCATGATCTCGTCCAGTTCATCGATCACTTCACCGGTCAGCGCGTTGACCAACGTGATCCGCTCGATATCGTCGCCCCACAGCGAGAGTCGGTACACTTCTTCGCTGTGTCCGGGCATGATCTCGACCGTGTCGCCGCGCACCCGGAAGTTGCCGGGCTGAAGTTCGACATCGTTGCGCCGGTACTGGATAGCGGCCAACCGCTGGAGGATCGTCCCGCGCCGGATCGTTTCCCCGGTATGCAATTGCAGCGCCGAATCGAGCCAGGTGCGGGGGTTCCCCAGGCCGTAGATGCACGATACCGAAGCGACCACCAGCACGTCCCGGCGGCTGACCACCGCCGCAGTCGCCGCCAGCCGCAGCCGGTCGATCTCCTCGTTGATCGTTGCCTCTTTCTCGATGTACAGATCATGCTGAGGGACGTAGGCTTCGGGCTGGTAGTAATCATAGTACGACACAAAATACTCGACCGCGTTGTGCGGGAAGAAGGTCTTGAACTCGCTGTAGAGCTGCGCCGCCAGTGTCTTGTTATGCGCGATGATCAACGTCGGGCGATTGATCTCGGCAACGATATTCGCCACGACGAAGGTTTTCCCGGTGCCGGTTGCCCCCAGCAGGGTTTGATGCCGGTAGCCCTTGCTCAGCCCATCGACCAGCCCCCGGATCGCGTCAGGCTGGTCGCCGGTGGGTTGAAAATCCGAAACCAGTTGAAAATCGGCCATGCTTCTACCTCGCTCAATGGCACTCAGAACAATAGTTCGAAAGAACTGAGATTATAGCATATTCTCCGCCGGTGATCGAAAAGAAAAACGGGCGCTCTCGCGCCCGCTATTTGTCAGTCAACGACAAATATTGGGTTGCTGAAAATCCACCCGCGGGGCTTCCCCTTGTAATTGATATACACCTCGACGCGATAGGCTCCCGTTTGGCTCGCAATATAGGTGCGGTGCGTCCCTTCGACCTCCTGGGCCAGCACTTTGCCGTCCTTCACCAGCCGCATATCGGCCACCTGTGGCGTCACGAATTGAAGGGTCACTCCGTGCCCCAGCCGGATACGCCCGCCCATGATCGCCGCCGCCTGGTGGCCTTGCGCCGAGAACCTGAATCCCCGCGCCGATGCGGGCTTGCTGTATCCCACGTATGATGCACCCTCGCGGATCGCCCGAAGCACCAGCATCTTGTCGTGCTGGAAATCCCCGGTCATCGGCTCATCGCTGACAATATGCGTATTCACACACTGGAACAGAAAATCGTAGGGAAATACCACCCGTTTGAACGGTCCCATTGAATAGGTTGTGCCGTGTGCATCGGCTCCCCCGATGATCCTCGTCCGCTTGCCGGAGATGAGCAGATTATCCCACAGTTCGAGTGCCTCCGGGTATGGCCCGCTGATGTATTTATCCGGATTGAAAGCCGCCCGCACCGCCGCCAGCTTGCCGGTCAGATATGACTTGAACTCACTCATATAGTTCCAGAGTTCCAGCCCGGTATAATTCTCGATGTCCCAGTTCTGCCAGGAATAGGCATAGTCGTCAAATGGCGGCGCTGCCCGTTCGATGGGATGCGCCAGGAAGCAGAATCCGCCACGTTCCTTCGCTTCGTCGATGATTCTCTGGGGGTTGGGTGCATATGCGGCGACTTCCCCCTCGGCCCCGTAGACAAGCATATGGTTGCCCCGTTGAGTACGGCGCGGATCGTGAATTTCCTCACTGACCAGCAGCAGCACGCGCCGGTCAGGGCGATCACCATAATAGCCTTCCATCCCTTCGACCAGTACATTGTGATCGGTGACAATCACAAAATCCAACCCGGCTTTGATGGCAGCCTCGGCGATCTCGGCATGGGTCAGTTCGCCATCCGAGTAGACACTGTGAATGTGCATATTGCCAACGTATTCGTATATCGATTTCTGCATAACACTTGCCAGTATGATCTAAAAAAGCCTGGGTTGATCCGGAGCTTCTGGTTTGTCGGGTTTCAGTGATTGCGGCGGCAGCAGCCCTCGCGCCGCCAGCCAGTGATCATGGGGGCCGTCCCATCCAACCAACCGGAAATCGACCCGCCCCTGTACATCGAATTGTACCTGTTCAGCCGCCAATCGAAAACGCTGTTCTTCGGCGGCGGCGCTCCCCGGCGGCAGGCTGATAGAACCCTTCCCGCCGATCACCCGGTGCCAGGGCACATCGCTTCCATCGGGCAGCGCGCTCATTGAGCGGCCCACCCAGAGCGCTCGCAGTCGCCGGTACGTCAGGAGATCGACCCCATCAGGCGGTGGGATCATCGAGGCGATCTGTCCGTATGTACTGACATACCCTTCAGGAATCTGCCGGGCGAGTTCCCATACCAGCGTGTTAAACGCTTCAGGATCGGGTGGCTGATACATGATGATCTCAATCTACTGTCTTGGAGTCGTATTGTCAAGCCTTCTCGCAGACTGTATACTGATCCCGACGTACAGGCACAGGAAAGCGGACATGAGCAAGGTATCCAACCGGGAAGTTTCCGCCATTTTCGGAACGATTGCCGATATGCTTGAGTTGAAAGGCGAGAGCATCCACCGTGTGCTTGCCTACCGAAGAGCCTCGGAGACAATCGCTGAACTCCCCCGCGATCTGAACGCCATCTACGAGGAAGGCACCCTCACCGATCTCCCCAACATCGGCGCAACGCTGGCCGCAAAAATCGAGGAAATGCTGACAACCGGCGACCTCGAATTTTACCGCCGCCTCTCCGCCGAAGTCCCACCCGGCGTGGTCGAAATGCTCGGTGTTCCTGGCCTGGGGCCAAAGCGGGCCGCGCTGTTCTGGAAAGAACTGGATATCACCAGCGTCGAGGCACTGAAAAAGGCGGCGGAAGCGGGCAAATTGCGCGAACTTCCCGGCATGGGCGCACGCAGCGAGAAGAACATTCTCGAAGGCATCGAGGCGCTTTCCCGCCGCACCGACCGCATCCCCATCGGCGAGGCTTACCCGGTGGCCCACCGCCTGCTGGATGCACTGCTGCAAATCGAGGGGGCATTGCATGGCGAAGTTGCCGGGTCTCTACGGCGATATCGCCCCACGATTGGCGACATCGACCTGCTGATCGCCAGCACCACGCCCGCCCCGATCATGCGGGCATTTGTCGCCAGGCCGGAAGTACAGCGCGTATTGGCCCAGGGAGAAACCAAGTCCTCGGTCGAACTCGTCTCCGGACAGCAGGTCGATCTGCGTGTGCTGCCTCCGGAGCGCTACGGGACGCTGCTTGCCTACTTCACCGGCAGCAAAGAACACAACGTCCGGCTGCGAGAACTGGCCTTGAAGCAGGGATTATCACTCAGCGAAAACAGCTTCATACCCATTGGCGGTGGCGAGGAAATCCTGTGCGAAACCGAGGAACAGGTCTACGCGACACTCGGACTGCCCTATATTCCCCCTGAACTGCGCGAAGACCGGGGTGAGATCGACGCTGCATTCGAAGATTGCCTTCCTGATCTGATCACCCTGGGCGATATACAGGGCGATCTCCAGATGCACACCACCTGGAGCGATGGCGCGGTAAGTATCATGGCGATGGCCCAAGCAGCGATGGAACGTGGCTACAAATACATTCTGATCACCGATCACAGCTACGGGTTGGGTGTGACTCAGGGCATTGCCCCGGAGGATGTGGCTCCCCAGCGCGCGGAGATCGACCGGGTCAACGCTGAACTGGGCGGGGCATTCACCGTCCTTCACGGGGTAGAAGTTGAGATCAAAGCCGATGGCACGTTAGACTATGACGACAACGTACTGGCTCAGTTCGATCTCGTGCAGGCATCGCTCCATACCGGCCTGCGCCAGCCGCGTGAAAAGATTACGGATCGATTGCTGAAGGCGATCCAGAATCCCTACGTCGACATCATCGGCCACCCGCGCGGACAGATGATCCCCGACCGGGAACCCGCCGATCTGGACATGGACGCCGTTTTCGAAGCCGCCGCCGGGGAGAATGTCGCCCTGGAGATCAACGCAAACCCTCACCGGTTGGATCTGGACGATACGCATGCCCGGCGGGCCGTCGAGATGGGCATCAAACTGACCATCAGCACCGACGCGCACAGTCCGGCGGGTCTATCCAATATGCATTATGGCGTGGCAACCGCCCGGCGCGGCTGGGTGGAAGCCAAAGATGTGGTCAACACCTGGCCCCTTGAGCGGGTCATGGAATGGAAGAAGGAACGACTGTGATGAAACGCAGAACCGGCCATACCGCAATTATCAAGAGAGCATTCAAAGGGCTTGACAACGAAGCGGTCGATATGCTTCGCACGGTTGCTGTCAAGAAGAACTATCCAACCAACACGATTCTATGCGAGAAAGGGGCAGCGGCGGATAAGTTCTACGTGATCACCAAAGGCAAGGTCGCCGTGACCCGTGACCTGGAAGGCACCGACGAGGATTTTGTGCTGGGGTTTCTGGGAGAAGGCGAATATTTCGGCGAGATGGGCCTGATCACCGGTGAACCACGCGCGGCAACCGTCACCACCATCGTGGAAACCGATGTGCTTGAAGTCTCACAGCAGGACTTTGACGAAGTCTTCAGTTCCAGCCCGTCGATGGGCCGCAACATCCTCAACACGATGATCGACATCGTGCGGGAAACCGACCAGCGTGCTATCGAAGACCTGGAGCAGCGCTATCAGGAGCTGGCCAAAGCCTACGCAGAACTCGAAGCAGCCCAGGCCGACCGGATCGCAAAAGCCGCGCTCGAAGCCCAGCTTGAAGTCGCGGCGAAAGCCCAGCGAAGCCTGCTCCCCACCAACCTGCCAACCGTCGAAGGTTTCGAGTTCTCGGCTATGTTTGAACCCGCCCGGCAGGTAGGCGGCGATTTTTACGATGTACATATTCTCGACGATGGCAAAGTCGCCGTGCTGCTCGCCGATGTTTCCGACAAGGGCGCCCATGCTGCCCTGTTTATGGCCGTTGCCCGCACCCTCTTCTTTACTGAATGCCGCCACAATGCCGATCCCGCCGATGTGATGCTCGCCGTTCACAATGGGCTGATCGAATCCTCCGCCTACGATATGTTCGTCACCGCGATCTACGGCGTGATCGACCTGGAAACAAGGACTTTCCGCTATGTTCGCGGCGGGCACGACGAGCCTTTGCTGGTGCGTAACGATGGCTCGACCAAATTCCTGAGTGGAAAGGGCCGCTTCCTGGGATTGTGGCCCGAACTGACCATGCCGTTCGAAGTGCAGGAGGTCGTTTTTGAACCAGGCGATACGCTCGTCATTTACAGCGACGGCGTTACCGACATGCGTAATATGGAAGGGGACTCGTTTGGCAGCGAGGGACTGGCAAACCTCGTACGCGGCGTAAGAATGTACGATGCCGACCGGATCGCCCGGACGATTTACAATGTCGTCCAGTCTCATCGCGGACGCGCCGAAGCCTTCGATGACTTCAGCCTGCTTGTCATTCGCGCCAAAAAACGATAAAACTACACCCTATGAGCGAAAAACGCCGTCCCGATCCCTCACAGCAGACCCGCCGCCAGGTGCCGCTCGATGCGCGACCACCATCTGAGCGTATTCCCAGCCTGACCCGGCCAGAGGAAGCGCCGACTCAGGTCACCCACCGTCCCGATCTCCCGGCTGGTCCTGACCTGAAGGGGAAAAAGAGCACGCAGCGTCCTGCGCGGTCTTCCCGATCATCGCAATCGCAGCCCGACTCTGGTCGTTCAGGGCTGGTTGTTCCCTGGTGGGGCTTTGTGATCGTAATCCTCGCTGTAGCTGCGATCACCTGCGGCATGTGGTATGTGGCACTTTCTAACAAGGGGGTCGCTTCGACCGGGCTGTCCTCACCAACACCAATCTTTGTCGTGATCACCAACACCCCGACGCTCGGTGCATCCGCGCCCGACGAGGAGTCGGAATCGCCAACCGCCACACAGGAAGCCGCCGAGACGGTTCCAACCGAAGAAACGCCGCCCACCGAAGAAACTGTGGATGAAAGCCCCGGTACGCCGATCCAGGTCGGCGACAGGATTGTCATCAATGGCACCGAAGGGGCTGGGCTGGCCGTCCGCCAGGGGCCTGGGCTGGAATATACCTATTTCTTTGTCGCTAACGATGGTGAAGCCTACACCGTCGAGGATGGCCCGCGCGTAATGGACGACTACATCTGGTGGTACATCGTCGACCCGGAAGACGAGGATCGCTCCGGCTGGGCCGTCGAAGATTTCATGGAGGTCACCGGCTCATAGCTATTTAGTGGCGGAACGTCCACTCCTCCGCTGCATACGTGGTCGCACGCAGATCTTCTGCGCGCGACTTTTCTTTTTCGGTCAGCCCCTGCTCGATAAAATCCAGGTTCAATGCCTCTCCGAATCCCTCGATCAACACCTGTACCACTTCACTAAATGGCACCAACCGTCCCAGCGCTTCTTCGAGTGTAATCGCCCGTTCCAGTACCCGCCGCCGCGCTTCTTCCCGCTCCGCTTCGCCCTCAAAGGCCAGCGCCTCGCAGATTCGTCCCAGGTCGCCGAACAGGGGCAGCGCGCCGTGCTGCATCACCACCCGGTTCCGGCGCCGAGTCTGTGCGCTGCCGATCAACTTACGTCCGTTGACCGTCAATTCGTAGTCGGAGGGCATCTCGAAACACACTGCCCCTTTGAACTTTCGCGCTTCTCCATCGGCCCGCTCCGAGTTGACCGGCGCACCGAGCCGGTCCAATCCGGCAAGGAGGCCCTGGCTCAGGCGTCGATAGCTTTCTACCACGCCCTCCGCGACCCGGGGGTCATCTTCCGGCGCGGCAACCGAATAGGTCAGCTCGTCAACGTGGAGAATGCCCCGCCCACCAGTCAGCCGCCGAACGATATCCCAGCCATGCTCCGCCAGCCGCCCAAAATCGACATCGGCGGCAGGCTGGCTGTATCCCAGCGACAGGCAGGCCGGGTTCCAGGCATAAAATCGCAGCGTCGGCGGAGCCGAACCCTCCCCAACCGCTTCGGCGATGGCTTCGTCGACGGCCATATTAAGCGGGCCGTCGGCTTCCCGGTGGATGATCACCCGCCAGTCGGCTCGCGGATAATCCTGCGGTGAGTCAAAATTGTGGGCGGTTTTTGTCACGATTGTCCCTCGGATTTGGTATTTATATCCAAACTGTGGCTGAAACCTGCGAGCGGATTGTATCAAAACCTGACAAATGGGTACAATCAGCCGTGAAGACTTATTGAAGAGCGAATATGGAACAGCAGACTCCAGCACACCCGGAAACGAAATCTACCAGAAGGCCCGTCTTTGCGCTGCCTAAACAGGGGCCATTTAAGAGCCTGAACAGGCTAGTCGCCCACACACGCATCCCGAAGCTGGGGCCAATCGGCACGGTTTTTGGTATGGTGGGACTGTTCGCCGGGACGATTGCACTGAGTCTGCTTGTCGCGTTTTTCCTGCGTTATCTCGTGGGGTCTACCCCCTTCGCCGCAATGGAGGGTATCCCGACCGCCATCCCGAATGCCACACCCAACCCCGAATTCCTGGCCCCGACGCTCGATGTCGGCAATGCGCATGTCTGGGAGGGTGAAGAGCGTGTGACGATCCTCCTGCTCGGTGCCGATACCCGTCCGTCCGAGCGCGGCGGGGCACGCCCTCGCACCGACTCGATGATGCTGCTGATGGTCGATCCCAAAGAAAAAGTCGGCGGCGTGATTTCCATCCCCCGCGATCTTTATGTCGATATTCCGGGCTACGGCCTCAACCGTATCAATACGGCCTATCCTCTGGGCGGCGGCAACCTGACCATCGAGACGATCCAGTACAACCTGGGTGTGCACGTCAACTACTACGTCCTGGTTGAATTTGATGCTTTCGTCACCCTTGTCGACGAGATTGGCGGGATCGATATCTACGTACCGAGAGAGATTTACGACTCGAATTATCCCGATATGTACTATGGATACGATCCGTTTTATATCGCCGCCGGGCAGCAGCACCTGGATGGCGAAACGGCGTTGAAATACGCCCGGACCCGCTATACCGACAGCGACTTCAACCGCGCCCAGCGTCAGCAGGATATCCTCTTTGCTATCCGTGACCGGGTCATCAGCTTTTCGATGTTGCCAACCCTCGTCGAAAAATCCCCGGTGCTTTATCAGACGATGAGTGACAGCATCACCACCAATATGACCCTTGAAGAAATAGTCAGCCTCGCCCTTCTCGCCGAAGACATCTCCCGCGACGATATCCGCTCCGGTGTGATCAACTCCGATTACGTCTCCCCGTATACGACATCGGCAGGTGCTTCCGTCCTGATCCCCGACACGAATAAGATCAGCACCTTGCTGTCTGAGGTTTTCTGGCTAGACTAGAAAGCAGGCAGTGTCCCTGAACGAAACTGCTCAGTGATAGAGATCGGAATGGCGTAAAGCCGGTCGATTTCTGTCCAGGCGCACAACGGAATCAATCTCCTTTGCGGCGAAAATCCAGCGTTCTTCTACCGCGTTCGATGCACTTTGAAGGGAAAGGGCACCGTGATGGATGATTTCACGCAGCTTTCCATGTTCGGCGAAAAACCTCAGGCTCCAGAGGAGGAGAAGCAGGAAGGCGAACTCCCCCTTGACCCGGATACGCCGTTCACCAAAGCGGTCGAGTTCCACCTGGTTGCATTGAAACTCAGTGGTGCTTCGCCTCATACGATCAAGGCATTTAAGAGCGATCTCAACCTGCTTGGTTCCTGGGCCGGGGAAAAGCGGGCCATCGGCTCGCTGGGAACCGACGATCTGAACAAGTTCCTGCACTGGATGCTCACCGAACGCGGCAAACCGTGCAGCCCGAAAACCTACGCCCGCCGGGTGACGACCCTCAAGAACTTTTTCAGCTATCTTTATGAAGAACGTGCCATCGCCAAAGACCCTGCCGACGCGATCATCCAGAAGCCGGTCAGCAGTCCACTGCCTAAAGTTCTTTTCACCGAAGATGTTGAGCAGGCACTGCTCGTCTCGCAGTCAATGCGCACCGACAAAGAAAAACCCGATGCCCGCCCCCTGCTGCTGCTCACGCTTCTGCTCCAGACCGGGATCAAAAAGAGCGAATGCATGGAACTGACGCTCAGGGATATCGACCGCTCCGATCCAAAATCGCCTTTCATCTGGATTCGCTACGCTAATCCCAAGATGCGCTATAAGGAGCGAAAGATCAGCGTTGCCCCCGAATGGTTGAAGGTTCTCGACGAGTATCTCGAACAGCGCCAGCCAAAAGGCAGCATCTTCGACTGCACCGCTCGCAACCTGGAGTACGTCCTCCGCGATGTGGCTGACGCGGCGGGTGTCAGTCGTGAGCGCATGTCCTTTGAAACCCTGCGCTGGACATCCGCGCTGCGTGATTTTCAGAATGACATGCCCTCTGACCAGCTTCGCCAGAAGCTCGGCCTGAGCCGCATCTCCTGGCGCGAGACCAGCGCCAAGCTCGCCCGCCTCGCCAAAACCGCCGAAGAAGAAGCCCTGGAAGATTAGGGCATCAACATTCTGGGACTATACCTCCAGTTCTATACGACAGGGATAGTTGCTCAATCGAGCAGAAAAAGGGAGCTAATAATGTTTGATCTTACACCGGCTATTGATAAAGTCAGGTCGATGATTCTGAGTATCATTGAACAACTGCCAAACCTGATTGTTGCAATTATTGTCTTTGCCGTATTTTTTATCGCAGCCAGTCTGTTGAAACGTCTTGTGCAGCGCATTTCAGAACAGACCAATATGCCACCCACCGCCTCACTTGTCCTGGGCCGCCTGACACGTGCCGTGATCATCCTGATCGGAGCGCTGGTGTCACTGCCGATTATCTACCCGAATTTTACCGCTGCCCAAGTGATTGAGACGCTGGGCATAGGCGGCGTAGCGATTGGATTTGCCTTCCGCGATATATTGCAGAATTTCCTGGCTGGGATTCTGCTGTTTATTACGCAGCCGTTCAAGATCGGTGATCAGATTGTAGTGCGTGACTACGAAGGGACCGTACAGGATATTCAGACCCGCGCGACTCTGATAAAAATGTACGATGGCCGGTTGGTTGTCATTCCCAATTCCGACCTGTTCACGCAGTCGGTGACGGTTAATACGGCCTTCCCCATACGCCGCTCTCAATACGATTTCGGGATCGGGTGTAATGATGATATTTCACTCGCCAAACAGTTGATTATCAAAACAATCGAAGAAGTAGATTTTACATTGAAGGAGCCGAAGCCAGAAGCATTTGTCTGGGAATTAACGTCAAGCAGCATCAACATTCGCGCCCGCTGGTGGACATCCTCGGTTCGCAGCAACGTGGTTAACATGCAGGCGCACATCATCGAAGCTGTCATTCAGGCGTTAACTGAAGCAGGTATTGACCTGCCCTATACAACTTATCAGGTGCTCTTTCACGATCAGACGGAAGAAACAGATGGTGATCGGGCCTTGCAGCGGGAAGGCTGGCCGAGCCGTCCGGGTGGCGATAATCCGAGGCCAGCGCGTATAGCTGCCGTGAGTGATGACCGCAATTGATGATTGCCTTACCGCATCACCCGGCAGATCAACCCCTTCAAATAACGCCCTTCCGGGAATGACAGCAGCACCGGGTGGTCCTCCGGTTGCGCCAGCCACTTGATGATCTGCGCCTGCACCCCGGCGTCGGCGCTCGCCCCGAATACGATCTTCTGGAATAAGTCCGGCGACACCTGCCCGGAGCAGGAAAACGTCGCCAGTAATCCACCCGGCCTCAATAATTGAAAGGCCAGCATGTTGATATCCTTGTACCCGCGCGAGGCTTTTTCGACCTGCTTCGCGCTGTGGGCGAACTTCGGCGGATCGAGGATGATCAGGTCGAATTCGCGTTCTGCCTCCCGGTACTCGCGTAGTTGGGCAAACACATCCGCATTGACATATGTCGCGTCGCCGCTCTCTAATCCATTGATCGACATCGTCTCGCGGGCGATATCGAGCGCGGGCTGCGACGAGTCGACGTTCACCACCGAAGCCGCCCCGTTGAGCGCCGCACACACGCCGAATCCGCCCGTAAACGCGAAGCAGTTGAGCACGTCCCGCCCTCCGACCAGCGGGCTGGTCAGCAGCCAGTGCCGACTGTCGCGCTGGTCGAGGTAAAAGCCGGTCTTGTGCCCCTGGAGGATATCGACCGGGTAACGCACACCGTATTCCACAATCTCGACCCGTTCAGGCAGGGGGTCACCCCACAGCAGGCCAACCGACTCATCTAACCCTTCCTTCTGCCGCACATCGACATCACTGCGCTCGTAGATTCCCAGCGGCTTGATCAGGTCGGACAGCGCCTCGATGATCATCTCTTTCCGCACCTCGACGCCCAGCGTGAGGAACTGTACCACCAGAAAATCGCCATACCGGTCGACGATCAGGCCGGGCAGCCCGTCGCTCTCGGCATTGACCAATCGATACGTGCTCAGGTCGTCGCGTTCGGCCAGTGTCTGCCGTGCAGCAATCGCCTGCGCCAACCGCACCCGCCACCACGCGGGGCCAATTGCCTCGTTCTGATCCCAACTCAACAGCCGCACCCGGATCGCCGAATCGATGTTGAATATGCCCCGCCCGACGAACTGACCCTGATAGTCCCGCACCTCGACCAGTGCACCGTTTTCGATCTCGTGCTGATTAGTGCGTTTGGTATCGATTGCTCCGGAGAATATCCAGGGGTGGAAGTTCAGGGCCGATTTCTCACGCCCCTGTTTCAGAATGATCACGCCACTTTTGGGCATTTTTGTTCTCTCTATTTCGGTAGAATGATTTCACTTTGCACGGTCACGGCCTTGTCGATGCGATTATACAACCTCGCAACGGGATAGACAGGATCAACTGCTTTCCGGAACTGGAACAGTACGGGGTAAAGCGTGTGAACGGCATGAAAGCCGTAGCTCGTGCGATAGGTGCGCCGCTTTGCCTCTTTTTCGATGTTCGAGAAGCGCCGATACACGCGGACGACCCGCCCCCAGATGAATCGCGGCTCCGAATCCTGCCTGCGCCGCCCGTTGCTAAAATCCATCCGGGCGTTGTAGCTCATCTCGCCGGAGTCCGGGCCATAGCTCAACCCGTCGATCAGGCAGCCGAGTTTCCGCAGGTAGCGGCCATTATGAACCGTGCGCTCCCAGTCGCGGAGTTCCCACCTGAAGCCACGAATCCCCAGCGCCGCCATCGGATATTCCCCGCCGCCCGCCCCCTGAAGATTGTAGGCCGCCGCACGGGGCGATCTTCGACGGGCGTAATGCTCCAGCTTGACCTGGCGCTCTCCAGCGGGGATAGTAATCTTTACCTGGTCGTTATCGGCGGCTATCACCGCATAGTACAGAGTCATCCTGTATTTGAACTCAGAAGGCGTATGCGGCTCGATGTTCCTGGGGAACGGCATCACCCGCCACACGAAGCGATCCGGGTCGGTAAAGGGATCAGGGCTTTTCGCCGGGTGCATGAATATCTTTGGCACGAACGATACGACCGTCTGATCCGATCCGGCGGTGAGTTCAATATCATCCAGCAGAAATCCGAATCCCCGTGTGTGAAAGCCGTGTGGATAATTCAACGCCTCGATGTCGAATCCGCGCAGCACAGGCGCACCGGTAAGATTTCCCGGCAGCGTCACCTCGATTTTCTCACCACGCACTTCGGCCAGTTTACCCAGCTTCCCCTCGACCTCAAAGGTGGCTTCACCCTCGATCTGTTGGCCGGTAGGCACGTCGATCAGATCGACAAGGCTGTAAATATGTGCAATGTCATGCGGGAAGCGCCCGATCAGCATGCTGCTTGTAAAGGTAAGATGCAGGCCTGAATTGCTTTCGTCACTTGAAACATGCGATCCAAACCGGTTCAGACGGTGTGACTCCTTTTGCCAGTAATGATCAAATCCCTGCCAGAATACGAGCTTCATAAAAAACTTCCCATAAGTTTGGACAGCTTCATATCCCAGTCACCACCGGACAGCTATCCATTTTTAGCCCGGTGCTTCAGCGCCGGGATTGGCCTGCTCAGTCAAACCCCTCGAAATCCTCGTCGCCATACAGGGCTTTTCCGCCCTTTTTGACGCCCTTTCCCTTGATAATCCCGGTCATCGCCGCATAGAACGCCGCATCATACGACCGGGTCTTGATCACCACCGGCATCGGCACGGCGTGGCCGAGCACAATCGCCTGCTGGCGCGTATCGAGCCGGGCCAGCACCTCGCGCAGTCCCTGCGCCCCGCTGACGCCCATCAGCACCGCGCTGATGTCACGCTCGTTGTCGAGCAGCGCCGTGACCCGCGTCCCGATCTGCGACATCACTTCCTCGTCGATGGCGCTGGGCCGCTGATCGACGACCAGCAGCGTCACTTTGTACTTGCGCAGTTCGCGGGCAATCGTCCCGAAGATCGTCTGCCGGGCGATCTGTGGATCGAGGAACTTGTGCGCCTCCTCGATGGTGATCAATAGCTGCGGCGGCTGCTTGCTCTCGTCGCCCAGCGATGCCTCGATTCGCTCCACGTACCGCTCCCGGATTCGGCGTGTCAGGTAGTTGGCGACCAGGATGTAGGCAGTCAGGTTGTTACCATAGCGCCCGAATTCCAGGATGACATGCATTCCCTGTTCCAGCATATTGAGAATCGCCTGCACTGAATCGTCGACTTTTTCCGGCACGATGAAATCGAACCGCTTGAAGCGTTCCAGGCGGCGGATCAGCGCGCTCAGGGCCGCGCCGTTGATCGTCGTAGTGTTAATCAGGTCTTCGATCAAGTCCGGCTCGGCGGTCAGAAGCTGTTGAATCCAGCCGCGTCCCCACATCTGCCGCAGCCGGTAAGCCGCGTCGAGCATCGTATCGGAGAGGTCCATTGTTTGCCTGAGCGCCGCCAGGTCCTGCGGCTCGATATCGCTGTATGCCAGTTGGACGACGAAATCGGTTTTTGCCTGTCTTCGCCGCGAAGATTCTTCATCCAGCGTGAAAATCGCCACTTTTGACATAAATAACTGCTTGAGACCCTTGTCCTGCAGTCCCTCCTCATTAAAAACCGTCCAGCCGTAGTCGTTGTGCATATCGAAGACGAGGTTGACCGCCGCGTTCCGGGCGATAATCCCCGAAAGCAGCACGCGGGTCAGATAGCTCTTGCCGGTGCCGCTCTTGCCGAAAACCCCCACCGAGCGCTCGGTCAGCCGTTTCAGGTTGACGTTCACCTGCGTATCGAGCAGTTCCAGCGGCGACCCGATGTTGAAGTGATTCTCGTCCTCGTCGCCGAACACGTCGTTGATGTCGCGCTCGGTGGCTGTCCACACTTCCTGGAAGTGTGGGGGAATGGTGCGCACCGGCTCGACCGTGTTGTTTTCACCGATGATCAGCATCGGGGCGATGTGAATCGTGGCAAAGGTGGTTGTTCCCCGGTAGACATCGGCCAGGTACGGGTTCGACTGCACATCGGGCGGGGTCATCGTGATCTGAACGTTGGTATTGTCCAGGCTGATATCGGTGATCATGCAGAAAAAGCGCTTGTGTTGGGCATGGACGACCACGTAACGGCCAACCGCCAGCATTTCGACATCGACATCCGGGTCGAGCCGGACATCCAGCCCCCGGTTGAGCGATCCGCCGGTGACCACACCCAATCGCGGCGAGCGCACCCCGAAAAATTGATCCAGTTCATTTGCAGCTTTTTTCGCCATATCATCTTCCTCTAGGCCGGGTAGATCAGTTTCAAGAGATAATCGAGCCGGGCCGCGTCGCCACTTAACAGGCGGGCGGCTTCACGCCCTGCCTCGACCAGAAAGTTGTATTGATCGTTTTCAGGCAGTGTTTGCGCGGCAATCAACAGCGTGGCCGCTAATAGCTGTTCACCCGGCACCTGTGACGCACCCAGCACCATACGGAAGAAATCGAAACGGGCTGTCACCTCGCGAATTTCGTCAGGCGTGCAGACGTAAACCGGATCGAGGCTCAGTGGCGGACGCGGCGGCAGGGCGTGGCGCACCGCGTCGTCATAATCGCGGAACCCAATCGCCAGAACACTCATTTCCAGCGGCACAATGCGATGATGCCGCTGGTCGCTGATCGTCTCCGCGCTGACCGCGTCGGCCAGCACAAGCTGCCTGATCAGCGGGTCGTCGTCGATGTGAATGTCGTACATCAACCCGTAAACAACCTCACGGTTGGCCGGGGAGGGTCGAGTCTGCACGATCATGCCAAAAGCCGGTTTATCGATATCCAAAACCCGCGCCCCGGCGGAAAACCCGGCGGTGCTGGCCCGCAGCACATATCCGATCGGATTGTCCCATTCGTCAGCCATATGTGTTCCCTTTCACACCTTAGAGTTCAAACCGGGTCTTTTTCCCCGATACAGCGTTCTTCCCCGACTGCTTCTCGCTTTCGGTGGCTTCCAGGCCGCAGCGTGTCAGGGTCACCCGCACCATTGTGTCGAGTTGGATAGCTTCGTCGTGCTTGATGATCGCCAGTTCATGCGCACGGGTCAGTACATACGGGTAGCGCGAGACGACCTGCCCGCATTGATGGTAGATCAATACCTGCATCTCGGCGATCAACCCGCGATTCTCTGCAACCCACATTGGCACCTCGACTCGCGCCAGTTTTGGCGGACGTCCTTCGGCTGCAACATTCATGTAAAAGAAGGCGATCTCGTGCGTATCGCCGCCGCTGTACTTGAATTCCTTGTTAAGTGGTGACATCTGCACGAACAACGCCGAACGAGTCCCCGGCGGAAGGATTGTGCTGTAAATTGCCGTATCGAACAATCCCTCCAACCGGCCATCATTGGACAGCACCTTCCGTGTGATATCGACCGACCGGTTGTGAAGGTCCATCAGGTGCAGCAAACCGACCACGTACCGGCTGCGCGGTCGGTCGGTGTATCCGGCAAGCCCGGCACCGACATCGAGCAGCCGGGTCATCGCATCGAAGTAAAGCGCCTTTAGTTGATCGCGGTCGGGCACTTCGACCCCCATACCGATCAACAGCAGTGGGTTGTCGAGCAGCGCGATCAGCGGGCGTGGTTCGCTGCGCTGCCCCCAGGTTCCTTCTGCCAGTGCCGCCATCTCGGCGACCGTTCGCCGCGCCGCGACGGTCGATGCATTGGTAGCTCCCCAGCCTTCTATGCGCATATATTCATTTTCGTAGAACAGGTGCGGATCGCTGGAAATGATCGGCGGCTCGCCAGTTCCATGACAGACAACAATCGTCCCAGTGTTGATCACGTAATATTCTGCCGCACCATGCCGGTCGGGCGGAACCTGGGAACCGTCAGTCGCCACGATGGTCGCCGATTCGGGGAGCAGGGCCGGATTGTATGCGTCGGCAATCGGCTCGTCGAGGGGTTTTGCGCCGCGATATCCTGCGTCTTTATTAACCGCGTCCTGTACGCGCTCGTGGATCATCGGCAGAAGCGAACCATCGGTATACTGGGCCAGCAGTTCCAGCGCCAGGGCAAGTTTATCTCGCGTGTCTTCCTCCTGCCCGATGAAGTATTCCCCCATACGCTCGATCTGTGGAGTCAGTTTGTGAAATTCAAGTGTCACAGCAATCTCCCTGTCTTCCCATATCGATCTTCTATCCGAAACGAGCGAAGCGAGTTTACGGATAGAATCTTAGGATAGCACGCGCGTTCTAAGCTGGCAAGCCGCCCGGACGAAAATATGCGCTTGACAACCTGATTGTATCGTAATAATATCAGTGCTGATTATTTAAACAAATCGGAACCAAAATCCAATTTCCAGCAGAAAGCGCCTTTTTATGACCACTTCACCATCCGATGACATGATCATACACGGAGAAATCGTCGAAGAGGAAAAGTCGCTCGCCACGGCGACCCCATACGAGAACTTCGCGCTGCACCAGGCCGGGCGTGCGGCCAACTTCGCCGCCGCGCAGGGCGTTTTCGCCGACTACGTCAGCCGTCGCGCCGAAAACACGCTCCGCCGCCAGAAAGCCGATCTCCGCCTGTTTGCCGATTTTCTCAACGACGCCGGGGTGCCGATCAATTCAGATGCACTGCAAACCGATCCCGATGCCTGGAACGGGATGACCTGGGGCATCGTCGAGGGCTTCAAGCGCTGGATGCTCTCCGGCGGCTACGCGGTCGGCAGCGTCAATGTTCGCCTGTCGACCGTCAAGACATATGCAGGGCTGGCGTTCAAGGCCGGGGCAATTGATGGCTCCGAACACGCCATGATCAGAACGGTCACCGGGTTCAGCCACAAAGAAAGCAAGCGCGTCGACCAGAAACGGCGGGTCACCCGTGTTGGTGATAAGAAGTCAGAGCCGACCCGCCTGTCACACGAACAAGCTGTGCAGTTACGCGAACAGCCCGATACGCCCCAGGGACGGCGTGACGCGCTGCTGATGTGCCTGCTGCTCGAACACGGTCTCCGCTGCGGTGAGGTCGCGCTGATCAAGGTAGAGAACATCGATCTAAAAACCGGTGAACTGCGCTTTTACCGTCCAAAGGTTGACAAGGAGCAGGTTCACACCCTGACCGCCAACACGCTCCGGACCGCCTATGCCTATATGATGGGCGGAGATGCGCCCGACAAAGGCCCGCTGCTGCGCAGCAGTCGAAAAGGCGGGGAACTGACCAGTGCCGGGATGACCGAGCGGGCGATCACCAAGCGGGTGCGCTACCTGGGAAAGCAGATCGGCATCGCGGGGTTGAGCGCCCACGACTGTCGACACTACTGGGCCACCCACGCCGCCCGAAGCGGCACCGACCCCTTCGCCTTGCAGGAAGCGGGCGGATGGAACAGCCTGACCATGCCGCGCCGCTATGTCGAAGATTCGAAGGTTGCCAACAAGGGGGTCAAAGGCTTTTAAGCCCCAGATTACCCGAAGCGGGCAAAACCGCCTTAAAACGGCCCTGGTGAACTGTGAGAGAGCAGCGAGAGATATTCATAGAGGGGAATTAAAACGAGGCGCTGTTGCGCCTCGTCGATTTTCATAATGTGATTGTCGGCATCTACCGCGCGGCCAGCACGAAGGTGCCCGTCAGGTTGGTGTAGACCACCACCCGCCCGTCGATGATATCGAAGGCCGGAGTAGTCTGCGCCAGATCGTCAGGCAGTGTACTCCAACCGGCGATCAGGCCATTCTCAACTGGCCCGTGAGCCAGCAGCGACACCGGCCAGATGTGCCAGCCACCAGTACCGTCGTTTAGTGTTTCGTCCCAGGAGAGTGTCCAGCTGTCGATGCTCTGCCAGGAGTCACTGGTTGCATAGCGTTCGATGACCGGCGCGCAGAGTGTCACCCAATCCCCAAACCCATCATTCAGATCAGCATTCCAGTATCGGACAACCGTCAACGGGCGTCCGTTGTCGACGTTGAGTTCAATGCGAACCTGTGTCAACGGCGCATCGAGTTCGCGCCAGGTGCCGAGTACGCTGTCCCAGGCCCGAATCTTTGCTGATGTAGCCATCAGCCAGTCACCGTCCAGGCCAGCGAGCGTTACCACCGGGATGCTGATCGCCAGCCAGCCGCCCTCGCCGTTGTTGAGCGTCTCATCCCAGTACAGCAGGTTCAGTACGAGGCTGGTGAACGGTGTTAAGACATCGCCGGTCAGGTCTACCTGCGTTCCATCGAGCGTGATCCAGCGCTGATTGGCTGCGTCATAGTACAGCACTACCAGGTCGCGCCCTGCCATTTCCTGCGGGATGGCGAAGGAGATAGTTTGCAGCGCGCCGCCGGGCAGCGTATCGAGGACGGTCATACCGTTGTAGAGCGTAATATCAAGCGCCGAGACAAATTCCAACCCGGCGGGAAGCGGAGCCAGCAGATCGATGGTTTCGAGCGCCAGCAGCCGGGCGGCTTCGGCAATCGCTGCCGGAACAACTACCAGGTCACCCGCCAACATTTCGACATCTTCGCGCTCAATGACGCGGTCACTGATGATAACGGTCGGGCTGAGTGGGCTGAGCGGAATAAAGACCTCGCCGCCGATGACAATCCAGGGCAGAGCAGGTGCGTCGACCAGTGCAATCGTTTCGACACCGGAAACTTTACCACCGCCACCGCCAACGCCCAGGCACTGCCACCACTCGATATTGATCAGATTGTCGATACCGCAGTCAACGCAGTAGGCACGGTCATAGCCAGGGCCGCCGTCCAATGTATTGAGCAATGCATTGGAGGTAAAGGTATCAGCGCCACTGCCGCCAATGGCGTTCTCGATACTGATGATACCGCCGAGTCCGGTTGCACTGCCGGTCTCAAGGTTCACGTTTATCGAAGTGGTGTATATCGAATAGTCGATGGTGTCGCTGCCCTCATATCCGTTGAGCAGGCCGATACCTCCGGCAAACGTGGCCCCGTCACTGCCAAACTGGAAGGTATCGTCACCCTGACCGCCGATCACAACCTCGATCAGGTCGTCTGGATGAGTGGCAGTGTTGGCACCATAGCCACCCTGGACATTGTTGTTCAGGATAACAGTCAGGTTGGAAGTGACACCGGTGAAGTTCATCGTATCCGATCCGGTAGTCTCGTATACCCAATCGGTGCCAAAGTCGTTCCAGAAATAGTAGGTGTCGTCGCCGCCACGCCCATAGAGACTGTCGTTACCGGGTCCGCCGTTGAGTCCGTTCGGACCATCGTCACCGTAAACCTGGTCATTGCCGGAGCCGGTCGTAACGTTCTCAATATTCGAAAGCTGATCGACGTACGCCCCAAACTGCGACTGGTTGGCACCGAACATCAGGTCGACGAACATATCGAGCGTCACGAAGCGCTGATCGTAGGTATCGCTGCCTGCGCCGCCGTCGACGCTGTCGTTGCCGTTGCCGCTGCCCAGGATGTTGTCGCCATCATCGCCGATCAGCGTATCATTGCCAGAACCGGTGAAAGCATTCTCGATGCTCAGCAGCGTGTCAGTGTAAGCCGCGCCGCTGGTCGTGGTCGCCGTGCCGCCCGGCAGATTGACGTTCATACCCTGGGTAGTGTTGTGTTCGTCGAAGGTGTCGTTCCCGCCGCGTCCGTCGATCAGATCGCTACCCTCGTTGCCGGTGATCCAGTTGTCGCCGTCATCGCCGATCAGCGTATCGTTGCCACTGCCGCCGATGATGTTCTCCAGGTTGGAGAGCGTGTCGTTGCCAATGTCGATGCCGGACGCGGTGCCGGTCGTCAGGTTGATGTTCACCGGGTTGGTTGCGGTGTGTTCGTCGATGGTATCGTTGCCTTCACCGCCGTCGAGGATATCATTACCGCCCAGACCGCTCAGGATATCGTCGCCCGCACCGCCGTACAGAGAGTTATCGCTGCTGTTGCCAATCAGCGTATCGTTGGCGCTGCCGCCGATGACATTCGCAAAGTTCGAGAGGCCGCCGGGGATTGCGCCCGGATTGCCATTGATCAGCACCAGGCCCGTACCAAGATCGACATAAATCGGCACGTTGTAGCCGCTGAAGTCGATGGTGTCACCGCCGCCGATACCGTTAATCGCGCCGTCAACCGACGCACCGGGGTCGACGATGAAGGTATCAGACAGGGCATTACCGGTCAGGTTCTCAATCGAGGTAAAGGAGAAATCGCCATTTAGCGTCCCTGTATTCGGGCCGGTCAGATGCCAGACGTTGTCCATGGGCGGGCCTTCGAGCGAGTCGCTGCCCGCGCCGCCGATCACGGCATCGATGTTGTCAAAGAGGGTGTAGATCACGCCGGAGACGGTCGTTTCACCCTGGTAACCATCGACCGTGCCCACGCCGTCCAGCTTGATATTTACCGGATTGGCGAAGGTGAACAGAGCATAGTCGAGCGTGTCGGTGCCGTCCAGTCCATCGACCAGGCCGGAAACTCTGACGCCATCGGAGAAGGCAAAGTGATCATCCACCGCGCCGCCAATCAGGTTCTCGACCGAGGCAAAGGCGAAGGTGCCGTTCAGGGTGCCCGCGTCGTTGGCGGTGACGGCCCAGTTGTTTGCAATATCCTGGCCGATGAGCGTATCAGAGCCGCTGCCGCCGACCATGCTCTCGAAGTTGGCGATGCCGCCCGTGCCGGTGGCCGCTGCCGTTTCCAGGTTGCCGGTGACCGGTGACGTGTACCCGGCGGCGTAATTGAGCGTGTCGCTGCCGCTGTGCCCGTCGAGCAGGCCGATGATGCCGCAGCCGTCGTCGTTGAAGTTGACGACATCGTTACCACTGCCGCCGGTAATGTTCTCCAGGGCATTGCCAATGTAATCAATCGTGTTCAGGCCCTGGATAATCTGCAAGCTGGCAGTGTACAGGTCGATGGTCAGCCCGATCAGTGCGCCGGTGAGGTCCAGCGTGTCGCTGCCTTCACCCGCTGCCTCGTTGACATCGTCCTGGCCCCAGTTATCGGCGTACTCGTAAGTATCGTTACCGGTGCCGCCGAACAGGTGATCGTCGTCTGCGCCGCCGACGAGTGTGTCGTCACCGCCCAGGCCGAAGATCGTGTCTTCGCCTGCCAGACCTTCGAGGCGGTTGGCATTCCCATCACCGGTGATCGTGTCATCCTGTGCGCTGCCGGTTACGTCCTCGACGCCGGTGACGCTGCCCACAGCGCCGCCGTTGACGTTCGTGGCGGAGCCGGTCGAGAGATCGACCGTCACACCGCTTGCCGTGAACCCGGCGTAATCGAGCGTATCGACATCCGCGCCGCCGTCGATGCTGCCGGTCAGGTCTGCCGCTGCGTCAAAGTCGAAGGTGTCGTCACCCGCGCCGCCGAACAGGTCGAGCGTGGGGGTATTGCGGACGTTGAAGGTGTCGTCACCGGAGCCGCCGTATGCCTCTTCAAAGTTGGCGAAGTCGAGCGTGTTGGCGAACCCGTCCGCCGAGTAATCGTAGCCGCCATCATCGATAGTCCAGGTGCTGGCGACATTCATACCGGTGATCATGTCGACGATGCCGGGGACGGTTCCGGCGATGAACTCATCGATATCGTCGAAGTTGATACCGTTGTTCCGCTCGATCCCGGCGAAGCCGTCGTTGGTGCCCAGCGCGGTAAGCAGCACGTCGAGCGCACTCGTGTAGGCCGACAGGTCGAGTATGTCATGACCACCCAGTCCGCGTATCGTTGACGTGGTGGTCGCTCCATCGGCAAAGGTGAAGGTGTCATCGCCCGGCGTGCCGGTGACGAATTCGAGGCCATCGTCATGCAGGTAGATGATATTAGTCGGGACGACTGTATCCTGCATGATGATCAGGCCAACGCCGAAGGTGGTGGCGAGCGGGTTGGTCACCGCCGAGGTATCGACCGTGTCGCTGCCGCCACCCGCGTACTCATGGATATGATCCTCGCCCCAGTCGTTACCGGAATACAGGTAGGTATCGTCACCATTGCCGCCGTAAAGGGTATCGCTGCCCTGTCCGCCGGTGATCGTGTCGGTGCCGTTGCCACCATAAATCGTGTCGTCGCCCGCGCCGCCGGTGAGGATGTCATTGCCTCCACCGCCGTTGATCGTGTCGTCGCCTGCGCCGCCATCAATTGTATCATCGCCGCCCGTGCCGGTGATTGTGTCGTCTCCCGACCCACCGATGACGCGCTCGATGCGGTCGACGGTGCCGGTCACGCCGTCGGCGCTGCGCGTAGCCAGGTTGACGGTCACCGGGACAGTCAGGGCGCTGTAATCGAGCGTATCGATGCCATCCTGCCCGTCGATGCTGCCCGTGATCTGGGTGGTGTTGGTCAGGAAGTTGAAGGTGTCGTCGCCCGCGCCGCCGCGCAGATTGGCTGCCGGAGTGCCGTCGATATTGAAGGTATCGACGCCGCTGCCACCCTGGAGCGTCTCGAAGCTGTTCAGCCCTGCCGTACCGGCTGCGTAAGTCACGTTGATTCCCGCGCCGACCGTCCAGGTCGCATCTGCGTTCACCCCGACCAGCGTATCGCTGCCGGTGCCGCCCGTGAGCGTATCGATACCAGCGAAGGTCATCCCGGAGAGATTGTCGCCGCCATCCACACCGCCGCCGGTGAAGCCGGTCAATGTGACGGTGAGCGGTGCGCTGTACGCAGCATAGGACAGGGCATCGGCACCGCTTGCGCCGACCAGGTTCTCAATCGCGCTGAAGTTCAGCAGGCCGTCGACCGAACCGGCGCGTGTACCGGTGATGGCAAAGGCCGTCGGGTTGGCGCTGCCGGTCAGCGTATCTGCGGCGGGTGAGCCAACCAGAATGTTCATATTGTCGAACTGGTTGCTGATCGATGTCTCGGTGCCCTGGTAGCCGTCGACGGTGCCCGCACCGAAAAGTTCGATATTGCGCCCGGTGGTGAAGGCCGAGAAGTCGAGCGTATCTACATTGGCCGTTCCGACCAGTGTCTCGACGTCGGTGTAGGTGAAGGTGATTCCACCGCCGGTAAGCTGGCCGCTGTCCAGCCCGGTCTGCCGCCAGGTGGTATTGGCATTGGGGCCGGTCAGTTGATCGTCAAAGCCCAGGCTGCCGATCATGCCCTCGATGCCGTCAAACGTACCAGTCAGGCCCGTAGCCGTCGCCGCACCGAGATCGACCGTCACCGCGCTGCCGTAGCCGGAATAATCGAACCGGTCGGTGCCAGTGCCGCCGAATACGTCGGTCACCGAGGCTGCGCCGTTGAATGTGAAGGTATCGTCACCGGCCATACCGAACAGGCTGAGGGTGGTCGCACCGTTGACGATGAAGGTGTCAGCACCGCTGCCACCGATAATCAGTTCGAGGTTGGCCCCATCGAACTCGGCATCATTCGCGCCGATTGCAACCGTCGATGGCGTACCGATGGTCCAGGTGGTGGCCCAGTTAGGCCCGACGATCCGGTCGTCGACAGCCGCCGAACCGACGAAGCTATCCATATTGTCGAAAATGTAGCCAGTCGAAGTCTCGGTCCCGGCCAGCCCATCGCCTGCGATGCTGCCTGCTGCCGTCAGTTGGACTTCAATCGGCCCGGCCAGCGCCGCAAAGCTGAGCGTATCGGCGGTACTGCCGCCGGTCAGGATGTCGAAATCGCTGGCGGTGATCGTGTTCACCGTGTCGGTGTAAATAACGGTCGTGGCGTCCTGAACCTGCCACTCGGCGGCGATATCTGCGCCGACCAGCGTATCGTTGAGCGTGGTGCCAAGCAGCGTATCGATGTGGGCGAAGCCAACGCCGAGGCCGTTCTCGGTACCGTCGAAACCATTGAAGCCAACGCCGGGGCCGCTCAGGGTGACGGTGCGGGCGGTGGTCATGTTGCTCAGGTCGAGCGTGTTGTCGCCGTCCTGCCCGTCGATATCGCCGTTGAAGGTCGCACCGTTGAAGAAGACAAACTCGTCAGCACCGCTGCCGCCGTTCAATACCTCGAAGTCCGAGAAATCGAGGCTGTGATCGCCGCCCAGGGTGTAGGCCGTGTACTGTTCGGTAGTATTGAATGTCCAGGTCGATGGGTTGTTCGTGCCGGTCAGCACGTCGGTGGTTGAAGTCGAGCCGACGATCTCGTCGATGCGCTGGAAGGCAACCCCGTAGGTGGTCTCGGTGCCTATGAACCCGTGATTGCTCGACCCGGTCAGCAGCACGTCGAGCGGCCCGGCCAGCGCGCCGAAGTCGAGCACGTTGTCGCCATCGCGCCCGACCAGCGTTTCGACGCTGCTGAAGGTGAAGCCATCAAGGTCGCCCTGGGCCACGCCGCTGATCGTCCAGGTGTGGTTGCCGTCGGCTGCCTCTAATTGGTCGCCAGCCGCCGATCCGACGAAGTTCTCAAGCCCGGTGAAGCCGCCGCTGATGCCGGTCGCCGTCATCGTCTGGAGGCTGACCGCCGCGCCGCCTGCGGTGTAGCCGCTGTAATCGAGCGTGTCGGTGCCCAAACCGAAGGCCACGCTCCCGGTCAGGCTGCCATTCAGGTCGATGTTCAGCACGTCATTGCCCGCACCGGTAAAAATATCGGCGGTGGCTGCCGCGTCGACGTTGAAGGTGTCGACCGCGCTGCCGCCGTACAGGTCGTCGAAGCCGGTGAAGGTCAGAACGCGGGTGCTGGCATCGTTGGTGTAAGTGCCAGCCGAAATGTCCCAGGTCGCATCTGCATTCATGCCGCGCAGCGTATCGCTGGTCACCGCCCCGCCGACATTGAGCACGTCGGTGTTATCGAAGGACAGCCCGCTGTTGAGTTCCGTCCCGGCGAAGCCGTCATTGGTGCCAAGCGCGGTTAGCTGAACGTCCACAGCGCCCGCGAAACCGTTGAAGTTAATGGTGTCGATGCCCGTGCCGCCGCGCACAAGTTCGATATCGGTGCCGGTGTAGGTCAGCGAATTGGTGCCGCTCGTCACGTCGATGCCGCCCGGCGTGACGTCGTAGTTGACCGCCGCGCTCACCCCGCTGAAGTTGAGCGTGTCGGTGCCGTCGTCGGGGGTGACGGTGGTCGAGAAGGTGTCGTCGCCCCAGTCGCCGGAAAAGACGTAGGTATCGTTGCCGCCGCTGCCGATCAGCGTATCGTTGCCTTCACCGCCCTCGATGCGGTTGGCGGCACTGCTGCCGGTCAACGTATCGTCAAACGGCGACCCGACGATATTCTCAATGCTGTCGAGCGTATCGGTGTCGATGCTCACACCGGTCGCCTGTCCCGTGCCCAGGTTGACGGTGACGGCTGCCGTCGCATTGCTGTAATTGATGGTATCGGTGCCGGTGCCGCCGTAAATCGTATCGTTGCCGCCGCTGCCATAGATGATGTCGTCACCGCCGTAGCCGTAGATCGTGTCGTTGGCTCCGGTGCCGTAAATCGTATCGGGGCCGGGGCTGCCTTCGATCAGGTTGCCGAACGGGCTGCCGATCAGCACTTCGATGCTGGCAAAGCCGCCCACCGCCCCGCCGTTGATGCCGGTGCCGGAGCCGGTCGCAAGGTTGGCCGAGATCGCGCTGCCGTAGTTGGAGTAGTTGAGCGTATCGCTGCCAAGCTGCCCATCGATGCGCGGCGCGGTGCCGTTGATCGTGCCCGCGTTCCACATCAGGAAGTGATCGTCACCCGCCCCGCCGTTCAGGTCGACGGTCTGCGCGCCGTCAATATTGAAAGTATCGACATCGCCGCCGCCGTTGTAGACCTCGACATCGTTGAGGATAAGCGTCTGTCCGGTGCCGTCGTCGGTGTAGACGTGCATGCCCGGCCCAACCGTCCAGGTGGCGGGCAGGTCAGCACCGGTGATCTGGTCAAGCTGGCCGACGGTGCTGCTGCCGGTGTAGACGTCGATATTGTCGAAGGTCAGGCCGATGGTATCTGCCTCGCTGCCCTGGACGCCGTCAAGCGTTCCGGGGCCGCTCACTACGAGATGGCGGGCGGTGGTGTAGTCGGCGTAATCGAGCGTATCGGAACCAAGCTGCCCGTCGATCAGGCCGCTGACGGAAGCGGTATTGGCAAAGTCAAATACGTCATTGCCCTGCCCACCGATCAGGCTCTCGATGTAGATGGCCGGTGTGGGCAGTGTATCGCCGGTATGAACTACCGGGCTTGCGCCGCCGGTCACGGTGACTGTATCAGATTGGATGTCGAACAGCAGGTCGGTGACGTTGGATACACCGCTGAAGTCGAGCATATCGGTGCCTTCACCAGCCAGTTCCACAACCGTATCACCTGCCGCGCCGCCGTAGCCATCGCGGAAGTAGTAGGTATCATCGCCGCCAGCGCCGGTCAGCAGATCATCGCCGGGGCCGCCTTCGAGGATGTTGTCGAAATCGTTGCCGGTCAGCGTATCGTCGGCGTTGCCGCCGCGTGCATTCTCGAAGCTCGGTACCACGAAGCCCGCCGAGATATCGGTGGCGACACCGGTCGCAAGGTTGACGTTCACCGGGGTGCCGTAACCCTCGTAACTGAGCGTATCCTGGGCCGCGCCGCCTTCGAGCCGTTCGACCGACTGGTAAGCGAAGCTGCCGTTGATCGTGCCCCGGTTCGAGCCGGACTGTACCCAGGTATTGTCGACCGGAGCGCCGGTCAGTTGATCGGGGGCGACGGCGTGGCTGCCGGTGAAGCCGTTCATGTTCAGGAAGCCGCCGCCGATGCTGCCGTTGTTCTCCACCCCGTCGAAGCCATCGATGCCGCCGACTGCGGTCAGCGTGATATGCCGTGCGGTCGAGTAATCGCTGTAATCGAATGTATCCCAGCCCGCGCCGCCGTCGATGACGCCGGAGACGGTGATAGTATCGGCAAAGACGAAGGTATCGTCGCCGCTGCCGCCGGTCAGGTTGTCGACGTCGGTGAAATCGAATGCCCGCCCGCCGCTCTGGTACTGGTTCGTCCCGTCGATATCCCAGGTCGCATTGGCATCGCGCCCGGTCAGCGTGGTGTCGACTGCGGGGTTGGCCGCCAGGCCGTTCATATTGTCGAAGCTGTCGAGTGTGGTCGCCACGTCACCGGCAAAGCCGTCGCCCGTGCCCATCCCGGTAATGTTGATCGTCTGGTCGACCGCGTTGGTTGTGAAGTCGAGCGTATCGTAGGCATCGCCGCCGATCAGGTTCTCGACGCTCTGGAAGGCGAAGCCGTCGACATCGCCCTGGGCCACGCCCGCCACCGTCCAGGTATTGTCGTTATCCTCGCCGGTGAGCGTATCGGAGGCGCTGCCGCCGATCATCGCCTCGAAGCTGGCAAAGCCGCCTGCTGCGCCGCCGTTCGCACCGGTGGTAGCCAGCGTTTCGAGGTTGGCAAAGACCGGCGTGCTGTAGCCGCTGTAGTCGAGCGTATCGCTGCCTGCCTGCCCGTCGATAATACCGGCCAGCGCCGCGCCATTTTCGCGGAAGCGGAAGATGTCGTCGCCATCGCCGCCGTAGACGTTCTCGACATCCGACAGGCCCGCGTCGCCCAGTTCGGTGACGCTGTTGGCACCGGCGGTCACGTCGAGATGGTCGCTGTAAATTTCGACGAGCAGCGCCGTGCCGACATCGACCGTATGTGAGCCGAGCGTCGCGGCGAAGGTCAGCGTGTCATTGCCGCCTGCGGCGGTCTCGACGATCGTGTCGCTGCCCCAGTTCGGGCCGAACAGGTAAGTATCGTCACCGCCCAGGCCGGTGAGCAGATCATCGCCGCCGGAACCGGCGATCACGTTGGCGTTGTTGTCGCCGGTGAGCGTGTCATTGCCCTGACCGCCGAAGATGTTCTCGAAGCCGATCACGAAGCCGACCGCAAGCTGGCCCAGGAAATCGGCCTGGCTGCTGCTGAGATCGACGGTGACCGGTGTCGTGTTCGGGTAATTGTGATAGTCGAGCCAGTCCTCGCCGTCGCCGCCGAACAGTTCCTCGAAGTTGACGAAGTCGAGCGTGCGTCCGCCGCTGCTGTACTGGTCGTCGCCGGGGTTAATAAACCAGTCGCTCAACGCGCTGATCGCTGCGTCGAGGCCGTGCAGTTCGTCTGTGGTGCCGGTCGCCGAGCCTTCGACGCGCTTCATGTTGTCGAACGTGCCCAGGACGCCGGTCGTCTCGTCACCGGCGAAGCCGTCGACCGTACCGAAATCGGTCAGGTAGACTTCTATTGAGGCAGCGAGCGCGGCGAAGGTCAGCGTATCGTAGGCGCTGCCGCCGATATAATCTTCGATGTGGGTGAAGTCAAGCACGATGCCGGGCGCGGCGTCGGTATTGTACTGGGCCTTGACGGTCGGCCAGTTGGCCGTCCAGGTCGCGTTCTCGTCCAGACCGGTCAGCGAGTCCGACCCGGCGGCGTCGGTGCCGCGCAGGTAGTTCATGTTGGTGTAGCTGCCGGTGATAACCGGAACGGGGGTCGTGCTGGTTTCGATGCCGGAGAATCCGTCCTTCGTCCCGTGACCGGTCAGTTCGAGGTGAACCGGGTCGCTGATCTCTTCGAAGGTCAATGTATCGTAATCGCTGCCGCCAACCAGGTACTCGAAGTCGACAAAGTCGAGGTTGTGGGCGGTCAGCACGTCGGTGACGGTGCCTTCGTCATGGCCGGAACCGTGTTCGGTCATCCGCCACTCGGTGACCCGGTCAGTACCGACCAGCGTATTGGTCGGGTCGTTGCTGCTGCCGACTACCGCGTCGATATTGAGGAAGGAGCTGCCCGCCACACCGATCAGCGCGTTGTTGCCGTTGTAGCCATCGGTGAGGCCCATGCCGGTCAGCGTGACGGTCTGGCTGGTGCTGTAGGCTGCAAAGTTCAGCGTGTCGTGACCACCCTGGCCGTCGATCCTGCCGCTGATCGCTGCACCATCTTCGAAGATCACCGTGTCATCACCCGCACCGGAGACGATCAGGCCGACCTGTGTTCCTGGCTTGAGGGTGAAGGTATCGGCCTCGCTGCCGCCGTAGTGCTGCTCGATGTTGTCGAAGACCAGCGTGTAAGTGCCGACAACGTAGGTGTTCGGGCCGTCGACGTTGAACTCGTCGAGCGTCCAGGCCGCGATCTCGTTGATGCCGCCCAGATAATCGAGCGAAGAGGTCGCACTGCCGATGATCTCGTCGATATTCATGAAGCCGAGCGTGATGCTGAACTCACCGCCGTCGAAGCCGTTGATGCTGCCGGTGTCGTCAAGCTGGAACTGGCGTGGCGTGGTGTAGGCCGAGAGGTCAATCGTGTCGTGCCCACCGCGCAGGTCGAGATACCCGTCAATCACAGCGTTGTTGGCGAAGGTAAAGGTATCGCCGCCGCTGCCGCTGATAATGCTTTCGATGTAGACGCCGGTCGTACCGTCGTGCCAGATGCGGTTGGTGCCGCTGGTGATTTCCAGCGTGGTGGTATTGACCTGCCCGTCGAGCGCAGTCGTCACTGCCGAAGCGTCGATCAGGTCATCACCGCCACCCGCCGCCTCGACAATCGTGTCGCTGCCCCAGCCATCTTCGATAATGTAGATGTCGTCACCACCACGGCCTTCGAGTAGATCGTCGCCTGCGCCGCCGGTGATAATATTGCTGCCTGCCGTACCGTAGATTTCGTCATTGCCGCCTGCGGTAGTGGCATTTTCGATGCCGTCAAAGATAATCGTGCGCGTGCCGGTAGTAGCGGTACCCGCGTTCAGATCGACCACCCAATCGCTGTCGACGGTGGTGCGGAAGGTGTCGCTGCCCGTGCCGCCGTGCAGGATGTCGTTGCCGCCGGAGCCGCCGTCAAGGATGTCATTACCACCCAGGCCATAGATTTCGTCATCGAACGGGCTGCCGACCAGGATGTTGTCGAACTCGTCGCCGTAGATGACGTTGCCGCCGACCAGTGGGCCAAACACGTTCTCGATATCGGTGAAGCCATCTTCGATAACACGATCGGGGGCGGTAGGCGGCGGCGGGACGGGCAGGCGGTAGACGATGCCAGCACCCATCTGCACGCCAAGCGATGTGCTCCAGCCGGTAAAGTCGAGCGTGTCATTGCCGCCCTTACCGTCGAGCGCGCCGCTCAGTTCCTGATCGTCGGCAAAGGTGAAGTAGTCGTCGGCGCTGCCGCCGTTCAGGTTCTCGAAGCTGACGAAATCGGTATGGTAAGCAGCGGTATGCTCGACATACCCATCGTTGTCGCTGCTGATCAGCCAGTCGTTGTCGATGTTGGCACCGGTCAGCCAGTCGGGTTCGATGGATTCGGAACCGATCAGGTTATTAATGCCGTCGAAGGTCAGACCGATGCTGCCCTCGTCGTCGTAACCGGCGAAGCCGTCGGGGTCGCCGGGTGCGGTCAGGACGATCTGGCGTGGTGAGGTGTAAGCGCTCCAATCGAGCGTATCGTAGCCCTCGCGCCCGCTGATGTAGCCGGGCAGCACACCGTTATTGGTGAAGATAAAGTCGTCGTCAAGCTGCGTGCCGATGATGTTCTCAAGGTTAGGCACCCAGACGCCCGCACCGGCGTTGAGGATACCGTAGCCGTTGGGGGCTGAGGTTACCTGCACCTGTTCCAGGCTGTCGATATTGGCGGTGATATTGTCGAGCGTTACCAGGCTGAAGTCGAGCGTATCGTCGCCTTCACCCGCCACCTCGATCACACGGTCGGTTTCCCAGCCATCGCGGAAGCGATAGGTATCATTGCCTGCGCCGCCGGTCATAATATCGAAGCCGGGGCCACCATCGATGATGTTGTTCTCATCGCTGCCGGTGAGCGTATCATCGTCGCTGCCGCCAAAGACGTTCTCAATGTCGGCATAACCGCCGCTGACGAGGTCAGGCGTGCCGCCTTCGTCAAGGTCTATGCCGGTGCCCGCGCCGAGGTTGACGGTAATGCGGTGGTCGTAGGCGGTGAAATCGAAGGTGTCGACGCCGTTGGTGTCGATGCCGCCGTCGATGGTGCCGTTCCAGCGTGCGCCAACGCCGCCGACGTAGTCAAAGACGAAGGTGTCGGAATAAGTGCCGCCCTGAAGGTCTTCAACCTGCCGGAAGGTCAGCGTATTGCCCGAAACATACTGCGGGTCGGCCCCCACCCAGAAAATCCAGGTCGTGTCGGCTTCGCGGCCAATCAGCCGGTCATTAGCGGCGCTGCTGCTGCCGACCAGCACGTCGATATTGGTGAAGGTGCCGCTGATCGTCCCGGTTTCGGTGCCGGTGAAGCCGTCGGTCGCGCCGACATCGCTGAGTGTGAAGGTGCGCCCGGTGCTGTAGGCATTGTAGTTGAGCGTATCGCTACCAGCTTGCCCGTCGAGGCTGCCGATCAGCGTCGCACCGTTGGCGAAGGTGAAGCTGTCGGCGTTGTCGCCGCCGTACAGATCGAAGTCGGCCCCGGCGACGTTAATCTGGAAGGTATCCACACCGACGTTGCCGTAGAGTTCGTCGAAATCGGTGAAGTCGAAGATGCCCGCGCCGCTGTAGGTGCCGCCGTTGACTGCGTTGATCGTCCAGACGGCATCTTCGTTGTAGCCGGTGAGCGCGTCGTCTCCGGCGCTGCTCGACCCAACCGCATGGCCGATATTGTCGAAGCCGCCGGTAATTGCCCCGACCGTGCCCTGGTATTCGTCGGTAGTTCCGGTGCCGGTCAGCGCGAGGCTGACGCCGGTGGCGAAGTTGGCGAAGTCGAGCGTATCGCTGCCCAACTCGCCGTCGACTGTGCCGGTCAGCGTCACGTCGTTGTTGAAGTCGAAGGTATCGTTACCTGCGCCGCCGAACAGGTCGAGCGCCTGGTCGGTATTGACCACGAACATATCGACATCGCTGCCGCCGTGCAGGTCTTCGAAGCTACTGAAGGTCAGCAGGTTGCCGCCGCTGGTGTATTCGTGAACCGCGCCGAGCGTCCAGGCAGCGGGGGCGTTACGCCCGGTCAGCGAGTCGTCGGCACCGGAGTCGCTGCTGCCGATCAATACGTCGATATTGGTGAACGTCCCGCCGAGGATAGCCGCCGGTTCGATGCCGGTGAAGCCATCGGCTGAGCCGGTACCCGTCAGCGTGACGGTGCGGGCGCTCGTGTAAACGGAGAAATCGAGCGTGTCGTCGTCAGCCTGCCCATCGATGCTGCCGGTCAGCGTGAAGCCATCGCCGAAGGCGAAGGTATCAAGACCGCTGCCGCCGTAAAGGTCGTAAGCAACGTTATCGTCAATATTGAAGGTATCGTTCGCCGTGCCGCCCTGGAGCACTTCGAAGTTGGCGAAGTCGAGCGTGTTGACGCTCTCGTACTGCGGCGTGGCGTCGAGAAGCCAGATAGCGTCGGCGTTGCACCCGGTCAATGTATCGACCGCTGCCGGGTCCGCGCTGCCAAGTGCCTGGTCGATGCCGGTGAAGCCGAAGGCCCAATCGGTCGGGATGATGCTGCCCTCGTCACCTTCGAAGCCGTCGACCGTGCCCACATTGTTGAGCGTAACGCTGCGCCCGGTGCTGTAGGCGCTGAAATCGAGCGTATCGCTGCCTTCCTCGCCGAAGAGCGTGCCGCTGTGGGTGGCAGTATCTTCGAAGACGAAGGTATCGCTGGCGGTGCCGCCGTACAGGTCTTCGAACCCGGCGAAGGTCAGGTCGTTAGTGCTGGTATAGATATCGTCGCCGACGTTGATCTCCCAGTTAGCATTGGCATCCAGGCCGTTGAGGATGTCGTCGTTGTCGGTGCTGCCGTACAGCAGGTCGATGTTGGCGAATGTGCCGCTGATCGTCCCTCCTTCGACACCGTCGAAGCCGTCAGATGAGCCGGTGCCCGTCAATGTGACGGTGCGCCCGCTGCTGTAACCGGCATAAGTGAGCGTATCGTCCCCGGCCTCGCCGTCGATGCTGCCGGTCAGTGTGCGGGCATCGTCGAAGACGAAGGTATCGAGGCCGTCGCCGCCGTACAGGTCGTAGACGACATCGTCGTCAATGTTGAAGGTATCGTCAGCCGTGCCGCCATGCAGTTCCTCGAAGTTGGCGAAATCAAGCATGTTGACGCTGACATACTGTGGTGTGAGGTCGAGATTCCAGTCGGCGTCGGCGTTGCGCCCGGTCAGGCGGTCACCGCTGGCCGTCGCGCTGGCGATGATTTCATCGACGTTGTCGAACGCGCCGCCGATGGACAGTTCGGTGCCCTGGAAGCCGTCGATGGTGCCAGTATCGGTGAGCAGCACGTCGCGGAAGGTGCCGTAGGCCGAGAGGTCCAGAACGTCGTGGCCGCCCTGTCCGTCGAGGTTCCCGCCGATGGTGGCATTGTCGGTGAAGACGAACCGATCGTCGTTCGTGCCGCCGATCAGGTTCTCGACGTAGATCGCCGGGACGAGCAGGTCGCCGTCGTGGGTGGCGGTGTTCCCCGCCCCGTCGTCGACGAATACGCGGGCCAGGTCGACGGTGAAGGTCAGCGCGTCGGTCACCAGGTGGAAGTCGAGCGTATCGTCGCCCTCACCGGCCACCTCGACAATCGTGTCGACGCCGTAATTATTCTCGAAGAGATAGGTATCGTCACCACCCAGGCCGGTCAGCGTATCGCTGCCCTCCGCTCCATTGATGACGTTGGGCTGCGCGTCGCCGGTCAATAAGTCATCGGCGCTGCCGCCGGTAATATTCTCGATGCCGGTGACGCCGCCCACCGCCGCGCCGTTGATCCCGGTCGCCTCGCCGGTGCTCAGATCGACCGTGACGCTGGTGGTGTAGCCGGTGAAGCCGGGCGTGCCGTTGTAATTCAGGTGATCGGCGGTGCCGCCCTGACCGTCAATCGTACCGGCTAATATAGCGGTATCTTCGAAGTTGAAGGTGTCGTTGCCCTGGCCGCCGATCAGGTTCTCGATATAGATCGCCGCCGGGAACGCAAGCCCGTTGTGGGTGACGGTGCTCCCCGCGCCGTCCTCGACGTAGAGAAGGTCGGTTTCGATGTCGAAGTCGAGATCGAAGGCCGCCGTCACCGCGCTGAAGTCGAACGTGTCATTGCCGCCGCCCACCTGCTCGATGATGGTGTCATTGCCCCAGTTATCGCGGAAGATGTAAATGTCATCACCGCCAGCGCCATTGAGCGTATCGTCACCGAGGCCACCCTCGATGGTATTCGGGCCATCGTCGGCAGTGATGTCGTCGTCGAAGTCGGAGCCGATGATTCGCTCAATCGTGTTGAAGGAGCCGGTGATCGTATTCGCGGTTCCGGCAGCGGTGTTGACGATCACACCGGTGGCGTAATTGCTGAAGTCGAGCGTGTCGTAGAGGACATGTGCCTCGCCGCTGATGACACCAACAAGCTGCGCCGTGTTCCAGAAGGTGAAGGTATCGTCATTCAGCCCGCCGAACAGGTTGAGCGTGTGAACCCCGTTCACCAGGTCGAAGTTGTCGACCTCGTCAGCGCCGTGCAGGTCTTCGATGTTCTCGAACAGCAGTATTTGCCCGGAAATGCTGTAGCGATGGTCGGCGTCGAACATCCACTGCGCGACCTCGTTGGCACCATTCAGCCGGTCATTGGTGGCGGTGGCGCTGCCCCGCAGCACAAAGATTCCGTCGAAGCCGCCGCCGATCTGGGCGTTCGTCCCGGCGAAGCCATCGGCATCGGCCCCGATGATCGTCCAGGTGCGCCCGGTCAGGTAATTCGTGAAGTCGAGCCGGTCATTCCCTGCTTCGCCGTCGATCAGGCCGGTGACGCTCGCGCCGTTGGCGAAGTCGAAGATGTCGTCGCCGCTGCCGCCGTAGAGATTGCCCCCCGCCGCGCCGTTGATTTCGAAGGTATCGACTGCCGTGCCACCTTGCAGGTTGTCGATGTTCTGGTAGGTGAGCAGCGTACCCGGCGCAGTATCGAGGTTGTAGGTACGCTCGAACGGGAGCCAGGTTGAGTTGGCGTCGATACCGAACAGCGTGTCGCCGTTGCCGGTTCGACCGCGCACAATGTTGATATTCGTGAAGCTGCCGGTCAGGGCGGCTTCGGTGCCCTGGTAGCCATCGGTGCCGCCGACGGCGGCAAGCTGGATGTTGCGCGGCGTGGTGAAAGCCGCGAAGTTGAGCAGGTCGTCGCCCGTCTCGCCGTCGATGTCGCCGTCGAGGGTAACGCCGTTCGAGAAGACAAAGGCATCGTTGCCTGCGCCGCCGAACAGGTTGGCGCTGGTATTGCTGGTGATGTTGAAGGTGTCGACCGCCGTGCCGCCCTGGAAATTCTCAACCGCCGCGTCGATGGTCAGCGTGCGACCGCCGCTGGCGACGGTGCTTGCCGGGGCGGTGACCGTCCAGGTGGTGGCCGTATTCATCCCGGCGATGGTGTCGTTGTTGGGGCTGCCCTGGAGCCGCTCGATATTGTTGAAGGTTGCGCCCGCAACAAAAGTGCTGCCCGCGCCGATGAAGGTGCTGCCCGCACCCAGGCCGGTCAGCGTGACCGTTACATCACTGCCGTAGCCGCTGTAGTCGAGTATATCAATCCCGCCGCCGCCGTTGAGGTTGGCATCGGTCGTGCCCGCATTCAGGAAGGCGAAGGTATCGACCGCGCTGCCGCCGTTGAGTTGGTCGAACAACTGGAAGGCAATCGTGCGCCCGATCGTTTCGTCGGTGTAGCTGTCGCCAGCCACCGAGTCGAAGCGCCAGGTCGAGGTGAAGCTGCGTCCGTTGAGCGTATCGACCGCAGCGACGTCGGCGCTGCCGACCAGATCGTCAATGTTGTCGAATGTTCCGCCGATGGTGGTCGCTTCGGTGCCGGTAAAGCCGTCGATGCTGCCCGCACCGGTCAGGGTGACCGTTCGCCCGGTGCTGTAGTCGGCATAGTCGAGCGTATCGCTGCCGCCCTGCCCATCGATGTTACCGGTAATCACTGCGCCGTCGCCGAAATCGAATATGTCGTCGCCCTGGCCGCCGATCAGGTTCTCGATAAAGGTTCCCGCGTGTCCGGCCAGGCTCCCGCCGCCGGTCACGGCCAGCGATGCGCTGCCCAGTGCGAACAGCAGGCTGGTAACCGCGTCGACGGCTGAGAAGTCGAGCGTGTCGGTGCCGCCGCCCGCCGCCTCGATGATCGTATCTCCCACGACCGCACCGGCGAAGCCATCGTCAAAGAAGTAAGTATCATTGCCGCCCAGCCCGGTCAGCGTATCGTCGCCGGGGCCGCCGGTGATCTGGTTGGTGCGGTTGTCGCCGGTCAGGATGTCATTGCCCAGCCCGCCGATCAGGTGCTCGACACCGAGCAGCACCACGCCGCCCGGAACACCGGTTGCCAGCCCGGTGCTCAGATCGACCGTAACCGGGTTGATGGCGGTGTAATTTTCGTAGTTCAGCGTATCGCCCAGAACGTGCCCGCGCCCGTCGATGCTGCCGGTGGTCGAGGCACCGTCGGCGAAGGTGAACATATCGTCGTTGGCATTACCGATCAGGTCTTCGATGTCGACAAAGTCAAGCGTGCGCCCGCCGCTGCGGTACTGGTTGATGGCGTCGATCCACCACTCGGCTGCCGCGTTCATACCGGTCAGGCTGTCATCAACCGACAGGCCGCCCTGTGCGGCGTTCAGGTTGTTGAAGGCCATCCCGTTGACAGTCCCCGCGAAGCCGTTGTCGGTGCCGAGGGCGGTCAGGATGAAGGCCAGCACCGCGTTCGAAAGTGACAGGTTGAGCGTATCGTAGCCCGCACCGACCCCACCGTTGACGCTGCTGACGAACGAGCCATCGGCGAAGCTGAACGTATCGTCGTCGCTGCCGCCGATCAGGTTCTCGAAGCTGCTGAAGTTGAGGACGCGGCCCGTTCCGGCGTGAGTATAGGTATCAGTGCCGTCGATGAACCAGTCAGCCGCCTCGTTCATGCCGTGAATGATGTCGGCGCCGGAGGCACTGCCGAGGATTTCCTCGATCTGATCGAAGGTCCCGTTCAGGATATCGGCGATACGCCCGGAGAAGCCGGACGGCACGCTCAGCGCGTCGATGAACACTTCTCGGGCAGTGGTGTACAGGTGCAGATCGATCTGATCGTAGCCGCCGCCGCCGAAGATCGAGCCGTCGAGCGTGGCGTTATTGTGGAAGCGGAAAATGTCGATGCCGCTGCCGCCGACGATATCGCCGACCATGTTGCCGATGATGTCGAAGATGTTCACCGCACCGCCAACCATGTTCTCGAAGTCGGCGAACTGGAGCGTGTACATCGTCCCGGCGGCGTCGTAATCGTACACGTTGTAAGGCGTGCCGGTGGTTACCGAGCCGCCAGCGGCCATCAGGTTGAGCGTATCGTAGCCCGGCCCGCCGATCAGCCGCTCGATGTCGAAGAAGTCGACGGAGAACGCGATCAGCGCATCGGTGATGGTGCCCTCAAAGCCATCGGGGTTGGGGCTGGTTGCCAGCAGCGAGGCTTCGATATCGTTCGTGTAACCGGCGAAGGTAATCGTGTCGAAATTGTCGCCGCCGAGCAGGTTTTCAATCGTCAGACCAGCCACGTTGAGCGATCCGCCCGTGCCGGTGACGGCCAGCGCGGTCGGGCTGAAGGCAAAGGTCGCGCCGCCCGCCGCCGAGAAGTCGAAGGTATCGTCGCCGCCGCCCGCCAGTTCGACTAGCGTGTCGCTGCCCCAGTTAGCGATGAAAATGTAGGTGTCGTCGCCAGCGCCGCCCGTCAGTACGTTCGCGCCGACGTTCCCGGTGATCGTGTCATTGCCCGAACCGGTGGTGACGTTCTCGATGCTGATCAGGTCGTCCGTGCCGATGTCAATGCCGGTTGCCTGGCCCGCAGGCAGGGTCAGGTCGACGATAATAGTGGTGGCAACGGTCGATTCGTCGAAGGTATCGGTGCCCAGGCCGCCGTTGATGGTGTCGTCGCCTGCACCGCCACGCAGAACGTTGTTGCCATTGTCACCGGTCAGCGTATCGCTGCCCTGGCCGCCGTAGAGGTTTTCGAAACCGACCACGCCATCCGCCGCGCCGCCGTTAATATGATCGCCCGTGCGGGTGAGCAGATTGGCCGTCACGCCGGTCGAGTAATCGGTGTAATCGAGCGTATCGGTGCCGCCCTGCGCGTCGATAGTTCCGGCCAGCGTCGCCCCGTCGAGCAGTGCGAAGCGGTCATTGCCCGCGCCGCCGATCAGGTTCTCGACGTAGATGGCGGTTGCCGGGGTGCCGTTGTGGGTCACGCTGTTGGCGTCGCCGGTGATCAGCAGTTGATCGACGCCGATGACCGCATCGAGGTTGTGGAGCGTCACCGCGCTGAAGTCGAGCGTGTCGTTGCCGCCGCCAGCCGCCTCGATGACCTCGTCGATGCCCCAGTTATTCAGGAAGATGTAGGTATCGTCGCCTGCACCGCCGTCGAGATCGTTGTCGCTGCCGTCACCGGTAATCGTATCGGACTGGGCAGAGCCAAGCACGTTTTCGATCTCGCTGATGCCGCCGGTGCCGGTCGCCGTGCCGGTGGTCAGGTTGACGGTGACGCCGCTCCCGTAGGCCGTGTAATCGAGCGTATCGCCGATCCCGGCAGTGTGGCCGCGACCGTAGATCATGCCGGCGATGGCTGCCGTCCCGGTGAAGGCGAAAGTATCGTCGCCCGCGCCGCCGATCATGTTTTCGATCAGCGTACCGTTGTAGGTGAGCAGGCTGCCGCCCGTCGAGGTGACCGTCATATTCGTCGGCTGGAAGTCGAACAGCAGGTCGTTCCCGGCATCCACCGCCGAGAAGTCGAGCGTGTCACCACCGACCAGTTCAAGCGTCTCGTCGATAACATCGCCAGCCGCCGTGCTCCAGCCATCGTCGAAGGCGTAGACGTCGGAGCCTTCACGCCCGGCCAGCAGGTCATCGCCGGGGCCGCCGACCAGCCGGTTCGAGCTGTTGTCGCCGATGAGTATGTCGTCGCCATCGCCGCCGATCACGGTGTGGAACATGTCGACCGTGCCGATCACCTGCGACGAGCTCTTGTTGAACAGGTCGACGGTAACCGGGTTGGCGGCGCTGAACGCGCTGAAGTCGAGGATATCGTCACCACCCTGGCCGACCGCCTGGCCTTCCAGGATTGCGCCGTCGTTGAAAATAAAGTGGTCGATGCCGGGGCCGCCGTACAGTTCAATCGGCGTGCCGGTCAGGTTGCCGGTGATGGTAAAGACATCGACCGAGGCCAGGCGGCTCTTGACTTCCTCGATGAAGTTGAAGTCTAGCGTGCTGGCCGATCCGTCTAACTGGTAGCGATGCGGCGGTGCCTGGATTGTCCAGTGGCTGTTGCCGATGCTGGCGATCAACTCGTCGTGGGTCGGGTGGCTGCTGCCGAGCAGCGCGTCGACGTTGTCGAAGCTTTCCATTACCAGCGGCCCGGTCGCTTCGACGTACTGGCGCACCGTTCCGGCGTAGCCACTGTCGCCGAGGCTGCCTTCTGCGTCGAGGGTGAAGACCAGCCAGGCAGTCACATAGCCGGTCATGTCGAGCGTATCGTAGCCCGCGCCGCCATCGACCGCGCCGGTCAGCACGATCATATCGGTGAAGCTGAACGTATCATCGGCACTGCTGCCGGTCAGGTTCTCGACATCGGTAAAGTCGAACACGCCCGCCCCGCCGATATCGCCCGCATCATTGGCGGTGATATGCCAGTCGGCATTTACGTCAGAGCCGATCAGGTGGTCGTCGTCGGTCGGGCTGCCGATCAGGTTTTCGAGGTTAGCGGAAACCAGCCCGCCGGTAGCGGTCGCCGTACCCGCCAACAGGTCCAGGTCAACCGTCACACCGGTCGAGTAATCGCTGTAATCCAGTGTATCGTAACCCGCGCCCGGATCGATGATACCCGTCACCCCGAAGCCATCGCTGAAGATGAAGCTGTCGGCATCCGTGCCGCCGGTCAGGTTCTCGAAGCTGGTGAAGTCAAACACGCCCGCGCCGTCGATGTCACCCGCATTGTTTGCGGTAATGTGCCAGTCGTTGGCATCGTTCGGGCCGACCAGCGTGTCGGTGGGCAGCGAGCCGCCGCTTACGCTTTCGAGGCTGGCGCTGACAATGCCGCCCGTGGCGGTCGCTGTGCCCGCTCCCAGATCGACGGTAACCGGGGTCGCGTTGAAGGCATAGGCGAGTGTATCGTAGCCCGCACCGCCGTCGATGACACCAGCGAGGCTCCCACCTTCGTCAATGACGAAACGGTCGTCGGCGCTGCCACCGGTCAGGTTCTCGACACCATTGACGACGAACCAGCGGGGGCCTGCCGTGTACGCAATATTGCCAACAGCGCCCGGCTGGATGCTCCAGAGGGTCGTCGCGCTGACGGCGGCGTCTACACCGGTGATGGTGTCGTCAAACAGGGTGCCCATCAACGTGTTCATGTTATCGAAGCTGGTCAGTGTGCCCGGAACATTGCCCTGGAAGCCGTCGACGGTACCAAAATCGGTTAAGACAAAGTCACGCCCGGAGCCGTAATATTCAAACCGGAGATCGTCCCTGTCAGTGCCGCCGACCAGGTTCTCAATCGACCAGAAGACTGTCCCCGCAACGGACCCTCTCCCGGTGTCATAAACGTACCACTGGTTAAATACGTTGGCGCTGATGAGCGTGTCGTCGGCATCGCCGCCATAGAAATACTCGATATCGGAGAAGCCATTCGCCAGCCCGCCGTTGATCGCCGTCGCCGAGAAGTCTTCCAGGCTGATCGTCACGTCAAAGGTGACGCCGTCCGCGACCGTGCCGCCGTAATCGAGCGTGTCGGTACCGTCGCCACCGGTGATGGTGCCGGTAATCTCTGCCGCGTCGTTCTGGAAGAAGAAGCGGTCGGTCAGGCTGCCGCCCAGGAGGTGCTCCATACCGAAGAATGCGACACCGTTGAGATCACCCTCATTCACCCCGGTGATCGTCCACACGTTGTCTGTGTCCTCACCAACCAGGAGGTCGTCGGTGCTGTCGGCGTCGACGGTGTCCATGTTGTCGAACTGGCCGGAGATGCTGGTTTCGGTACCGCGATAGCCATCGACCGTGCCCGCACCATAGATCAGAACATTGCGCGGCGTGGCGAAGCCGGAGAAGGTAAGGGTATCGTCGGCGCTGCCGCTGGTCAGGTTCTCGATGTCAGTGTAATCGAAAGCGGTGTAGGTGGCGCTGTCGAGCGTGCCCGTATCGAGTGCAGTCTGTGTCCACTGGGTGTCGATATTCTCACCGATCAATTCGTCGTCGTAGGCGGTGGTTCCGATCAGCCCTTCCATATTAAAGAAGCCGTTCGCCAGCCCACCGTTAATACCGGTCGCCGAGGAGTCTTCCAGATTGACCGTAATCGCGGTGTGGTAGTCGGCGTAATCGAACCGGTCGTGGCCGTCCGCGCCGTCGAGCATGCCGGTCAGCGCCGAATTCGGCCCAAAGTCGAACAGGTCATCGGTCTGGCTACCGACCAGGTTCTCGAAGTTGCCGACCGCACCGCCCAGGCTATTGCCCAGCGTATCGCTGACGTCGATGGTGCCGTTTCCAATCGCAAATTCGAGCGCCCCGGCGGTGGTGTAATTGCTGAAATTCAGCGTATCGTTGCCGCCGCCGACTGCCTCGACAATGCTGTCGGTGCCGAAGTTGTCGTAGAAGAAGTAGGTATCGTCGCCCGCGCCGCCGTTCAGCGTGTTGTCGTTGTCGTCGCCGGTAATCTGGTCACTGCCATCGCTGGTGATGACGTTCTCAATGCTGGCGAGGGTATCCGAGCCGTTCCCGGTCGAGGTGCCGGTGATCAGGTTCACCACCATGTCGAGGCCGGTGGCCGCACTCTCGTCGAAGGTATCGCTGCCCAGGAGCCCGTCGATACTGTCATCGCCGGGGCCGCCGGTGATCACGTTGTCTCGATCATCGCCGGTGAGCGTATCGTTCTGGTCGCCGCCTATAATGTTTTCAACACTGTCGAGGATAATGCCGCCGGTGCGGGTCGCTGCCCCGGTGGAGAGGTCGACTGTCACGGCAGTGGTAGTGTAATTCACGTAATCGAGCGTATCGCCCAGAACGTGACCGCGACCGTCTATCGTGCCGGTGATCCGTGCGTTGGGGTCGTCATCGACGAAGACGAAGGTATCGTCCTGCGGGCCACCGATCAGGTTCTCGATTTCGGGCGGTGCGCGGGTATGGTCGATGCTGTTGCCGAGCGTGTCGCTGACAAATATCTGGCCTGCGTAGATTTCGAAGGTCAGAGGGTCGTCGATCAGCGACAGGTCGAGCGTATCATTCCCGCCGCCTGCTGCTTCGGTGACCACGTCATCGCCCCAGTCGGGCCGGAAGTGGTAGGTGTCGTCGCCATCGCCGCCGATCAGCGTGTCATTGCCTTCCATACCGTTGATCTGGTCGGCTCCGCCCTGGCCCTCGATGATGTTATTCCACACATCACCGGTCAGGATGTCATCACCCTGGCCGCCGATCAGGTTCATGATATTGGTGAACCCGCCGGGGCTGCCGTCGTTGATCACGCCGACCGGGCCGGTTGTCTGGTAGGCTTCACCCGTCCACAGGACGACGGTCAGGTCGTCGTTGTAGTCGGAGAAGTCAAGCCAGTCGGCACCTGAATTGCCATCGACATTGCCGGTCAGGTGCGAGTCGTCCATGAAGACGAAGATGTCGGCATTCAGGCCACCGCGCAGGTCTTCCGTCTGATCACCGTCAACGATGAAAGTATCAACCTGGTTGCCGCCGAACAGTTCGTCAATGGCCGAGAAATCAAGATCGCGTGTGCTGCTTTCGTAGGTATTCGTCCCATCGACTGTCCAGGTAGCTATTTCGTCAAGACCGGTCAGACGGTCGTATTCGGCGGTGCCGACAATTTCGTCGATGTCGTCGAAACCGGTGGTGCTGGCCCCGCTCAACGTCTCGTCAAGCCCCATGAATCCATCGTTGGTGCCGATCCCTGTCAGATGCAGCAGGCGCGCGGTATCGTAAGCTGAGTAATCGAGCGTATCGTGCCCGGTGAAGCCCTGAATGGTGCCGCCTAAAACGCCGTCAGTGCGGAAGATGAAGTCGTCGTCTCCCGTGCCGCCGATCAGGTTTTCGACGTTGATGCCGTTGTGGGTGACCGTATTGGTCGAGTCGGTGGCGACCAACGCGCTGCCCACCGTGTAAATCGTGAAGACCACCGCCACCGCCGCTGCCTGGAAGTTGGCGAACGTACCGTCAAGGCTTTGCAGGTCGAAGGTCAGCGCGGCGTACTGTGCCGAGAAGTCAAATGTATCACCATCGCCGAAGGTCGCTTCGATGACTTGATCGTTGATGCCCCAGCCATCTTCGAAACCGTAGATATCGGCCCCGGTGCCGCCGGTCATGATGTCGCTGCCGCCGTTGCCGATGATAATGTTATCGCCGTTGTCGCCGGTGAGGACGTCATCTGCCAGGCCGCCGACAATCGCCAGGATATTGGCAACCACAGTCGTAACGCCACCCGCCAGCGCGGTGCCGGTGGTCAGATCAACCTCGATTGGCGTGGTGTATGGCTTGAAGTTGAGCGTGTTACCACCGCCGGAGCCGTCAAGCAGGCCGTCGAAGGTCGCGCCATCATTGAATCGGAAGGCGTCGTCGTCGGCATTGCCGTAGATATTGCCTGCCTGCGTGCCGGTGAGGGTGAATGTGTCGTCCTCGTCACCGGCCTCAATCGTCTCGATCTTGAGGAAAGCGAGTATCTGGTCGATGAGACGAGCATCGTCCAGGTGGCTGTATGTATTGAAGGTCGAGGCCATCACATCGACACCGTCGATTACCTGCTGGATTGCCCAGATCGCCGCCGCGCGGTCGTCACCGGTGGCGGTATCTTTCAGGTCACGGTCAATGGTGAGCGTATCGGCGTGAAGCAGGCCAGTCGTCATATCGACCGCACCGCCGATCAGCGTATTAATGTGGGTAAAGAACCCTTCGAAAGCGGTCATGGCCGCGTCGTCCCAGCCCTGGAGCGTCGCCTCGTCGAGGGTGTAGCCGAAGCCAGGGAAGCCGACCTCACGTCCGTAGAAGCCGTTCTGAACGGTACCACCCGCCAGCATGCTGATATCATCGAGATAGAAGTGCAGCGGCGTCGTGTAGGCGCTGTAGTCAAGTGTATCGTTGTCGTTGGCGTTACCGGCCCCGTCGACTGTATCGCTGTGATCGGCCCCGTCGATGAAACCGCGCAGCGTAACGGCATCGGCCAGCCGGATAATGTCAGCACCCCAGCCGCCGTAAATCAGCGTGTCGCCGTCATGTGTGCGGGTCACGTCGAGCACGTCGGCGCTCGGCCCCATCCGCAGTTCGATGTTTTCCTGCCCGTTGTAATTGATGCCGTAGTCCAATTCCAGGCCGGTGAGCCAGGTATCGGTCAGTTCGCCGGGCTGCTCGGTGCCGTTTATGTCACCGCTGTCATCGATAATCAGCCAGTCGTCGCTGCCCACATCGGTACCACCATCGCGGACAACAAGCTGGCTGTTGATGTCGTCGAGTGTGATCGCGCTGTCATCAGATGCTGCTGACGGGATGTTGTTGGGCGGGCTGCCGGGGGTGTAGCTGGGATACTGCTGCCCGACCCATACCAGGTCGCTGCCGTTTTCGCCGCACACCAGCGCATTGATGATCTTCTCTGGGGCGGGATCGCCGTTGACGGCCAGCCGTCCATAGGTGCTGTGGACGTAGATATCGTCGTCGCCGTCCTGCCCGTAGACTTCAACCGCTTCGATGGTTGCCGGGTCTCCGCTGCCGGGCGGGTTCTGTGAGTACGTAAACGCCTGGATGTCCATCCAGACCTGCTGCTCGGTCAGATTGATGATACGGTTGTTGGCTGCATCGTCGTCAAGATCGGTGCCGTAGGCAATCGCTACGTCGTGGTTCCAGATGTTGCCGGTATCGTTGATCACGACGTTGAACGTCGCGACCAGGGCATTTTCGTTGAAGTGGACGATGTAGTCATCTGACCCTTTGTAGCCATCCAGCGTGACGGTCATCGTCTGGGGCAGGCCGGTAGCCTGATCGACGGTATTTTCGTAGCTAATGTGGAAGCTGTCGGAGCCGTAGCCGCCCACGAACTTTTCGATATGGAAGCCATCTGCGCCGGGCGCGGCCCCAAGCTGTTCGTACCAGACGTAGTTCAACGGCAGCGATACGCCGCTCAACGGGCTGGCCGGGGTAGCTGCCAGGAACGAGGTGCTGTCACCGGGGTCAGGATCGACCGGGGTCGGCGGGGTTGATTCATCGGCAATCGGTGAGGACAGCTGTGCCGCAACCGTACGGGCCACGCCGCCGGAGTCATTGTCGACGAACACGTTGATATCGGCCCGCAGCGAGGAGAAGTCCCAGATGTCGGTGCCGCCGTCATCGTCGACTTTGTCGTAGCCCCAGTTGGCGTCAAACTCGAACGTATCATCACCGTCACCGCCGTACAGCAGGTCGTTGTTCTCACCACCGTTGATGGTGTCATCACCGACACCGCCGCTTACGGAGTCATTTCCGGAATGTCCATACAGCACGTCATGTCCAGCGTTACCGTACAGCGTATCGTTGCCCTCGTTGCCGTACAGGGAATCGGCACCATCCGATCCGTAAATTTCGTCATTGCCCGGATCGCCGTAAATCTCGTCGTCGCCGCTCCCTCCGATCAGGATATCATTGCCCAGGCCGCCGCGCAGTTCGAACGGCACGGTGACCGCACCGCCCAGCAAGGTGACGCCATCCGGCCCGATCCCGTCCGCCCGGACAATATCGTTGCCGTTACCGGCATAGCCGACAATGTTGGTCACGCCGGTATATTCGCGGTGGAAGTCGTCCTGGAGGTTATCGTCAAGGTCACCATCGTTGTTGCCGTCGTACCAGATTGTAATCGTGCCACCGGACTGGGTCAGGTAGTAGCGCTCGTCACCATCGTCAATGTTGTAGTAAACGCGGTCGGAGGCATTGGTGCCGATGTTGAGCCGCAGCTCGCCGGTATCTTCGTTCAGGGTAGCCAGGAACGGTACCGGCGACTGCTCAAGTTCCAGTTCGAACAGTGTGCCTTCGCCCAGGTAAAGCTCTTCACTCCACAGGCCCCACAGGACTTCAATGTATGCTTTGAAGTACCAGCGCCCGGTGAACGACACGTCGAAGAGGCTGGCCGACTCCTCTATGATGTAAATAAAGTCGGACATGCGCACCCGACCGTCACCGTCGGGGTCGTACAGGTTGAATTCAACCTCGGTGACCAGACCACCTTCGACCCCCGCTTTCGCTACGACCACGTCGAGCGACGCTCCGGCGACCAACTCGCCATAAAGCGTCAGTTCGGGCCGGTCTTCGCCGGTTTCAGGATTCACATCGTATAAGAAGAAGCAGTCGATAAGGTCAAGCGGGTTGCCGGACTGCACCATCTTGACCAGCCCGTAGGCATCGTACCCCCAGCCCATTTCGATTGCCGCGCCAAAACCGAGGTGCAGGTCGACATACAGCGGCGGGAAGATGGCAAACTCGCCGCCGAACATGAAGTCAAATTCGAGCTTCGGCAGGTTGACCGAGAGCATCGTGATCTTCTCGTAATCGCCCATCAACAGGTAGATCAGCGTATTGGGGTCTTGAAGAATCGGGAAACTGACCCAAGACGCCGCCGTAAGCAGCATATCGATTACTTCTGACGTCGAGGGTTTGCCGTCGGGCGAACCCTCCATATCAGCAGATTGCATCGACTTGCTGCTCTCATTGACTTTTTGACTGGCGTCGTAGGTGCCTTTTGCGGCAGTCGTCACGCCTAACAGGTCAAAATGCCCGTAGTAGAAGCGCATCGTACCGGTGGTTTCATCCGTGCGCACGGTATCGAGTACCGTCCAGGCCAACCGGTTGATCAGGTCAATCGCTTTAATCGCCAGCGTGATGCGTGGATCGATGTCGAATTCCAGGATCAGGTCGATCAGGCTGTAATCTTCACCCATGAAATCCGAAATAATGGGGAGCGGCAGGTATAACAGACCCTGGTCAGGTTCGGTGGGCTTGAGCAGCCAGTCGAATGCCTGGAGGACATTGCTGAAAACGGAGAAGAACGGCCCGATCAGGTCGGATATAAACGAACCAACATCGACGTAAGCATGGTATGCCTGAACAAAAACGTCATGGTTCGGGTCGAGGTCCCAGGTGATGAACATCGACATACCCATCGCCGGGATGAGCGGGGTGTCGGGGTCGAGACCGAGATACTGTACAAAGTAGTCGACCGCTGTCTGAATATCGAACTTGATGCGGACGCCTGAGCCATCGCTCATCGTCACATGCACCAGGTCTTCAGCCTCGGTTGACTTTGACAACAGTTCGGTGAAGGTCAGTTGACCTTCGCCGCTGGGGTCGACCAGGTCGACCGACCAGTTGATGTAGAGGTAGGTGCCGGGCGAGTCGTCGTCGGCGTTTACTTCGTCGTCCGGGTCGTCGGGCATATCGTCCCAGCCGCCGGGCATGTTGTTCTCGTTGTTTTCAGTCGTGAGGATGCCGGTAGCGGCGTAATACGGGTAATCGAGGATCGGGACGTTCGTCCGTTCGCCCTCGCTCAAAATCGTATAGCTGTAATTGGGCCCCAGCGAGAAGTCAACGCGGCAGGGAATCACCCACATTTTCGCCCCGGCAGGCTGAGTGGCCAGGTCGACGCCGGTCTTCCCGGCATCATCCGGATCGAGGTTGGCCCAGGTCATTCCCGCTTCGAAAATATAGGCGCGGACTTCGATATTGATCTCGTCATCGTCGGTATGGTTGGCAGAGGAAATATCGTCGGTATGGGTATTGACGAAGAAGCCGTCGGTAATGCTCACCCCGAAGCTGAACAGCAGCGCCCAGGAGAACTCAAGCGCCACCCACAGCGGGTCTGCCGTATCGCTGCTCGACTGCGTGAAATCGGTGATCTTCAGCGACGGAATACCCAGGTCGAAGGGGATCAGCACGGTCATTGCGCCTTCGAGCAGCATCTCATAATAGCAGGCATCGTCGCCAGCCTGGCAGACGCCCAGTCCGCCGTCACCGTAAACCTGGACGTCGTCGGTGTCGATGCCGCCATCGCCGTCGGTGTCTCCCAGGATGTTGAGGTCGCCGTAAATTCCACCCAAACCGTCGTTGTAGGTGAGGTTGCTGTCGCCAAACACGCGCCACAGCGTATCCTTGACGATATCGACGACGGTGGTTTCCTCCGCGCCGGGCAAGAGGTATGAGAGATAGGCCAGCAGGTCGTCCTTGAAGTTCTCGACGAACTGTGCGATCTGCTCGGTCAGCAGCGCATTGCCGATGATCGGGATCAGGTCGCGGCCATCGGGATAGTAGACTACCTCGTTCAATGCCTGCTGATAATAGTCGAGCAGCAGTTCCAGCCCGTCGATTACCACGTCGCCGTTCATCAGCAGCGTCAGCACGCTGATACCGGCTGAAAGAGCGTCTCTATCGACAGTGTTGGTTGGGAATGAGACCGCCGGGCTGGCATTGTTCAGGTAGTTTTCCAGACTGCTGATCTCGATCTCCAACTCACCGATATCTTCGCCGCTGCTGTTGAACATGTGCAGGTAGGCGCTTGGTGTGCCGGTGACCGATACCGCATCGTTCTGAGAGGTGATCTCGCCCCAGAAGGCAGCGTAGTCAGGAGAGCCGTCGATGCCATACCGGTAAGGGTCTTCGACGGTTCCCGCACCCCGGTCGAGCAGGTACACCCGCTCGTCATCGCCGTCGGAGAGGGTCGTTTCGAAGGAGGCGTTCAGCGTGGCCGAACCATCCTGCACCGTGATCGTCATCGCCCCCATCTGGGCCATGAAGTCAAGGTCGGAACCGGTGATATTGACGTCGGCGGTAAGCTTGCTGCCCCCGGCACCCGTATAAAGGAAGGGCGCGTAATCGGTGTCGTCGGTGGTGGCGCTCCCATCGCCGTTGTAGTCATCCTCGAACTGGATGCCGAAGACCAGGTCGAGCAGCGCGTTGACGTGGATGTTGACATCCCCGGCGCTGTTGACGCCGATCAGCCGTTCGATCTCCGCCAGATTCTCCAGACCGGGGGTCGGGGAGAGGTTGACCATCTTTTCGAGGTAAACGTCGAGCGGGATGCTGATATCGTCAATGACCCGGTAGGCCAGATTGAGCATAAGGGCAGGCAGAGAGCCAGCACCGCCGCCATCATAGGAGAAAGCGACATTGGCATCACCGAAGAGGCCGCGCATGTTGGCACTGAGCGCACCAAGCGTCAGGTTCTCTTTACTGGCGATCTCCTGCAAAATCGGGATGAAGTTGTCACGAAGGCCAAGCAGATCGACCACACTTTGCTCGATGAAGGGCAGTCCGGAAGTCAGGATACTGGTGCCTGCTGCGCCGTTCTCCAACCCCTTGAAATAGACGTCAGAAACCGCGTCGAGGCCAATCACGATTGTATCAGCGTCGAAGCCAGTGAAGTGCTCGAAGATCGATGGGCCGCTGCCGCTGCCGGTGACAGTCACCGATGGGCCGGAACCGAGCGGTGGGTTGTTCGGATCGGACGCGTAGAGAGCCGGTACCGCATCGCCTGTCCAGTCGATCTGGCCCGTTTCCGGCACGCGGAAGGTGATCTCGACGGTATTGTCGGCTACCAGACCTTCGTCGACGTTGGTAATCTGGCTGATGACGATCTCGCCGTAGCCTTCGACAACCGCCGCCGTGATTGCCTCAATATCGCCGCGTTCCAGTTCGTGTTGCAGGTTGGTGAGATAGGCTTCTCCACCATCAAGCGTCAGGGCGCTGTTGCCCTGAATGTCGAGGTCGCTGTCGGCATCAAAGCCGATATCGAAACCGAGGAAGCCGTAGCGCGCCGTCCCCAGGTCGACCACGCCGCCGCCCGGCACCGATGCCGTGAAGCTGCCGCTCAGGGTGCTCTCGCTGGGAGGGGTTATAATGAACAGGTCTGTAGTGTATGTCTTGGCGACCTGGTCGCGGTCAGCGTAACCCAGATCGGTATACATCGGGTCGGTATCGACCACGTCCCGCAGATGCAGCGCCGGGGCAGTATTTCCTGCCGTCGCACCGTAGGAAAAGCCTACCTGCTCGTAGCCGCCCGACTCGCCGGTCAGCTCAACGACTACATCGTAGGCATTGAACCCCTGGCCGACCAGCGCCGTGTTGACCGCCGCCTGGATATCGAGGATCAGATCGTAAATGTCGGTGTTGGTGGAAGTCGATGCCTGGGTGACGGTCACGGGGACATCCACCCCGTCAACGACGAGGGTAAAAGTCGTGTCGCCGGTCAGTTGGTAGGTATCGACACCGTGCCCGTATGACGGAGAGACAACCGCCGGGGAGAAGGCGTACCCGGCTGTAGCCGAGGGGATATAGCCCAATTCGGTGACAAACGGGTCGCTCTCATTCTGGGGAACCAGCACCATCGTATATGCGCCGGGGGCTGCTTCAAAGGAAAGTGAGGCGTAATTGACCAGCGTTCCCCGTGCGACCACGTCGCTGGCATCAACCGAGTACTCCGATTCGGCATCGATCAACGCCAGCGCCGCGTTGATTTCAGTCTGGATATCGGCTATCAGGTCGTCAAAGGTGGTGTTGTCGGTCGTCGGGCCAAGTGCGCCGCCCACAATCGTAATATCGAGTGCCTGGTAAACCTGTTCGGCCTTGTCGCTGTTATAAATGTAGACACTGACCGAAAATTCGAGCGAGTCGCCATCGGCGATCTGTCCGGTGAGTGCTGTTTGCCCGGTCACTTCGACTTTCTTGCGCAGCAGCGATCCGGTTGCCAGGTAGGTGGTATTGGGCAGCTTCGCCAGATCGGTAGTGAAGGTCACATAGCCCTTGACATCATCTTCATTATGAATATTCACATCGACGATGTCGACACCCAGTGCCGCATCCAGTGCGGATTCGATGTCGGCCCGCAGGTTTTCGAGATTGACATTCGTTCCATCGCTGGCAACACTGATCGAATGCGCCGTGCCGTCAAGGATCAGCGTGAAGTCCAGCGTATCGCCCAGCACGCCGTCAAGCGGCAGCGGTGAGGGCTGTTCGTAATAACCATACAGGGAAACCCCATCAATCGGGTCACCTGCGGCGGTGAAAACCAGTTCGATGTATTCGGCGGTTGTGTTGGAGCCAAAGGCAACGGTGATATCGTTTTCGTCGTAGCCCAGCGAGTTACCGTCGGCGTCTTTGGCGTTTTCTAGCGCCCGCTTGAGCGCGGCCTGGACATCGGCCAGCAGGTCGGCGTTGGTGACGTTGTCGGAGAGATCGATCAGCGCGTATTCCGGGTGTCCCGTCACCGTTGTTGGTGTGACAGTCACGCTGATCGAATGGCTGGTCTTCGTTCCGGCATCGTCTTCAACCGCGACAAGCTGGAAGGAGAGGGTTTCGGCTACCTGGCCGTTGTAGATCGAGTTGACCGGGTAAACATTGCTGTCGTACTGCACGACACCGGGCGCGACTTCGATCGACAGGGTAGGGGTCGGGTTCAGGTCGATGCCGGGCAGCAGATTGAAGGTCAGGTCAGAGGTTAGCGTCAAGTCGGTGCTGCCGGTCAGTTGGTAGAAGGCATCCAGGTCGAGCGACAGGTCAAGCAGGGTGTCGATCTCGATCTGGTGCGTCCAGTTCAGGGCCTCGGTCGCGTCGTCTCCACCGGGGATATCAGTGGCGGTGCCGAAGTAAATCTTCTGCTGGGTATTGTCATAATGGACGGCGACCGTCATCGGCAGCAGCGACGACAGGATAATGGCGACCCTCTGGAGCGACTCGTAGCCGGTAGCCTGGCTCTCGCTGGACGACAGCGCCGCCATCCCGGTGACTGTGCGGGCGGCACTGCTGGTATTGGACACACTGAAATAATTAATCCACTGGTTGACGCGGTGTTCTTCGTAGCCCTCAGGATTGGTCAGATCGGCGGGATCGTAGATCGGGATTTCTATAACTTCGTATTCGTAATTGGTGAGCGTGGTTAGCGTCAGGTAGGTGTTGCCGTTGACCGTAATCGTACCGAAGGCCAGCACCTCGTTCCAGTTCCATGTCGTGTCGTCTTCGGTATAGTCCGGGTCATATGCCTCTGTGACGGTGATGTCCAGCGCGGCATTCAACGCGGACAGCAGCCCGGCAGTGTCGGAAATGTTGGCACCGAAGGTGCAGTTATAGTTGAGGGTAAAGATGTCGATCTTCTGGAGAAAATCCTCATCCGGCGGGTTGCCAACAAGGTGAGTCTTGTACAATTCGATGGCGAAACTCACCGTCTGGCCGTTCTCGTTACCGCTCAGGTCGATGGGGTCATCGGAGAGCAGCACCGGGCGCAGAAAATCTTCGAGGAAGGCCAATCCATAGTTGAACACATCGTTGAGCGACACGTCCTGGGCAAAGGGAACCATGTAACTCAACATATCGGTGTCGTTCAGGTCGGCGAACCAGGCACCGAGTTCGGCCAGCAGTTGGGTCACATCCTGGATCGTCAGGCGGCCAAAATCGATCAGGTCGAACGGGTTGGTGTCGAGCAGGAGCGGCAGATTGCTGAAAACACTGGTATCTTCGTCAGCGTGGAGATAATCGCCTGAACCGTAAGCGCCGGGCGCTACGTTTTCAAAGTACTGGTAGGTAAACAGGTCGAGGCCGTCCTGCAGTACGTTGATCGGGAAGAATGCGTAGAAATAATCGCGCCCGTTGACAGCCGGTGACTCGGCAGGCACGGGGAAACCGGCGGGAGGGGTAAAGGTGCTGTCAACCGACACTGTCGCCAGTTCACTGATGGGCTTGGTTGCCCCTGCGCTCAGGTCGGCATAGCGCCAGAAATCGTCGCCTTGCGACAGACCAGCCGTTACCTGCTGGACAAGCACATAGGCATTGAGGTCATAGATACCATTGACGACATTCGTCTCCAGCGGCCCGATCAGCAGGCCGAAGTCGAAGTTGTTTTCGCGGTGATCGATCCAGGCGTGGATCGCATCGTAGCCCATGCCGAACCCGTTCGCGCCGTTGACATTGTGCCGGGCGGCGATCATCATGTTATCGGCCAGCATGCTGGTTGTAAAGTTGAAATTGGCCTGGTCGTCAAAGGCCAGCTTTGCCTCGGCACCGGCAGTTCCCATGTCGAGGTTGGTATTCTGGGTACGCGTCGCCTTCAGGTCGAAGGTATAGCGCAGGTCAGACCACCAGTTTGAAACCGCACCCTCATGGCCGATCAACATGTCGTGGCTGACATTGTCGGCCCAGGTGTTCAACACGTAATACGGGTCGGCGCTGTTGACGGTCCGGTTGAATCCGTCGAGCCAGTCGTCGAGATCGCTGGCCATTGGGTGTGCCTCGCCGATCCAGGGATCATCCCAGTCGCCCCAATCGTCGATCCAGGTGCTGAGAAGCTGCATGATTTCCGTCAGGCCCAGCGCCGAACCCATCGAGTATTCCATCGCGGGCAGCGTGGAGGCGAACAGGTCATACCCCATCAGGTCGGAAGCCCAGGCACCGGAGGCGGCCAGCCCGGCCAGCCCGTCGACCAGCCGTGATTCCTCGTAGTCTTCGTCCATCTCGACGTCGAAGTCGAATATCCGGATGCGCTCCAACGTGGCGTCGTTGTAGTTGACATCGGAGTACCAGAAAAGACTGAGGCTGGTCAGCGGGGCGCGGTCGATTTCCTCGCCCATCGCGTCGATGGTCGCATAGTCATCGCCGCCGCCGCCGCGCAGATAGATATGATCTCCCCCAAAGGTAGGCGTAACACTGAATGTGTCATCGTCACCCTGTCCTTCTACCCAGATATACCAGACCTGGTACTGAACCTGGTCGATGGTAAAACTGTCATTGCCGTTGTCGCCAAGCATGTAGAGAACTTCAAGCTCACCGCTGGCCCAGGAATAGCTCAGGGCATTGACGTTGACCGGCCCGGCCCCGCTGACGAAGAACGTATCGCTGGCTGCCGTGCCATAGACCACCATCGTATCATCCCCGCCGTTCGGATCGAAGTAACCGTTGACACCATCGTCGGCATCATAATACACGATGTCGTTCTCACCGGTGCCGGTGACGTTCTCGACCTGATCCACACTGCCTGATACCAGCGACGCGGTGTTCGAGATCGTGTCGACGGTGATCGGCCCCTTTGAGGATGCGGCATAATTCAGCGTGTCGATGCCGGTGCCGCCAAGGATGCTGCCGGTCAGCTCGCCGTCGGCATCGAAGACAAAACTGTCATTGCCCGCGCCGCCGTTGAGGTCGGCCAGGAAAGCAACATCGGCCAATTCGCCATTAATATTGAAAGTGTCGGCCCCGGCGTCGCCGCTGATCGCGGTGGCGACCGCCGAGTCGACGTTCAGATTGAAGGTATCGTTATCGGCACCGCCCGAAGCAGTGGTGATCGTCCCACCCTGGAAGTGGAATGTATCGGCCCCGGTGCTGCCGGTAATGGCTGTGATCGTCCCAGCGTTGAGGCCAAAGACATCGTTGCCGCCGTTGCCGTTGACCGCCGTGAAGGTCCCACCGTTCAACGTGTAGGTATCGGCCCCACTGCCGCCGTTGAGGGTATCGAAGCCGGAGAAGGTCACAATATGCGCGGTGTCGGTGTAGGTCGAGGAAGCGTTCAGCACCCAGTTGGCGGTTGCGTTGCGCCCGGTGAGCGTGTCGCCGCCCGCCGCCCGCCCGATAATCTCGTTGATATCGTTGAAGCCACCGCTAACAGGTGAAACAGTGCCGTTGAAGCCCGTGTTTGTGCCAGCGCCAAGGCCGGTCAGCACGACGGCGAGCGCCGCTGTCTGGCTGGCGAGGTTGAGCACGTTGGTGCCCACGCTGCCGGTCACGCTGCCAGTCAGCGAACCATCGGCGTCGAAAATGAAGTCGTCGTTACCGAGACCGCCGTTCAGGTTGGCAAGGTAATTCACGCCGTTAATATTGAAATCGTCATCCCCGGCGTCGCCGCTGATCGCGGTGGCGACCGCCGAGTCGACGTTCAGGTTAAAGGTGTCGTTGTTATCACCGCCCGAAGCGGTGGTGATCGTCCCACCCAGGAAGTGGAATGTGTCAGCCCCGGTATCGCCGGTAAGGGTCGTGATCGTCCCGGCGTTGATACCAAAGACATCGTTACCGCCGCCGCCATCAACCGCGTCAAATGTTCCACCATTAATCGTGAATGTATCGGCTCCACCGCCGCCGTTGAGGGTATCGAATCCAGAGAAGGTAAGCGTCCGTCCGTTATCGGTATAGGTCGAGGCGGTGTTCAGCACCCACCCGGCAGCCGCGTCACGCCCGGTGAGCGAGTCGCCGCCTGCTGCCCGCCCAACAATCTCGTTGATGTCATCGAAACCACCGGCGATCACCGATGGGACGGTACCGCCAAAGCCCGTGTTGGCACCCAGCCCGGTCAGCACGATGGCGAGCGCCGCTGTAGCACCGGCCAGATCGAGCACGTTGGTGCCCGCGCCGCCCGATACGCTGCCTGCGAGGGTCACCCCGTTGATATCGAAGGTGTCGCTGCCAGGGCCGCCGCCCAGGTTACCGAAGTTGGAGAAGTCCAGCAGGACCCCGGCAATATTTAACTGCGGAGTCGCGTCAACTACCCAGGTCGCTACAGCGTTGATCGCACTGTTCAGCGCGTTGGTCGCTGCCTGGGCTGCGTTGGCGATAAACTGGCCGATGTTGCTGAACCCGCCGGTAATGAAGCCCACCGTGCCGGTGTAGCCATTGGCTCCCACACTGCTCAAGTTGACGGTAGCCGCTGCTGCCACATCCGCCGCGTCGATCCGGTCGCCGCCTGCACCGCCATTCAGACTGCCGGTCAGGGTAACGCCGTTGGCAAAGTCGAAAATATCGGCTCCGCCGTTGCCGTAGAGCGTACCGGTAAAGCTGGCATCTATAATGAAGGTGTCGCCGCCCGCGCCGCCGTTGAGAACTTCGATCCCCGACCAGATAACCGGGCTGCCCAGCCCACCGCCGGACAGGGTCAGGCTGCTGATCGTAAATGTAGAAGCCAGTGCCGGGCCGAAGAGTCTATCGCTGCCTGCCCCCGCGTTGGCCGTAATGCTGGTCATCCCGGACGGTGTATCGGTGATGTCAATCGTATCGTTACCAGTACCGGTATTAATGACCAGATTGGTCATTCCATGGCGGTTGGTGAAGTTCAGGGTAACCGTATCGGCGTTGGCCCCTGTATCGATGGTGACCGTCTCGATATTGGCAATATAAGTATCGACAAAGCCGGTGCCGGTGACCGATACCCAGGTCGCGTCGCTGCCGATTGTCACAACATCGCTGTCGGCAGTGCCATCATCGTCGAACACACCATCCAGGTCGAGCGTCAGAGACTCACTGCCAGCACCGCCGTCAAACAGATAATCGACGCCAGCCGAGAGGCTGGTCAGCGTCAGTGTCTCGTCACCATCACCCAACTCAATGGTCAGCGAGGTCATGCCGAACGCCTGATCGAAATCCACCTCGACAACGTCGATTTCGTCTGCTGTCTGGACGGTAACCGTCTCAATATTGGCAACGTACGTATCGATAAAGCCGGTGCCGGTGACCGTCACCCACGCAGTATCATCGTCGCCTACTGTCACAGTATCGACATCGGGGGTGCCGTCATCGTCGAGCACGCCATCCAGGTCGAGCGTCAGCGACTCGCTGCCAGCGCCACCATCAAACAGATAGTCAACGCCAGCCGCAACACTGGTCAGCGTCAGCGTGTCGTCGCCATCACCCAACTCGATGGTCAGCGAGGTCATGCCAAACGCCTGGTCGAAGTTTATATCTACGCTATCGTCGTCGATATTGGTATTGATCGTGACCGAGGTGTAATCCTTGAAGCTGACATTCTCGAAGCCGGTGCCGGTGACGGTCACGTATTCGGTGTTGTCATCGCTGACCGTCACATTGTCGACGGTATCGGTATCACCTGCTCCACCGTCGTCCAGGTCAAGTATCAGCGATCCGCCGGGGCCATCAAAGGTCGCCGGTTCGATGTTGGCGTAAGTGACGAGCGAGTCGTCGTAGCTGATCGAGCCGGAGCTGGCGGAAGTGGCTCGGTAGATCGTTTCAAAGAAATTGCCACCATGCGAGGCAAGAGTATCGAAGCCATCCCCGCCATCATAAGCCAGCCCACCGACCGGGATAGGGTTGCCGGAGTCGAAATCGATATCGAGCAGGTCGTCACCGGCCATGCCGTTGACCGCAACTGTTTCGACGCCATTGTAAGCCACCGACTCGGTGCCAACCGTTACCGTATTGTTGGCGACATAGATCGTCTCATTGGCAGCAGTGGCGTTGATTGTCAGCGTATCGTTGTCGGGTGGCGAACGCCCGCTGTCGTGGGCTCTGGCGCTGTTTGATGTGCCGTTCAAATTGATCGTCACATCGTCACTGCCATCTCCACCATCAATCGTCAGGTTGTCGACGTTTCCGCCCAGGTTAGCCGTGATCTTGTCATCATCGACGGTGCCCTTGATGGAAATATTTGATGAGTCCGAAATGAACAAATCGCCGAGGAAGGTGATATTGTTGAGGAGAATGTTTATTGAGTTACAAATAGTGAAGGTGCCATTAACGATTGTCTCTTCGCCATTGACGCCGCCTTCAAGTGTCAGGTCGGAAAAATTATCGATGATGACATCTTCATTGAAAGTGCCGCCCTCGATATAGATGACGCCATCGTCCGGTTCGTGATCGTCAGCGAAATCAACCGCATCCTGTATTTTAGTGAAGCTGTGCTTGCTGCCATTATGGGTGACATACGGGTCTGGCTCGACCGGTACCGGTTCGGCCAAGTCAGGGCCGAGTTCTTCACCGGCATTTTCTTCCTCATCAGCAGTTTCTTCTTCGTTCTCTGCGGCATCTTCTTCGTCGTCGCTACCAGCGGCTTCTTCATTATTAATGGTTCCCTCATCGGAGTTACTTCCTTCGGAGGAACCCTCATCAGGGGAGGAGCCGTCGCCGGATGAAGAGCTGTCACCAGAAGGAGCCTCATTGTTGGAAGAGGAACCCTCATCAGGCGTATCGCCGCTGCCAGATGAAGTCTCTTCTTCAGAAGAGGTGCTTTCGTCAGGCGAAGTCCCTTCTTCAGACAAAGCATATTCATTTGAAGAAGAACCACTGTCAGGTGAATCCCCATTATCAGATGAAGAAGAACCCTCGCCAGACGAGGAACCGCTATCAGGAGAAGAACCGCTGTCAGACGAAGAGCCACTATCAGATGAAGAACCTTCATTAGAAGAGGAACTACCATCAGACGAAGAGCCACTGTCAGATGAGGAGCTGCCACTTGACGATGAAGAATCACTGCTGGAAGAACTCTCTCCAGCAGTTGCACCATCTGGTTCGCCGCCGCCATCGCCCGCAAAGACGCGCCCGGTGGGGAGGGCCAGACTAAGGCATATAATGATCAGAAGCAAGACAAATAGCTTGATTCCAATCTGGCGCTTGTAAAAAAACCCGTCGATGTCCAGGACATACTCCATTGCAGTGTCCGGGTAAAGAAACCCGGTCAGCAACATCAAGTGCAGGTTGAAGTGACTTTATCGACCTTGTGACATGGCGCCCCATAGACCATGCAGCACTCTTATCATAAAGCCCCATTCTAAATGTGTCAATACGTTTTCCCGGGTGTTTCTAGCCTTTCGTTTTATTTTTCTGATGCACCTCTTTAAAACTCGGCTTAAACAAGATATCGGGATAATTTACCCCACCTACCGAGAATCGAGGGCTGGTTCCGGAACGGGTGTCGAAACCAGTTCGTCTTCCGGGGTTATCTCCTCATTCCCCTCGGCCAGTGCCTCCTCGATCACCTCACACGCCTGCCCGGCACGGGTGACCAGTATAGGATCATCGCTGAGTTCGAGAACGCGGCGGTAATCAAACAACGCCTCTGAAAGATTCCCTATATAAAGGTAGCTGGTTGCCCGGTTGAAGAAAGCCAGCACAAACTCAGGGTCGATATCAAGCACCTGGGTATACTCACCAATCGCCTGCTGATAATCTCCCTGGCTGAAATGGATGTTGGCCTGCCCATAGTAGGCCAGAGAAAACGACTCGTCCAGGCTGAGCACCTGATTGTAGTCAGCCAGAGCGGCATCGAAATCACCCTTTGTATAGTAGACGTTTGCCCGGTTATAAAACACCAGCGGCTCATCGGGTAGCAGTTCTGCCGCACGGTTGTAATCGGCAATCGCCTGATCATATTCGCCAAGCGCGTTATAGACATTTGCCCGATTATAGTAAGCTTGTGCCATCTCCGGATCGAGTGCAAGCACCTGTTCGAAATAACCAATGGCGCTTTCCATCTCCCCTTTGATAATGCAGGCCATGCCGATATTGTAATACGCATCGGCGAAATCGGGGGCAAGTTCATTCACCGTTAGCCAGTCGGCGATCGCCAGATCGACCTCCTCCTGCTCATAGTAGGCATTCGCCCGTTGAAAATAGGCATCGGTGAATTCGGAATTGAGGGTGAGCGCTTGAGACCAGTCTTCAATGGCCCCTTCTGTGTCGTCCAACTGGAGGCGCACCTGTCCGCGAGAATAATAGCCAGTTACGTATTTCGGATCGAGGGAGAGCACCGCATTCCAATCGGCCAGCGCGGATTCGAACTCTCCGAGGGAATAGTAAAGCAAAGCCCGGTTTTCAAGCGAGTCTATATAACCCGGATCCAGGTTGACTGCCTGTGAGTAGTCGGACAGCGCCTGTTCGTAATTACCCAGGTCAGAGTGAGCCAGCCCCCGATTATTGAGCGATACCACATCAGTTGGGTCGCGTTCGAGCACGGCGTCAAAGTCGGCAATCGCCGCCTCGTAATCTTCAAGGCGAAGATAGCAGATTCCCCGGTTGGCATAAGCGGCAGCATGATCCGGATCGAGATCGAGCACGCGGGAATAATCAGCAACTGCCGCGTCGTATTGTCCCTGGGCATAGTAAGCATTGGCCCGTGTAAAGTAAGGTTCGGCTGTATCCGGCAGCAGTTCGATAGCATGCGTCAGATCTTCAATGGCCGGTTCCATCTCGCCTTTTCGCATATAGAGCACACCGCGACGGTAGTAAGCGTCGGAGTTCTGATCGTCGAGCGCCAGAGTCTGGTCGAAATCAGCCAGGGCACCCTCAAGGCTGCCGGTATCCATTCTCAGCAAACCCCGCTCGAAATATGCCCCGGCAAAGTCCGGATCGAGTTCAATGGCTTGATTGTAATCAATGAGCGCCAGATTGTTATCTCCCAGAACGACATACAGGTGTGCCCGGTGATAATATGCCTCGGCATTGTTCAAGTCGAGTTCGATTGATCTGTCCAGATCGGCCAGCGACTGATCGCCATCGCCAAGCTTTCCATGAGCCAACCCGCGCAGCATGTAGGCTTCGGCCAGCGCGGGCTCAAGCGAGAGCGCATGATTGCAGGCCAGTAGCGCCGTCTCCGGATCGCCCTGATCATTGGCCTCCCGGCAGGTTTCCAGGTAATCCTGTGCCGAAGGTGTTGGCAGGACACTGGCTTCGTCGGTGGGCTTCTGAAGGATCGGGAGCACTGCCCCAAGGATCGTGGAACTCAGGAAAATGAATCCAACAGCAAAAGCCAGGATCGTAACCCATTTTGTTTTGCCAGGACCTAATTTGTTTTGAAGTGACTGCCACCACGAGTCGCGTTTTTCCATGCATGTTGTCCATTTCGGAATGAGACACGGCGAGCGAGTATGAAAGTGAAAACGTTTATAATAGGCAATTATATCGCCTGCACGGTGCTTTAACAGACGGTTCGACAGCCGTCCATCGACAACCGCCCGACTCTTCCTCTGATTGTTTTCTCCCTGATACGAGATTTTAACCTTGACAAACACCCTCTTGCGTGTACAATATCGACTGTGAAGCCGAAGTGGCGGAATAGGCAGACGCGCTACGTTCAGGGCGTAGTGGGCATTACGCCCGTGTGGGTTCAACTCCCACCTTCGGCATAGCAGTGAAGCAGGCTGGGTTCATACCCGGCCTTTTGTCTTAGGATAGCTCCTGTGGCCGATGCTCAAACGTCACCCGAATCTCAGCCCGAACCGCGAAAGTCTCCTTTTCAGCGATTGCGGTTGACCAACTGGCAGATCATCCTGATCGCCCTGGTCGTCGTTGGCGGGCGCCTGATCATCGACTTCTCCCAGCGCATCGTCGAAGGCCAGCAGAAGGTCGCCGAACAGCGCAGTCTTGAAACCGAGATCGAGACACTTCTGGACGAGCAGCAGCAGCTTGAAACCGACAAAGCCTACTATGCAAGCCAGGCTTATGTCGAAGCCTGGGCGCACGATGAAGGTAAGATGGTCAAAGACGGTGAAAAGCTGGTGATCCCCCTGTACACCGAACCGGTGGCCCCGGTCGAGGAAGTCCCCGTCGCTCAACCGCAGACTCCGCTGACGCCGCCGCAAATCTGGTGGTCGCTTTTCTTCGATAGCCCACCGCCGTTTTGATCTGTTTTCGTTTGCGAATCCATCCGGCAACTCTGTAGAATCTAAACACTGACTTCTCTTTTCCCCAGCAAGGAAAAAAACCTGTGATCGCGGAATACCACACGTCTGACGAAATATTTGACACGCTTGCCGATGAATGGAACGATCTGCTTTCTCCAACACGCTCGACGAGCTTCTTCATGCGACCCGACTGGCAGCGCATCTGGTGGAAGTATCTTCACGAAGGCGATCTCGCGGTCGTCACCGTCCGTGACGACGGCGGGGCGCTGCGCGGCGTTGGCTCGTGGTTTATCGCTGAACGGGACGGCCAGCGGGTGATCAACATCGTCGGCAGTGAGGATGTGACCGATTACCTGGAGATCGTCACCGCGCCGGGAGCCGAAGAACCTGTTTTCAACACCCTGCTCGATTTTCTTCTCTCCGGTGATGCCCCCACCTGGGACAGTATCGAGTTGTGCAACGTTCCGGAAGACTCGCCCACCAGAACCCTGTTTCCCGATCTCGCCAGGGCACACGGATTGGCCGTCGCAGAGGAGGTACAGGAAGTCTGCCCGGTGCTCGATCTCCCCGGCAGCTTCGAGGACTACCTGGGGGCAATCGACAAGAAGCAGCGCCACGAGCTGCGCCGCAAGCGCCGTCGTGCCGAGGCTCAGGATATATCCTGGTATGTCGTCGGGGCAGGGCATGATCTCGAATCGGAGATCGTCGACTTCCTCGAATTGATGGCGCTTAGCACGCCCGAGAAAGCCGCATTTCTGAAAGAACCCGGACACCGGGAATTCTTCCACGAGATGGGGCAGGCATTGTTTGATCAGGGGCTGCTTGATTTGCTGTTCCTGACGGTCGAGGGTCAGAAGGCGGCGGCGATGTGGCAGTTCGCTTACCAGGATCGGATGATGCTCTACAACTCCGGCCTTGCCCCCTCTGATTTCGCCGGGTTGAGCGCCGGAATTGTCCTGTCGACTTACAGCATCGAAGCCTCGATTGATAAGGGGCTGGCCCGTTACGATTTCCTGCGCGGGGACGAGATATACAAGTATCGGATGGGTGCCAGAGACACGTCGATCTATCGCATTTCCGTTCACCGGTAGAGGCTGAGAGGGATTCCCTTGTCCAACCGACCGTTACGTGTTGCCATGTTAAGTGTCCACACCTGCCCGCTGGCAAGTCTGGGCGGTAAAAAAACCGGCGGGATGAATGTCTACGTCCGCGAGTTGGGGGCTGAATTGGGGCGGCGTGGTATCGATGTCGATGTCTTTACCTGTGCGCAGGACCCCTGCACGCCGCATCTGGACGACAATCTCCTGGGTGACCGGGCGCGGGTGATCCACATCCCGGCAGGCGGGGCGCTCAATCTGTCGCCGCCGGAGCTTTACCGCTACCTGCCTGAATTTGCCGACCAGGTGCTTGCCTTTGCCGAAAAAGAATCGCTCCACTATGACCTGATCCACAGTCACTACTGGTTATCCGGTGCAGCCGCGACAAAATTAGCCACCGTCTGGCAGGTTCCCATCATTCAAATGTTCCATACCCTGGGCAGGATGAAGAACCGGATCGCCCAGGACGATGGGGCGAAAGAGCCGCCTCTGCGAATCGAGGTGGAAACTCAAATCATGCAGCAAGCCGACCTGTTGATCGCTGCCACGCCCGCCGAGCGCATCCAACTGATGTGGCTCTATGGCGCGAGTATGCGAAAAATTCAGGTAGTCCCTCCCGGCGTGAACGTTCACCATTTCCGCCCGATGCCGCGCCACGAAGCCCGCAAAGCATTGGGCATGGCCGACAACGAACAAATGTTGCTGTTTGTGGGGCGGATCGAACCGCTGAAGGGCGTCGAAACACTGCTGCGCTCACTGGCGATCCTCAAGGAGGAAATCCCTGACTGTGCCGGAAACCTGAGGCTGTCGATCATCGGCGGAACGCTGGACGATGCCGAAGAAGAAGGGACCGAACTCGCCCGGCTGATGGCACTGGCCGACCAGCTTGAAGTGAGTAAGTGCATCTCATTTCTTGGCGCAAAATGCCAGGCGATGCTCCCGACCTATTACGCCGCTGCCGAAATGGTGATGATGCCTTCCTACTATGAATCGTTTGGTATGGTCGCCCTGGAAGCGATGGCCTGCGGGACGCCGGTCGTCGCATCGGAGGTCGGCGGGTTGGCCTATCTGGTGCAGGACGGCGTAACGGGGTTCCACGTCCCGGCCAGTCACCCGGAGGAACTCGCAGGGAAAATCCGTCTGCTGCTGGAAAATACGACACTCCGGCGGGAAATGTCAGCGGCGGCGGTTGAGTATGCCCAGCAGTACGACTGGGAACTGATCGGGGCACGGGTGGGGCAGCTTTATCAGGAAGTGTTGAACAGCTAAATCGGTAAAGCCCCGCAGCAGCCTGCCGCCAAACGAAAACGCGCCCCGATAAAACTGGGGCGCGCCAGATTGCTCGTAGTTATTAACACGACTCAAGAATCGCTGATTATATCCTGGTAGATTGCCTGCGTTTCAGGCGCTGGGGCAATCTTATAGCGTTCTTCCAGTTCTATCATGAGATTCTGGTAGTGTTCGGCAGCTTCCCCCCGGCGTCCAAGCTTGCCGTATAGTTTTAACACTTCGCGGTGTAGATCCTCTCGGTTGCCAGCTTCGCTAACGGCTCGTAAGAACAAACCGAGGGCTATCTCGTATTGGCCCTGCTCGGCGCGGATATGTCCCATCTCGGTGAGTGATTCGAGATACCCCTCACGGAAGTCGGCGCGCCGCGAGACGATCCAGGGATCGTCGTGGCCTTGTAGATAGTCACCTCGATACAGATCAATCGCATACTGCCAGTGGGGGGCCGCGTCTTCACCAGAAGCGCCACGTGCCTCGACCAAACTTCCGACAAACTCCAGCACGTCGTATTGGAGTTTCAACGCCGGATTGACGCGATAGTGTCCACCCTTGTGCACTAACACATCGAACCCCAGGGCCTTGTGAAGACGGCGCTTTGTCACATGAAAGACATTTACCGCCTGGTCAAGGGGCAGGTCAGGCCAGAAGGCTTGGCAAATATCCGCACGGGTTACCATTGGCCGGTCGAGCGAGAAGAAGAAAAGGAGACGAGGTAAGTGACCTTCCCACGTTGTAACATGCTGGCCATTAACCATTACATAACCAGGCCCCAGGGCAAATACCTCGACATTAGGGTTTTCCGATAAACTTTCCGAATAAAACCCGCTGGTTAACAGTTGAGAATCTTTTAACACAACGGCTTGATGCTTTGCTACCAGAGCTACCCAGGGGAGGCGGGGCAGTGATCGACTATTGATCAGGAGATGGCAGTTATCAGGGAGATAGTCAAGGAGATATTCAACAAACGTTTGGATTTCTGGAATATTATCCGCCCGGTCATATTCATCCAGAATGAGGAGATAATCGCCCTCACTCAATTCCGCCAGATCCTCCGCCAGTGCTGCGGCAAGCTGATCGAAGTCATCAGGATAGTTACTGCGCACCTGATTGAGTCTTCGTCCAAAGGTCGGGCTTTGATCGGCAAGATCGTGAGCCAGACCGGTCAGCAGTTGTGCCAGACTGACATCCGTCACTCCCAGACTGTAGTAAAAAAGGGGGCAGGGAGGCGAATCGAGCAGTGCAGCAATGAGGAGGGTCCGGTATCGGCTGCTGGGGTGTATGAGGAGCAACTTGTTGGAGGTGTAGTGAGCAGCCAGGGTCTCGATTGAGGGATAAACCAACTCTTTGAGACTCATTTTATGCTTCCTTGTGGACCATAACATATACTATTTACAGATCATCATTCTTACGAGCAATCTAGGATCGCACTCATCATACCATCTATATTTTTCTTACACAAGATACAAAATAAAAAAAACACTCAACCCTGTAACCCCAGGCTTAAGACTTAACCCAGATGTGCATGATAATAACTCAGGGGTTTTGCAAAAAGGAGATAACAGCAATGGTAGATAATCGATCAAAACCTCGTCCGGCCAACATTGTGCTGAATCGTGAAAAACACGAGCTGCAAATTGATTGGCAGGACGGGCATACCAGCCACTATCCACTTGACGAACTGCGTGAAGCCTGCCCGTGTGCAACCTGCCGGGGTGGGCACGAGTTCATGGGGCCTGATCACGATCCTGATCTGCTGAGTTTGCAGCCGGTTCGCTCATATCAGGTCGAGGGGATGCAGCTTGCCGGTAACTATGCACTGCAATTTGTATGGAGCGACGGGCACGATTCGGGATTCTACTCGTGGGAATACCTGCGGCGGATTTGTCCCTGTGCTGAATGCACACAACAATAACGGCCTGCTACATTACTCTCTGGTTGTCAGGAGGTTAAATAATCTTTGAGATTATGCTGGACGGCGTAGGCGGCGGCTTCCGCCCGGTTTGCAACGCCCAGCTTACCAAGAATATTGCTGACGTAATTGCGAACAGTTCCCTCACCGAGATAGAGCGCTTCGGCGATCTCGCGGTTGGTCTTGCCCTCCGATACAAGCTGTAAGACCTGCATTTCCTGATTGGTCAGTTCGGCAAATGCCGAGGCTTCTTCTTCGCGCTGTGCTTTGCGGACTTCTTCGAAGACCCGCTGCGTCAGACTGGGGTCGAGCAGTGCTTCACCGCGTCCCACCGCCTCGATAGCCCCTACCAGGTCGTCGCCGCCGATCTGCTTGAGGACATAACCCGCAGCCCCGGCTCTTATAGCCGCAAAAAGCATCTCGTCTTCGGCATAACTCGTCAGCATGATCACCTTGGTATCGGGGTAGTTGTCGGTGATCGTCTGGCAGACCTCCACGCCGCTCATCCCTGGTAAGCGGATATCGAGCACGACCACGTCGGGATTGAAAACCGGGATTTTCTCCAATGCTTCACGCCCGTTGCCAGCTTCGGCCACGACCTCGAAATCAGGATGGCGTTCAAGGAGGGTTCGTAACCCAAGCCTGACTATCTCGTGATCGTCGACGATGATGATCCGCTGTCGACTCATTCTTTCATCTCCAATATGCTTCCGGGATCGGTTGAACAGTACCAGAAGTATATCGACTGGGCAGGATTCTCACAAAGACACTGAACATCAAGGCGCGTCATAATCCGTTGGCCCGGTACCAGTCAATTGTTTTACGCAGCCCTTCTTCAAAAAAGGTATGCGGTTGGAAACCAAAGCCCTCCTGCGCCCGCTGTATATCGAGCATACGGCGCGGTTGTCCATCCGGGCGGCTTCGATCCCATACTATCTGGCCCTCATAGCCAACATACCCGGCGATCATCTCCGCCAGGTCCTTGATGCTGGTTTCACTCCCCGACCCGATATTGACCGGTTCCATGTCGTCATATCGTTCGGCGGCCAGCAGGATCGCCTCAGCCCCGTCCCGAACATACAGAAAGTCGCGGGTTGGCTGGCCGCTGCCCCATACCACGACCGACTCGGCCCCCGACCGCTGTCCCTCGACGAATTTGCGGATCAGCGCCGGGATGACATGTGAAGTCTGCGGATCGAAACTGTCGCCCGGCCCATACAGATTGGTGGGCAGCAGGTAAATGGCATTGAATCCATACTGCCGGTGATAAGCCTGTCCCTGAACCAGCAGCATCTTTTTTGCCAGTCCGTAGGGTGCGTTGGTTTCTTCCGGGTACCCGTTCCAGAGATCCGCCTCCTTGAATGGGATCGGTGTATACTTGGGATAGGCGCAGACCGTTCCCACCGTCACGAATTTTTTAACATTTGACACCCAGGCTTCGTGCATCAGCGTGACGCCCATAATCAGGTTGTCGTAGAAAAAGGTGGCCGGTTGTGCGGCGTTAGCCCCGATTCCGCCTACCACTGCCGCGAGGTGAATCACCATATCCGGGCAGCTGTCGGCCAGCACCCGGCGCACCACATCCTGCTGACGCAGGTCTGCATCTTTGCTGCGGGGAACTATCACCTGTTTCGCCCCACGTTCATGCAGCCCATTGACAATATAGGAGCCGAGAAACCCACCCCCGCCAGTGACCAGAACCTTTTTACTCTGCCAGAATGTCATTCGTATCTTTCTCAATCTTCTGTATCGATCCTCAATATAGCACAACTCGCAAAAGGCTCACACGATCACATTACCACTGGATTCTGATCCTCCGGGGCTGTAAAATACGGGAGAGAAAGCCGGGGTGGGGCAGGATCGAGGGGTATGGTGAATGTAATGTGAAGGATGAGTACACGAAGCATTCTCGCAATACACGAAATCTGCCGCGTGCTTTGGTGCATTGGAATGCAGGACTATGCGAAATCTGGCCGTCATATTTGACTGGGGTGGGGTGCTGATGTGTACCGAAGATTACACACCGCGTTTTTCCTGGGATGATCGCTTGGGATTGGCGCGTGGATCGGTCGAATCGGTTGTCCACGGAAGCGCTCATTGGCGACTGGCGCAGCAGGGGAAGATCACCCTCGATGTATACTGGGATGGGGTAGGCGGTGAACTGAACCTGACCCCCGAATTGCTATCCGAACTCCGCGCCGACTTCTACAGCGGGGATCGCCTGGATCGTTCGCTGGTCGATCTGATCCGTAAAATGCGAAAACGGGGACTGCTCGTTGGCCTGCTGAGCAACTACACCACCGACCTTGCTGACCTCATTGCCGGGGAAGGTCTTGGCGGATTGTTCGATGCTCAGGTAATCTCAGCTGAGATCGGGATCACAAAGCCCGACCCGGCAGCCTACGAAGCCGTTCTTACCGAATTATCGGTGGAACCGCAAGACGCCTTTTTTGTCGACGATTTCGAGGAAAACGTAAAAGGCGCGCGGTCGCTTGGGATGAGAGCCGTACGGTTTATGCCCGGCCTTGAACTGGAAAATCTGCTGAATGTGTGGATAAGTGAGAAGACTGATGCCATTACCTGAAGCTATCATTTTTGACTATGGGCGTGTGCTGGTCGGCCCAATCGATGACGACGCTTTCGATGCTAACCTCACCCGGCTGGCACGTGGCTATGGGTTCGATCAGGGCACCGATCTCTGGAATCATATTTACCTCAGCCAGGGTTGGGAAGATGCCAAGCGCGGACGGCTATCTCATGCCGATTTCTGGGCCGAGCGGCTGGCGGCGCTGGGGATCATGACGTTTGAGGATCGAGCTGCATTCAAATCGAGATTGTTCGCCTACTGGGGCTTGATGCCCGGCATGGACGCCCTGCTCCGTGAATTACAACCGGTCTGCCGTCTGGCCGTCCTGAGCAATACCTCTCGGCAGGGTTTTGCCGGTTACCTGGTTCAGCGGCGCGGCTTTGGCGGTCTTTTCGATAAGGTGATCAGTTCCGCCGAGGTCGGTTTTGCCAAGCCGGAGCCGGAGATTTACCAGATTGCACTTGACCGGCTGCACATCCAGCCGAAACAGGCGCTCTTCATCGACGATCTCAAACGCAACACCGACGCTGCCGAGACGCTCGGAATCCCCTCGATTGTCTTCACCACCGCCGACGCGCTGCGCGAGGATTTGAAAAACCGGGGTATCTTATCGGCTTGATATTGACACGACCCGCATTCTGTTTTACCCTTGCGGCGCGATACTACATAAAAGGAATCATTCTATGCCTGAGATAGTCCCACCCCGCATCCCGGCAGGGATGCGTGATATTCTTCCTGAGCAAATGCTGAAGCGCCAGTACGTCCTCGATCTGGTGGCGGAAGTCTTCGAGGAGTTCGGGTTCGAGCCGCTGCAAACATCGGCGGTAGAGCTTTCCGAAACGCTGATGGGCAAATACGGCCCCGATGCCGAGCGGTTGATCTACAAGACATGGTATGGCAGCGAGCCCGGCGACGAGTTCGCCCTCCGCTACGACCTTTCCGTGCCGCTCTCGCGCGTGGTCGCCATGTATCCCGATCTGCCGCGCCCGTTCAAGCGATACCAGATCGCTCCCGTCTGGCGCGCCGACCGCCCGCAGAAGGGCCGCTACCGCGAGTTCTTCCAGTGCGATGTCGATATCGTCGGCACAAACAGCATCCTCGCCGATGCCGAGATCGTCACCGTGATCTACGAGGTGCTGAACCGGCTCGGCTTTACCAAGTTCACCATTTCGATCAACAACCGCAAGCTGATCGACGGCATCGGCCAGTATGCCGGTGTCCCCGATGATCTGCTCCCAGGCCTCTACCGCTCCATCGACAAGTTCGACAAGATCGGCGAAGAGGGGGTTCGCCGCGAGCTGCTGATGGTCGGCGTCCCCGACGACCCGGTGCAGCCGCTTCAACGGGCCGCCCGGCTGGGAATCCAGGGCAAACTACCTTTCGACGAGATGCAGGCTCACCTCGTCGAGAAGGAAAACCTGTCCGCCGATCTCGCCGAAGTGGTGCTTGTGCCGCTGCAAGCACAGGTTCAGGACGCCATCGACCGGGAGATTCCCGGCAACGAAATCCAATCGGCCACCCGCGATATTGTTCAGGCGCTTGCCCCGCAGCTTCGTGACTATTATGGCAGGCAGTCGACTATCATCCCCGGCGATGTCGTCGACCGGCTGATGGATTTGCTCCTGATCGACGGCCCGGTCGAAGGCATTCTCGACGATCTTTCCGCCGAGATGTCCGGTTACCCCAAAGCCGTCGAAGGGATCGAAGAACTCCGCGCCCTTTTCGCCGCGCTCGACGCGATGGGCGTTCCCCGCAAATGTACCCGCCTCAACTTTGCGATGGTGCGCGGATTAGCTTACTACACCGGTCCGATCTTCGAGACGACGATCACCGAACCCAAAGCCATGCCCTCGATTGTCGGGGGAGGCCGCTACGATGAACTGATCGGCCTCTTCTCCGAAACCTCCTACCCGGCGACCGGCACCAGCCTGGGCATCGAGCGGATCATCGACGCGATGGACGAACTGAACATGTTCCCCGCCGACATCCGTTCGACCACCGCTGAAGTGCTGGTGACCGCTTTCAGCGCCGAGACTCTCCCCAAATCGATGAAGCTGGCTGCCGAACTCCGCAAAACGGGGGTCAAAACGGCACTCTATTTTGAGGCTGGTGATCGCCTCGGCGACCAGATCGGCTATGCATCGGCGAAGGGTATTCCCTTTGTGATCGTCCTCGGCCCAGACGAAATCGCCGCCGGTGAGGTGACCGTTCGCAGGCTGGGCGAGACTCGCAAAGACAGCGAGCAGCGCAATGTCCCCCGCAGTGAAGTGGCGAACGCCATCCGCAGCTGGTAAAGTATGAGTCCGGCCACCTCTGGCGTCTTGCCAGGAGTGGCCGGGTCTCCTTTTTTGTTGGTATATCGTGCGATCTTTAGCCCGGTGCTTCAGCGCCGGGAATAACATATCACCCGTAATTTTCCCCTTTCTTTGGAACCTTTTTGCCCCCCAAGACGTATATATTGATAGAAAATTACACCCGTACTGGTAGTATCCTTGTATTGACGTTTACTGGTAGATCAAAGTTCACTAACTATTTTTGTTGTTGACAGGAGTAACCTATGGCTGAAGAAACCGTCACGGTGAAGAAATCTGAGTTTTCCAAGCACATGAAGGCGGCGACAAAGGCTTCGGTCAAGCAGGTGGGAAGCCTGGTTCCCAGGGAATTCTGGCAGTATGGGCGGGAAGCGCGCCGTGAGTTTTTGCTCGCGATGAGAAGTGTGGTCGACGGCGCGATTGATCGCCTGGAAGAAAAGGGAACCGGGGAAGCACCCCCGGCCAAACCCAAGCCCAAAGCCCGGAAGACCAGGGTTGTTGTAGAGGAAGCACCGGAAGAAGCAGAAGAATAAGCGGTTTTACTGGTATCAGGACAACGAAAAAACCCCACAGCACAGGCTGCGGGGTTTTGGTTTTTGTTCAGGGGTGGATGATGGGATTTGAACCCACAACATCCGCATCCACAGTGCGGCGCTCTGCCATTGAGCTACATCCACCATAGCCAGCGATATTGTATCGTACCCGAATACCTGTCGCAATAAAACCCGCATGCGGTTTGTGACAAATTCGCACTGGCGGTAATCTATTGCCCAATTTGATCATCAAATTAAGGATCGTGAGATGGGGAACAAGCTCTGCCCAAAAATCATACTCGAAGGCACCCGGCTGACGTTCAAAACCGATATCGCCTTCGCCCTGAACGAGCACCCACGCATTGTCGGGCCGCGAAAGTACCGTTATCACTCACCGCTTGTTTCCGGTGAATGGTGTGCGTTTACCAATTATCCATGGGGGCGGGGGCTGATCAACTTCGAACCGCAGGAAGAAGCCCTGGCGATGGAAACCTATCATGTCTGGGCGAGGTTATTCGAACTTCAGCGTTACTACTCGTGGATCATCGACCGCTTCCACATATCGACCCGCGCCTACCAGCTTACAATCTATCAGAAAGATTATCCCTTCCGCTGGCTTGAACAGCGGCTGGCTCCTATCGGGTTCCGGCTGGTCTACTGCACCCGCACCCCCGAATCTTTCGAAGCTGCCCGCGCCGAACGTCTGAAAGTCTCCGGAAAGCCCTCCCAATATGATGACCTGTCGATATTCGTCGAGGAGCAGAAGCTGATGGATCGCCTGATCGGAGAGTCGATCCTGCCGACCCTGCATCTTGATGTCTCCGACAACAATATCGAGGCCGCCACCGACCGGATCGCCGATTGGCTCGAAGAAACCGGGGGTCTTTACGCCGATTACTGACGAATGTCCCCTGCCAGTAATTTCACGCCTATCTGACATTCCTGTATAATGTCTGTCATGATTCCCACATCATAAATTCCTTTACCAATTAAGGCTGGGCACCATGACACGTGAATCATTTGGACGATACACCATCGTCGAGGAATTGGGCCGGGGCGGCATGGCGATCGTTTATAAAGCTCACGACCCACGTTTCGGGCGAGAAGTAGCGCTAAAAGTACTCCCTCATGAGTTCATGTTCGAAACAACTTTCCGCGAACGTTTTGAGCGCGAAGCAAGGGCCATCGCGGCGCTTGAACACTCGGCAATTGTCCCGGTTCACGACTTTGGTGATGTAGATGGTCAACCCTATTTTGTAATGCGCTACATGGCAGGTGGTTCTCTTGCAGAGAAGATTGTACAGGGGCCATTGTCCCTGGATGATACAGCCGCCATACTGGAGCGGGTTGGTGCGGCGCTTGACTGGGCACACCAGCATGGGGTCATTCATCGCGATGTAAAACCACAGAACATCCTTTTCGACGGTGCTGGTGATGCTTACCTGTCAGACTTCGGCATTGTGAAACTCACCGAAGCGACCGCGCAGCTAACCGGCAGCGGGTTCGTTGGCACCCCCGCATATATCGCCCCGGAAATCGGTCAGAGTGGTGGGGTGACACACCTCGTTGATGTATACGCACTGGGAATCACCTTATTTGAAATGCTGACAGGCCGCCGCCCTTACCTGGCCGATACTCCGATGGGGTTGCTGATGGCGCATCTTTCCCAGCCCATTCCGGACATTCATTTACACCGCCCTGATCTTCCGGTGGCTGTACAGCAAATTGTTGCCCACGCTCTGGCAAAAGACCCGGCAGAACGTATCCAGCGGGCAGGTGATATCACAGTTGAGCTTCGCCAGGCGATGGCAGGCACTTTTACAGCAGGTGAAATCATTCCAGTAAAGCCGGATTACCAATCGGTGAGCACGGCCCAACCAGACGCGGCGACGATAGATGTTCCCATTACCTCAGTTGAGAGGAGAGACGTCCCACCCGTGGAAACGGCACCGGTGCCACCCAAACGCAGAATCTCACCGGTGGTATGGGTTGGTGGTTTTGCCACCATTGCGATCCTATTCATTGGTGTGTTGTTTCTTCCTCGTATTTTAACTCGTATTTTAAATAGAGAGCCTTCTCAACCTGAGCCCGCCCTCGAAGAACCAGCACCGACTGAAGAACCGACATATGATCCCTTGTCGTTATGCCGCGATGCTGGCCTACCCGAATCTGCCTGTGAAGGAGTCAGCAATAATGATGAGTGGACACCCTACATTGAGGCAAAAAACGGTATAGAAATGGCCCTGGTACCAGCAGGTTGCTTCCAGATGGGAGCCGAGAACGGCAGCCCTGATGAAAGTCCTGTTCATCAAGTCTGTTTTGAGGAACCGTTCTGGATTGATGTCTACGAGGTGACCAACGGACAATATGGCTCTTCGGGCTACTGGACAGACAACGATCTTCCACGGGAAGAAGTTAATTGGCTTGACGCTGCACGCTACTGCCTGTACCGAGAAGCGCGACTGCCAACCGAAGCGGAATGGGAATATGCGGCACGTGGGCCTGACAACCTGATCTATCCCTGGGGAAATGACTTTAACGCGGATAATTTGGTTTACGGGAACAATTCAAGCCATCGGACCTGGCAAGCAGGGAGCAGGGCAGAGGGAGTTTCGTGGGTAGGAGTTTATAATCTGGGTGGCAATGTATTGGAATGGATTAATGATTGGTATGATCCCAACTACTACGAAACGCTGGCAAATGGAGCGGTAAATCCTCAAGGGCCAACCAGTGGCAGCAGCCGTGTACTGCGGGGCAGTGGTTGGTACGACTATTTTCCGGGCTCCGCTCAGGCTGCAAACCGGAGTATGTTCGATCCGGAAATTGAGTTTAACGGGATTGGGTTTCGTTGTGCCCTCACCCACTGACCCTGTCTTTTGCAGTTGATTGCTTCTGTTAAATGCTCGAGTACAGGGTATAGTAAATGTAATTTTTATACTGTGGCATAGCCAACACTCACGACAGTTTTGCGATCACCTGATCAAGTGCCTCACGCGGCGGGCGCAGTTTTTCATCTGGCAGGGAAACCAGCGGCTCGTCGACCAGATGGCTCACCTCGTTGAAGGCGGGCCGATTTTCGTCCACGTAAATCAGTCCCGTCGGGAACAGGTTCTTCTCCCGTGATTCTTCCAGCAGGTTGAGTGATGCTATTTTGTTGGTTGGATCGTGGCGGCTAGCTTCGATCTTTTGCAGCCACAGGTGCGAGCGGTCATGCATCTCGACGACGATCACCGCCCCGGCAGAATAGTCGACCATGATCGGATCGGCATAGGGGATATAGGTGATGTCTTGCAGTACTTCCTGGTGCTGCTTTCCCCAGGGATAGCTCTTGGTCGATGTTTCGTGGTTGTTAAAAGTCACACACGGGCTGATGATATCGATCACCGCCGTTCCCCGGTGGCTGAGCGCCGCTTTCAGCAGTTCGCGCACCTGGCCGGGATCACCGGCAAAAGACCGGGCGACGAACGATGCTTCGGCGGCGATTGCTTCCAGGCAGATGTCGATAGGCGGCAGTTCGTTGACCCCGGCGTATTTCAACTGCTGGCCCTGGTCAGCCGTCGCCGAGAACTGCCCTTTGGTCAGAGCGTAAACGCCGTTGTTCTCCACGATATAGACGACCGGGATATTGCGTCGCACCATGTGTTTGAACTGTCCCAGCCCGATGCTCCCCGTATCGCCATCACCGCTGACGCCAATGGCGATCAGGTCTTTGTTGACCGTTGTCGCGCCTGTTGCGACGGCAGGCATACGCCCGTGCAGGGCATTGAACCCGTGTGAGCGGCTCATGAAATAGGCGGGTGATTTACTTGAACAGCCGATGCCGCTCAGCTTGATCACCCGTGTCGGGTCAATCGACATATCATAGGCGACCGAGATGATCTGGTTGGAGATCGAGTTGTGCCCGCAGCCCTTGCAAAGCGTCGTCGGACGTCCCGCGTAGTCTCCGCGTTCCAGGCCGATCTCATTTTCACGAACTGAGGAGGCCATTATGCATTCTCCTTTTGCAGTAGAAGCGTCACCAACCGCTCGGCGGTCAGTGGGAGGCCATCGAGGTGAGCGAGAGATACTATCTTGCTGGCGTATTCCGGGTATTCGGTCTGTAATATTTTTGCCATCTGCCCGTCGCTGTTGTTTTCGAACACATAGCAGCGCGGGTGCTTTTCGATGAACTTTCGCACGTCTTCCCCTGGAGGTAAGGCGCGAAGGCGCAAATAATCGAACTTGACAGCCTTTCGCCGCAACAGATCACGACCTTCGACAACGGCGGGATGGGTGGTGCCATATGCGATCACCCCGATCTGTGCGCCGTCCACTTCGTTGATCACCGGGGCGGGCACCTTCGAGCGGGCCGTATCAAACTTCCGGTTCAACCGTTCAGTGTTAGCAACCCAGTGTTCCGGGCGTTCGCTGTAGATAGCGTGCTCGTCGTGACTCGTCCCGCGTGTAAAATAAGCGGCCAGTGGGTGTTTCGTTCCGGGCAGCGTCCGGTAGGCGATTCCATCCCCGTCCACGTCTTTATATCGCGAGAAAGTCCCCAGCCGTTCAAGGTCTTTGGCAGTGAACACCTTCCCCCGATCGATGGGTTCGTCGGGATATTTGAACGGTTCGCTCATCCAGGGGTTCATCCCCAGGTCGAGATCGCTCAGAACCAGCACCAGCGTCTGGAACCGGTCAGCAAGGTCCAAAGCCCGCCATCCGAACTCGAACGCCTCATTTAGATTATTGGGCAGCAGCACAATATGTTTCGAATCGCCATGACCGAGAAAATAGGCGGACAGCACATCCCCCTGAGAAGTCCGCGTCGGCATCCCGGTCGAGGGACCAACCCGCTGAACATTCCAGATTACGGCGGGGATCTCGGCGAAATATGACAGCCCGGCGAACTCGGACATCAGCGACATTCCGGGGCCGGAAGTGGCGGTCATCGCCCGGCCACCGGCCCAGCCCGCACCGATTACCATCCCGATTGCCGCAAGTTCGTCTTCCGCCTGTACAACCGCACAGGTAGACTTTCCTGTCTCCGGGTCGAGACGCATCTCCTGAACATACTCCCGCAGCGCATCGACCAGCGTCGTCGACGGGGTGATCGGGTACCAGGCGACAAGCGTCACCCCCCCGAAGATCGCCCCCAGCGCCCCGGCGGAGTTTCCGTCCAGCATGATCATGTTTTTTGTCAGATCGAGACGTTCCACCCGGTAGGGATTGATTGCCGGGAGGTGATCCATCGCCCAGTCGTAGGCAGCCCTGACCACCGTCATATTCATCTCGGCGGCTTTGGTCTTTCCGGAAAAGTGAAACTTCAGCGCTTCTTCGATCTCGACCAGTTCGATCTCGATCAACGCGGCCAGCGTGCCTACATACACCATATTGGATACGTAGTCGCGAAGGTTCGATGGCACATCGGCGCTTTTGAGCAGTTCTTTTACCGGCACGGGGTACATGTGGATATCGGCCCGCTCGGTGACCTTCCAATCAGCCGGGTAGATACACACGCCCCCCGCCGGGAGGGTGTCGATATCCTCGCCGATAGTCACCTGGTTCATTGCAACCAGCACCTCGCTCGTCTCTTTGCGTGCAATGTACCCATCTTTGCTGACTCGAACGGTGAACCAGGTTGGTAATCCCTGGATATTCGAAGGAAAGATATTTTTTCCGCAGACCGGAATCCCCATTCGAAACAGGGATCTCAGCAGTATGGTATTTGCCGTCTGGCTGCCGGTGCCGTTGACGGTAGCAATGACTATTTGAAAGTCGTTGATGATTGTTCGTTGCTCGTCTTCACTGGAGATCTTTTCGGTGTGTTGGGTATCACTCATAGGCGCAAAGCTCCTGAAGCTTTCGACTGTTGACCTCAACCGGTAGTGTGTGGATGCTTTCTTGTATTCTGATGATAGCAGATACATGTAGAAAACGCATTGGAATGCCCGGAAAACGAAAAAGCCATCCCCATTTTTCGGAGATGGCTTCGGCTAACTTCTTTGATCCAGGCCGATCTTAGCCTGATTTCTCACTGTCGTCGGAGACATCGGTCAGGTCGAGCGGCTCGACGTAGCCCGGCATCAGTTCTAGCCATTTCATTGCATCGATCGGGCAACCGTTGACGATGATCTCGAAGTGAAGATGAGGCCCCATTGCCCGCCCGGTTCCCCCGGCTCCGGCGATCAACTGCCCGCCGCTCACTATGTCTCCCTTCTCAACATACATTTCGGAGAGATGGGCATACAGCGAATAAATGCCATAGCCGTGATCGATGATGACCACGTTCCCCCGGATTTCGAAAAATTCCGCCGAAACCACACGCCCGGCAGCCGTCGCCAGGATTTCTTCGCCGTTATAGCGCCGGAAATCGGTGCCGGAATGATAGCTCTCCAACAGGCCGCCGTTATAGGATCGATTTGCTCCATACTGCGAGGTGATCGGCGCTCCCGGTGCCGGGTTGACAAACGGCCATCCCCAGGGGTTGATCTGCGTCCGGGCCGCATAGATATCTTGCAGGCGGGCCGTTTCCTGTGCATTCAACACGGGATCGTACAGCCGCTCGCTCAGGCGAGAATCGAGATAGAGTTCTTCATTCAAATAGCTATAGGATTGAACGACGATTGTCGCGTATTGGATCAACCGCTGCCCGGTGCGCGGGTCGGTGGCATCGACAGCCAGTTCGTATTCGCCGGATTGCGCGTCATGGTGAAAGGCATAGAGCGCCAGATAGCCTTCGCCCGTCCAGAAGACATCCATCGGCTGCCCGTCAAGCGTAACGCTCACGTTCAGGGGATGCCCACCGGTGACAAATACATAGCCTGCCTGTCCGGGGAGTAGATTTGTCGGCGTGATGGTGATCGAGATGCCCGGCGCAATAGGCGCCGCCTTTGCAGGTTGGGCAGGAACTACCAGGAGGACGGCGACCAGGGCCGCCATCACCCATAATACTGGTCGAAAGCGTTTCATAATGAAGAAGTTTTCAGATAGTTTTGACGTTCTGGCCATGGGCAACTTTTTGTTTTTGCCACATCAACGGCGGAATTATACCATCTATCGCCCCCGGAGACATTTTTTCGGCGGGAATGTGTGATACACTTACCGGGTAACGGGGCGCATTTCGACCTGCCGTCGGCTTCTGCAAGCAGTTCTGCCGGGGTAGGGGCGTCGAAACCGGGCTTCTGAATATCCTTCGGAAGCTCATTCCAGCTAACAATCAAGAACAATTCTGCCAGGCGCACGCAGTCTGAAATCAGGTCATTTCCGCCCTAATGTCGATACAAGAGCGCCTTTTCGTGTCTCCCGCCCTCTGAAAGGTCTTTTTATGCCTATCATAGACGATTTGCTTAAGAACCTGCCGCCTGATCGCCCCGTCGAATCGGTCCATATCGGCATCAAATGGACGATGGTTTGTCTTGATGCCGGTTCAACAGGTGAATCATCCCTGTGTGGGCTGGCAAAAACTGTCCTGTCCGACGATGAGCCGGGCGGTCATGGGCACGGATCGGTCGCCGACGGCGGATTTCTGCATCTGAAATCGGCCCACGAACTGGCCTCACTGGTAAAATCATCCTCCGGGCCGGAGCGTGCGGTCGGATTCGCGGCGATCAACGCGCTGATCACCCCCGACGAGGCCGATATTGTCGATCTGAACGCCCGCGACGTTCTTCTCGAACGGGGGCAGGGGGAAAAAGTGGCGATGATCGGCCATTTCCCATTTGTTGAGGATCTACAGGCGGTAGCCGAAACGCTCTGGGTGCTCGAATTGAACCCCGCGCCGGGAGATCTCCCGGCGTCTGCAGCCCCTTTTGTGCTTCCCCAGGCCGAAATCGTTGCCGTCACCTCTCTGACGCTGGTCAATGAGACCTTTGATGGTCTGGCAAAACTGTGGAACCCTGCGGCAACGGTCATCCTGTTAGGGCCATCGACCCTGTTTTCACCACTGTTTTTCGACTGCGGTGTCGATCTACTGTGCGGGACGGTCGTCACCGACCCGGTGCTGGCGGCCCGGCACGTCATGCAGGGATCATCGTTCAAGCAAATGGAGGGAACACGCCGGGTAACAATGGCTAAACCGGCCAGCTAATATTTGCTATCGATTGTTATTCATGCTACGGTGAATGTGTTAGATTTTTGCGTAAATTACCGGGAGGGATCGCTGTGATAAAGAAGTTCTTGAGTCGTAAGGGTTTCTTTTTCGCATTGGGCAGCATTCTGCTTGCCATGATCGTGTTTTCCGCCTGCAACCTGGGTGCCGTTAAGCAAAGCCAGCCGACACAGGCCCCGACCATCACTTTCTTCATCGATCCAACCCTACTGACCCCCGACAGCGCAGCAACTGAAGAACCTGCTGAAACTGCCACCCCGACTATCGTCGCCTCGCCGACCGGCTGCGGGTACTGGTCGGAGTTCGTCGAGGATGTCACCATTCCCGACAAAACCGAGATTCCCTCCGGCAACACCTTCGAAAAGACCTGGCGAGTTCGCAACATCGGCTGCCTATCCTGGCCTTACGGCACGCAGCTTTACTTCTGGGGCGGCGATCAACTGGGCGGGCCGGATACCGTCGACGTGCCCTCAACCTCACCCCTGGAAACCACCGACATCACCGTCGAATTCACCGCGCCCGACGAACCGGGCGAGTACCTCGGCAACTGGCAGATCATCGCTCCCGATGGCTCGTGGGTCGGGCCGCACATGTACGTCGAAATCGTCGTCGTGCCTTCCACCGCTACGCCGGTCCCCGCCTGGGTCGATTTCATCGGCGCGTGGAGCACCGACGAAGAGGACGCCCGCGTCACACGGGTGACAACCCGCGAAGAAGGCGGGATGTTCTACGCCCATCTCTGGACGGACAGCACCGACTGGGGCGAAGCCTCCTCGCCCTCGTCCGATGCCGACGATGGGATCATCTCGCTGACCTGGACGGGTGTCGGGCCGGGGGCCAACGACGAGCGCACCGAAACCCAGCAGTTGAAAGTGCTCAGCGATGGCCGCCTGCAGATCACCGGACAGGTCGATTACGATGACTCACAGGAAGACGATTTCACCTATACCCTGTACCTGGATTTGGAAGGTTGAGCCTGAAATTCATTCGGAGAGCGGTAGCGATCGGTTAAAAATTCGTGTAATTGGCGCAATTCGCGGATAAATTAAGAATCGCCCAATCGCCCAAATTGATAATAGGCAGCGCAGGCCCCTTCGCTGCTGACCATCGGCGCGCCGAGCGGAGTCCTCGGCGTGCATTCTTTTCCAAAAGCGGGGCACTCGTTCGGCTTGAGCCGCCCCTGAAGTACCAGCCCGGCCTGGCACAGTGGGGATTCGCTGACTTCCAGCACCCCGACTTCGAATTTCTTCTCGGCATCGTAGGCTGCGTATTCCTCGCGCAGTCGCCAGCCCGAATCAGGGATCATCCCGACCCCGCGCCATTTTCTATCACAGGTTTCGAACACCGTATCGATCACCTGCTGGGCGGGTTTGTTCCCCTCGCGGACGACAAGCCGTTCATACGCATTTTCGACTTCGGCCCGGCCCTGTTCCAGCTGCCTTACGGCCCGCAGGATTCCCCGCGCCAGGTCGACCGGCTCGAAGCCGGTTACCACGATGGGCACGTTGAACTTCTCCACCAGTGGGTCGTATTCCCAGGTGCCCATCACCGTGCAGACGTGGCCCGCCGCGAGGAAAGCCTGTATCCGGTTCTCCGGCGAACTCAGCAGCGCCTCGATAGCAGGCGGCACCCTGACGTGTGAAACCAGCATCGAAAAATTGTCGATACCCTGGATTTTCGCCTGTTGAACTGCCATCGCGTTGGCCGGGGCGGTCGTCTCGAAGCCTACCCCGAAGAAAACGACCTCTTTGTCCGGGTTTTCGCGGGCGATTTTCAGGCAGTCGAGCGGCGAATAGACGATCCTGACGTCTCCTCCCGCCGATTTGACGTGAAACAGGTCCCGATCCGAGCCAGGGACGCGCAGCATATCGCCGAAGGAGGTGAAGATCACCTCCGGGCGGGAAGCGATCATCAAGGCTTTGTCGATCAGTTCGAGCGGAGTCACACAGACCGGGCAGCCCGGCCCGTGAACCAACTCGATTTCAGGCGGCAGCAGCCGGTCGAACCCGTGCCGGATGATGCTGTGCGTCTGCCCCCCGCAGATTTCCATCAGCACCCAGGGACGGGTCACTGTCTTCTCGATCTCGTCGAGCAGCGCCCGCACTTTATCCGCGTCACGGTATTCGGTCAGGTATTTCATCGGTCGATCTTATTCAGCCGGGGCGGGCGTTTCGCCGAGTTCTTCGCCCAGCGCGTCGATCTCGCGCAGCAGGTCGAGCGTTTCCAGCGCCTCCTGCTCGTCGATCACGTTCAGCGCGAACCCGACATGCACCAGCACATAGTTACCGATCTCTGCTTCGGGCACATAGGCGAGGCACGTCTCCTTGACAATCCCGCCAAAGTTGACTTTCGCCATTGGTAGGCCGTCAGTCTCGCAGATTTCTTCGATTTTTCCGGGGATTCCCAGGCACATAGTACACTCTCTCAGGGTTATGCCTTCTTACGTTGAACCTGCCCGCGTACCCAGTCGAACCAGGCATCGAGTCCTTCGCCCGTCCGGCAGGACACTGGGAAAAAGGCCACGTCGTTATTCAGGGCCTCGACGCCGCGCTTGAAGTACTCCACGTCGAAATCCTGCACGGCCAGATAATCGATCTTATTGAGCAGCAGCACATCCGCACCCCGGAACATTGCCGGGTACTTATAGGGTTTGTCGTCGCCTTCGGGCACGCTGGCGATCACCACCTTTTTGTCCGCGCCGAGGTTCCACGCTGCCGGGCAGATCAGGTTCCCGACGTTCTCGATGATCAACATATCAATCGATTCCAGATCGAATTTAGGCAGCACATTGGCGATCATGTGGGCTTGCAGATGGCAGTCGCCGCCGGTGTTGACCAGTTCGACCGGAATCCCCTGCGCCGCGATCTTCTCCACGTCGACCATTACCACGTCACCGTCGACCGCCGCCAGCCGCATCTCACCCTTCAATGCCTTGACGGTGCGCAGGATCAGCGATGTCTTTCCGCCACCCGGCGAGGCCATCAGGTTGATCGAAAAGACACCCGCTTCGGCCAGTTTAGCCCTGTTTGCTGCTGCGATCTGGTCGTTGCTGCTTGTGATCTGTTCTTCTACTGCGACTTTAACCGTCTTTGCCATCGGATTCTGGTCCTTCCACCTCGATACTGTCCAGCCGGAACTGGTCACCATCGGCGATCTGTGCGCGGATTTCGCCGCAAAAAGGGCATTGACCGTCATAATCGTGCATCGGGAATTGTTTTTCACAGGCCAGGCAGGTCAAAAGGCCGGGGACCCGTTCGAAGTGCAGTTCTGCTCCTTCGGCGATGCCGCCCTTTGCCATGATCTCAAAGTAAAATTCAACCGATTCGCCAACCACCGACGAGAACTCACCGATCACCAGGTTCAACCGGGTCACCTTTATTGCACCCGCTTCTTCGGCGTGGCGCAGGGTCAGTTCTAATAGCTGTTCGGTGATCGCGGCTTCGTGCATCAATTCTCCGTGCCGGTCTGATTTATCCTGCCCATGATCATAATCCCCGGCTGACGGGTGAAACAATAGCATTCATCAGGTAAACCGATGATTTTTATCCTAATACGGGAGTTGGTGAAGCGCCGCCCTATTCCGTCGAATATCCTTCCGGGTGACGGCTGTGCCATTCCCACGCACTGGCGATGATCGTCTCCAGCGCCGGGATACGCGGTTCCCAGCCGAGATCGATGCTGATCCGCGAGGCGTCGGCCACCAGCCGGGCCGCATCGCCGGGCCGCCGGGGTGCAGTAACCGCCGGGATCGGGTGGCCGGTCACCTTCCGCGCCGTCTCGATCACTTCTTTCACCGAGTATCCCTCGCCGTTGCCCAGGTTGTAGGTCATCACCGGGCGATCTTCGAGCGCCTCCAATGCCAGCAGGTGCGCCGACGCAAGATCGGCAATGTGAATATAGTCGCGGACGCACGAGCCGTCCGGGGTGGGGTAATCCTCGCCATAGATCGAAACATGCTCGCGCTGCCCCAGCGCAACCTGTAAGACAATCGGGATCAGGTGGCTTTCCGGCTGGTGCGCCTCACCCCGGTCGGAGAATCCCCCGGCGGCATTGAAGTAGCGCAGCGCAGCATACCGCAGGTCGTAGACCTCGTGATACCATCCCAGCATCTTCTCGACCATCAGCTTGGTTTCGCCGTAGACGCTCGCCGGGCCAAGCGGATCATCTTCATTCAGCGGAGTATCTTTACTGGCATACAGACCCGCCGTCGAGGAGAAAACGAACTTTCGCACACCGCTCTTGACCGCCGCATCGATCAGCGTGGCACTGCCGGTGACGTTGTTTTTGAAGAAGCGCCCCGGATCGATCATCGATTCGCCTGCTTCGATCAGCGCAGCGAAATGCAGAACGGCATCGAATTTGCCGCTGCCGAGTGCCGCCGATAGACTGGCTTCGTCAAGAATGTCACCCTGAATAAATTTGGCCCGCGCCGGGACGGCCTCCCGGTAGCCTTTTGCCAGACTGTCGTAAACCGTCACCTCATGGCCGCTGTCGAGCAGCTGACGGGCAACAATACTCCCGATATATCCTGCGCCGCCGGTCACAAATGCTCTCACGTTTCGCTCTCCTAGTGATTGATCAAACAAAAACGCCACCCTGATGGTGGCGCATCTGTGGTACTTTAGCTGGGGGACAGGGATTTGAACCCCGACTAATGGTTCCAGAGACCACTGTTCTGCCGATTAAACTATCCCCCACAGAGTGGAGGGGATTCTACCGCAACCTGAAATGAAAGGCAACGTTTTGTTGTCGAATCACCCACACACAAACGACGACTCTGGTTCTTTTGGAGGGCGTGGGCTATAATGCCCGACATATGGTAAATGAACGCTTCTCCCGTCTTGAAGACCAGATACAGCGCCTCGTCGAAGGGGGGTTCGCTCGGCTGTTCGCCGACCGACTTCACCCGCGTGATGTACTGACCCGGCTGGCCCATGCCATGGAAGATCGCTCGCAGGAGACTGAAACCGGCGATCTGCTCGCCCCGGACGTGTACATCGTGCGCCTGAACCCGCAGGATCACGAAGAAATCTTAGCCAGCGGTGCCGACTTGGTCGATCAACTGGCTGATGAACTGGTCAAAATGGCCCGTTCAGCCGATCTGAAGTTGATCTCCCGGCCCAGAATCCGGCTGCTGGCCGATCTGACGGTCGAGCCGCATGACATCACGGTCAGCGCCCAGCACACCAGGCCAAAAGTCGAGACTACTCAGGCGATGCCGCTGAAAATACAGGAAAATCAGGCCGGTCCGGAACCACCGAAGGCGGCGCTGATCGTCGACGGAGAGCGCCATATCCCACTGGCCGAGCCGGTGCTCAATATTGGGCGGCAGCGTGACAACCATCTAATCCTCGACGAGCCGGAAATCTCCCGCCATCATATCCAGATTCGTCTGCGTTTCGGTCGCTACGTCCTCTTCGATCTGACCAGCAAACAGGGCACACTGGTCAATGCCAACCCCGTCCAGGAACATATCCTGCAGCCCGGCGATGTCATCACGCTGGCAAACCACTCTCTGATCTACGTCGAGGAAGACGTGGCCGACGACGATCCCGGGGCCGAAACGCTGGAAAAAACGCAGTCGGCACCCGGTCAAACCGAGCAGCAGACGGGAAATCATGTCTCTTGATGTCTTTTTACTAATACTTCGCATGGCCATTATTGTGGCACTGTATCTCTTTTTGGGCCTGTTGTTATGGTACGGTTGGCAGGATATCCGACTGGCCGGACAGCAGATGCAGCCCGATGCGAAAATCGCCGCCCGGTTGATCGTCGTTGAATGTGACGGCGCCGTTCCACTCAAAGCCGGTATGCAGTTTCCCCTCGAGAAGGAAACTCTGCTGGGGCGGGGGCCGGTCAACACGATCATCCTCCCCGACAGCTTCGCCAGTAACCGTCATGCAATCATCAGTATCAAGAACGGCCAGTGGTGGCTCGAAGACCAGAACAGCCGCAACGGGACACGCCTGAATGGAGTCGATGTCGTCAATGGGGTCGTCATTTCAGCAGGTGACGTGATCGAGATCGGGCGGGTCAGGCTGATGTTTGAGTGCGGATAGGCGAGCCTGCTTGACGAATTAAGGAGAAGTACACTATGGCAGAAACCCCGGTTCGGATTGGTGTGATAGGGGGATCAGGGCTGTACCGGATGCCCGAACTGACCGATATCGAAGAGCGCGATATCGAGACGCCGTTTGGTTCCCCTTCCGATTCGATCATCATTGGGACACTCAACGGTGTCCGTGTCGCGTTTATTCCCCGTCACGGGCGCGGTCATATCCACCTGCCAGGCGAGGTGCCCTACCGGGCAAACATCTTCGCGCTGAAAATGCTCGGCGTCGAAACCTGCATCGCGGTTAGCGCCTGCGGCTCCCTGCGTGAAGACTACGAACCCGGCCATATCGTCATTCCTGACCAGCTTTACGACAATACTAAAGGACGCAAATCCTCCTTTTTCGGTGAGGGATTTGCCGTTCACGTCGGTACCGCCGATCCCGTCTGCACTAGGACGGGCGGTATGGTGAGCGAAGCTGTCAAAAAGGTGGGCGGAAAGGTCAAGGAAGGCGGCGCGTTCATCACCATCGAAGGCCCGCGCTTCTCGACTAAGGCAGAAAGCAATGTCTACCGCTCCTGGGGCATGTCGATCATCGGGATGACTACCTCGCCGGAAGCGTTCCTCGCCCGCGAAGCCGAAATGTGCTACGCGGTGATGGCCCACGTCACCGATTATGATGTCTGGCACGAGAGCGAGGAAGCAGTGACGGTCGACATGGTGGTCAGGACTTTCAACAAGAACCTGGAGATCGCGCAAAATGCGCTCGCAGAACTGATGGTCATGCTCTCCAAAGCAGCGCGCACCTGCGAGTGCAAGAATGCACTGGCCGGGGCGACGATCACCGACCCGCGCAAAATTCCACCCGAAGTGATGGAGCGCTTACGTCCGCTGATCGGCAGGCACTTTGACTGAGGCTGCACCGGGACTATATACACTGATGTCTATCGGTGAAACGGTTCCATCTACCCCCGGCATCCGCCGGGAGCGCGTTTTGATTGTCTTCGCGGCGATTTTTGTCATTTTGAACCGCGTGGCATTGCAGTTCGCCCTGGAACAGCCCTGGTATGCCTCCTGGCCGGTGATCGTATGGGCCGCGTGTGTGATCGCCCTCCACGTGATGCTCAACCGGTTGCTTCCCCGGCGCGATCCGGTCATCCTGCCCGTGATCGGACTGCTGTCCGGCTGGGGCCTGACGCTCGTCGCCCGCCTCGCACCACCGTTCGCCCTCCGCCAGATGATCTGGCTTGTGATCTCGTCAGCGGCGGGGCTGCTGATGGCATTCCTCCCGCCAAGTCTGCGTATCCTGCGCCGCTTTCGCTATACATGGTTGCTGTTGGGGCTGCTGATTCTGGCCGCCACGCTTTTCTGGGGCGTTAACCCCTCCGGTGACATCTACGCTCCGCGCCTGTGGCTCGGCTTTGGGATTTTCTATTTCCAGCCCTCCGAAATCCTTAAGCTGCTGCTGGTTGTCTTCCTGGCAAGCTATCTCGCCGACAAAAGCGAGATCATCGTCACCACCCCGGTCAAGATCGGGCGCTGGAACCTGCCTGCCCCGGCCTACACCGGCCCGATGCTGTTGATGTGGGGATTCTGCATGATTCTGCTCGTCTGGCAGCGCGATCTGGGCGCGGCGTCGCTGTTTTTCCTCATTTTCCTGGCGATGCTTTACGTGTCGACCGGGCAGCCGGGCTATCTTGGGGTCGGGTTGATCATGCTCCTGATCGCCGGATTAGCCGGATACGCGATGTTCGATGTTGTCCGCCTGCGCGTCGATGCCTGGTGGAATCCCTGGCCAGAAGCCGGTGACCGGGCCTTTCAGATCGTCCAATCGCTGATCGCCGTTGCCTCCGGCGGAATTTTCGGGCAGGGCGTCGGCCTTGGAAACCCGGGGTTTATCCCGGTCGTCCACTCCGACTTCGTTTTCGCCGCCATCGCCGAAGAATGGGGGCTGCTGGGGGCTGTCGGCGTGACTGCCTGCCTTGCGATTCTGGTTATCCGGGCGCTGCGAATCGCCGCCCGCGCCGCCGACCATCCCTTCCGGGCGCTGCTTGCAACCGGGATCGGGGTGTCACTGGGAATCCAGTCGATCCTGATCATGGGCGGCGTCCTCAAGCTGATCCCTCTCACCGGCGTGACAGTTCCCTTCGTCAGCTATGGGGGGAGTTCGCTGCTGTCCAGCTTCATCATGGCCGGGCTGCTGCTGCGCATCTCCGACCTCGAAACACGGGTCAGGCTGCGGCGCAAAACACAGCCAATGCCAACCGTCGATACGACCCAGGAGCTAAGCGCATGACTTCTTCACTGCGCCGTCTGGCCGCCGGGCTGCTGGCGGTCTTCGTGATCATCGCGCTGTCCCTGAGCTACTGGACACTTGTCCAGGGAGTCGATCTGGTCACCCGTGACGACAATCCCCGCCAGGTGCTGGCCGAACAGCAAATCCAGCGCGGCCAGATTCTCGACCGCAACGGGGTGGTGCTTGCTGAAACCGTCATCGATCCGGAGGATGGATCAAGCCAGCGTGTTTACTACTATCCATCAGCCGCACCTGTAGTTGGCTACTACAGCCTGCGCTATGGTGTCGGTGGGATCGAATCTGCCTACGACGATCAGCTACGGGGCGGCGGCCAGGTGACTTATTCCGAGGCGGTTCTACAGGATTTACTGCACCGCCAGCAGGTTGGCTCCGATGTACAGATCAGCCTCGACATTGAGGTCCAGCAAGCAGTAAATGAAGCCCTTGAAGGTTACACCGGGGCAGTCATCGTTATCCACGTGCCGGACGGGCAGATACTGGCGCTTGCCAGCCAGCCGACGTTCGACCCAGCGGCGCTTGACGAGAACTGGGAGACGCTCTCGACCGACCCCGACGCGGCGCTCCTGAACCGGGCCACGCAGGGTCTTTACCAACCCGGCGAAAGTCTGCAAAGCGTGGTCCTGGGTGCGGCGCTGAACAACGGCATTGCCAGTCCTGATGAGCAGTGGCGAGGGACAGTCATCACTACCGTAGACGGCAGCTTTTTCCCCTGTGCGGCCAATGTCAGTTATGTCGACACGCTGGGGGATGCCTACGTTGAGGGCTGCCCCGAACCATTCCGGCAGATTGCTGCAAAGCTTGGCACTCACCGGTTGGAGACGGCCATCGTCGATTTTGGCCTGACTGAACCACCTATCTTTGCCCTGCCGACCGAATCCGCCGATTTGGATGCTTTTGCAATTGAGAAAGAACTCACCCTGACCGGAATCGGGCAGAGCAGCCTGACCGTCAGCCCCTTGCAGATGGCTATGGTCGCCGCCGCATTCGCTGATCACGGGCAGATGCCGCCCTTGCAGCTTGTGCTGGCAACCCGGAAACCCGGGGCAGTCTGGCAGCTGGTCCCCGCCGACGGCCTTCCGCGTGGGACACTCAGCCGGGCCAGCGCCGATACTATTGAGGGGCTGATGCTCCGCTCGGTCAACGAAGGTGCTTCACAGAGGGCAAGCATTCCCAGGTTTACGGTCGCGGGGCATACCGGGCTGGCGATGGCCGGGCCAGAAGGCGAATTGAACGCCTGGTTCATCGGCTATTCGGCATACAGTCCCGACGCATCAGTTGCCGTCGCGGTTCTCCTGGAAGATACCCCCACCGCAAGCGAAGCCGCCCGAGTCGGCGGGCGGGCACTCGCGGCGGCCCTCAATGCCATCCCCTGAATCAAAACGCGGCCAGCAGGCCGCGCTTTTTGTGTGTCTGTGGTTCTCTGTCAGACCATCGTTCGGGCCTGGTCGACAATTGTATCCAGCCGCTTAGCCGACTCTTCATTGCCCCCCTGCCGGAGCTGCTGCGCCAGGTCTTCCATGATGGCGAGCAGTTCCTCCGTCACTCCGCCGCTGTTTTCGGCGAGCACGGCGATTGCCTCCTCGTCGGTTTCGACTGCCAGAAGCTGGTTGAGCAGCCTGACTTCCGGTGGCGCGGCCTGTTCGAGAAGCTGGAGCACCTCGTCGCGCACCTCCTGCAATCGCCTCGATATTTCGACGTTGCCGCTGCGCTGCGATTCTTCCAGGTTGGCCTGAAGAACAGACAGAAAAGTCTGGTCGATTCTGTTCAGGTTGGCATGGATCGCTGCCTTGATGTCGGACGACTGCAAGATCGATTTCAGTGTGGTGACCGCCTGCTCGATAATCGCCCGCGAGTGTTTTTCGTATTCGGCGGAGATTGCCAGGAGTGTTTCGCGCGCGTCGGCAAGCGCCCCGGCTTCTTCATCCGATTCGGCTGCCTCAATCCGCTCGGTGAGCAGTTGGAAAGTCGTGTAATCGAGAAAAACTCGTCCTAACGCCGCCAATGCCTGCACCTTTTTGGGGTTATATGCTGCATTGGCGATCAGGTCGACGTACTGTTCACGGGTGATTCCCTCGCCAAGTTCCTGGATTTCCTCGCTGGCTTCGATCAATGCCTGCTGCTCTTCGAGCATCTCCTGGCCTGCCTCGGTCGTTTCCATCAGGCGCTGCCGGATGTTCAGGAGTCGCAGCGATGTGCGGCTGTCCCCGCTTTGCGAAGCGGATTGGGCCATATAAGAGAGCATTTCCAGGAACGAGCGGTCAAACAGGTCGAAGTTTTCATCCAGGAGCCGGTCGACTTCATCCGACTTTGCCTCGACCAGTTCGCCAAGTAGTTCGATCTTCTTTCGCTCGGCGTCAAGCATTTCACGGGTGATCCCGTCTGCTTCCAGGATTTGCTCGACCAATCCCTGCATGGTGAGCGCCATCGACGGTTGGAGCAGGTAGCCCTTTGGCGCGTCTTCCGGCAGCGACTTCATAATCGCGTTGGTCATATCGCCTATGATCCGCTCACGGTCGCTGGTCGAGAGGTTGAGTTCCATCGGTACGTGAATAATCGCCATTTGCTTGTCAGGGTCGTGATACATAATAGGCGTCGATACCGCGCCCTGATATCCACAGTGGGGGCAGGAGATCACATTCACCCGTCCGCTCAGGAGCCGGTCTTTCACACCCGGGTCAATCCCCACGTCGAGAAGCTGTTCCATGATCGCAGGGAAGGGCTGACCGCACTGCGGGCAGGTAATCGTCTGCTGAATTGGTCTTGCCATAATAAGGAGTCCTTTCAGGCCACCCTGGTTCTAGTTATTTGTTTCCAGGGCGGCGATTGTAACACACACGCTATCACTGTGACAGGGGCAGCGAAAACGTGAAGGTTGTTCCCACACCGGGTTGACTTTCAACCCAGATGCGCCCGCCGTGACTTTCGACAATCGAGCGCACAATATACAATCCTAACCCCGCTCCCTGTGTTTTTCGAGACAAAGCATTGTCGACCCGGTAAAAGCGGTCGAATATCAACACCTGTTCTTCCTCGGTCAGCCCAATCCCCTCATCTGAGACATAAACTTCGACACTATTTTCGACCACCCGCCCACCGACCGAGATCGTGCCGCCTTCGGGCGAATACTTGATCGCGTTATTCAGCAGGTTCGAAAGCACCTGTCCCAGCCGCCTGCTATCCCCCTGAATGATCGGGAAATCCTCTGGGAAATCGACTGTAATCGTATGGATCGCCGTCTGTGTCCGCATCATTTCGACGATCTTTTTGGCCAGATTGTCGATCGATACCGGGCCGTAATCCAGTTTGAAGGTCCCGATCTGTAAACGGGAGACATCAAGCAGGTTGTCGATCAACTCGGCCAGTTTGTCCGTTTCTTCGTCGATCACCGTCAGCCCGCGTTCCACCGTATCCGAATCCCACTCCACGTCATCACGGTTGAGTGTGCTGGCATAACCCTTGATCACCGAAACGGGGGTCTTTAATTCGTGCGAGATCATCGAGATGAAGGTCGTCTTGGCTTCTTCTGCCTCGCGGAACTTGGTGATGTCGCGTACATTGGCGATGATATTGCGAAGCTGGCCGTCGCCGCTGAACAGCGGTGCATAGGTAACTCCCACGCTGCGCGTCGAACCGCCGACGTGCCTCAGATCACCTTCCACGTAGAGGACGCTTGCCTCGCTGAGCGGCCAGCCTCCGGCCACCGCCCGGATCAAATCCATACCGGGTTCACGGCTGGCCCACGTAATCACTTCTTCGTGATGCTTCCCGATCGCTTCTTCGACCGTCCAGCCGGTCAGCCGGGCTAGAGCAAGGTTGAACGTTTCGATCTTCAGGCTGGTGTCGAGGATCATGATCCCGTCGGCGCTGTGCCTGAGGATTGCATCCAGCCGGATCTTTTCGGTAGAAATCTGCTCGAAGAGCCGCGCATTTTGTACGGCGATAGCCGCTTGATCGGCGAAACTCTGGAGAAGCTGCACGCCGTCCGGCGAGAACTGACCGCCGCTTGCCAGGAAAATATAGACGACGCCCAGCATCTCGCTGCCGATCACCATCGGCAGGGCGATTACCTGGTGCAGCCCCATTCCGGCGGCCTGTGCGACCAGCTTCATCTTGCGATCCAGCTCTGGAATGACGAAGCTCTCCGGGTCGCTGTGGGGAATATCGGTCAGCAGCGGTGCGAAGTGTTTCAGAACGGTGGGCTGAATCCCATAGCTGGCCCGCACCGTGAAAGTATCACTGCCGTCGTCGGCCAGCGCGATCAGCCCGGCGTGCCCGTCTAGCAGTTCGGTCGCCGAGCGCAGGATACGCCGGAGAACCTCGTTCAGGCTGAGCTGCGAGGTTAGTGTCCGTGATAATTCCAGCATATGATCGCGCTGCCGGATCAGGTGGCGTATCATCACATTCGAGAACATGCTCTGATTGTAACACGCCATAAGCCTGAAAAAGAAGAAACGCACCAATCGGTGCGCCTCTTCTAATGTTTTTCTGATGCGGCGGCTAGGCTGATTCCAGCTTTTCCAGCACGGCCTCCAGGATTCCGAGCGCCTCATTGACATCATTTTCGTCGACGAGTAGCGGGGGCATCAACCGGATCACGCTGTCGCCCGCGCCGAGCAGCAGCAGCCCATTGACAAATGCCTCGTCGATGATCTGGTCGCGGAGTTCCTTGTCCGGGGTGCGCGCCTCCCGATCTTTGACGAGTTCGACGCCGATCATCAGTCCCTTGCCGCGAATATCGCCAATCGATGGATACCGCTGCGCCATTTCATGCAGTTTGCCGATCAAATAGTCGCCCATCCGCGCCGCATTGTCGATCAGCCCGTCTTCGAGCAGGTGAAGGGTCGCCAGCGCCGCCGCGCAGGAAACCGGGTTGCCGCCGAACGTGCTGCCGTGAGTTCCGGGCGGCCATTTCATCACACTCTTGCGGGCGATCACCGCGCCAAGCGGCATCCCGCTGGCTAAGCCTTTCGCGCTGGTGATGATGTCCGGCTCCACGCCGAAGTGTTCAATCGCCCACCACTTACCGGTGCGTCCCATCCCGCTCTGTACCTCGTCGGCGACGAGCAGAATCTCGTTCCGATCACACAGATCGCGCAGCGCCGGGAAGAAACTGTCGGGCGGGACGATATAGCCACCTTCGCCCAGAATCGGCTCGATAAAGATCGCCGCCACTTCGCAGGGCGGGACTTCCTTAGCCAGTACAACATTTTCAATATAGTCGACCACCGCCAGCCCGACATCCTGTTCATCGCTGATATGCAGCACCGGGTGATACGGATCGGGGTACGGCACGTGAATCACCCCCGGCATGAAGGGAGCAAAGCCTTCTTTCTGGCGATACTTGCTGGCCGTCAGCGAAAGCGCGCCCAGCGTGCGCCCGTGAAACGCGCCATAAAACGCGATAAAAGTCTGCTTCCCGGTCGCGTGGCGGGCCAGCTTAATTGCTGCCTCGACTGCTTCCGCACCGGAGTTCGTCAGCACCGTCTGCCCGATTTCGGGGAACGGGGCGATCTCGTCGAGCTTTTCCGCCAGTTCGACCGCCACCTCGTACCGGAAATCGGAGAGGCAGATATGCAAAAATCGATCCGCCTGCGCCTTGATCGCCTCGACGACTTTCGGGTGGCTGTGGCCAGTGCCGGTTACGGCGATGCCGGTCATGAAGTCGAGAAAGCGATTGCCGTCCACGTCCCACACTTCGACTCCGCTCGCATGGTCGATCACCAGCGGGTAGGAGCGCGGCAGGGAGGGGGACATCACTTCGGCGTCCCGATTGATGATCTTTTTTGCCAGCGGGCCGGGGATTTGTTTATTGTCTTTCGCCATACGAGGGAATCTCCTGTTCAGGGTGAGGGTCAGCGCCGCCTGCGCCTTGCGAGACGGGCCGCCTGTTGAATTTCATGTAAACCGACAACTCCTAACAGCTTTTCGCCGTTGACCACCGGGAGCGTCGAAAGCTGGCTGGTCGTCATCTCCTGGACGGCGACCCACAGCGTATCATTGGAGGATAACGCCGGGCAACTGGTCTGCATCACATGAGCGATGGTCGGATTGTCCTGGCGCGAACCAACACCCCGCAAATCCTGCGCGGTGACGATCCCTACCAACCGCTCGCCAACCACGACCGGGAGCATCTGCCCATCGCCGCGAACACCCTGCACGATTTTCCGTGTGACCGGGTCCCAGGGAGAGGCAACGCTGGCCGGTGCCCGGCAGACTTCTCCGGCGGTTACCCGCAGCAGCGCTCGCCTGCGTCGCACCGTCGATTCCTCTTCGACCGCGCCCAAAAACACGACCGGGGCCATGATCAGCAGCGCCGGGTTGAGGTCAACTGCCCCGGTTCGCCAGTTGATCACCCCGGCGACAACCATCCCCAGCGCCATGATCCGCCCCAGCCAGGCCGCGACTACTGTCGCCGCCTCGTAATCGCCCCACAGCGCAATCGCCGAGCGGACGATCCGCCCGCCGTCCATCGGGAAGGCGGGCAGCATATTGAAGAAAAACAACACCACGTTCGTCCAGAACAGGTAGCGCAGTGCGGAGACCGGGCCGGGGGGAGTCTGGTAGAGGAGTGTATCCTGCCATCCGACGAGCGAAAAAGGTTGGATGAGGTAGACGATCCCACCCAAAACCAGGGCCAGCAGCAGGCTGGTCAGCGGCCCGGCCAGTGCGATCAATAGTTCCTGCCACGCCGACGATGGATTGTCGTCCAGTTGGGCCAGCCCGCCGACCGGCAGGAGAAGGATTCGACGCGCCCGCAGGCCAAAAGCCAGCGCCTGGAGACTGTGCCCCAGTTCGTGAGCTACAATCGCGCCGAATACCAGGAGAATCGTCAGCAGACCGTAGCTTGCGCCCCACACGCCGCCATATTGTGACCAGCCCTGCCAGGCTCCCCAGGCAAGAACCAGCACAAATGTAAAATGTATATCGATGGCAATGCCGCCCACACGGGCGACTCTCAGGCTACCAGACTGCCACAAACGGGTTCGCTTTCTAAACAGTTCATATTTGTTGTGAGCCGCCCGCGCTTTAAGCCCTGGGAAGCTCGCGGTTCCCGATAATACGTTCCACCGGAACTTCCGGGGTGCCCATCACCGGGCGGTCTTTCCACTTGATCTCGCGACCGGTCGCCAGCCTGAACATCCCGTCCAGCATCATTCCAGTTACGATCAATCCACCCAGCGGATAGGTCACCGCCGACCAGGGCGGCGCGCGGAAAGCGAGCATTCTGATCGCGCCATAGTAGATCATCACGCCGAGGATCGACAGCCCCATGATGACCGCTGCATCCTGATTTCCCGTCAGCAGTGCGACGATCAGCACGACAAACGGCACGATATTCGTCAGCAGGTTGATCGCAAAGATACCCAGCGTTTTAGCCCATCCGCCGCTGATCTCTACGGCGGCCTTCAGCCAGCCGTTCCAGATTTCACGCAGGTTGGCATACAGACGCACCCGCATCACGTCGGTGCCGTCGACAATATAAATGCGATGCCTCGACTCATACACCTTTTCGGCAAGCGAGAAGTCATCCATCATCTTGCTTCGTACTCCGGCATGGCCTCCTGCGTTTTCATAGACTTCGCGCCGGACGAGGATGAACTGCCCGTTCGCCATCACCATCGGGTCATCAGGATTGTTGACCCGGTGCGGCGGGGAGGCGAGCAGCAGCGGGGGCAGGCCCACCGGCAAAACGATCCGCTCCCACAGTTCGCGGATTTCATACCAGGGCTGCATGGTCAGAAAATCGATATTGTTCGCCAGCGCAAAAGCCACTGTTCTGCTGATCAGGTCCGGTTCGGCATAAGTATCGGCATCCATGAAACACAGCCAATCGCCGGTCGCCGCCTCATATCCCGAATGGCACGCCCACTGTTTCCCGTTCCAGTCGCCAGGCTTCCCGCCGGTTCCGATCACCCTGATCCGCGAATCGCCCTTCGCGAAATGGGCAAGGATATTGGGCGTTGCATCCCGCGAATCATCGTCAACGAAGACCATCTCCAGAGGTGCGTAATCCTGCTGAAGCAGCCCCTCGACGCAGCGGACGATATTCCGTTCTTCGTTGCGGGCCGGAACAATCGTCGAGACTGATGGCGGGTTCGCGGGGAGTGTTTCCTGTGTCAGGTTCCCCTTGAATCGAAGACCAACCAGCGCGATCCAGGCAAAAAACACTGTGATGAGCAGCACATAGCCAATCCATAACCAGGTCATTCGATGATGATGTCTCCTTCTAGTTCATCACTCGGCGATTTAAATTCAGCCGGGTCCGGGTTGTGTTCCTGTGAATAGGTCATCCACGCACTGAAAAAGGCAAGCAGCGCCCCGATGATGCCGCTCGCCGGGCGGGCTTCATCCCAGAGCATCGCAGTATACAGGACGGCCAGAGCCAGCACGCCAAGCCAGTTGCTTCGATGCCACATTGCCAGCGACGCCCCCAGGAATAAGAGTGCCACCCCACCGCTGATCAGGTAGGCCCGCCAACCCGGATCGCGATCGATCAGGATAAAGACAACAGCCACACCGACCATCATCATGGCCAATACAACCTGCTGTACAGCCGATCTTGGTGTTTTAGTCTTACTATTCTCGACCACCGGTTCACTCACTTTTTCGCTCACCCTACGAGCGTGACATACCGTAGACCAACACACCCAGCGCAGCGATGCCAAATCCGATCAGCATGCCGCCAGCTTGCAGCCAGCCGAAGAGAAGACCGCGGCCTGCCGAATGAGAGCCAAAGCCCAGCGCGTCGGCCATTGTTGCAGCAGTGGCGAACACCATACCGGTCAGCCCCAGGCGAACACCGATACTGCTGATCAACGTTGCCGGGCGGCCCCGCCTGAACATCGCAAAGGCGACGACGTATCCACCCAGTATCAACAGGAACAGCCCGGCCAGCATAGCCAGGATTTGAGTAATACCGATTCCGGGCACGCTGTCGGCGTCAACCGCCGAGGGGAACATCCCCAGGAAAAACACAACGCCGCCCAGGACGATACAGAAAACACCCATCTGCGAGAGCCGACTCATCAGCCAGTTGGTCTCCTAATGATCACCAACAATGAATACTGCCCTATTCTAGCACGCTTACCCGCCCATCGTCACTCCGGCAGCCCCTTTTTCAATATACGGAGCATGTTTCCATTGAAAATCGCGCTGATTTCCGGCTCCGAGTAGCCCATTTCACGGAGCGGCACCGCGATCTTCTGCAAATCGGCGACCGTATCGATCTCCGCCGGGGCGTGTCTGCGCCCAAACGTGCCATCCAGGTCGCTGCCGATCCCCACATGCTCGACGCTACCGGTTAGCTGACAGACATGATCGACGGCATAGGCCACATCTCTGATCGTCACGCTCTCTTTCGGATCGTCAATGTGCAGCCCTGGTTTTAGGAATTGATTGCACAATGCGATCCCAATCACCCCGCCGCGTTCGGCCAGCGCCTCGATCATCTCGTCGGAAAGCGCGCGTGGGTTAGGATAAAATCGCCGGGGCGTGGCATGGCTGACGAAAACAGGGCCATCGTATCGATCCAGCGCCTGCCAGTAGGCTTCCTCGGCGATGTGGCTCAAATCGAGGATCATGCCCAGCGTTTGCATCGACTGCATCAGGAGCAGGCCGTCAGCGCTGATCGACCCCGGTTCGTGGGCTCCTCCGGCGTAGCGGGTTTCTTCCCAGGCCAGCCCGATCGCCCGCAGCCCCCATCCATACCATTCTTCCACCTGATCGGGATCGCGGATCGGGTCGGCGCCTTCCATCAGCAGCACCAGACCAATCCGCCGCTCGTCGAGATCGAGGTCTTTGTCCCCCCAATCCTGCAAAATCGCCGCCAGATCGCCCTGAGTCAGCACCAGTTGGAGATGATCATCGCTCTCGACAAGCCGGCAATAGGCATCGAGCTGCCTTTTCGCATGATAATAGGCTCCGTCAGTGTCTCGATAACAAACAGAGTCCCACGAGCCGCGTCTGAATCGCTCCGGTGTGACGAAAATTGTCGCAAAAATCAACCCGATCTCGCCTTCGATCCACTCCGGTTTTCCCAGGAGCGCCTCTCCGACCCAATTTGGGATTTCCGTTCCGTTTTCGATCTGTCTGATCTGCCGTGCTCCGCGCCGGTAGTCTCTGTCCAGGGTGATGATGTTCCAGGCGATATCTTGATGGGCGTCCAAAATCAACATAGCGGCTCCGTTGCATGTTTCAGGGCTGGGGAATTATACGAAATCAGCGAAATTCCGTATAGACTGCCCGATTCTTTACACGAAACGCGATTTTGCTTCGTATAGTACTGTATAATGTTAAAAAATTACGAGCTCAGCAGGTATTGACCGATCAATTCGGCGGTTGCCGCCAGTCCGTCAATGTGTGTTCGCTCGTAGTGATGCGATGAGTCAACGCCGGGGCCAATCAATCCGACCGCGGCTTCGCCACCGGCAAACCAGTAGGCTTCGCCATCGGAGCCATAATAGGGGTAGGTCCCGACCCTGAACGGAATTTGTTTGTCTTCAGCCAGGTGGATCAACCGGCGTAAGAGATCGATATGATAAGGCCCCTGGTTATCCTTTGCACATATCCCAACGCTGAACTCGTCGCAGTTTTGCTCCGGCCCCACCACCGCCAGATCGACCACGACCAGTTCATGGAGATCGTCGGGGAACCCGGAGGCACCGCCATGCCCGACTTCCTCGTAATGGCTGATGTGGATCGTCGTTCGCTGCGCGGGAGTCAGCCCGGCGGCGGCCAATGCTTTCACCGCGCCGTAGATGCAGGCAACCCCGGCCTTGTCGTCGAGATGGCGCGAGCGAATGAACCCGGCATCCCCGACTTCCACTCTGGGATCGAAAGCGACATAATCGCCCACGTCGATATCCAGTGCCAGGGTGTCCTTTTTCCTGTGGGTGCGGGTGTCCAGCCGGACTTCGTAGGCGTCCGACTTGCGCTCAAACTTTGTGGCGGCTTCGCCAAATATATGGACCGATGCCTTTACCGGCATGATCGAACCCCGGCAGCGCTTGCCGCTCCGGGTGAAAACGGTCACCCCTTCACCCTCGACCGATCCCCATGCCCAGCCGCCTAACTGGGTCAGCTTCAGCCGACCGTTATCCGCGATCTGTGCGACCATCGCTCCCAGTGTATCGACATGGGCAGTCAGTGCACGCGGACGGCTGTCGTCCTGACCATTCCACAGCCCGACCAGTTCCCCCTTGCGGCTTATCGAAAACGAACACGGCAGATCGGCAAACGCCTGCTGGCAGTAGGCAACAGCCTGCTCGTGAAAACCGGTTGGGCTGGGCGTATTGAGCAGTCCAACCAGAAAATCAAGCATATCCTGAACGTCGATCTTTAGCGATGTCATTGGTTCACCCCCATCTACCCCTTCTTTCGCCAGTCTATCACAAGACTCTCCGAAATGCTTTATGCCTGCGATTTTGTCTAAACAGGTTCACAATGCTAGACTGAACAGGCCACCATCTCAATACACTGATAGAGGGTCAACACATGAATAAAGTATCTGTCGTCACCAGCTTCGCTGAGCGCGTCACCGACAATGTCGAGTCGGTCATTGTTGGAAAACGCGAGCGCATCGAACTTTTACTTGTTGCCATGCTGGTTCACGGCCATGTGCTGATCGAGGACGTGCCCGGTACAGGCAAAACCATGCTGGCCCGCGCGGTAGCAGCGAGTTTAGGGCTGAAATTCGGCAGGATTCAGTGTACGCCGGACCTGATGCCCAATGACGTCACCGGAGTCAGCATCTACAGCCAGAAAACCGCCGATTTCGAATTTCGCGCCGGGCCGGTCTTCACAAACCTGCTCCTGGCCGATGAGATCAACCGGGCGACGCCGCGCACGCAGTCGGCGCTGCTTGAGGCAATGGCTGAACAGCAGGTCACCATCGACGGCGTGACCTACGATCTGCCCGCCCCGTTTCTCGTCCTCGCCACCCAGAACCCCATCGAGTTGGAAGGGACGTTCCCGCTCCCGGAGGCGCAGATCGACCGGTTCCTGATGCGCCTGTCGCTGGGCTACCTGGAACCAGCTGACGAAATCACCGTCCTGCGCAACCTGAGAAAGCAGCACCCCATCGAGACCATCGGCCAGGTGGTCGATGGGGCCATGCTCCAACCGCTGCATGACACGATCACCGATGTTCACATCGACGAGACGCTGGAACAGTATATTCTGAATATCGTCCGGGCCACCCGCGAACATTCCGATCTGGCACTTGGAGCCAGCACGCGCGGGTCGCTTGCCCTCTACAAGTGCGGGCAGGCGCTGGCTGCGCTTCGCGGACGCGACTACGTGATTCCCGACGACATCAAATTCCTGGCCCCGTACACACTTGCCCATCGCCTGATCGTCAGGCCAGAAAGCCAGCTTCGCGGACGAACCGCCGTCGAGATTCTGAGCCGGATTGTCGAGCAGGCTGAATTAGATGTTGGGCACTGGTCAAAATAATGCGGAATTATCTTCGCTTCCTGGCTTTGCTACTTCTGGTCGCCATACTGCTGCGGATCGACCTGTTTTTTAACATCGTCTATCTATTTGCAGCGGTCTACCTTCTCTCACGCCTGTGGGTACAGCATACCCATCGAAACCTCAAAGCCCGTCGCGATTTCACAACACACGCCTTTCTCGGCGAAAAGATCAACGTCGAACTCATGGTGACCAATCCCGGCCTGCTGCCCACGCCCGGCCTTGCCATCTACGAGAGCCTGCCGCCGGAACTGGCCGCTTCGCAGCGCGTTCGCGAAGCAGTTGCCCTCGTCGCCGCACAGACATATCGCACCGACTACACACTGAACTGCCAGAAACGTGGCAAATACGCTGTTGGTCCGCTGCAAATAAAAGTCAATGACCCTCTAGGTATTCTGAATCAGCCCGAAGCTCACCTGGACGCCGAATACCTGACGGTTTTCCCCAAAATTATCCCCTTGCAGCGCCTGGGGCTTCCTACGAACTCGCCCCTGGCCTCACTCCCGGCAGCCACTTCCCTGTTCGAAGACCCAACGCACGTCACCGGACTGCGCGATTACATTCCCGGCGACTCACCGCGTCGCATCCACTGGACGGCCACTGCTCGATCCGGCCAGATGCTGGTCAAACAATACAAAGCAGCGGTTGCCAGGGAAACGCTGATCTGTCTCGACCTGGATCGAGAAAGCTACAATTTCCGCTACCGGCATTATGCCTCTGAACTGGCGATCACGACTGCCGCCTCGCTGGCCCATCACATCTGCGAGCACGAAGGATTGGCCGCCGGGCTGTCACTCGAATCTTACGATCCAGAAGACGGCTCCCTGATCTCGATGCTTTATCCGCCGCGCCCTGGGCGGGGCTATCTGCTGTCTATATTGGAAACACTGGCGCAGGTTCGGTTGACGGACGGGTCTCAGTTCGCCGAAACACTCCACAGCCGAAGTATGCAGCTTTCCTGGGGGAGCACAGTTGTCGCCATAACGGGAAAAAACGACGAAAATCTGCAAAATACCCTTGCAACGCTCCAGAAATCCGGGCTGGCGGTGGCGCTGATCCTTGTCTACCCCGACGCCGAATCGCACAACCAACCGGTTTCGCCCGGCTTGCCGGTTTATGAGGTCTGGACAGAGAACGATATCGAGCATAGATTATGAGCATTGATCCACCTAACACCGACTGGCGACACCAGTTCTTTTATCCCGTAATAGTTGCCGGACTGGTCGGGTGCTGCCTGATCCCTGTCATCCGGCTGTGCCAGGCTTTCACTCTTGATATCGGCCCCTATCTGATGATCGTCGGGATCATCACCACGCTTCAAACATTCTACATCCGGACTTTTATCGTCAGGAACAGAGTCCGGGGAGTGCGCCGGTACTGGATTGCCTTTTCCCAGATTTCCTTCCTCATTGTTCTGACCAAGTCCGGGGAATTCTTATATCATCTGTTCCGGAGTCAGGATCAACGATTTGACCTGTTCGCCATCTCCCCCGCTTCGTTGATCGTATTTGCTGTCTGCATTCTGCTCTGGACGGTTATTAGCGCGCTGGCTGACCAATTCTCCAGAATTCGAGACCTTTCGATCTTGAAGTACAGGGAAGTCATTACTGCAGATTATGTGTCGCCTTACACAAAAGTCATGCAAAATATTTTCGCCGGGGGATTTCTGATTCTGGCCCTGGCCGGTTTTCTCCAGTACGCACCTATCAATGCACCGAAAGGAACCGGACTGTCGTTATACCTGCCGGTTTACTTCCTGGTCTCGCTTGTCCTGCTCAGCCAGGTCAACTACGACCATCTCCAACGGCAGTGGAATATTCAAAAAACGCGGATTGTCGGGCATACTCGCTCACGCTGGCTGTACCGCAGCCTGGCGCTGATCGGACTGGCGACGATGATTGCCTTTTTGATGCCCACCGGTTACACCGGCGGTCTGCTCGATGTCCTTCGACAGACCTTTGATATTCTGAATCGTATCCTGACGATCATAATGTTTGTGCTCAACTATCTGATCGTCCTGCTGTTCTCGCTTCCCTTCCACCTGCTTGGTGAACCCGAACCCATAGAACCCGCCGTCGAACGGGACATCGCAGATATCCTCCCGGCAGAAGAAGCAGTCCGGACTCCCTTTTACCTCGATTGGAACTGGGTGGCGATCCGGGCAGTAGCATCGTGGATTATTGCATCACTGGTGCTGATCTATGTTGTCTACAGCGTTCTCAAAGACAATCCTGAGTTCCTGGAGAAATTCAGGCATACCCGGTTCTGGCAGGCAATCACCCGATTCTGGAAAACGCTGACGGAACGCCTGAGTCGGGCAGCCAGGATTGTCGGTGAGCGGCTTCCAAAAATCATTCCCGAAAGGCTTCGCGGCAGGCAGCCGGGAGTTGATCGAACCGGATGGGAAGTCATTCGGCTAAGCCGGATGACGCCAGGCGAACGTGTTCGCTATTACTATCTCAGCATACTACATCGCGCCTCAAATGCCGGGCTGGGTCGCAGGCCATCACAAACTCCATATGAATACCAACTGTCACTCGCGGCAAAATTGACGGAGAACGAGGAAGAGATCGAGAGCCTGACCGGGGCGTTTATCGAAGCGCGCTACAGCCCGCAGCCGCTCGAAACCGAGCCGCCGTCAGCAAAAGAAGCGTGGAAACGCCTGAGAGCCGCGTTACAGAGAGCGGGCCATCAGGAAGACAATTCACAATCTGAAGAATCCGACTGATCGAGGATTCGAGCCGGTTCAGGCCGGGCAAACAATCCCCAGCTATATTTCATTGCAAGATATAAAAGAATGATAGGCGCGATATGCGTGGAGATTCGGTTTGATGAATCGTGCCAGTAATAACCGTATGGCACACGGAAATAAGCCATTGCCAACAATACCAGGAGGAAGCCCAGAATATAGACCGTGAACAATCTTTCGTATTCAAATGAGGGCTGGTATCCTGACAGGATCATCTGGACGAGAAAGAAATACCAGATCACGCCCCAGAAGCTGATAAGGAATAATAAATTCAGGAAAAAGCTGCGGATCGCTTCCAACATCGGGCCTGGTCGAACTGCGATCACGGTTGCCAATGCTGCACCGAGAACGGTGATCATGACGATATGAAGCCGTGGAAGGATTTTCGTCTCAACAAACTTGATGCCAGACCCAAGCACCAGCAGTGTAAAGACAATAAGCAAGCCCAATACGCCTAGCATCCGGGGACTGTTTAATATAATGCTGCCCGTGCCCGCGGTTAAAACCATATATAAATATCGCAAAATGAATATCGATAAATATGGCAGAAAAAAGATCAAACGTTCTCGATAAGACAACTTGCCGACGCTAAGTACGAGCGTCATCATAATCAGCGCAAAAACCGGCGCTTCGGTACGCGCCAGCGTGAACCCGGTCAACGCCAGCATTGCAATCGTCAGCCAGGAATGCTTCTGCCTTTTCAGCCCCATCCAGAAAGCGATAAATGCTGTGAACAAATACATCGCGGAGATCAGATTCGTGTTGATGAACTCCATTTGCAGAACAATCCCATAGGTGCTGAACAGTAGCAATGTGCAGGCTCCGACGATAAGGAACACTGTTCTGCGCTCGTTGATTTGCTCTGCCAACACATAATAAAGCCCGGTGGAAAAGGTCAGCAGAAATGTAATGCCGCAGAGCGGCTGGAAGATGTGTATGTAATCAATACCCAGAAAAACACTGACTGACTGGATAGACACCAGTAAGAATCCCCAGGAAGATAACTGCTGCGAATTCCAGGCTGCAAAACCTTCCCTGGCCAGTGAGCGCCCTACCAGTATCTGCGATTGCGGGTCAAGACCGGCAGCCTTGCTGATGTTGTGCCTTTCAAGCACAAATGCGGCCAGAAAAAACACGCAAAACACGCCAACCAACCAGGTTAGCGCCTGCCTGTCAAGATTGAATGCTCCCTGGCGGATATTCTGTATGATCAGAAAAACGCCCAGCAAGCCCAGAACGATGAGCATCACCAACGGGTGATAAACATCGAGGACCAATGTAACGAAGGCCAGCAGACTGTAAGCCAGCGATCCCCATAGAATACCGGTCGCTACGATAAATGGAATAGGGACATGTTTGGCGAACATCAGGCCGATCAGCACGCCCAATATATATAAGCCGACGACGAACCAGACCTGTGCCATCATTCCAGCATCCTTGTTGGTACCAGTGACTGGGGAATTATATAGAGTGAGTGGTTATACATGGCTAACCAGTTCCTTTTCGAGGTTTCTGGTTCATCAGAAAAAACGACATAAATGTCGATATCATCGCCATTTTCAAACCACACATGTTCATAATCTTGCAGTACAGCGGCTTCGCTATCGGTCAGGAGCACGTCATAATCGTGATAGTCTATTCCCATCTGCCCGCCTGCCTCTATGAACATAAGTGGGAAGATTTGCAGTTCCTTATCAACAAATTCTTCAGAAGGAGCTACCAACCGCCAGTTTCGAAAATTCTCATCAAGATACAGGAGAATCTGGAAGCGTTCGGGCGGGTATGCCTCGGCATGATAATCTTCGAGGGTGTTTGATGGAAGACTCTGGACGAAGACCAGGCCATTCCTAATCAGGTTAAACACATTGAACAGAATACACAGTGCCATCAGGGTGGCGATTACAATGATCTGCTGCCTTTGCTGTGTCATATTTCTCACTGCCTGCTCCAGGCTGTTGGTTGACCACAGACATTATACACAAAAAACGCTCCATGTGGAGCGTTTTTCTGAGTGGCGATGACTGGACTTGAACCAGTAACCCACGGCTTATGAGTCCGTTGCTCTGCCTTTGAGCTACATCGCCATGCAAGCACTATTATAGCAACTGGCTGATACGGAAACAAGAATAATTCCCAATGAAACAGCCTGACCGTTGGCCTGTTATACAATTCGTTGCTGAAACACGCCCTACACGATAAACTTACGTCGAATTGGCTCACAATACCATAATGAGTCTTTCCGCCGTGTCAATCTTCAGCCTCGAAGAAAAGACAGGGCAAACCCAAGGAAAGGAGAACCTGTTTTATGCGCACATATGAGTTGATGCTTGTTGTCCGTGCCGATCTGTCCGAAGATGATCTTGCCACGCAGTTGGAAACGGTCAAAGGTTGGATCGAGACAAACGGCGGTAAGATCGTCGAAGCGGATCACTGGGGCACGCGCCGTCTGGCTTATGAAATCGAAGGCCATCGTGACGGCTACTATGTGGTCTATACACTTGATCTGCCAACGACGGCCCCCGTCGAGTTGGAACGTGTGATGGGCATTTCGGAAAATGTCCTGCGTTATATGATCACCCGCGCTGACGAAAAGCCAGAAGCACCGGCCAGCTAACAGGCCGGATTCACCAGAGTTCGCCTTGCCACGTTTCACCCACGAGGAGAGGGATAATGAGCAGAGGACTTAACAAAGTCATGATCATTGGAAATCTCGGTCGCGATCCAGAGATGCGCTACACGCCCGGCGGTCGCCCGGTTACCTCATTCAGCGTCGTTACCACACGTACCTGGACCTCGGGCGAAGGAGAACGTCACGAAGAATCGGAATGGTTCAACGTGGTCGCGTGGGGCAATCTCGCCGAGATATGCAGTCAATATCTTAAAAAAGGGCAGCAAGTTTACGTCGAGGGCCGTCTGCAAACACGGGGGTGGGAAGATGAAGAAGGTAAGAAACACTACCGCACCGAAGTGGTCGCCAGCGAGATGATCGTTTTAGGCGAGCGCCGGGGCGGGCCACCTTCCGGCCCAGACCTTGACGTAGAGTCGGAAAGTAACGAAGAAGATTACGCTTTCTAGGCTGTATCAAGCCTGCAAGCTAAGTAGTATCAGGAGATATTTACAGTGAACGATGAACATCAGATCAGAGATGATTCTCTGGAAGACGACGACAGTTCAGACCGGTCTCGAGGCGGAGGGCGACGCGGCGGCGGACGGCGCTATGGTGGCCGCCGCAACCGGGTCTGCAACTTCTGCGTCGACAAAGTCACCAGGATTGACTACAAAAACTACGAATTGCTGAGGCGCTACATCGACAACCGGGGGCGGATCCTTCCGCGCCGCCAGTCGGGAACCTGCGCCAAGCACCAGCGAGCAGTGGCTGCCGCCATCAAGCGTGCCCGCCATGTGGCACTTTTACCGTTTACGGCTGAGCATATCCACGGATAGTAGCCCAACCGACAGAAACTCCGGGCTTAGACTGTGGTCTAGGCCCTTCACCTTTTTTCATAAGGAGCCATTAAATCTATGGCGAAGCGTCCCGCACAAAAATCAGGATTGACCCGTCGCCAGGTTTCCCGTATCGAACGGGAACGGCGTGCCCAACGCGCCATATTGATCGGCGTTGGTGTTGTGGCCGCTGCGGTGATCGGGTTGATCTCCTACTCCATCCTCAACGAAAAGGTTTTTAAACCCAATCGTCCGGTAGTAACGATCAACGGCAAAGAAGTCTCCGTATCCGATTTCCAGGATCGGGTTAAGTTCGAGTATTACTTCCAATACGGCTACCAGCCAACGGCTGATGTCGGCACATCCGCCCAAATTTTTGGGCAGACAGTGCTTGATTCGATCATTCGAGAGGAACTGATCAAGGAAAAAGCCGATGAATTGGGCATTACCGTCACCGAAGAGGAAGCTGTTGAGCAGTTAGAACTGGCCGTCGGTTTTGACTCCGGCGATCCGGAACCGACCTTTACCCCCTGGCCAACCTCCGTCGAAAACGACATGACGCCAACGGCATCCCCAACCTTTGTCTATACCCGTACGCCCAGGCCGACGAACACCCTTGAACCGGGGGTCACGCCGACCCTTACCGCGACTCCCACCCAGACCCCAAGTGGACCGACAGAAGTTCCAACCATCACCCTGACGCCCACAGCAACAGTCACCCCTATCCCGATGTCCGAAGAAGTCTACACCGAGACATTAGATAGTTTTCTCGAAGAAGCCAGTGCTGCAACCGGTCTGGAGATCGAGCGGATCAGAGAACTCCTGATCGATTGGGCTGGTGCCACCTATCGGGAGAGACTGGTAACCGAAGCAATGGAATACGATATCGACGAGACAAAAACAATGCTTCTTGCCTCGCATATCCTCGTCGAGACCGAGGAAGAGGCCCAGGCCGTCCTCGACCGGCTCGCCGCGGGTGAGGAATTCGAAACCATCGCTGCGGAGGTCTCCATCGATGCAAGCACCGCTTATCGAGGTGGTGACCTGGGATGGTTTGGCCGGGGACAGATGGTCGAACCGTTCGAGGAGGCAGCTTTCGCTCTGGATGTCGGCGAGGTCAGCGAGCCGGTTCAGAGCGATTACGGCTGGCATATCATCAAACTGTATGATCGGGATGATGAGTATCCCACGCTTTACTACGAACAGCTCCAGCAGCGAAGCGATCTGTTCGAAGCCACTGTTCTCCAATGGCAGATCAATGCAGATATCGAGTACATCCCCAATTTGGCGAGTTACATTCCCGATCTGCCATAATCAACCGGACAAACACCGGACACGAAAAGAGCGTGGTTCGCCGCGCTCTTTTTATTTTTGCCTGCTCAAACGCTATGATCACGCTGCATGCAGTTGAGTGAGGTAGGAAACCTGAATGCGGATTTTGATCATCGGCACCGAACCGGTTGGCAGGGCTTTAGCCATATGGCTGTCATCAGCCGGACATACAATCACCTCGACGGGATTCACCGATCACCTGGAAGAAGCGTTATTCCCCGGCGAGTCTTACGACTGGATCGCCTTTGCTGCGAAATCCTATGAAACCGTCCCGGTGATATTCGAACTTCAAAAGCATTTCGATCAAATGCCACCGGTGGCGACCTTCCAGCACGGCGTCGGCAATGCGGATTCGCTGCGATCTGCTTTTGGCCGCGATCAGGTTGTGGTCGGGCACCTATCCGGGCGATTCTCCATGCCGGAACAGGGCGTTCTGGCCAAAAAATGGCCCGGAACACTGGTTCTCGCGGAGGATTCCCCGGCAGCGGGCGTTGTACGAAGCGCTTTTGATGCTGCACAGGTGCCAGTTTCGACCGTCGAGCGTGCCGATTCGCTTGAATGGAGCCGACTCTTTGTTCAGCTTGCCGGGAATGCGACTTCGGCGATCCTGGATATGACCCCAACCGATGTACTGCGTGATATTCATCTGTTTGGTATCGAGTGGATGGCTCTCCGGGAAGCCCAATGGATCATCGACCTGCTGGGTGTTCCGCTTGTGGATTCGCCCGGCATTCCTGCCGCCCAGTTGAGCCGCTGGCTGCAGCGACGTCCACAGTGGATGCTGCGCCCGCAGTTGATCGGCCACGTCCGATCGATGTGGGAATCGGGTGAACCGCCGCTGCTGGCCGGGCTGCGTGCAGGCGACAAGCAGAGCGAGGCAGCCTGGTTCAACGGCGCGGTCGCGCAGGCCACCCGGAATCAGAAGCGCCTTGCACCGATCAATCATGTGCTGTCGCTGCTTGTCGCCGATATCGCCGCCGGGCGGTCGGCGTGGGACACATACCGGCATCGGCCCGATATGCTTCTTGCCGCGATCCGAGCCGTCCAATAGCTGGCTGTTACGGTATGCTTTCAAATCTCGTTTTGAGTGTTCTCACGCTGGCACCCAAATTCACTAAATGCTAGGATTGAAAAGTAAACTCCCCCGCAGCGGCGGGCTGTAGTGAGCTAAGTGAGCGAATCGAAACGTCATGTCTGTCGAATCTGAACCCCTTGAATCTTATTATTCTTCTACAACCTGGAGAGGGTTGGTTCAAAGTGGGAACTCGCTGCTTCGTGCCCGGCACGTTCAACCCCGTTCCGAGACGCAAACCTTACACCTGAAGCGCCTTACCTATCGTGACCTGCTGCTGTATGGCTCGCTGATTGTCGTTCCCTCAATTTTCCTCGATGTCTACCAGCGAATTCGCACCGCCGTCACCCAAAAGCCGCGCCAGCATCCCGAAGGGGCCTGGCAGTGGTATCTGCATACCAGCCTGCGCGAAGACCTGGCCCGGTTCACCAACGAAACAACTGGCTACCACGAAAACCGGCCTGAGTCGGCTACCGAACTCGACGATCTCTCGGCCTGGGTAATGGCGGCGATCCAGTTTCTGTGGAACTACGATGACCTGATGGACACTATCTGGGATGAGTGGTTCACGCTAAAACTGGTCGACGAAGCTGCCGTCAAGGCCGGTTTTTTGAACGACGAGCTTTTCCGGCGGCTGCAGCGGCAGTGGGAGGTCATCCGCCCGTATAGTGCACCTCTCAACGGCACTTATGCCGACATCCGCCGCTCGGATTTCGAGAACTTCATCACGCCGCGCATCAACGCCCTGCCGTCCGACATCCGTCAGGAAGTTCAGGATCACCACCGGAAGCTTTCCGAGAAGAAGCCCGAAGCCTTCCAGCGGCAGATGTCGATGCTGGCGACGATGATCCCGCTCAGATATACCAACATCAAACGCCCGATTCCTCTCTGGGATGCCCGCATTGGGATCATTGTCGGTGGACAGTACTACCTGATCGACCTGATCGCCCACGACGACGACGGCGATCCGATCATCTACGAATACTCAGGCCAACAGTCGAAGCTGCTGTTCAGGAATGAGCGACCTTATTCGTCTTCAGGTGACAGCCTGGTGATCAACCGGGACCAGATATTTCGTCGAACCGGTGATCCGCTTGGCTACCTCGATATGCCCCCGGCGGGCCGTGTCATGGGGCAGCTTCAGGCCATTCTGGAACAGAATTCCTCTACCGGTCCGGTTGGTGGCGAAGAAACCGTCGACATCCTGCTGGCCGAAACGCCCCGCCGGGCACAAAAACGGCTCCGCTCGATGCTGCCGCCGGAGACTCTTCGAACACTCAAACAGTTATCGAATGCGCCGCTGATCATCAACTGGGACGAACGGCCCAGGGACCGGACGCTGGCCGAGCTGCGCCGGACTCAGCGTGGTGTCGGTGACCACGCCCTGACGATCTCCCGCACGGAAAGCAGCCTGATCTTTGACCAGTCGCATATCTTTTTCGATGGCACCTGGTCGCTGGCGATGGCTGAAGTATTGACCAATGCCGCCGTCATGTGGTGCGAGCGCTGCACGACCATCGCCCCAACCGAGGCCGAGCCGCCGGCCCGTCTGACCTTCGCCGCCACGCCGCAGTTTCTCGACGAGGCCCGCGCCCTACGCCAGGTGCCCGAAATCTCCGCCGAGACAACCATTTTTGATATTTCAAACATACTGAACCTGCGCAAGATGCTGTCAAAAGCCGGAACGCGCCTGACCGTCAACGACCTGCTGGTAATCACCCGCATTTTCCACGCTGCCCATTACCGGCCATCGCCAGGGGTGCAGAAAGAAATCGACGAATTTCAGGCCAGGGCCGTGACTAAAACCGAAGTCCGCGCCAGCCGGTCAATCGATCACTCGCTGGAACGCGGGCGGATCACCAACCCGGCCCTGCTGATCCCGGTCGATGCCTCCCCAACCGATCCCGCCGAGAGGCTCTACCCGATCACCTTCCGCAACCTGGCCGACAGTCTGGTCTGGATATGGGATGATACCTGGGACGCTTATCAGGACTACCGCAAGATCGAGCCGCCCAACACGCCGGAGGGGATCGCCGCCTTCCAGAAGTTCGTGCTCAAGCGCACGCTGCTGGTCGGCAACCTGCGTGCCTTCAGCCACATTCTCGACGCAAACAAAGCAGTCGCCATTCGCGGCGAAAGTTTTTCAGTCGCGATCATCGACCTGCTGGTTGGCCTTCCGATCTGGCTCCAGACACTGCTCAAGGAAATCCCCGAACAATTCAGTTCGTTGAACGAGATCATTCGCGGTGACGAGGTCTACTCGAATGTGGGGCGGGTGGTGGAAGGCTCAACGCTGAAACGCTTCATGACGGCCAAAGACGACGGCAATACCAAAGCCCTCGCCTGGGGATTCATGTCCGACGACGACGGGCGGCTAATCGTCACCATGCGCGATTTTCGCCCGCACGTCAAACCACTGATTGAGGCCGGTCGAATTGATCTTGCCTACGATATGGCGCAGGACTACGTCGTCGCCTATACCGCCGACCTGATCGGGTTGGTCGCCCGGTTGAGTGCCATGCTCCAGGCTGAACGCCCCGAGTAATCCAATTCATGCAGTATTGTGGTAAAATCCAGGTAGAAAAAGAAAAAAAACGCGCTTTTGCGCGTTATCTTAAGTAATGCCCCGGAGAGGACTCGAACCTCCACGCCCATAGGGCACAGGCCCTCAACCTGCCGCGTATGCCAATTCCGCCACCGGGGCAATAGGTGCCACCCATTATAGCATGCTGGCAGGCGCTGTCAATGAATTCCGTGCAAAAAAGCGGGCAAGGCGACCCGCCCGGATTTACTTCATGCAGCCTGGGCCACGATCAGGAAAGCAGACATTGAGCGACTTATATAAACTCCCATTATTTCCACTCGAAACGGTGCTTTTCCCCGGGATGGTGCTGCCGCTCCACATCTTCGAACCGCGCTACCGGCTGATGATCGGGCGCTGTGTCGCCGAGAACAAACCGTTCGGCGTGACGCTGATCCGCGAGGGCCGCGAAGTCGGCGGACCGGCCACGCCCTTTGATGTCGGCACGACGGCCTATGTCACCCATTATGAGCGCCTTGACGATGGCCGGATGAATATCCAGGCGGTCGGCTACCAGCGATTTCGTATTCACAATCTCCTGCAGGAGAAGCCGTATCTGGAAGCGATGGTTGAGGATTTTCCGATCGAGGGGATCGACCAGCCGGGAGTCGATACACTGGTTGCCCAACTCCGGCCCATGTTGAGCGAGTACCTGGCAGTACTGGCGTCTGCATCGGATGTCGAAGAGACTTTTAACGAAATTCCCGATGACGGGATGGCGCTGGCCTATTTCCTGTCGATCCTGGTACCGTTCCCGATGAAAGACAAGCAAAAAATATTAGAAGCCAGCGATCTGCAAGCCATGCTCGCCATCGGGCAGGAACTACTCAAGCGGGAGATGGTTTTGCTGGATCATATGATCAGGCTGGGCTATCCGAATCAGGATACGTCGACCTTCTTTTCACCCAATTAGCCAATAACCATAAGGAGAATGACTCAGATGCGTATTGTCGTCGATGCGATGGGAAGCGACTCCTATCCTGCGCCAGATGTTGAAGGAGCGGTGTTCGCTGCCAGGGAATGGAACGACACGATCATCCTGGTGGGCAAAGAGGATTTGATCAGGCCCGAACTCGCGAAACATGATATTACCGGGCTGAATATCGAAGTTGTCCATGCCAGTGAAGTAATTGAGATGACCGACAAACCTTCCGACGTGGTGCGGGGCAAACCCGACTCGTCGATGCACGTCGGGATGAGCCTGGTCAAAAATGGAGATGCCGATGCCTATGTGACGGCAGGCAACACCGGCGGCGTGCTGGCGGTGGCGACGCTTGGCCCACTCCGACGAATGAAAGGTGTCAAGCGACCGGTGCTGACAGCCATCTTCCCGAACCTGACCGGCATGGTCATGGCTGGCGACATTGGGGCCAACGCCGATTGCAGGCCCGAGTACCTGCTCCAGTTCGCTTTTATGACGAGTATTTTTGCAAAACAGGCGATGGGAATCGAAAACCCGCGTGTGGCGCTTCTCAGCAACGGCGAGGAGGAGGGCAAAGGGAACGAACTCATCAAAGGGACGATCCCGCTGATGCGCGGCCAGAGTGCTGTGAACTATGTCGGCAACATGGAGCCTAAAGAAGTGCTCGCCGGGGAGACCGACATCGTCATCCACGACGGGTTTACCGGGAACGTGTTCATCAAAAGCATCGAGTCGACCGCCAGTATGGTCAGCAAATTAATCAAGAAGGAAATCAAGGCCGGGGTGATCACCAGCGTGGGGGGGATGCTGGCTAAACCTGCCTTCGCGCGCGTTTCCAAACACACCGATCCCTTCGAGGTCGGCGGCGCGCCCTTACTCGGACTGGACGGCATCGTGATCGTTGCGCATGGGCGCTCAAATGGCCGGGCGATCAAGAATGCTGTCGGGCAGGCACGCAGGGCTGTAGAGGGAAACGTCATCGAGGCGATCAGGGAAGGTGTCTCGACGTTATAAAGCCTGGTTAAAGCAAAAGAGTCCCTGCTTGCTGGCAAGGGACTCTTTTTTGTTTGTACTTACCGGCTCAATCAAACAATCCGGTAGACGCTGCTGTGATATTGGATCAGCCCCTGACGCGTGCCGATGGTATCCTGCCCATCATCCACCGACTTTCCATTGGTCGCGCCGGTGGCATCCCACTTGAAGTGGCGGATATTGTCCTGAACGACGCGGGTTTCCACTTTGATCTTGGAATGCGGAAGCTGCGTCTTGAGTAAATCTTTGTAATAGGCTCGAATCGCTGTCCGGCCCTGAATAGTTGTTTTGGAGGTCACCAGGACGGCGTTCTTCTGGTAGAGGGCAATAATCCCATCCAGGTCGCGGTCGTTCATTAGGAAAACCAGCCGCTCGACGATGTCGACGGCAGGCTTGCTCACCGGCCAATCAAAATTGGCGATTGTCTCCCACAGGTCGCTGCCCGCAGCACTGCCTGCGTAATCCCAGCTCCAGAAATTGGCCGCCGTAATCCCGATTTCTTTGGCGTGGCTGAGGAATTCCTTCACCTGCCCGGTGGTCGGTCGCCAGCCCCATTCCTCGTAGGCGGCCCCGGTCACGATGATCGGGCGGATCGGGTAGACATTCTGGAACTGCGCAATGCAACTGTCGGTTTGCTGGGCAGGATTGGAAGCCTGTATCCAGTAAACCTGCGGCATATTGTAATCACACTGGCTGAGGAACTCGGTCCAGGGCAGCGTGGTATGGTAGCGCGGGTAGCGGAAGGAACTCAGGGCAATCGGCACGCCGGGAATCCGCGAGCGGAGGCTGTCCATATAGGCCAATGCTGCCGCGTGCTTGCCCTTGTAATCAACCTCGGCGTTGACGACAAACCCGTCAAGGTTGAGCGTTTTCACGCGGTGGACGGCGATGTCGGCTTCGCCAAACGGTTCATCACCATAGACAAACTGCCAGCCCCAGGTCGCAATACCTGATCCCTTCAATGCCTCAACGAGTGCCTCCGCCAGATCGACATTGTAGGCACGTGGGCCGTCAGCAATTTTGATCAAGACGTGACTCAACCCGGCATCTTTGGCGCGCTGCACAATCGCCGAGACGCTGCCGCCCTCGCAGTTGTGGATTTTCCACATGTACAAGCCTTTGCCTTCCAGCGCCATAGGATTTCCCTTTCTGGTGTAAGGATTAAGAACTGACCCGGTTTGCCTCGATTACATTGGGCAGGCGCGTGATGCGGGACAGTACATCGCTGAGCTGCGCCGCACTTTGAACTTCCATCGTAACGCTAAACCTGGCGATATGATCTTGAATGCGAATGCTTACGTCGCTGACGCTGATATGCTCATCGGCCACGACAGTGCCGATATCGCGCATCAGTCCTTCGCGGTCATAGGCTTTGATCAATACCGGCACCCGGTAGCGTGCTTCCGGCTCGGAACCCCACTCGACTTTGATCAGGCGTTCATTGTTCAGGTTCAATACGTTGTGGCAGTCGGCACGGTGGACGGTCACGCCGCGCCCGCGCGTAATATAGCCGACGATTTCGTCACCCTGAACCGGGTTACAGCAGCCCGCCATGTTGATCAGCATACCGGCAGCGCCCTGCACATAAACATCCTGCGTCGACTTCGATACCGGTGCGGGCGGCCTGGCCATCGCTTCGGTAAGTATGTTCTTCGATTCCCGTTCGAGTTCCAGGATTTTTGTAGCGATCTGCTGGGGGTGTACGTCGCCAAAGCCGATCTGGGCCAGAAGCTCGTCCGTTTTCTCGATCCCAAACATCTCCGCGACCTGCTCGTGCGACATCTTCTCGATGGCCATACGCCGCAGTTCGCGGTCGAGGATTTCGCGGCCCAGGCCGATCATCTTGTCGCGATCCTGGCGACGGAACCACTGGCGGATTTTTGCCGCCGCCCGCTTTGTGTGGATATATCCCAGGCTGGGATTGAGCCAGTCACGGCTGGGGCCACCCCGCTTTGACGTCACGATTTCGACGCGGTCGCCGACCTGGAGTGCATAGTCGAGTGGAACAAGCTTGCCGTTCACCTTCGCGCCCCGGCAGCGGTTGCCGATGTCGGTATGGATATGGTAGGCAAAGTCGATGGGCGTTGCTCCGCTCGGCAGATCAATAATATCGCCGCGAGGTGTGAAGACATACACCCGATCCTGGAAAACATCGCTGCGCAGCAAATCCAGGTATTCATTTGCGTCTGAGATGGTCTGATCGACCTCCATCATATCGCGGAGGTGCTTGATCCGACGCTCATAGGCCTCATCCGGGCTGCCGCGGCGGCTCCCTGATTCCTTGTAACGCCAGTGGGCGGCAACACCGTATTCGGCGTGCTCGTCCATTTCAGGCGTGCGGATTTGAACTTCCAGCGTCTTGCCGTCCTCAAGGATGACTGCCGTATGCAGCGATTGGTAGAAATTGTCTTTGGGTGCGGCGATGTAGTCGTCAAACTCTCCGGCAATCGGTCGCCAGGTCTGGTGAATGACGGCGAGGGTCTGGTAGCAGGTCAGCACGTCGGGGACCAGCACCCGGATGGCCCGCACGTCGAAAATCAGGTCAAAGGGAAGCTGTTTTCGCTCCATCTTGCGCCAGATGCTGTAAATATGTTTGGGACGCCCTTTTACGGACGCCTCAATATGGTTCTGTTCAAGGGTATTCCCGATGCGTTCGATCAAGCGCTCCATATACCGATCACGGTCGTCGCGGCGCTCGTCGATTAATTTGGCGATCTGTTTGTAACGGTCAGGCTCCAGGTAGCGAAAGGACAGGTCTTCGAGTTCCCATTTAAGCTGCCAGATACCCAGCCGGCTGGCAAGCGGGGCAAAAATCTCGATAGTCTCACGAGCATTGCGAATCTGCCTCTCCGACGAAAGGTGTCCCAGCGTCCGCATATTGTGCAGACGGTCGGCCAGCTTGATCAAGATCACCCGCACATCGTCGTTCATCGCCAGCAGCGTTTTGCGCAGGTACTCAGCTTCCCGGTCGCGGGGTTTGCCTTCCGGCTTGTCCTCAGTCGAGAGGGTTAGCTGATCCATCTTGGTCACGCCGCCAACCAGCCCGGCAATTTCCTCCCCGAACTCCTCACGTAAATCTTCGAGGGTGATTGACGTATCTTCGACAATATCGTGGAGCAGCCCGGCAGCGATGACAGAAGTGTCCAGCCCCAGCTCGATCAAGAGACGAGCTACTTCGACGCAGTGAATGACGTAGTCTTCGCCCGATGCACGTTTCTGTCCCTGGTGGGCGCTGATCGCGAGGTTGTAAGCACGTTGAAGGATGGTTCGATCGCGGACTTGCAGATCATTGTACCCGCTGACAAACTCCTCAAATGTTGGAACTGTATTGATCGTCATCCCTGTACCTGAAAACGACTAAACCGGTGCTTGTATGTCAGTATAAATCAGTGGAACAGTCGGTGCAATGGGCGTTTGTGAATAATGGCAGACGATTTAGCGAAGCTCCATGTCGACCCAGTTGGTGACCCCTTCGAGGACGTTGATCTCACCTGCCCAGCGGTCAGACCCGTAATTGGCAAACACCAGGTAGCGACCAACCGGGACATTGGGAATAACGAAATTTTCTCGCCAGGCATCGTCGGTGTTGACGCCATAGCTGGCATACGTCCAGGTATGGAGAACATCATCGCCGGTTTCTATGTCGCGGACGGTAACCTCGACGTCGCTGGCCGCTCTGCCGTCATCGTAGGCGAGATAACCGGCGATTGTCCCGCTGCCCGTGTAGGGAGCAATCCATAGATCGGGATTTCTGACCGCGTAGTATGAATTCCGGTCGATGCGCACCTCAAAGTGAACATGAGGTCCGGTTACCTGCCCGGTCGCGCCGATCAATCCGATCACCTGCCCGGCTTCAACGCGGTCGCCTTTCTGGATCAGCGTGGATGAAAGATGGGCATAGAGGGTATAGATCACCTTTCCACGATAGCCCAGGTCGTGTTCGATGACAACACAGTTCCCATACGAGGATATGCTCTCATACTCATTGACATGTCCGCGCCCGGCCCAGATGACGGTGCCGTCTCCGGCAGCGTGAACCTCGACGCCAATCGGGTTTGACATGTCGATGCCATGATGAACACGGAAATCGTCGCTTGGCCCATCGGAGCCATAGGAATACCAGTCAAGCCCGGCATTGTCATAGTTGGAGGTGACGGGTCGCACAAACCAGTAATGATCGTTGGGATGGCGGGCGAGGGGAACGGCCAGTGGCGGCGGATTCCAGCCGTCGGTAGATGCTTCTCCTGACGAAGTTTCCTGAGAATCGCCGGAAATTTCGAGTTCGGAGGCGTAAAAAGCCTCCTGGGGAACCGCTGGGGGATTGGGTTCGGAGGCCATCTCAATCACATGCTCGCCCCCGGCTTCTTCGCCATTCTGGGAGAGTGTATTTCCATTGGTTCCGGACTGTGGGACTACATCGGCCTTGGGTGTTGATAATGGGGGAAGGGCCACCTGCGCACGGTTGATCGTTCCCTGGCTGGAGTCTGGCAGGCGAACAACAAACAGGAGTGTGGCGAGGATCGCAATCAGAAAGAAGACGATAACACCCTGCATCCGTTTCATACCGGTAAAACCTCATTCAAAAAATTGACCGGACGATGTCGACTAACTAAATGCATCCTCAAGAACTTGCCGGGTATAGAGTTCGAGCATCGCCGACCACCAATCAAGGTCACCGTGATTTTCATATTGCCAGAACAGGACACCTGACCAGTTGTTCCGCCATGAACTATCAGAGGGGGCCGGGCGCCAGCCGTAATAGGAAGCCAGCGCGGTGAAGTCGATGTAGTAGCCAGCCGGGATCGAGTCTTTGTAGCGACCACCGTTTTCATAAGCGGATACATCTGTGCCCGTCCTGGCCGCGAAATCCCAGGGAAGGCGGCGCATCGGCTCCCCCTGGGAGCCGTCCTGCGCAGCGCACCTGACATACATGCGCCAGGTCAAGTCAGCGCCGTTCTGCTCGGGAACCAGTTCGATCATCGGCGGATCACTCAGATTGTACGCCTGGACGATGTCAAAAGCTCGCCCGGCTTTATGCCAGTTTTGATTATCCTGGCCGGGTTCAGGGTTGCGGTCGATTTCCCACAGTGCGCCGTCGAGGTTGCCCAGGAAATCCCACCCGGCGAGGCGGGTGACATTTTCGCGAAGTGCGACGAAAGAGCCGTCCACGCGGTCGCTCAGATAGGGCGAGGGTGAAACGACATCGAGTGTTACCAGCCGATAGGACACCTCCTGATCGGACTGTGGCGCGGAAACCAGCGCTTCCTCGAACGCGGGAACCAGTGGATCGTTTGCAGCCTGGGCAACTTCTCCCTGTGTGACAATCGGGAACGAAGCTGGAGATAGATCGAGATCGCGCACATATGAGGGAAGCGAGAAGGTCTGCGCTGAAGTTTCCCAGGTGGTATGGCGAGTCGAGATAATCAGGCTGCCGGATTGGTGATCGGCAACAAAGAACACTCTCTCTCCATCCGGCGACCAGGTCGGCGTATACCCCTGACCGGCGACCTTTATCGTCGAGTCTTCTCCGCCAACCGGTGCCACATTGATCATCGAAGCGCCGTTCTGCTCGACACTGTAGGCAAGCCAGTCAGCATCTGGTGACCAGGCAGGTGAATCGTCGACCGTTTCGCGGGTGTTGGAGACGTTCAGCGCGCGGGTTTCACTCGGATCGTCCAGTGACAGGATATAGATTTCCTGGAGTCCATTTCGAATCGATGCGTAGGCGATCTCGCGTCCGGCGGGGTCGGTCGTCCAGGCGGGGGCGAAATCCGGTTCTGGGTTTTGCGTCAGTCGGTAGGGGCCTTCACTGCCGTCGGCCTTGATGATGTAGATATCGAGGTTGCCATCATAGTAGCCTTCATAAGCCAGCCACTGGCCGTCAGGACTCCAGGATGGATCACTCTCATAAGCCAGGTCGTAGGTTACACGAGTGCTCGATCCGTTCTGGACATCCAAAATATACAGTTCCCAGTTGCCATCACGCCGGGAAGCGTAAGCGATGGCATTCCCGCTTGGACTCCAGGACGGGCTGCGTTCATCAGCTGCCGTGTTGGTGAGGCGAACCGGCGCGGTTTGCCCCGGTGACAGAGCGAACAGGTCGCGCTGCGCTCCGACGACCATCGAAAAGATAAGCGTTCCTGAACTTTCCGAGAGAGTCGACGCCTGGCTGTCGAGCGGGGCGCTGGACAGACTGCCGTTGACTTTCGGCTGTGGCGTTGCACCAATCGAGAAGAACTGGACAACCGCGCTGCCTTCCGCCTGAGCGCTCGTCCCCCAGATCACCAGAAATGTGACCAACGCCAGCAGCCCGACAATGGCAATACTCAAAGAACTGACCCGGCGATCACTACGTGCCGAGTCAGTATCAGGTGAAGAAATCTCCGAGTCTCGCCGGAAAACACGAGAGGAAAGCCTTCCACCGAATCTCAAAACTATATTACCCAGCCAGACAAACTCTTTGACAAGAAGCTGGCTCAACCGGTCGACTATGCGAAAAAGTCTCAGTAACATGTCGTGAATCATAGCATGGATAAAAATGATTTGAAAGTCGCCGGGATAGGGAAAAGGTGTGATTGCATCAAAAACATATTGACGATCATCGCAATGACGGGAAACAGCACCTACCCGAATCGTATAATCGCCAAAAATGCCGAAAAAGCACCGCGTCGGATAGTAAGTCGCTATATCTTTTA
>JAFGOY010000072.1 GCA_016926255.1 Anaerolineae bacterium | reverse complement strand
GTATTTTTTACGCTGAGGAAACCTCAGCATTTCGAAGAATTGTTCCGCCCCCACTTTGGACGGTTCGAGATGGTTCCAGTCAGGCGGGGAGGACAGGATTCGAACCTGCGGTCGGCTTTAACACCGACAACCGCTTAGCAGGCGGCCCCAATCAACCACTCTGGCACCTCCCCGAATTCGATTGTTAGCTGCTGGTGGCTGGCTTCCAGCGCGCTCAAACCCAACCACCAAAAACCAACCACCATCAGGCTATCAGCGGAGCGAGAGGGATTCGAACCCCCGGTGACGTAAACGCCACAGCGGTTTTCAAGACCGCCGCCTTAAACCACTCGGCCATCGCTCCGAGTGCGGGGAATTTTACCATGCAGGAGAAGCCCCGGCAACTGACAAATGTTATCTGATCAGGGAAGCGGAAAAGTTGTGACCCCTTCGACATCATCGAATGCCTGCTGGGTAATTTCGCATTGGCGATTCACCTCGACCAGCAGCGCGTTGAGTTCCGCATCGACCTGATCACAGGAGGCACTGGTATCGACCTGGGCGACACTGTCGGCAAGTTGATAGGCGCAGTCCATCGCAAGCGCCCCATGATGTTCCTCGTGCTGGATGACATGGACCATAAATTCATGCCACTCGTCATAAAGGTCAACATAAGGATTACCAACCGCGATCCACTGCGGATAGGTGTAGACGATCTCCAGCACAACCCTGGCATCGGTCAGTTCGCAGCTATTGGCATACCCGGCAAGCTCCCAGTTCAGCCCAAGCTGGTAGGCAGTGAGTGCAATGGGCCGCCCCTCATAGCCGCAGCAGGGTTCCGGCGCGGCGACAGTCATCCCGCGCCGAATCTGATCGACCGTCTCCGCCTCGAAAGTATAGTAGCCGGTCGAGGAAGTGACATAAACCGGCACATAGCGATCCTCAACGAGGGTGGTCACCGGCGTCGACGGGGCAATATCGAGGGCGGCGATTTCCTGTGGCAGTGTCACCTGCCGCACCTCGTCGACGATCAATTTAGCAAGCGTGGCAAGCGCCCCCAGCAGCATGACGATGATCAGCACCAGCGCTGCCACCGGCATCTTCCGATGCTCCGGCGGGACGGGTTCGGGTTCGGTTTCTTGCTGAAGCGCACGCATACGATCCAGAATGCGGATATCGCCGGGATCGTAATGGAGAGCGCGCCGCGCAGCGAATAATGCTTCTTCGTCGTTGGAGGAGACAAAGGCGAGCAGCTTCCAGGCGTTTACCTGCGAAGGATCGCGCCGGAGCACGTCACGCAGGATCACCGCCGCCTGCTGGCGATCACCGGCGCGGGCGAGTTTGAGGGCCTGGCGGATCAGATCGTCCATGGTTGAATTCGACTCATCTGATATCATGCCGCTCACGGGAGCGGAAAGGTGGTCTGGCCTTCGACATCATCAAAGGCTATCTGACGTTGATCGCAGGTGTTGTACATCTGATCTGCGAGCGCGTTTAGCCGATCGACCACTGGCTGGCAGGGGCCGGATATTTGCAGCGCGGTGACCTGCCCTGACAGTTCCTCGGCGCAACCGTAGGCGATTTCGGCGTGATGCTCCTCGTGATCGATGACGTGGGCAATGAAGCGATCCCACTCGTCGTGCACGTCCTGCGACGGGCTGCCCACCGGGTTCCACTGCGGGTAAAGATAGGTGAGATCGAGCGTAATCGTCGATTCAGTCAGGCTGCAAGACCGGTTTACCTCGACCGTTTTCCAGGATATGCCCAGGCTATACGTGGTGGTCGCAATCGCATGCAGATCCCCTGAATCCATGTCGCTGGGGCCATAGAGAAACAGAGCATCCTGAATCTGGGGGATCGTCTCTGCCTCGAACGTGTAATAGGTCGTCTGCGGATTGTAGACAATCGGTACGCCAGACAGCGTAGGAATCTCGGTCGGTGGTAGATCGGTTGGCGCTGCAACCGGTTCGGTACCCGGATCGGACTGAGTCTCCCCGGCAGTTGGCTGGGGTTCGATAGTGGGATCGACCGGGGTGTCAGTTAGCGGCGATGGAGTCGAGGTGGGAGGATCGATGACAACGATGGTGGGAATCGGGGTCGCGGTAACCGGCAGAATCGCTGCCTCGCTTTCCACCTGCGCCTGGTCGGGGATCACCGGGCCGCTCTGAGTGTCAATACCAAGCCGGGAACCAAACATCAGCGTCAGCAAGATCGCCCCACCTGCCAGAACCAGCACAATTGCAGTGACAAGTATGCCCACTGCCGATCCGCGTGAAGAGCGGCGGGTGGGCTGCGTGGTGGTGTGCTGTGCAGCGATACGCGGTTGGTGAGTCTGCGATTGGGCCTGCTGCTGGCGCATCCAGGATTGCAGACGCGCCGCATATTCCTGCGCCCACTGGTCGCCGGGGTCGAGGGCCAGCGCACGCCGGATCGCCGCGTAAGCCTCGCGGGGATCAGTGGTCAGGTGGGCGATCCACTTGAATGTGGCGGCCTGCGACGGATCGCGCCGGGCGGCCTCTCGGAAAAGTTGGAGCGCCTGTTCTTTATGACCGGCGTTCGCCAGGTTGACAGCCTGCTGGATGATAGTGTCCATATAGTGTCCATTACGTGTTACTGGCTAGAGTGTCTCACATGGCGGGGAATTTTTCCAGTGTACGGAGGTCACAGTATTCAAAGAGTCACGTCACGATCTCTTCACAGTCTGGCTCACAGCCGACCCATCCCCCGGCATTGATCTCCCCGGCACGGGTGATCGCCGCCTTGACTCCGATCGGGCCGATGATCTGGACGACCAGGGTGGTGGCCGTGATCACGCTCAGGACAAGATTGCCCAGCGCGGCCCCCTCCTCGCCCAGTTGGGTGAAGCGCGCATGGCAGGCCAGCGCACACCCGATCGCGACACCGGCCTGCGAGAGCAGCGCCAAGCCAAGATTGTGCCTGACGACAGGTTCGGCCCGGCCCAGTTTACCCCCGATCCAGACACCGGCAAACTTGCCGCCGCTGCGCAGCACGATATAGGCCAGTCCCAGCAGCCCCATCGCCGGGATCAGGTCGATGCGCAGCCTTGCCCCGGCAAGGGCAAAGAACAGCACGTAGATCACCGGTCCGGCCCGCTCGATGGTGCTGCGAATGTATTTCCCATTGTCGCCATCACGGTTGATGACGACCAATCCCATCACCAGCGTGGTCAGGATCAGCGATAGATCGAGTGCGCGGGCCAGCCCGGAACAGATGAACACTGCACCGACCGGGATCACGATTGCATCGTGCTCGTTGGGCAGGAGGTGGAAGCGCTTCATCACCACGTCAAGCAGCAGGCCAAAGCCGATCCCTACCAGCAGCGACCCGCCGATCTCATAGAGGGGGAGTCCGACCATCTGCGCCAGGGTGACCGATCCTCCGACGATCATCGATTCGGCGACTGCCGTCGCCACGCTGAACAGCAGCAGTGAGATGGCATCGTCCAACCCGATGACGGCCAGCAGCGTGGTGGTGAGCGGCCCTTCGGCGCAGTACTCGTTCAATACGTCGACGGTGGCGGCGGGGGCGGTCGCCGAGGCGAGTGCCCCGAAGATCAACGCGGTGTGGAACGAGCCGGTGATCGCATATGTGCCGAGGCCGACTAGCGCAAACGCGCCGAAGGCCTCAAAGAGAACAATCATAAGAATACTGCGGCCCATCTTGCGTAATTCGTCGAAGCGCAAATGCCCGCCCATATCGAAGCCGATCAGCCCCAGGGCGATCTCACTGATGAAGGTCAGGCTGGCATTGAGTTCGTCGGGGATCAGGTTCAGGAAGGAGGTGCCGAGAAAGACCCCGGCGACAATGAAACCGACAACCGACGGGATTCCCAGGCGGTGAAAAACCTGCCCGACCAGGAAAGCGGCGACCATCGTCAGGCCGATCAGGGCGAGAATATCAAGTTCGGGCGGGATTGGAAAATGCACGTTATTGTCGTCTTTCGGCAATATCCGTGTATACGGAGGGACAAAGAAACTGACGTCATCAGGCTGAACAGGCTATGTGCTCAACACCGGCTTACCGGGCCATCATACCCAAGCCGGTGGCGAAAAGCAACGAAACCGGGGCTACAAAACCATTACGGCTTCTGCCTTTCGCCACCCTGAGATGATCGGCACGGGTTTCTTTCAACCTGCGGCTGTGTCTCCCGGCTACAGGGGATTCACGCTAACCTGTTCGCTTCTGTCCAACTCCGATCTCTTTTCCCTGGACTTCCTGACTAACCGGAACACGCCTTCATATATCCCATAGAGGAACAGCAGCATGACCACACTCGCCACAAATCGGTCGAAATCCTCGGCGAAGGGATTTTCCTGAAGTGTGGCAAAGTAAAAGAAGTGTCCCAACTGGTGGACGATCAGCGTTGGCAGCACACACTTCACCCGCAATGTGAAGGCAGCGAGTATCAACCCACTGACAAAGGTCATCAGCAGGAAACCGGGGGTCGGTAAGGCCATCTCGAACTGCGAGAGATGGTAGACAGAAAAAAGAAGGCTGGTAGTGATCACGGCGATCAGCGGGCTGCTGGCATCTTTCAGGGTGTGGAGCAGACCGCCCCAGAAAATGAACCCATACGCTGCCGTCGCCCAGAGCAACGAGAGAAATGTACTGATTGCCGCCATCGCCGAAGGGGGATTCGCAAAGAAGGCAAAAGTCGTTCGCTGCAACAGAATACCGGCGGGAAAAATCAGTAGATAAAACAGGGTAAACAGAACCGTACCGAGGATCGTGTTTCGCGCGTTCCCGGCCTGGGGCAGAAACCTGAACGAGACAGCGCCTACCCGCCGGAAATGAAACGGGACAATAATCCCCAGAACGATGCTGGAGAGGCCAAGAACGATACCACCCAGCGCCTCGTTTTCAGGGAACCTGCCGAACAGATAATTCCCCAGCGCCAGAAATGCGACAAACAATACATAGATGATTAACATGACGACAACACTTTTCCGGTTATTTCCGGATGTAACTGACATTTCACACCTCTTTATACAAACTAGAATATACAACTTTGTATTATATCCCAGATCAGGCTTTCCGGGTAGTGGAAATCAAAAAGACGGCAGCACCTTTCAGCACAGAAATTGTCAGCACAGAAATACAATTCAGGCTATAATCGTAGGCAGGATACGGGCGCCTGCTCTTTACAGGTGAAACGCACAACGTGATTGGACGCCGGATATGGAACACCTGAGGCCGAGGCCTCAACAACGACGAACCGTTTCGAGACGGGTACACAGGCTGGTTACCACTGCGTGGATCATCGCTTCACTGGCGCTGCCCGCGCTGGGCGTGCTGGTCGTCACCAGCGAAGCCGTCGTCCCGGTCGACGAGACGGCAACCTCCTACACCGTGCGGGCCGGGGATACGCTTACAGCAATTGCACTGCGCTACGGCGTCACCGTCGAGGCGATCATGCAGGCCAACGGCCTGTCAAATGCCAACCTGATCTATGCCGGGCAGGTATTGACCCTGCCGCGTGTCGACGTGGCAACCGGGTCACAGACCTACACCGTGCAGCGCGGCGACACATTGAGCGTGATCGCCAAACGCTACGGCGTGAGCGTGGACGAGATCACGGCGACCAACGGGCTGGCAAACGCCAATCTAATCAGCGTGGGGCAGGTATTGACCATCCCCGGATCGACAGCGATCACCGAAGTGGCAGCCGAAGCCGAACCGGAGATGAGCTACCGGCTCCAGCGCGGCGACTCGCTCTACCGGGTCAGCCTGATCTACGGCGTGTCGGTCGATGATCTGCTGTCGGTCAACAACCTCCCCAGCCCCAACTCGATCTATCCCGGCCTTGAAATCCGCATTCCCAATATCGAGCGTTCGCTGGCCGAAAATACCACCGATACCGGAACCGAAACGACGGGGTCGACCGGCGGACGGATGTACACGGTCAAGCTGGGCGATACGCTGACAACCATCGCAATAAACAACAACGTCACGGTCGACGGGATCGTCGCGGCGAACGGGTTGAACAGCTCTGAAAGCATCTATGCCGGGCAGACCCTGAACCTACCCGAAGAGGGCGCAAGCGCCCGCCCCTACCCGGCCCAGGCCGATACCCAGCACACCGTTTCCGCCGGGGAGACACTCAGCCAGATCGCGATGAAATACGGTGTAACCCTGAACACCCTGGCAACCGCCAATGGGATCAGCAACACGTCGATGATCTATGTCGGGATGGTACTATCGATCCCTTCAGCGCAGGCCGGGTCGAACAGCGTGACCTATGCAAGCGTCGGCGAAGGGCTGTGTACCGGGGCCAACCCGGAACGATCGGGAACCGGGTATTTCATCCGGCCAACACGCGGCTATGTGATCAGCCAGTATTTCCATCCCTGGCATCCGGGGATCGACCTCGCGCTGGCAACCGGTGAACCGGTCTACGCCTCGGACGGCGGCACGGTGGTCTATTCCGGATGGAACCCGGTCGGCTATGGCAACCTGATCGTGCTGGATCATGGCAACGGCTGGCGCACCTATTATGCCCACCTGAGCGCAATCGACGTAGGTTGCGATGCATGGATTCCGCGCGGGAGCATCATCGGGGAGATCGGCTCGACGGGCAACAGCACCGGGCCGCACCTTCATTTCGAGATGCTGCGCTTCGGCATCGCGGTCGACCCGACGGGATATATCAGGTTTTAAGCCTGCGGCTGGCGATTCCCAGATCGACAAACTTCAACGGGAGAGTCTATGAAGCAAATCACCGATGGCGTGTACCAGTTCCAGGGAATGGCCGCCGGGGGCGTGTACCTGATCACAGATGGCGACGGGCTGACGCTCGTCGATACGGGGATGCCCAACGCGCCGAACCAGATCATCCGGCAGATGAAACGAGCAGGCTACGCTCCCACCGATATCAAACGCATCCTGATTACTCATTCACACATGGATCATATCGGCGGGTTGGCGAAGCTCAAAACGATCAGCGGCGCGGAGGTGATCGCCTCAGCTGCCGAAAAGCCCGACATCGAACAGGTGATCGCTGTCGACCGGGTGGTGAATGATGGCGACATCCTCGGCGAGGTGATGGGCGGCTTGCAAGTGATCGCCACACCGGGGCATTCGGCGGGCCACACCGTTTACTGGCAGCCGGATCGACGAATATTGTTCATCGGCGATGCATTGATGAACTGGTTCGGTCGGCTGTCGATGCCTTTCGAAAAGCCGACGCTCGACATGGAACAGGCGAAAGAATCTGCCAGGCAGATCGCGGCGCTGGAACCGTCGATTGTCTGCTTCGGGCATGGCCCGGCACTGACCGAAAACACGGCGGCGGAGATCACAGCATTTGCCGCGCATCGCTTGTGATACTATTATTCAGTGGGCACTGCCCTGATCGTACTTTTGTGTGGAATTGACTCTCTGGAGCAAATCCAATGTTGGATGCACTCGACAAGATTGACTGGGAAAACACCGGCTACCATGTCTATGGTCAGCAGGAACTGATCCCGGATCGATTCCGCAGCCTGCTATCACCCAACCCCGAAACACGGGAGCTTGCACGCGGTTTTCTGCTTGGTTCACAGCAGGACGCCGGTGACATCTACGACACCACCCCGGCCATCATCCCCTTCCTGATCGAACTGGTCACCCAGGAGGACACGCCCGACCGGGAAGAACTGCTGCGAGATTTATCCGGGCCGCTGGAATATATCTACTTCCAGCGCTACACAAAACCGCTGTCTCTGCACATGATGCAGTTATGCCTCAACACCTACGGGGCATACAAGAAGGGGATTGACAGCCTGGTCGACATGCTGGCGAACGAGGAGAAGCCGATCCAGATCAGCTGTATCCACCTGCTCCGGTATATGACCGACGAGGTTGAGTACCTGATCCCGGAGTTGATCACCCACTTTCGCCGCGAATCGGAAGAAGAGGTTCAAACGGCGCTGCTGGGCTGCCTCAAAACGCTGTTCAGTTCCCTCGAACGGACACGCTACTCGTTGAAAGAAGCGTATTCCTCGTTCTTCAAGGCACTGGTCGAGAGCCACCCATCACACAAGGTGCGGGTCGCCGCCGCGCGCGCCTCGGTCGATACGCTGAACCCGGTCAGCACCACGCAGGAAACCGACCGGCTGTCGTCGCTGGTGCCGGGCATCCTCGCCAGGGAATTCTGGGATCGATGCTGCCCGATGCTCGCTTACGAACAGGAAGAAAGCTATCATCGCCAGCAGATTGTGCGCGATCTCTCGTTCTTGCAGCCCGGCTACCTGATCGACCTGCTGCGCTCACCCGACCTGACAACCCGCGATGCGCACCTGGTAGTACGCGGCCTGCTGGCCCATACCTTCCTTCCCCCCGAACAGCGCCGCCTGCACTGGCATATGGATGGCTACCCCAGGCTGGACAACAGTAAATTCATCGAAGAGTACCCGGTCACCCGGCACCTAAAAGCCCCGACTGCCGGGCAGAAGGAACGGACCGTCCTCCAGGCGATTGTCAACGCCAACATCGTATGGGAAAATCCGACGAACCTGTTTTCGTATTTCTACGGCCTGCCCGATTCACGCGAGGAACTGCGCGACCTGCTGACGATCCTGATGCGGTAAGCGATCGGTCTTACGCAAACCATGCCTTCAACCCCACACCCCGATCTACCGATTGACACGATCATCCCCGGCGACTGCGTCGAAGTCATGAACGCGCTGCCGGAGCGTTCCATCGACCTGATCTTTGCCGATCCGCCCTACAACCTCCAACTGAACCAGGAATTGTGGCGGCCCGATATGTCACACGTCGACGCGGTAAATGACTCCTGGGATCAGTTCGAGAGCTTCGCCGCGTATGATGCCTTCACCCGCGAGTGGTTGTCGGCCTGCCGCCGGGTGCTGAAAGACACCGGCACGCTGTGGGTGATCGGGAGCTACCATAATATTTACCGGGTCGGGGCGATCCTGATGGATTTAGGCTACTGGATTCTCAACGATGTAGTCTGGATCAAAACCAATCCGATGCCCAACTTCCGGGGGACACGTTTCACCAATGCGCACGAAACGCTGCTCTGGGCGCAGAAGATCAAAGGGGCGCAGTACACGTTCAACTATCACCCGATGAAGGCTCTCAATGAGGGCAAGCAGATGCGCTCCGACTGGCTGATCCCGATCTGCTCCGGGGCGGAGCGATTGAAGCTCAACGGGGAGAAAGTCCACTCAACGCAGAAGCCGGAGGCACTGCTCTACCGGGTGATCCAGTCGAGTTCCGAGCCGGGCGACGTGGTGCTCGATCCCTTCTTCGGATCGGGGACGACGGGGGCGGTCGCCAAACGTCTGCACCGGCACTGGATCGGTATCGAACGCAACGAAGCCTATCGCCGCGCGGCCCAGCAGCGGATCGACTCCATCCAACCTGCCCCCTACTCCGACGACGCATTCCACTTCCCCGATCCACGCAAACGGCCTCGTGTGCCCTTCGCGCAGATCGTCGAGCGCGGACTGATCCGGCCCGGTGACACGCTCTATTTTCGCAACGACGACGCGATCAGCGCGGTGGTGCTGGCCGATGGTCGGATCAGGCACGGCGAGCATACCGGATCGATCCATCAGGTCGGCAAGGCGATTCAGGGCGCGCCCTGCAACGGCTGGGAGCACTGGACCGTCGACGATCCCGCCAGCGGCGAGCGCGTGGTGATCGACCGGCTGCGTGATATAATCCGGCAGGAGATGCAGGAGTAAGATCGGAAGAATCAGGCAGAGAGATGGATAAATGCACCATCCACCCCCTTCGACCGACCTTCGGTCGGCCACTTCCCCCTTTGAGGGGGCAGGTGGGGCTGCTCGTAATGTGATTCGCCATTAGTGGACACACCAGTATCCATACGATTCCTTTTTTGAGGAGCCTCAGCCGTTGAAGCAGCCCCGAACCCGGATCATCCTGACCATCGTATTGATCGCCGCCGGAATCGCGATCAACTTCGACGGGCTGCTGCTGCACCTGAATACCGCCTTGCCCGGAACGCCCGGCGAGGGCGCACTGTGGCTGACCCACACCTGGTGGCCGGGCTTCTCGCTGACCGTCCCTGATGGCCTGTCGATTCATTCATATATTGGCGCGCCGTTCCTCAACAATCACCTGCTGGCGATGCCCCTCCTGCAAGCGATGGTATTCGCCCTGCTTCAACCAATCGGCGGGCCGGTGCTGGCCTTCAACCTTGTGCTAATCGCCTTACAGATCGGCACACAGCTTGCCTTTACCGCTTACCTGCAGTCGAAGCGGCTGCCGCCGGTCGTCGCCCTGATCGGAGCCGCCGCCTTTGTGATCTCCCCCTGGTACTCGACCACCATCGGGCAGGCAAACATCGTCGGCGCGGCAATCGGGGCTATCCCGCTGGCACTGCTTGCCTGGGATCGCTGGCTCGACAATCGATCCACGTGGCGGGCGATACTGGTCATTCTATCGATCTGGGGCGCGGTACTGTGCGGCGTCCAATACCTGGTGCTGCTGCTGATCGTGTGGCTGCCTTATGCGATCTGGCACAGCCGGGATATCGCGGAGGCGAATCGAAAAGACGCCCGGCGGCAGATGGCAATCATGGCGCTGACAATGATCGCACTGCTGGCGATTTATCCGCTGCCCAATATCGTGCGGACGCTGCAAGGCTTCGAACGGGCCTACAGCCCCGCATTTAACAATGTAATCAGCCGGTCGGTGCCGATGTGGATTATCCGTACCGGGCCGCTGATCGTACTGGCGGCAGTGGCCGGGATCGTCTTGAGCAGGGAAGTCCGCAATCAGGTTTTCTGGACGGTCGTCGGCGGGTCAGCGCTGATCATGGGGCTGGGCCTGCTGCCCGATCCGCTCCATATTGTGCTGCGCGGGATCGGGGTGGCTTACACGCCGCTGGCCGATCAATGGATGCTGATAGGCGGGGCACTGATCGCGCTGCTGATGATCGGCTGTACGGCAGCGGGGAAATGGTGGTCGGAGACAGAATCGGTTCGCTGGAAGTGGATTGCCGGGATCACGGCGGTGGTTCTGATTTTCGGGACGAACCTACCCGGACTGCGGTCGATGCCCACTCAGCCGGTGGAGGCGACGGGATTCTACCGGGAGATCGCAGGGGAACCCGAAGATTATATTGTGTTAGAGTATCCCTTCGGTGCGTGGAGTGCATCGGATGGCGAAAGACTGGGTGACGACGCATCGCTGATGCTCAACGCGGTCTGGCATCACAAGCGGACATTATCAATCGCCGCGCCCTATATAGAGGAAGACGTATTCGAACAATTAGAACGCGATCACTTCCTCAACCCGATACAGATCGGCGACCAGATGGACAGAGCCAGTGATCAACTGGCACGGGCTGTCAACGAGCGGCGAATCGGCTATGTGGTTGTCCACCCGGAACTGGTATCGACAGGAAATCGCGTTATGATTGACGAATTGGCCGCCCAGTCCGGCGCATTATGCGCCCCATTCGAACAGGACGGGCTGATCATTTACCGGGCGCGGTGGCACCCGGCGGGCTGTCGTTAAGTTCTCCTGCTAGCCGGTCGAATCAAAACCGGATCACAAACGATAGAGGATCATAGTGATGGATAAAAACAAACTGGACTCGTATATCAACCGGCCAAAACGCAAGGAGTTCCTGGTGTATGGCAAGCCGGAAATCCTCCAGCCGGAGATCGACGAAATGGTCGAGACATTGAAATCGGGCTGGATCGGCACCGGGCCGCGCGTGCAGCGCTTTCAGGAAGCGTTCAAGGAATATACCGGCGCCGAACACGTGTTGGCGGTTAACTCATGCACGGCGGCACTGCACCTGGCGCTGGTGGCGCTGGGGATCGGCCCCGGCGACGAGGTGATCACCAGCCCGATGACCTTCGCCGCAACCGCCAACGTAATCACCCATGTGGGAGCAACGCCGGTTTTCGCCGACATCGACCGGGAGACGCTCAACATCGACCCGGCGGAGATCGAGAGAGTCATTACGCCGCGCACGAAGGCGATCATCCCGATCCATTTTGCAGGGCGGGCCTGCGACATGGACGCGATCAACGCGATTGCCAGCGCCCACAACGTCGCGGTGATCGAAGATGCCGCCCATGCTGCCGGGACGATCTATCACGGCAAACACGCAGGCACGCTGGGTGACATCGCCGCGTTCTCGTTCTACGCAACCAAGAACGTGGTCACCGGCGACGGGGGAATGGTCACCACCAACGATGCAGACCTTGCAGAACAGATCCGCGTGCTGAGCCTGCACGGGTTGAGCAAAGACGCCTGGAAACGCTATTCATCGAGTGGGTTCCAGCACTACGACGTCGTGTTCCCCGGCTATAAATACAACATGACCGATATGGAAGCGGCACTCGGCATCCACCAGCTTGAACGGCTGGAGGAGAACATCGCCCGGCGAGAGGAAATCTGGGCGCGCTACGACGAAGCCTTTCAGGATTTACCGGTCGATATCCCTGCCCCGGCAGAACCCGATACCCGCCATGCCCGGCACCTGTACACGCTGCTGATCGACATCGACGCGGTGGAGATCACCCGCGACGACGTGCTGAACGCGCTGCAGGCCGAGAACATCGGGACGGGTGTGCATTACAGGGCGCTGCATTTACAGCCGTTCTATCAGGAATTATTGGGCCACGAACCGGAGGACTTCCCGAATACGCTCCACGTTTCCGACCGGACGATCTCGATCCCGATTTCGACGCTGCTCACCGATGAGGACATCGAGGATGTGATCGCGGCACTGTACCGCATTTTGAGCAGCGCCCGGCCTCGACTGGGCATATCGACGGTGCGGTAATTCTCGGGGACAAAACAGCAGACAGCACCGTTTTCACCCCC
>JAFGOY010000071.1 GCA_016926255.1 Anaerolineae bacterium | reverse complement strand
GCGCGGAGAACGTCCTGTTGACATATCGATTTCGCCCTTTGTCGCCCTTGCGTCTCAGGCTGCCGCATGACTTCGCCAACAAAATCATATAACTTCTGTAAATGCACCAACTGACCAATATCGGGGGGCAACCGTGATAGTTGATTATCACTGAGGTCTAGAAAACTCAACTCGGTCAATTGTCCCACTTCAGGAGGCAGATAACCAAGATTCTGATTTGGCAGTATTAGTTGGGTTACATGGCCAAACATGCAGGTAACGCCATCCCACTGACAGGGCGGTGAAGTATACCGACATGGCCACACCCCGGTTCTCGCCGGAATGATCGATACCCCAGCCGCTTTATCAATCGCGAGCAGCGCATTATACTCACTCGCCGGTATCCCGATACTCGACTGATTCGCCACCTTCGCCTGACAACTCGCCACCGCCGCCTTAGGCGTCCAGCCACTCTGACACCCCGCCAGCGCGATCATCAGCATTACACCGACAATCAGCGATAGGTATCGTTTCTTCACTCCTGGCCTCTTTCATGTTGCTCAATCATTCACGCGCAAAGTATCGATCCGACAATGTCCTCAGCCGCCAGATACCGATCCCTATCCACAGCAGCCCCCAGGGCATGATCACACACCCGCCCCGCAGAATGATACTCGACCCTATTGCAATGATGTATAGCCCGTAGGCAATCGCCACGATCCCATACGGACGCCCCCGCCGGTTCCGATACTGGCGCAGTTCCACAAAATCGATTGGCCCCGCCGGTGTCAGGTACGCCTCTGGGTCGTCCTCATCGATCTCCAGCCATTCCAGCGCCGATCCGCAGTCGAGGCATTCATCCGTTCCCCAGCCGACCGCCGCACCGCAGTTCTCGCAGTTCCAGTCCTGATTCATGTTACACATGCACCCTCAGCCACCAGATCACGATCAATACAACCATCAATATAATCGCCACCGTCAACCCGACTGCCGCCGCAGCTCTCCACTTCCTGCGCCCCGGTCTGCCTTCCAGTCTATCGACGTATTCCTCCCACGGCTGACGATCCCCCGGTTCCTCACCCGAATCGTCGTACCAGGGCGGCATCAGGTGCGCATCCGGCTGATCCTCGTCGATCTCCTGCCACTCCAGCGCCGAGCCACACACCGGGCAGATCGGTGTCCCCCAGCCAACCGGCGATCCACAAACGGTACATTTCGTCTCTTGTGCCATTTCTCGCCGAATCTCCTTTGATGCTATGATATCGATGAATGGGTCAGTCGGCTCCCATTTTTTATTATGATTGCCATCCGGGAGACAGTCAACTGGCCCACACAGCCCCCATATCTTCCCCCTCAAAGGGGGAAGTGGACGACCATAGGTCGGACGAAGGGGGTGAGGCATCGGGAATTTAGAATCCCCCGATAACTGCCAGAGAGGTATAACCAATGACTCACGAAGAACGATTGCAATTGGAACACGCCACGCTGATGGCCGAATACGAGAGCGCCCGCACCGAGATCGAAGGGCTGCTCGAAAGCTCACGCCAGACCAACAACCTTCTGCTGACCGTTATCAGCCTGTTCGTTGGCGGGCTGGTGTTTTTCAACACGCAGCTTCCCCTCGCCTTCCTGATCCTCCCCCTGTTCCTCTACGGTCTCACCTGGACGCAGGTCAGGCAGGTGTTGATCACCCGCCAGGTTTCTGCCCACATCGCTCAGGTGATCGCCCCCCGCGTGCGTGAAATCCTCTCCCAGCTTGATATGGCCCACCCGGTCGATGACAAAATCGTGATGGCCTATGAAGGTAAAGCGGCCAGCCCGGCCCGCTCAAAAGGCGGCTTGCTGCTGATCCCCGCCCTGGGCGCGGGCTATGGACTCCCGCTTCTCGCGGCGATCATTTCCGTCGGTGCCTACCTGCTGATCGCCCGCCCCATCGGCGTGATCGGTTGGGTGCTGATCGCCGTCAACGCGGCGGCACTTGTCTACAGCGCGGCGTTGGGATTTATGATTGAGTTCGGGCGGTAGCAGGAGGGAACTATGATTCGCCGGGAAGAGAAAGACGGCTATCGAAAAACCCTGCTCACTGGGGTGATAGCATTCATCCTGTTCGCCGGGCTGCTGGGCGCAGTCACCTGGCTGCGCAACCGCCCCACCTGTACCGGGACCGTCGACGATCACACCCGGACGCTTGAATCGGTTGAGCAGGTCGCAAATTCGAATCTCTACACGATGACCTACTATGGCGATTATGGCCTGGACGCATTCATGCAAACCGGGATTTCCGCCGCGTCAGGTGATCTCACCTCGCCCGCCGAGCAGGCCGCCTCCAGTGTCGACTCATATCAGTGTTCGACCTTCGTCACCCGCAACGAAAAAGACGACGTGATCGTCGCCCGCAATTTCGACTACTACCACGATCCCGCCCTGCTTCTTTTCACCGATCCACCCGATGGCTATGCCTCAGCCTCGATTATCGACATTCACTACCTGGGCTTCTGGACGGGTATCGACGCCGCCGACGATCTCACCAGCCTCATAGAAGCCCCCTACTGGCCCTTCGATGGCATGAACGAGCACGGTCTGGACGTCACCCTGATGGCCGTCCCGCACATTCCCCACACTGTCGACCGCGACAGAGTGGTGATCGGTTCCCTGCACCTGATCCGCATTCTCCTCGACAACGCCGCAACGGTCGACGAGGCCATCGCGCTGGCCGAACAGTTCAGCATGGATTGGGAAGGCGGCGAGGTCTGTCATTACCTAGTCGCGGATCGAAATGGTGATTCGGCAGTGCTCGAATACGTCGACAGCGAACTGGTCGTCATCCGGCCCGATGACCCGTTCCAAATCTCGACCAACTTCTACCTCCACGATACTGATACCGCCGACCGCATTGCGCAGTGCCCGCGCTACGCAACCGCCCATGAAACGCTGTCAGCAGCAAATGGCATCCTGACCAATACCGAAATCACCACCCTGACCGAGCAGATCGCCGGGGAGAATAATTTCGATATCAATACCATGTGGTCGGTGATCTACAACCTGACCACCGGTGACATCACCGTCTACATGGCCCTCGACTTTGACCATCCCCACACCTTCACCCTCGATATGGCCGCAGAGTAACCTTCACAACAAAAAGCTCGCTACCTGTTAAGTCTTTGGCGAGCGGTAGCGAGCACCTAATTCGTGAAATTCGCGCAATTCGCGGATTGAATCCTTGCGATGGCTCCAACAAATGTTTCAAGTTATAAGCCAACAGCCTGTACCAGATAGATTTATCCGTGCCATCTGTGTCATCTGTGGATAAAAAATCACCCCACCAGATCCTCGACCCACCTGCCACGTGCCGCCAGCCTGATCACCAGCAGCGCCAGCGCATAGGGCGGAAGCGCGAACAACACAATCGAAAGGACGATCACTTTCACCGCCGACCCGGCATCGAACAGCGGCATCATATAATATGGTCCGACCAGCGCCACGAGGCACATCATCGGCAGGATCAAAATCGGGATTGATAGCGGTGCAGCGACCGGTGCGGGAAACGCCTTCAACTGCCCCAGTGCAAAGTAAACACCCAGCGCGGCGGCAAAGACATTCACCCCCAGCAGCCCGATCCCCGCAGCCGACTGCGCCACCGACCAGGTGACCGCGTACAGCGTCGCCGACGGCATCGACTCGATGAACGCCGGGAAAAAGATCGAGGCATCGCTCCCCCCGAAAAACCGGTCAAGCATCACCACCTGGGTAAACGGCCCCACGGCGATCATCGGCAGCAGCCCGATCACGACCGCCAGCGGCACCCGCATCCTGAACAGCGACGCTCGCCAGTATCCCTCGACCACCGTCTGTGGGTTGATCTCGTTTTTCAGGTCGAGCCGCGCCCCCAGCGGCAGGTCGCGCCCGGTGATAATCGCCGCCGCAATCGACACGCCAAAGGGCAGCAGCAGCGCGTAAATCCACCCTGCCGTACGCAGTACGGCCCACCAGCGCGACTCGGCGGCACTGATGGCGCCCACCATCGATAAGGCCAGCAGCCCCAATCCCACCACCACCCCGCCGATCACCGTCACCCGCAGCGACGGCGAGCGTCGATCCCCGGTGAGCCTGACAAAGACCGGATTGTCCGCAGGTTTTGATACCATCATGATCTCCCAAACGCTTCGATGATATACGCAATGTGTCGCGTCCCGTTGATAAAATCGCCGACCCGGATGTTCTCGTTGGGCGAATGCACGAACGCCCCCGGATAGCTGACCCCGGCGGTGGCAATTGGCACCCCCAGCGTGTGAATGAAGGCGTGGTTCGGCCCGCTGCCGCCTGACAGCGGCTTGACAACCGGCGGCATCCCGTAGACCGCTTCCGCCGCCTCGTTGACCAATGCGATGAACGGGTGATCGGGGTCGGTGCGGGCAGGCAGTTCCCCGCCGATGAATTTGACCTCCACGTCGGCGAAGCTCTCCGCGTCGAGGTGTGCCCGCAGCTTCTCGACCACCTCGTCGACCGTCATGTCGGGCACCAGCCGGAAATCGACTTTCGCCCGCGCTTCACCCGGCTGCACCGTCTTGATTCCCTCACCCTGATACCCGGCAGTCAGCCCGCAGATCGTGCAGGTCGGCTCGAAGACCGACATGCGATGGAGTTCGACCGGCCTGGTTTCCCCCTTGAGGAAGCCCGACAGCCCGTAGTTTTCTTTGATCCAGTCCGTGTCGTCGGGCATCGAAGCCAGCAGTTCCATATCTCGATCAGATGGCGGGTGGACGTTGTCATAGAACCCCGGAATACGGATTCGCTCGTCCGGGCCTTTCAGCGAATTCAGTGCCCAGGTCAGCCGCCACGCGGCATTATCGAACAGCGATCCCCCTAACCCGGAGTGCGCGTCGCGGCTGGCCGTCCGCACCGCCAGCTCCACGTAGCAGATACCCCGCATACCGAGAATCTGCGTGGGCCGATCTTCGAAATCCACCCCGCCGAATTCCCAGATGCAGGCATCGGCGGCCAGTTTCAGCTCGTGCTTCCTGACGAACGCCGGGAGATGCGGGCTGCCGATCTCCTCCTCGCCCTCGATCACAAATTTGATATTGCACGGCAGATCACCCAGCGCCGCCCGCACTGCCTCGACAGCGGCGATCCGCGAGATGACGTTCCCCTTGTCGTCCGCTGCGCCGCGCCCGTAGAGCTTCCCGTTCGACCGGGTCAGCTCGAACGGCGGCGACTTCCACAGATCGAGTGGATCGGGCGGTTGGACGTCGTAATGCAGGTAGAAAAGCAGCGTCCTGTCGCCGCACCCGGCGCAGTCGGCATAGACGACCGGGCTCCCGCCCGTCGGCATGATCTCCGACTCCAGCCCGATCTCGTGAAGCAGCCCGGCGACGAGATCGGCGCACTCGTCGATCCCCCACTGCTGCGCGGCAACCGACGGCTGCCCGACCAGCCGCCCCAGCCGGTCGATGTTCGAATCAAGGTTCGCCTCGATGGTCGCATCCAGGCGCGCGCGTATCTCCGATATTTTCATGTCACCTCGTTGTTGAATCAAAAATCGCCATCAGTGTGTTGATGGTGATCATAACGCCAGCAATCGATTATTGAAAGCGCACCATACCAATCTGCGCGGGCGAAGCCCGTCGAAGGGGGTGATCGCCCCCAATTCTGGGGGAGATGGCTCCGTAGGAGTCAGAGGGGGTTAACCTTCATCCACAAGCATTACCGGATTTAAAAGTTGAAGTTTATGCGGCGAAACTCCAAAGCAATTGACAATCTGTCAATTGCCCAGCGCCCCGACCAGCCGATCCCCAAACTCCCCCGGATCGCTCTTTTCGATCACCACCTCCGACGCCCCCTGCCACGCGAGGAAATCCCGCATCGACGCCGTCACCGCATCGATCACCCCCTCATCCAGTTCAACACCCTCCTGCAAATACAGCGACCGTAAATACAGCGTCCCGGTTTTGCGATCCAGCTTCGGATCGAACCGCCCGATCAGCCGGTCTTTGTGCAGGATCGGCAGCACGTAATATCCCCATATCCGATCCTTTTCTTTCTTGTACGCTTCGAGCACCTTGCTGAACCCCCACAGATCGACATCCCGATCTCGCGCCCAGAACAGGCTGTCGAAGGGATTCAGGAAGGTCGTCCGCTGCGCAGTGATCGCCCCATCGGCGGCCTGTTCGAGCAGTGCCGCGTTGTCCCGGTGAACCACCAGGTCGGCCTGGCTGCCATCGAACAGAGTCCCCCTCACCTCGATAAATATGTCATCCTCGATCAACTGTTTGACGTGCGGTGCCGCTTCGCCGCGCTTGAGATATGCATATTCGGCGATCTGCTCCGGGCGGGCGACACCCAGCGCCAGCAGGCCCTGCTCGACGAAAAATCGATATGCCTCCTCGCGGGGTACCGCGTTCGTATCGACCCAGTCAGGCAGCACCCGCTCGCGCAGATCGTACACCCGCTGAAAGTTCACCCGGTCGGCGATCATCGCCTCGCCATTCGTGTACATGAATTCGAGCGCGAGTTTGGCCGGTTTCCAGTTCCACCACGATCCGGCTTCACCCTTCTTGTGATCGAAATCCGAGGCCCGAACCCCGCCATCCTGACGCATCCGCTCCCGCACCGCGTCGAGAACATCCTCGGCGGCTCCTTCCGCGATCCAGCGATGGAATCGCCCCCAGGGCCGGTCGGTGAACTCCTGCATGTAGTGCATCCGGTATCGATAATCACGCAGGGGGATGATCGACGCGGCGTGGCCCCAGTACTCGAACAGGCGGCGCTCGCCGTCGGAGTAGATCAGCCGGTCGAAGTCGGCGAGGTCGTAGCTCCCCAATCGACTCCAGATCGTCACATACTGCGCGCGTGCGACCATGTGCAGCGTGTCGATTTGCACGCAGCCGATCTGCTCGACCGTCTCATAGATCACGTCGGGCGTCGGATCGGGCGTCGCGTCGTAGGGCTGATCGAGCCGCTGGGTGTGCAATGCAACTGCGCGTAACGCGGATAGTGGATACGGGGTCTGAGCCATGTTCGTCACCTCCTGTGGTAGGAGTGAGTATACGAACAAAGGTTCTAATTGTCAAATCGAAGAAAATATAGTTGTGTAGTGCTAGATGATATTCGATAAGTTCAACCACAGAGGAAGGAGCACACATAATGAGGGGACTTTATGAAGAATACCAATCTTTGAGGACGGAGATCGCACAAAAGCAGAATGCCCGACTATATATTCTGGCTTTTACGGTGGCGGCTAACGGAACCATTATCAGTTCTTTGCTTGGAGATCGTTTTGTTCCCCCAACACCCGTCGATTTATACGCCTTGGCTTTAATAAGCCTCTCGATAGGCATGCTTATTGTCGCCGAACTCCTGACAATTCAGTCTTCACAGCAGATTAGAATTATTGCTGAATATATCAGGGTACTGATCGAGCCTAATGACAGATGTCTTCAGTGGGAAGCACAGTGGAAGCACTTCAGGGAACACTATGGAGGTAATAAAATGCCAACAGGTGCATCAAAGCCGTTGGCAATCTTTTATGGGTTCCTGACTATTTCGGTATATCTCATATCCTACGTGACCAGACTCCATACCTGTCTTTATGCGATAGCGATTGTAAGTGTCTTAGGTTTGATATCATTATGCTGCTCACTTGACCTGTATTTTCGAAAGACGCATGGCTGGAAAGTTAGGTGGTTTTCAGAAGAAGAGTAAATACTCATAAAGCAAAGGAGTTACTTCGTAGCGATATCCGATTATTTTATAACGCATAGCTCACAGTAGTGAAGCCTGCACCCCGCCCCCCGATCTCAAATGCTCCACCCCCACCCCGAATCGCTCCCGCAGAATCTCCGCCACCACGGATCGATGGCACTCCGCCGGGTTCGCCTCATAGCACAACAATATAAGGTTGCTCCCTGCTTCCAGCAGTGGGGCAACCTCTCTACATCCCGCCTCGACATCCATCAGCGCCAGCGATCCACTCTTGTACCCCTCGTTTCCGAACGCCTGCACCCATCGATACCGCTCACCCAGCATCGACTCCAGGTCTTTTCGCCCCCAGCCCTTCACTCGGCTGTAGGGTTTGAATCGCACATCGATCACCACCGCGTCCAGCCGCTCGACCTCGCACAGCAGTTCCTCCGGTTTTCGCTTCTCGTACCCAAACGTGTAAACAGTCAACATTCATTCCTTTGCGGGCGTGCCGTCCCCCTTTGTAAGGGGGGACAGCATATCGCGCTGCGATATGCTGGGGGGTTCCGCTGTACCGGTCAGATTTTAGCCCGGCGGCTTCAGCTCCGGGATTCCTTTGCGCCCTCTGCGGTGAGCCTATCCCCCTACCCACCGACTCCCCACGCGCGGACCGTCCCATCGCGCGAGCTTGACGAGAACAGCAGCGATCCATCCGGGCTGAAGTCCAGCCCGTCGACCCAGTCCGAGTGACGCTCCAGCACCGCCACCTGCTGCCCGAAGGTCGGCGAGGCCGGATCGGTATCCCACAGCCGGATCGTATAGTCGCCGCCGCCGGTCGCCAGGAGCGTGCCATCGGCGTTGAAGGCGAGGCTGAACACGCCGTACCCGCCGGTGCCTTCGGTGTGACCATGCAGCGCGCTCACCGGCTCGAAGGTATCCGCGTCGTACAACCAGACCGAATTATCATACTGATCGACCGCCGCCAACATCGACGCATCGGGGCTGAATTCGACATCGACTACCGAGTACCCCCCCAGTGATATCGATGTCACCGCTTCGCCGGTTGCCACGTCCCACACGCGGATCGTGCCATCTTCGCCGCCGGAGGCCAGCAGCGACCCGTCCGGGCTGAACGCGACCGTGCCGACGAATGCGCCGTGCCCCGTCGAGAAAAACAATTCGTCGCCCGTCAGCACATCCCAGATTCGAACGGAGCTGTCACGTCCGCCGGAAGCGAGCATCGTGCTGCCGGGATCGAAGGCCAGCGTGTAGACGGCATCGGTATGCCCTTCGATGGAATTGGCCAGCACCCCGCCTTTTGACATATCCCATATTCGGATGATGCTCCCATAACCGCCCGTCGCCAGGTAGGTTCCATCCGGGCTGAAGGCCAGTGATTCCAGCGGCCAGTCGCCTTCGATTGTTTCGATCTCGTAAAGCGGCGCTTCCAGGTTAGCCGGATCATATATCTCGACGTTGAACGTTGCGACGGCCAGCAGCGATCCATCGGGTGACAGCGCAATCCCCGACGGCGATCCGAACGGGGCCACCCAGTCGACCATCTCAAGCTGGCCCGCATTGGCGGCGGTGATGAGGGGGTAGGCAACAGCGGGCGGCGCTGCCGGTTCGACTGCCCCGGCTTCGGGAGTCCAGGTCGGGAAGGCCAACCCCGCGACCGGTTCCTCGTCCGCACCTTCCGTGTCTGCATTTTCCACACCGCCCTCGTCGACGCTCGCTGCCGGACTCTCCAGCGTTCGCGTCGGCGGCAGTCCTTCGACCGTGAATGCAGGCTGCATATCCACAGTTGAAGGATTGTTCCGCGCCGACATAATCATGATGGCGGAAATCGCGGCGATCACGCCCAGCACCAGCGCCGCTGCGCCGATCAGTCCACCGGCGATCCAGACTATCGGGCGCTTGAAGAAGGGCTTTTTCTGCCGAGGCTCAACACCCCCCGTCTGTGCTGGCGATGGCGTCGGTCCGGCCTGCTTCGTGATCTTGATCGGCGCGGTGAAGAAGTTGGTCGCCTCGTCCGTATACCCGGCAATCGACCGTTCGAAAGCCTGTGCGAAGGAGGTCATCGTTTCGAAGCGTTCGGACGGCTCTTTTTCCATCGCCCGTTCCAGCACGGTCGCAACCTCTCCCGGCACATCCGGTCGGAAGACCTGCGGCGGAGTCGGCGGCTCGTTCAGGTGCTTGTGCATCAATCCGTAGGGCGTATCGGCTTCGAAGGGCACCCGCCCGGCGACCAGCAGATAAGTCATCACCGCCAGCGCATATTGATCGGTCGCTGGCTGCACCTCCGCCGACTTCCACTGTTCGGGAGCCATGAACAGCGGAGTCCCCATCACCACATTGGTAGCGGTGATCGCCTGCGTCGCCATCAACAGCTTGGCGATCCCGAAATCGACCAGGTAGACCCGCCCGTGATTGTCGAACATCACGTTGCTGGGTTTGATGTCCCGGTGGATCACCCCGCGATCATGGGCGTAATCCAGCGCGCTCGATAGCTGGTTGACCATTTCGGCGACTTCGCCCAGCGATGGCATCATCCCGTTTCTATTGGTGAATTCCTCCACCCGCTGCGCCAGCGTTCCCCCGGTCAGGTAGCGCATCACCACGTAGCTGATGCCGCGCTGCATCCCGTAATCGTAGATTGGTATGATGTGGTGATGCTCCAGGTTGGCCGCCATCTCGGCTTCCTGATTGAACCGCCTGACATAGTCCGGCTGCTGCGAGAGCTGCGGGTCCATCACCTTGACGGCGACGTCGCGGTTGAGGGTGGTCTGATGGGCGCGGTAGACGGCCCCCATACCACCCACGCCAAGCAGATCGCGGAGTGTGTACTGCCCCAGTGTTTGCCCCGCCATATCCTGAACGTTCATGGTCTCCCCTCCCTACATTCGCCTGATTGTGGTGTGTTTCAAAATTGTGGGTCTGCCGGAACCCCTTCCTCATTACCTCGATGGGGTAGTCCTAGCTGCGTGAAGAAATCTGTTGCAGCGCATACTCCACTGCATCACGCACATCAGCGCTCATATCCTGACTGGCTGCCCGAAGAGGCTGAACAGCACTGCTGCTGCCAATAGCGCTCAGACCCCAGGCGGCGTTTTTGCGAAGCCCAGCATCTTGATCTTCCAGGGCAGCAATCAGTGCATTTACGGCTGCACCGCGCAGTTGAGGATCAGTGATACGGTGACCGATTTTGTAGATGATCCATGCGCAAACCCGACGAGCTTTCTCATTTTCGTTGGTATGGCTTTGCTGGATGGTCTCCAGAAGATAGGGAACAACATCCTGGCTAGCATTGTACAGTTCAGATTCAGCCTGTGCTCTTGTCATCCCGTCATCACTATAAAGGTTTTTAACCAACTGCTTGTTGTCGGTCATAAAGTACTCCTTTCGAAATCAAACGTGACGTGCCCCCGATATTTGTGCCACTCGTCAAGTCAGGCTAAAGGCCACGTATTCCAGTCTTCTTGACTCTCTGCTTCTGGGAGTGACCACTAGGCTATAAAAACACGGTTATTCATCCAGAATATTTTTCTAGAAATATTCCAACGCCTCTTTAGCCGCCTTTTGCACGCTTTGATCTTGATCCTGTACAGCTTGCTTCAATGGCTCTATTGCCTTCGCATCTTTGGTTACCGATAGCGCAGATGCAGCTTGCATTCGTACTCGAGCGGATTCATCGTTTTGTAAGGCCCGAATCAGCGCATCCACTGCTCGCACATCCTTGAAGTTCCTCAGCGCCAGCACTATTAACTCACGGATATTTTCACTCGGATCGTGTAAAGATTGAATCAATGGGCCAAGGGCATGGTCATCTTTGATGGCCCGAAGATTCGTTGAAGTTTCAATATATAGATCAGATGCTTTAGGGTTTTTCAACACTTTTATCAGGCGCTTAACGCGGTGTTGCATCAGCCCCAGGACTGGTAAGGTAATGACCGGAGCAATAAGCGCAGCGAAAACCACCGCGCCTTTCTTCTCTATGCTTAGATACATCGACAAAAGATAGGCGACAATCGGCGCTCCAATATAAGCACCAACAAGACATACTCCCGCCAGCAAGGTGTACGGAAAACTCAGATTGATGCCTACGATCAGTCCAATTACCCATGCCAGAGCAAGTATGAATGCAAGGCCACGCAACAAACCAATTTTCTTCTCGGTTGCCATATCAATCCTCCTTAATAATCCGGTCCTCATTTAGTGGACAAGGAGTTAAAGGCCAATAGATAAAGGTAAGACCCCATAGTTGATTGGGCTTTTGAAGCCAGGAGTGAATGACGACGATAGCGATTGTCGAAGACCTCAATGGTGTGAAGGAGTTCAGTGCGTGTGGCAGCTCTGGCGCGATATTGAGTACTTACGTGTTTCAGTGTAGACTGTGAGCGTACTTGAGTCAATGTTGTTGAATGCGATTCCAGCGACATTCCATCCAGATTCAACCGGGCTTCAATTGTGGCGATAGAAGGTAGGGATCGAAGGCGCTGGCTCCGACGTCAACCGGAAGAGGGAACATGATGAGCGGGCTGTTACCGTTTCTACAGGTGCAGGGGCCAGGCGGAGAAGAATTCACGGTCGAGTTGAAAAAAGATCACCTCACGATTGGCCGCTTCGCGGCTTTCAACGATATCGGCCTGGAACCCGATCCCCAGCAGTTGATCACCCGCAAGGCCCACTGCTCGATTGAGCGCCAGTTGGAGTCCTGGGTCGTCGTCGACAACGGCAGCGTGAACCGCACCTTCATCGAACGCGCCCGGCAGATGGAGATCGTCAGCGGGCGGGTGCCCCTCCAGGAAGGCGACACGATCAAAGTACTGGGGCTGCTCACCGAGGAGGGCGATCCGCTCTACTGGGAGCTGACCTTTCGCGATCCCCAGCAGACCAACCGTGTGGTGAGCGGGCCGGGGGTGGGCACCCTGGAATATGATTGGATTCAGGCCCGGCTGCTCCGCATCAAGGGATCGCACAGCGAGGAAGTCCGCCTGCGCCCGCAGGAGCACAAACTGATCCGTTACATGGAGCAGCGCAACCGGGCCAACGGCAATGTCCCGGTGATGTGTACCTACGACGAGCTAATCAACGCCGTCTGGGGAGACGAGATCGGCCATACCGAATCGGAGATCAACCACTTGGTCTATGGTCTCCGCCAGAAGACGGAAATCGAACCGCGCAGTCCGCAGTTCTTGCAGACCGTTCAGGGATTGGGCTACCGTCTCGACACCAATCCCCAGCCGGGGTGAGCCTTACCCCCTCACCCTGCTCATTTCTGCCCGGTCGATGTATCGCGCGATTCTGCCCCCCTCCAGCCGCCAGATTCCCGACGCGAACCGGTCGATGAACGCCCGGTCGTGGACCGCCGCCAGCACCGTGCCGGGGAACGAGTCCAGCGCCTCCTCGAACCGCTCCCGCGAGGCGATATCGAGATGATTGACCGGCTCATCGAGCACCAGCCAGTTGGCCCCGCCGATCACCAGCCGCGCCAGCAGCAGCCGCGCCCGCTCGCCGTAGCTCAATCGACCCACCGGTGCGAACACGTCATCGCCCGCGAACAGGAAGTAGTGCAGGAAGTTTCGGATATCCGTCTCCCCGACCGCTGCCGCCTGCCGGATAATCTCGAAAGGCGTCGACTCCGGGTCGAGCGTCTCCTGTTTTTGCGGCATATACCCGATCCGCACGTTCGCCCCCGGCCTGACCGTTCCCTCGCTCGGCTCCAATGCCCCGACCATCACCCGCAGCAGTGTCGATTTGCCTGAGCCGTTCGGCCCCAGCAGCGCGATCCGCTCCCCGTGCCTCAGAGTCAGGTTCAGATCGCGGAACAGCCACCTGTCGCCGTCGAAGCTGTGCCCGATCCCCTTGAGCGTCGCCACTTCCTGACCCCCGCGCGGCATTTCTCCGAAATCGATCTTCACCTGCCAGTGCCGGTCAGGTCGACCCACCCGCTCATCCGATTCCAGGTAGCGGTCGAGTTTCTTCTCGCGTGAGAGCGCCTTTTTTGCCACCTTCTTCGCTGCTCGACGCACCCCCGGCTCCCGTGAGGTCGTCGTCAACTCGACGCTCTGCGCGTGCATTTTCGTCCGGTGGATATCCTGCCGCATCCGGCGTTCCTCGGCCCGCTGATCCTTCCACGCCGACCACTGCCTATCGATGGATGCCGCTTTCTGCGCCGCGTATTCCGAGTAGTTCCCTGTGTACTCCGTGACTTCATGAGTCCGCTGGTCGATTTCGATGATCCGCGTCACCGTCCGATCCAGAAACGTCCGGTCGTGCGATACGATCAGCACCGCCCCGTTGTAGGCCGCGAGGAATTCCTCCAGCCATTCCAGCATGTCGATATCCAGGTGATTCGTCGGTTCGTCGAGCAGCAGCAGATCGGGTTCGGCCAGCAGCACCCCGGCCAGCATCAATCGGGTCTGCTGGCCCCCGCTCAGCGTCTCGACCGGTTGATCCAGATCGGGCAGCCCGAAACGTGACAGCATCGCTTCGGCCCGGTGCTCGATGTCATACCCGCCCAGCGAGTCGAACCATGCCTGCGTCCGCTCATAATCGCCCAGCAGTTGATCCACATCCGCGCCGGGGGCGGCCATCCACCGGGCGATCTCGTCGAGTTCTCCGCGTGCCTCGTGCCACCCGGCCACCCCTTCGCACGCCGCCGACAGAACCGTCAGCCCCGGCGATGGAGTCAATCCCTGCCGCAGATACCCCAGCGTCGCGGCCTGATCGAAGGTCACCATGCCGGAGTCGGCTTCCTCCAACCCGCCGATGATATTCAGCAGCGTCGATTTACCGCACCCATTCGGCCCGACCAGCGCCGCGCGGTCGTTTGGGTTGACCACAAAAGAGACTTTGTCGAGGACAGTAAGTGCCCCGTATGATTTCGAACATTCATGAACTTGCAGCATAACACCCACCTCTAACACAAAAAGCAAAAATCCGCCCGCCCTGAAGGGGAGCAGATCGCGTGACACACAGCCAACCTACCGGATGCCGCGGAGTATCACCTCCGGGCAGAGCATCGGATGATTATTCGTGTGTGTGGATATTTAGAGGCGCATACCCCTCGATTTTCTTTCCGAGTGCAGGGGTGAGGGCGTCAGTCTCACCCGGTTGTCTACAAATCTGAGCCGATTATAACGCATTCTCCACACACAACAAATCGCATTGGCTGACCACTTTCCCGCCGCCCGCTGCTTCAAAACATAGCAGTAATCATAATCGATGGGTGGGGTAGGGCTTGGACGACCGTAGGTCGTACCTGCCCAGGATTTCGACCTGTCAACTAAACGCACAACAAGTGGCGATTAATGGTGCGCCACTTGCTGCAAAGGAGGAGAAGAAGATTGTCGGCTAATTGAAGGATAGCCACCCCTTGGATTACATGTGTATATCGACAGTTTCTGTATATATTCATTCTATCAGAGATATACGCGGCAAATATTCCGATAATGTATCAATCCTGCTGCTCGGTCTCACACCGATTGAACGTGTCGGTACCGCCGTTGCCGTAACACACGTCGGTTTGCTGTCCGCCATCGATATCGTCGTCGTCGGCCCCACCGTAGATCGTATCGTTGCCCTGCTCGCCGTTGAGTGTGTCCTCGCCGTCGTCGCCGTAGATCACGTCGTCGTCCTGATCACCGTAGACTGTGTCATCGCCGCTGCCTGCGTGAATTTCGTCCTCGTCCTGCCCGCCGTAGATGATGTCGTCGCCATCCCCGGCCCAGACGATGTCATTACCCTGGCGCGAGTAGATGATGTCATTGCCCGCGCCCCCGACGATGATGTCGTCGCCGCGCCCGCCGGTGATTTCGTCGTCGCCGTCCCCCCCGACGATGCAGGCCGGGTCGCTCGAACTCTGGCGGTTGAAATCGTCATCGCCCCCACCACCGATAATCAACACAGTTCCCCCCGGATCGGGCGTCCCGACAAGTATCCAATCGTCGAAGTTCATCGAGCTGCATTCGTCGGGCGCAAGCTCGTTGGCGGTCGGCGTGCCGCGCGACACCTCGTTGACGGTGACATTGGCAGGCAGCGTCACCGCCGAAGCCATCGCCGTGAAGACCACCGCGAGCAGCAGCCCGACAATCACCCAGGGGATCAATCGGCGGGGTGGAATATTCCTTATACGTCGTAACACGGCTTTCTCCTATCCACAGCTCCCTGCCCTCCCAGATTCAGCGGATGATCTCGCCCTGTTTGGGCGTGACATCCTTCGGCTGGCGTAGTTCGTAAAAATAGTTGACGTTCTCTCCCTGCACGAAATACCGGCGGATGTTGTCGGGCAGCGATTCATACAGGATCGGCCCGTCGCTTTCGAAGGCCAGCCGGATCAGGTCGTCGACCGTCGTCACTTCGACCAGCGGCATGCCCCGATCCAGTCCGTTGTGCCGGATGCTGACCAGCCGCGAACCGGCCCGGAAGCGGATGCGCGCCTCGTCTCCGGCCTGCAACGCGCGGGTCGCCAGCACGCCGACCACTACCATCCCGGCGATGGCGATCACCAGCCCGGCGAAAGCCACCTGCCGCGCCGTCACCACCTTGATCTCGAAGCCAAGGATCGTCATCGTGTTCGGTTCGAGATGCGGGACGTCTATCGATCCTGACTGTGATGCCGTGATCCGCCCGAACTCGTCGACCCCGCTATCCACCAGCCACAGCGCCGTCTCGTCGATGTAGAATTCGACCTGCGGGCTGAACGTCTCGTGGAAAAGCTGGTTCTCCATCGACCCGGAGACGGTGACCTGCGGAATGAAGGCAACCGAGTATTCGCGGCCCTCGTAGCCGGTCGCGTCTTCCATCGCATCGATCAGCTCCCAGATTTCGTCGAAGCTGACCACGTTGGTCGTCGAAAAAGCGGCGGAGGGGATCGTCGTGCCGGGTTGCAGTACAATAGTCCGTTTCCAGCCGCTCTTGTCGCTGATCTCCACGTCGAGCCGGTAGATCGTGTCCATGTTCTTGGCAAGATCAGAGGCCAGCCGGTATTCGAACACGACTGTCACCGCGTCGGTCAGCTTGAGGAAAACCGGCTCGCCGGTCTGCACCCGGTTGGTATCGTAGACACCATCGGGCACTTCCGCATAATACCGGAACGACCCGACATGTTCATAAGGATACGATTCGGTCACCTCAAGGTACAGCGGCTTGCGGATTGCCACCAGGCCAAGGATCAGCGCCGCCACGCCCAGCACGCCAAACAGGAACAGGATGTCGGTGGCGTTCTCGCCCAGTCCGGGCGGCGGGCTGCCGCGCCGATCGTCGTCCTTGCGCCGTTTTCCACGTTTTTCGTCTTTAGAGTCTCGTGATCTGGTCATGAATATCAACACCCCTGCCACGCCTCCCAGCAGTGCCATTCCAATCGGAGAGCGCAGCCATATAATTGCGTTACCCAGGCCGGGGACATGCACCCACAGTTCACCGATGATTTCCTCTGCGGTGGGGTGGTAGCTATCGACCCATGAGTTGTTGTCCCCTTGTAGTAAATACTGGTCACCGTCGATGGCAATGATACGGTGAATGATTGGGCTGCCATCAAACTGGTAATAAGTGACGATATCGCCGACCTGGTAGTCATTGGTCTTTCGCAGCAGGGCAAGGTCGCCGCGATACATCGTCGGTTCCATGCTGATCCCCGACACGATCACGTAGCCCGCCCGTCCACCGATTTGAACCGGTGCCAGGTAGACCCAGATCAACACCACCATGCCAATCAGCAGGGTGTAGATCATATTCCGGGTAAAAGGCGATTTGCTCCGCATAGACCACCAGTTTTGTTTCTTTACTACCTGTCATTCCATTTTATAAAGAAGGGGTGCTAACCGCCCTCTGCGACCGCACCCCCTGAAACCGTTCCACAGATCCGGCTTTGCCGGATATTACACTATGGCGTGACGTTGATGGTGACGTCGCCTGCCAGGACGTGGAGGAAGGCTGCGTCTTCGACATTGGTTGCCCCGCCGACGGTCGTGTCACAG
>JAFGOY010000070.1 GCA_016926255.1 Anaerolineae bacterium | reverse complement strand
GCGCGGAGAACGTCCTGTTGACATATCGATTTCGCCCTTTGTCGCCCTTGCGTCTCAGGCTGCCGCATGACTTCGCCAACAAAATCTGACATTTTGTGTAAATGGGTAAGAAGGATACCATTCAACCCATTTTGAAAGCGGTCCGGCGCTGCGTTTGTCTTGAATTGTTAGGCAAATACACCTTTCATGCTTATACTTTGCAGAATACCCCTTATAAACACAGAATGGAACAAGTACTAAGATATGCATGAATCCGCCGAAAACAGCAAAGGGCGAACTGACAAGACGCTGCGGATATCTTTGAAAAGCGCGTGGCCAGATATACTGGCGCTTGTTTTTCTTCTCTTGCTGGTGCTCATCTTCTTTTGGCCTGTCACGCTCGATCTCGGTTGGATTCCATATGGCGGCGGCGACCTGACCTCGATGTTGTGGCCCAACTACTCCTATGCCGCCCAATCCCTGAACTCAGGCCGTATTCCACTCTGGAACCCTACGCTCAAAGGTGGTGAGCCGTTTATCGCCGACAGCGAAACCGGTTTGCTCTACCCTATTAACCTGATCACCTTTTTCCTCCTGCCGTCGCTGCCGTATGAAGCCGTCGAGTGGTTGGTGCTGGTACATATCTGGCTGGCCGGGGCGAGTATGTATTGGCTTATGCGCGTGCTGCTGCCCCGACCCGTTACACAAGATCAGGTGACAGCTAACTCTCAATCACCCTACCTTTCCCACCTGGCCTCTCTCTTCTCAGGGACGGCCTTTATGTTCTCCGGCGTATTTATCACCCACATCGGCAACCTGAACCTCAATGCCGTGTCCGCCTGGCTGCCAGCGGTGTTCGCGGCCCTTCACCTCGCCCTCACACGCCGGTCGTTCGGATGGGCTGCCGGTGCAGGCGTCCTCTTGAGCTTCTCTGCACTGGCAGGACATGCGCAGATGAGCATTATTATCGGCTTCGCGCTGGGTCTATATACAGTGTGGTACATCGCATGGGCGGGCGAGGACCGTTTGAGATTACTGGCGCTTGCGGGATTGACACCTGTGGTCGCGTTCGGATTGTCAGCCGTCGCTTTTTTCCCGGCAGTCGAGATTCTCCCAATGACCTCGCGTGCAAATCTCGACTACAATGCCGCCACTGCGTTCTCTATCCCCTGGGCCGGACTGGGTGGCCTGTTTTCTCCGCTTGTCTTTGGACGCGGCCCAAAGGGTTTTTGGGGACCATGGAATCGCATCGAGTTGGGCTATCTTGGCGTACTGCCCCTGTTCTTTGCTGGCCTAGCTCCTTTCAAGAAGTGGCGAAGTATGCCAACCTTCATGGCCGCATTAGGCTTTCTGGGGCTTTTGATCGCTCTCGGCAATAACGCGCCGCTGCATCGCCTCCTGTACTTAACTGTGCCGGGATTTTCAGGGATGCGCGTACCTGCGCGATTCATCCTGCTCACGGATTTCTCGCTGGCGATACTGGCTGGATTTGGCCTGTGCAACCTGTTCGCTATTTCACGTAAGCGGTTGTTCACATGGGGTGCTGTACTGCTGTTTGTCTCGCTGGTGGCGATCCTGTTTGGCTATCATCACGCCATCACGGTAACTGGTACCAGGCACGATTCTGCCCTTCGCGCAGGGCTGGCAGTTAGCACAGGATTGCTGCTCTTAGGAATGCTTCTTGCTTTCCAGGCATCAAAAAACAAAATCCTCGCGCCAACACTGGCACTCGTCATTCTGGCGGGAGATATGATTGGGCACGGAGCCTGGATCGAAGTCGAATATACCGACCCCACGACCGGCTTTCAGCACCCGTCGGCGGTCGAATATCTACAGGCCCAACCCGGCCTATTCCGCATAGATAACGCCAGCACTGTCTGGGCGCCCTCGGCCTCGGCGAATTTTGGCCTCGAAAACATCGGTGGGACCCGTCATGCATTGGAAGTGGCAGCATATCAGACCTATTTGGACTCCCTCGGCTGGCGTGGGTCGCCGGTCTACAATTTTCTCAACGTCCAGTTCGTGATTGCTGACAAGAGTCAGCCGCCTGCAGATGCGACTTTCGTCCCGGTGTTTAACGAGGACCCGGCAGTCGATGTCTACCTGAACACGAACGCCATGCCGCGCATCAACCTGGTATATTCGGCGACGCGAGTCTCTACCGGTGAAGAGGCATTTACAGCGATCCATGCGCCCGATTTCGACCCACAAAGGCAAGTCGTGATCGAGGACATACATGCCCCCGCAGGCACAAATGAGCCTCCTTCTGATCCGTCCAACCTTTACTACACTCATTACGAACCAGAGGCATCGACGGTCATCGTACAGACACCTGCCCCGGCATATCTGGTATTCAGCGAAGTATGGCATCCGGGCTGGCATGCGTGGGTGGATAATGTACAGGTTCCCATCTACCGTGCAAACTTTGTCTTTCGGGCCGTGTACCTGGAATCGGCAGGTGAACACACCGTGGATATGCGATTCGAGCCGCTGAGCTGGAAGATTGGCGTAACGCTCACAGCAGTCACATTGTTGGCGCTATTTGGGTGGGCGCTGTTCCCGGTCAGCAGGCGACTGGTGCAGCGTCTGAGAAATAATAATGGAGATGATACAACTGGTAGGGGAGAATAAAGAAATCCTGCCCCGCGCTAATAGTGCAGGCTATTGATCGCCTCCCACTCCCATACGACATCTGTAAATCGCGAGATTGCCTGACAGCAGATTTACGACGTGATCACTATCACCAACGGGATGAGTATCGATGTCAATCCCAGCAGCCCGATGATGGTAATGAATATCACATAGCGCCGCATGTAATTGATCAGCAGCGTCTCATCGTAGTATTTACTCACCCCGGCGTCATCGTACATTCCGATCAGGCCATCGGTCAGTTTTCGTCGCGTTGTCCGCCCGGTCAGCAGCCCGACGACCGAAACGCCGTTCACCAGCACCGACATAATCAACGTGATGATCAATATGATCAGCGGCGTAACCTCTGCAAACTCCTCAGCCGCCTCGGACGCCACCGCCGAACTGATACCCAGCATCACAAAATTGAATATCACCGCTGTTACGACAAATATCGTATCGGTTCGTGTGTTGACGCGCAGTTCATCACAGATATGATCGTGCAGCTGCTCCAACATATCGTCTACTCCTGACAACAACACGTCTTTATTTCATTCTACCCGATATTTACACCGCGAGGCTTATTGACTCCGCATCATCCACTTGCGAATCGACTGATACACAAACGCCATGAGAAAAATCATGGTCAGCGTAAGGACAATCGCCGATCCCGAAGCGACATCGGCATAGTACGAGGCATAGAACCCGACCACCGTTGAGATGACGGCGAATACCATTCCCAGCCCGATGATCTGCGGGAGCCGCTTCGCCAGCAGAGATGCAGCTGCCGCCGGTGTGACCAGCAGGGCCAGCACCAGCACCACGCCCACCACCTGGATCGCCGCGACGACCGTCAGCGCGATCAGCAGCAGCAGCCCGTAGCGCACCAGTTCCGGCGAGAGGCCAATTGCCACCGAGTGCCCTGGGTCGAACGAAGTCACCAGCAGTTCCTTGTAGAAGAAGAGCACAGCCACAATGACTATCAGCATGATTACCAGCATCGCGATCAGGTCGCCGCGTGCCACGCCCAGGATATCCCCGAACAGGATATGCGTCAGGTCTTGATAACTGGTCACTTTGCTCAGAAGGAGAATACCCAGCGCGAAAAATCCGGTGAACATCACCCCGATTGCCGTGTCTTCTTTCATCCCGCCGCGCCGCGACAGCAGTCCGATCCCCACTGCGGTCAATATCGCCGCGACCAGCGCCCCGGCGAACAGGCTGATCCCCGCCATGAATGCCAGCACGATCCCCGGTAAAATCGCGTGTGCCATTGCATCACCGACAAACGCCATCCCGCGCCACACGATGAATGCACTCAGCACAGCGCAGGCCGTCCCTGCCAGAATCCCGGCGATCAATCCCCTTACGATGAAGCTGTAGCCCAGCGGCTCGATCAGCCATTCAACCATTTTGACAGGCTCTCCCCACCATGAAATTCGAAACCATACGCCCTAGCGATGGTCTGCGCAGTAAGTACCTCTTCGACCGGCCCGTCGGCGATCACCTGCCGGTCAAGGAACAGGGCCCGGCTGAAATGCACTGGCAGGATACCCAGGTCATGCGTGCTGACGATCACCGCCTTTGTTTTTTTGCACAGGTCTTCCAGCACATGGAAAACCAGTTCCTGCGTCGCCACATCGACATGATTCAGCGGCTCGTCCAGCAGCAGCAGATCGGCATCGTGGGCCAGCGTCCGGGCCAGCATCACCCGCTGCTGCTGCCCCCCCGACAGTTCCCCGACCTGTCGATTGGCAAGGTTGGAGATTTCCATCCGTTTCATCGCCTCGTCAACCGCATCCCGATCTTCCTGCCGGGGCCGCTTCCCCCAGCCGAGGTGAACGTAGCGCCCCATCATCACTACCTCGCGCACCGTCACCGGAAACTGCCAGTCGACGGTCGAACGCTGCGGGACGAGTGCAACCCGGTGCATACACGACAACACCGGGTTGCCATATACGTGGATTTCGCCTGATTGCAGTTTTTCCAATCCGGCCACTAACTTGATCAGCGTTGATTTTCCTGCCCCGTTCGGCCCCACCAGCGCGACCCGTTCGCCGGGCATGACCCGCAGCGAATCGATCTCCAGCGCGGGGCGCGGCATACCGGAGTAGCGAAATACGACCTGCTCGACCTCAAGCGCGGGGGTATGTTCAATGGCAGGTGTATCACAGGCTTTTCCGTATACACTCAGTTGGGGCAGCATCTTTTCTCCATATAAAAAAGTCATTCCGCAAGGCCGCTCGCAATCTGGTCGATGTTGTACTGCATATAACCCAGGTAAGTATCGCCGGGCTCGCCCTCCGGGGCCAGCGACCCGGTCAGCAGGGGCAGCACCTTGATCTTCTCCCCGGTCTCCTCGGCAATCGCCTCCGCCAAATTTTGTAATCCTTGGCTGGCCGTCGTGCCGATAAAGATCGCCGGTACATCCTCTTCCTGTATTACTTCGGCCAGCCGCGCTACATCCCCTGCCGATGTCCCCGCCGTTGTCGAGAAGCTGTCGATCATCAGGCCCACAATTTCGAAGCCATACTCTTCGGCAAAATAACCATACAACCCGTGATCGGTTACCAGTTTCCGATTCTCTTCAGGGATTCCGGTCACCTGTTCGCGGATATAAGCATCGAGCGCTTCGAGTTCCGCATGGTAAGCTTCTGCATTGGCCTGATACATCTCGTGGCTGCCGGGATCGGCCTCCGAGAGAACCTGCTCGATATTCTCGACCCACACCATCAGGTTATTCGGGTCGACCCAGAAATGCGGATCGCCCGCCGCATGGTGATGATCGTCTCCTTCCTCGTGATCGTCACCGCCGGAGGCCAGCGGCTCGATCCCCGCCGACACGGGGACGATCACGCCGGTCGCCGTGTTTTCGATACTCCCCATCAGCACTTCTTCGAGGTCCAGACCGTTGACAAAAATGATATCTGCATCCTCGATGGCCGCCAATGCGCGCGGGGTCGGTTCATAGCTGTGCGGGTCCTGCCCCACTGCCATCAACACCGTCAGATCGATTGCGTCGCTGCCCACGTTCGCTACCACATCGCCGATGATGCTGGTTGTCGCCACAACCGAGAGTTTCTCCCCTTCAGCCAGTTTCACAGGAGCGATATCAGGCAGCAACATTTCCACGTGATCGAGGTTGCCTTCATGCCCGGCATCTGTGGCAGCAGGCGCAGAACAGCCAGCCACTGATAGTAAAACAATGGCAGCAAGCACCAACCCTATCCTGTGGATACGAAACTTCATCTGCCTACCTCGTTGAAAATTGAGACACAATATCAATATACGGCACACCAGATTATAGGCTTCCCGCTTGTTTTCGTCAATATAAATGATATTTTGTATCAATTGGGCGGTGTCAGTCGGAGCAGTCCGGGCAGATGCCGTATATCTCCAGGAGATGGCCCGTGATCTCAAGTCCCTGTCTTTCCGCTATCTGCTCGATCAGGTCTTCGATCTCACAATCGCCTAACTCGGTGATCTTATTGCACTGGGGGCAGATGATATGCGCGTGGTGGCCGCTTTCCGGCATGACGATATAGTTGGGCGTGCGCGGAGTCAGGTAGGTAGGGCGGATGATCGCCAGTTCGGTCAGCAGTTCCAGCGTTCGGAAGATGCTCGCCCGCCCGACAGCGGGATCGCGCGCTTCGACCTGCTCGATGACATCTGCCGAGGTCAGATGCTGATTATCCTGGCACAGCACCTCCAGAACGGTGCGCCGCGCATTGGTGATCTTGTACCCGGCCTCGCGCAGCCGCGCCAGAGCCGAATCAATCAGAGAAGACATTGTGTCATTGCTGCTTGTGTCCATCGCGTCCACCCAGGAAAGGTCAGTGCCCTGATTGTATCAGACAACCGGCGGGTTTCTTTACCTCGATCTTGATTGTGCCGATCACTATCCTCTGATCGCCTCGATCACCGCTGCCTGCTCCGCCGCCGTCAGCCCAACCGAGCTGGGGATGCTCAACGCCATCCGGTTGAGCCGCTCCGCTACCGGGCAGTCGGCTCTCGGCGAATCCGCGTGCGCCTTGCTCAGGTGGATCGGCTGCCAGAGCGGGCGCGCCTGGATTTTCCGTTCGCCCAGCTTACGCAGCAGCGCCCGGCTGTCCATCCCGTAGACCGCCTCGTCGACCAGCACCGTGTACAGCCAGAAGGTGCTTTCCGCCCATTCGGCCTGCGGCATCGGCGCGATCCCCGGCACCGATTCGAATGCCTCGCGGTAGTTCGCGGCGATCCGCCGCTTGGCGACGAGATACTCGTCCAGCAGTTCCAGTTGAGCGCAGCCCATCGCCGCCTGGATGTTCGTCAGCCGGTAGTTGTAGCCGATCTCGTGGTGAATATATTCGACCGCGTCGTCTTTTGCCTGGGTGGTCAGATAGCGGGCTTTGGCCGCCATCTGCTCGTCATCGGTGACGATCATTCCCCCGCCCCCGGAGGTGATCACCTTGTTGCCGTTGAAGCTCAGACAGGCGATCTCCCCCAGCCGACCGGTCATCCGGCCTTTGTAAGTGGCTCCCAGGCTCTCGGTCGCATCCTCGATCACCGGCAGATCATATTTGTGGGCCGCCGCGTTGATCGCATCCATGTCGACCGGGTGCCCGCCGACATGCACCGGCAGGATCGCCTTCACCCGCCGCCCCGTCGATTTGTTCCGCAGCGTTCCATCTGACCAATCGCATTGATTATCGAGAAAGTCGGCTGTCAGCGCCGGGTCCATCTGCCAGTATTCTGGCTCCGAATCGATGAACACCGGCCACGCACCCGCATAGCGAACCGCGTTCGCCGGGGCGATGAAGGTCAGCGAGGGCATCAATACCTCGTCGTCCGGCTCGACCCCGGCCACCAGCAGAGCGATGTGCAGCGCCGCCGTGCCGTTCACACAGGCGATGGCATATTTCACGCCGATCTTTTCCGCGATCTCGTCCTCGAACCGGTTGACGTATGATCCCACCGACGACACCCAGCCGGTATCGAGGCAGTCCTTGATATAGGCCCACTCGTTGCCACCCATCTCCGGCACGCAAAGCGGAATCCCCCCCTCGACTTTAGCCCCCGGTTCGTAGGATTTTGTCGGCTTGCCAGAGAGTGCAGACGGCTTCTTATAAGACGTAGACATCAGGTCGATACCTTTCCATGTGATCGCGCAGCCAGTCGATGGTCCGTTCTAAACCCTCTTCCAGGCTGACCTGTGGAGTCCAGCCCAGCACCTCGCGGGCTTTCGTTGAGTCGGCTAGCAGCCGCTCGACCTCACTCCCCGACGGTCGCACACGTTGATCGTCGGTTTCTATGGTAATCTCGCCCCCCACCAGTGAAGCGATCAGCCGGGCTAGGTCGCCGATGCTGATCTCCCGCCCCGATCCCAGGTTGAAGGTCTGGCCGGGTGCTTCGGGGGCAACCGCCGCCGCGATGAATCCATCCACCGTATTACCGACATAGTTCAGATCACGGGTCGGAGTCAGATTCCCCAGCCGGATGCTCGTCTTCCCCGCCAGGCATTGGGTAATGATCGCCGGGATCACCGCCCGCGCCGACTGCCTCGGCCCGAATGTGTTAAAAGGTCGCACCGTCACCACTGGGACTTCGAAGGAGAGGTGGAAAGCTTCGGCCAGTTTATCCGCTCCGATCTTGCTCGCCGAATAAGGCGACTGCCCTTGAAGAGGGTGATCCTCATTGATCGGCACGACGCGGGCCGTTCCGTACACTTCACTCGTTGAGGTATGCAAGACGCGCTCGACGCCCAGATCGCGGGCGTTCTGCAAGACGTTCAGTGTCCCCTCGACGTTCGTCCGCACATACGAGGCGGGCGCGTGATACGAATAAGGAATAGCGATCAGCGCTGCGAGGTGAAAGACAATCTCGGTCGAGTCCATCGCCTGCCGCACGCTGTCCCGATCGGCGATGTCCCCCGCGACGATGTTCATTTCATTTCGTACAGCCGACCGATCGAGCCAGCCCCAGGTGCCCAGTGCGTTGTAATGCACCATCGCCCTGACCTCGGCCCCAGCTTCGACTAGTTTTTCGGCCAGGTGGCTCCCGATGAACCCACCCGCACCCGTTACCAGCACCCGTTTTCCGCTCCAGTTCAAGAGGAGAGTCTCCCTTCCGCCGCATCGCGGTTGGCCTGAACATAGTCTTCGTGCTGGCCGATATCCAGCCAGTATTCGACAATCGGGAAGCTCACTACCGTCCGATCTTCCAGGATCAGCTTCTCGATCAATTCGGTCATATCGAAATGCTCGCCGTTCGGAATGAAGTGCAGTGCCGTCGGCTCCAGCAGGTAAATCCCCGCATTGACGAAAAACCCCATCCTGGGCTTTTCTCGAACACCTGTAACATACGGCCCCTCGCAGTCGATCACCCCGTAAGGCACCTGGATGTCATACTGCCGCACGGCGACGGTCAGATCGGATTTGTGCTTCTGGTGATAGGTCAGCATCGACCGGAAGTCGACTCTTGTCAGGATGTCCCCGTTGATCACCAGCACTGGTTCATTTGGGGTTTCCATCAGTCCCAGCGCCCCGGCGGTGCCCAGGGGCTGTTCTTCTTCCACGTAGTCGATATCCACACCGAACGATTCGCCGTTGCCAAAGTGTTTGGTGATCTTCTCCGGCTGAAAATGGGTGGTCACATGTACCCGCTGGATTCCGGCATCCCGAAGCTGTTCGACGATCCGTTCCATCAGCGGGCGGTCGCCGACCGGCAGCATCGGTTTGGGGAGTTCGTCAGTCAGCGGGTGCAGCCGTGTGCCCATTCCCCCTGCCATGATCACCGCCTGCATCGGCAGTCCCTGCGATGGGAGCAGTTTATCGAATGTCACCATCCGGATCACCCGGTTTTCGGCATCGACCAGCGGAATCTGCCTCACCTCGCGTTCTTGCATCAACCTTACCAAGTCAGCTTGTACAGTGTCAGCCGGTGCGGTGATAGGTTGCGCGTAGGGCGTGCCGGCTTTCCGCGCCAGTATCTCGCGGGCAGGCGAATCCAGGCTGATCCCCGCCAGCATCGCCCGCCGGATATCCCCGTCGGTGATCGTCCCCAGCAGGTGCCGATCTGCATCGGTAACCAGCGCGATCCCCTGCTCGTTTTTATCGATGCACCCAATCACGTCCCGGATCGTCGCATCGGGGAGGACGCACAGCACCTCAAGTTCCAGACTCATCAAAATTTACCTGCCAATCCGGATCACTCTACCTGGTGACGCAGTACCCACTGATCGCCATCTTTGCGCCACAGGTGTGGTGACCGGCCCTTATCGCATAGTTCCATGAAATGTTCGATGTCCATCTCCAGGAAATCCATCACGTCCTGGATGTAACGATCGGGATATTCGCCATCGAACCGTCTGACCAGTGCCACGCCTTCCTCGCGTGTCAGGTGATTGTTTCGAATCTCCTGCGAGGCATCATAGGTTGCCCGCCCGATCCCGAATTTGATGAACGTCGTATAGTAATGCAGGTCGTCGATCTTGTCGTCGATGCTTGCGTATTTGCTGTAAGTCCCCTGCGACCGGACGGGCCGCGCCTGGAACCCGGTATGTTCGACAGCGTAGTAATATGCTTCCTGCGGGGTCCACTTGAGATAGTAGCCCAGGTAGTGAACCTCGATTTTGGCCTTTTCCAGTTCGGTTGCATCCGGCGGAAAGTAGGGCGACATCTCATTCAGACTCAACCCGTACTTTTCCTGAAGCTCCGGAACCGATACCCCGCCGATGTAAACATCGTTCATGTCTTTCATCGTGAAATACGACTTGTCCCGCAGCGACGATTCCGTTTCGGCAATCGGGTTGCCGTATTCGGCTTCCGGCTCACCGTAGAAGATCAGCGGGATGTCGTACTTCATGGCGATCTTGGGCGGCAGGTTCTTCTGCCCCAGGATGAAGGTCTGGAACGGGTGCAGCAGGTTCTCGATTGCCAGCCGGGTCAGCAGCTTGTGTGCCCGGCCATTGGGCCGCAGCATGATATTGTCGAAGCCCCCTACCTCGATCCAGTTGAGGTAGTTCCGGTAGCCGTAATCGGTGTAGAGGATCGGCGGCCAGGTGACGGTCAGCGGGTGCATCCCGTATTTGTATTTCAGCACGTAGGCAGCGTAAGCGCTGTCCTTGCCGCCGCTGCCGGGCACAACGCAGTCATAACGCCCATCTTCCCGGCGATGTTTATCTAATAGTTGTTGAAGCTCCGTTTCGCGCTTCTCCCAGTCGATGTCTTCCTTCGTCTCGGCGTACCGGCAGGCGTCACACAGCCCGTCCTCGCCAATATGGAGCGTCGGTGTGATCCGCGCTTTTGTGTGCTTGAACTCTGGGTACGACGAGGGCCGCTGGTTGGACATCACGCAGCGCTTGCAGAAGCGCACTTCTTGAGGGAGTCCATAATAGGCTTCGGGTTTCTTGGTGTCTTCACTCACAGGGATTGAGTCTCCTCTTTAGTCTGTTGAGAATACGCCTCGTCTCCGGCGATCTCTCTTTCTGTCGAATTTCCCAACTTTGTCGACCAGTTTATAAGCCACACGCATCAGAAACCGTGATAGGCGGGGGATCAGCTTGTTGAAATCGTAAGAGTCAACCGATTGGCCGTCCCACTCGTAGAAATTCACCCCATCGATACTTATCCCACCACGCAGTCTTTTCAGAAAGTCGGGCTGGCGATTCCGCGTCGCCACCATGCTGACATTATATGAATAGCCATATCCCCCCGGCGTATCGTAGGCGATCATGCCCTGATATCCGTACAGCTTCAAAATCTGGTAGACAGCCTGCGGATTCAACCGGAACGAGCAGCGCTCAAATACCGAGCCGACTTCCTCATGAAGCTGGTACCCTTCCTCACTGCCCAGGCTGACCGTGCTTTTCTTGATCTGCAGCTCTGCGATTGGCTGCGGCAGGATCACCGCCCCGTATTGGCCTTTGAACTGCGTCGAAAGCAGCAGATAGAACTCTCCATCGTCGGGGATCATCCGCTGGATGATATCGAACATCTTGAGCGGGTCTTTCAGGTGATACAGCAGGCCGTGAAAGATGACAATATTGAACTTACCCAGGCTTTCCATCAATTCCTCATCGGCCACATTACCTAGCACGACGGTTGCATTTTGATGGCCCTTCAACTCCTGCAGCAGGAACTTCGCCCGATCAACGTGACCTTCGCTCAGATCGATCCCGACCACCTCGCCTAATCCTGCTTCACACAGGACATCGGTATAGTGTCCTTCCAGGCAGCCCAGGTCAATCGCCCGGAAGTCTTTGGGGTCCCTGTCTCCGACTATTTTGGAAACAAGGTGCTGCATGATCGCCTTGCCATACAGATCATGAACCTGCATCGCGCCCGGTGTTCCTGCAATCTTGATCCCGTTGTATTCGTGGTTGTAGCGCCAGGGCTTAAGTTCTTCAATTCGTTGTTCTATTGCTTCCCGATCAAGGTCGGTCATGTATTGTCACCTCTGGATTCGTTCATAAGTAAAGCAGACCCTAATTTCGGCCTGCGACTAATTCAGCAATGTTGTCGTATACTTTCAGGCCCAGCGGGCCGCTCCGTTCGGGGTGGAACTGGCAGGCAAACACGTTGTCCCGCCGGACACTTGAACAAAAAGTGATGTCGCCGTAGGTCGTTTCGGTCAGCCACACTGCCGGGTCGTCCGGCTGTGCGTAGTAGGAATGGACAAAGTACATATACGTCCCCTCGTCAAGCCCTTCAAGGGGCGTACCGTCCCAGCTTTCGTGTCCGTTCGGCTGGTAAATCTGGTTCCAGCAGATTTGCGGCACCTTGAGCGTTTTCTTTTCGCCATCCCTGGTCGTGATCGTCGGCTCCTCGAAGCGCACTACCGGCCCGTCGATGATCCCCAGGCCCAGGTAGTTGCCGAACTCGTAGCTGCGAGTCATGAGAAGCTGCATCCCCAGGCAGATGCCGATCAGCGGCTTGCCCGATGCAGCGATGTCCTGCATCACGCTGACCAGATCGAGTTTGTGCAGTGAGGCCATCGCATCGCGGTAGGCCCCCACCCCCGGCAGGATCACCACGTCGGATTGAAGTAGCTTTTCGCGATCCGACGTAATCGTCCCCTCGATTCCGGCGTGGGAGCAGGCATGCTTCACGCTGAACAGGTTCCCCAGCCCGTAATCGACAATCGCCGCAGTGATTTTTGTCTCAGGCATGGGCGGCTTCCTCCGGCTGGTAGCGGCAGGTGATCCCGTTCTCGATCAGATACTGCTTGATCTCCTGCACCGTCGCATCCTTAATCTTCCCGAAGTTCAGGCTTCCCCACTTGCCTTTCAGAAACTCGATGTTCCCTTCGGCCTCGAACGCTTCCTCGGACACCGATCGCTGTTTCACGAAGTTGTAATGCAGCACCGAGGCCATGCTCACCGCGTCGGCGCTGCCTTCGCTGATTGCCTCATAGATATGCGCCACCGATCCCGCCCCGCCCGATGCGATCACCGGGATCGACACCGATTCGGCGATCCGGCGCGTCAGGTCGAGATCGTAGCCCTCGCCGGTACCTTCCTGGTTGATCGAGGTAACTACCAGTTCGCCCGCGCCGAGTTCCTCTACCCGCTGCGCCCACTCGAAAACATCGACCCCGGTCTTTTCCCGGCCATAGTCGACGTAAGCCTCGTAGCTGCCGTCATCGTGCTTGATCGCCTCTATCGAGACCACAATCGTCGACGAGCCAAACGCCCGCGACGCCTTTTGAATCAGCTCCGGGTCGGCCACCGCCGCCGTATTGATCGATACCTTGTCGGCCCCCGCCCGCAGCACCGTGCGGATGTCGTCGACGCTTCGCAGGCCGCCGCCCACCGTCAGCGGGATGAAGATTTCCCGCGAGGTGCGCTCCACGATGTCGACCAGGCTGTTGCGCCCGTACAGGCTGGCAACCGCGTCCATGTAGATCAGCTCGTCGGCCCCGCACTCGTAATAGTAATGTGCAAAGTCCTCCGGCTTGCCCAGCACGCGCAGACCTTCCAGGTGAATCCCCTTCACCAGGTTCGGGCCTTTGATATCCAATCGGGGGATGATTCGTATGTTCAAAAAAACAATACCTCTACTTGTATTCGCTCCCTCCCCCTTGAGGGATGGAGGTTTTGGATTTACCAAAACTCCCTGTAATCAGCCTCTGGCTGATTAACGAGGGCCGGGGTGGGGGGTGAAAACAATGCCCACCCTATCTGGCTATTTTCCCAACAGGCCGTATCGGGGCGTCATTTTAGCACACGCGCCGGAACGCCAACAACCGTCACATTGTCGGGGACATCCTTGACTACTACCGCCCCCGCACCAACCACCGCGTCACTCCCGATGGCGATACTCTGCCGGATCGTTGCCCCCGCGCCGACATGCGTCCCCGAACCAACCGTCACTGTGCCGGAGAGCCTCGCCCCGGTAGCGATATGGACATGGTCGCCGATCACACAGTCATGCTCCACGATTGCCCCGCTGTTGACGATCACGTTCATTCCCAGCGCCGCCCCCGCGTTGACCACGCTCATGGGCATCAGGTGGCAACCCTCGCCGACGACCGCATGCTGTGAAACGAATGCACCGGGGTATCTGACCGTCAGCGGCTTGAGGCCGCTTTCCAGCCCCAGATCGAACAACCGCTGGCGCGGTTGATTGTCTCGCGTGCCGCCGACTCCCACCACGAAGTGAGTCACCCCCTGATCGATCATTTCGCTGATCAGGTCGTCGCCGCCTTTGATCTCTACCCCATACATCGATTCGCCCCAGCGGGTCTCGTTGACTTCGAGGATGCCCATCAGTTCGGCTAAACCGGTCATCTGGATGCAGTCGATCAGCATCCGGGCGTGCCCGCCGCCGCCTAAAATCACACAGAGCGGCTTATCCTGACTGCTCATTTACCATATCTCCCGCACCGGCATGAATGCCTCCGCATACTCCACCCCGATGGTCGCTCCCCGGTAGCGGGCCAGCGCCCTTATCGCCGAACTGCCACGCGGCAGCAGGTCGTCCTGCGCTTCGGAGTGGTAGATTTTCATAATCTCGATCTTCTGATCGAGGGTCTCGGTGATGTCGCTCAGCACCACCGGCAGAAACACGCGCTTCGGCTGGGGCGGCGCGGCGTCGGTCGACGACAGTGTCTCGTAGGCCAGCACCTTTTTCACCCCGAAGCGCTGCATGTAGAACGGCTTCACCACCGACATTGTCGCCAGGAACACCGCGTGGTGATCAGTATGCACATCGCCGTCATGAGTCAGGTAGATCACCCCCGGCCTGACCGTATCGACCACGTCCCGGATCGCGTCGATCAGGTCGGATTGGGGCGTCGTGTCGAGCCGCACCGTCGGGAAGCCGAGCTTGTAGGTATCGGCCATGCCGTAGGCACCCGCCACCCGTTCGACCTCTACCGCCTTCCGGTCGATCACGTCCTGCGACCACTGCGGCGTGTAGGCTTCGGTCACCACCATCCAGGCGAGGTCGTCGCCCTGCGCTTTGTGTTTGAGCAGTGTTCCGCCGCAGCCCAGCGTCTCGTCATCGGGATGCACCGATATTGCCAGCACCTTCATCGATTGTTCCCCAGTCTCATGCCTGCTTCCAACTCAATCCCCGCCGGGTGCTCGTAAGCCACCACCCGCAGGTAACCATCCCCGGTGCGGACGCACAATCGATCCCCGTCACCGGTAAACAATTCGCCCGGCTTGAGGTCTGCCGCCGCATCCGGCAGCACCGATTCGGGCAGCGCGGCTTTCCAGATCACTACTGCTTCGCCGCCAAGATAGGTATGTGCGCCCGGATAGGGGTGCGTCAACGCGCGGACGAGATTGTAAGTCTCCATCGTATCCGCCCGCCAGTCGATTTCCCCGTCGGCTTTGCTGCGCTTCCGCCACGTTGTCGCCTGATTCGCGTCCTGCACGATGCGCGGCGCGGTACCTGCTTCAAGCTGCGGCAAAAACTCGGCGATGGCCTCGACCGCCAGCGCCTTGATTTTCTCGTAGAGCGTCCCGGCATCGTCGTCCAGCGTGATCGGGAACGCTTTCTGCCAGAGGATATCGCCGCTGTCAACCCCTTCGTCGAGGTAGAGGAAGGTCAGGCCGCTCTGTTCAAGCCCCTCGACCAGCGCCCAGATTAGCGGGTGCCGCCCGCGATTCTTCGGCAGCAGCGCCGGGTGCGTTCCGATGCAGCCCAGCGGCGGCAGTTCCAGTATCTCGTTCGAAATCAACTGCGACCAGCCGAAGATGAATATCACGTCCGGTTTGAGCGAGCGCAGCAAATCGATCTCGTCGTTGATCTTGTTGATCCGGTAGACAGGCACGCCAAAGCGATCCGCCACCGGGCCGAGATCGGCGAAATCGGCATGACGCCGGGCGTACTGCGCATCCAGCGTGATCACTCCGACGACATTGCCGCCGTTCTCCAATACCGCTTCAAGCGTATGGCGGCTGAAATCCACTGCCCCAACAAAGACAATCCGCATCATTCCCCGCCATCATAGAACCGCTTCAAAAGCAGTTCGTCGTTCAGTTCCACCGATTTCAAGCGCGAGACGATCTTCTCCGCCGCCGTGCCATCCCCGTAAGGATTGACCAGATCGACCAGCCCGGCGTGGAATTCGTCCGACGCCGCCTGCTTGATTCCATCGCGGATCGCCTCGCGGGTCGTTGCCACGTCGATCACGTTGCGATCATGCACCCGCCCGCGCTGCCGGTTCCCGATGTTGACCACCGGCAGCTTGAACGAAGCCGCCTCGATGATCCCCGACGACGAGTTGCCAACCATCGCCGCCGCGTGGGTCATCAGGCTGAAATAACCCTGCGTGCCGAGGTTATCAACCGCCCAGGCGGTTCGATGCTCGTCTACGTATCGATCAATCGCCTTGATGATCCGCCGCCCGGCAGTGTCGGCATTGGGATAAGTGAAGATCACCGGCTTGCCGGAGTCGTCTAATGCAGATAAAAGCGCCGCGATATGCTGATCGGTCTGCGCGTATTCGAGCGTCACCGGGTGGAAGGTCACTAACAGCGGCGGTTCGCTCAGGTCGAAGCTATAGCGATCCTCTAATTGACCGGGCGTCAGCATATCGATCTGGTTCAAATTATCGAGGCTCAACGCCCCGCTGACCGTCACCCGCCAGGGTTCTTCGCCCATCTGCCGCACCCGCCGGGCGTAGGCTTCGGTCGCCGTGAAGTGTAAATGGCTCATCTTGGTGATCGAATGCCGGATCGGTTCGTCGATCAGACCCTCGGTCGATTCACCGCCATGCAGATGCGCGATGGGCATCACGAAGGGCATCGCTGCCGCCGCTGCCGCAAACATCTCGAAGCGGTCACCCAGCACCACCAGCAGATCGGGCTGCCTGCGGGCAAACGATTGCGCAAAGCCGATCATCCCCAGCCCGGTCGATTTGGCGATGGCTTCCGGCGTATCCGAGGAAAGCAGCATCTCGATCCGGTCGCCTATTTCGAAACCTTCCGCTTCGATAGCTTCGACCGTCCGCCCGAATTCCGGTGAGAGATGCGTCCCGGAAACGAGTAAATACAGTTCGAGCGCCGGGTCCTCGACAATCGCCCTGAGCAGCGGGCGGTAGATGCCATAATCGGCCCGCGAGGTGGTTACCACGCCGATGGTTCTCATTTCAGCCCCACCATTCCCTTCGTAATCAATGTTCCCTGCGGAATCGGAACTTTCGCTGCCTGCCCGATCACCCTATCGTACAGCGCGGGCGACAATCCCGTCCCCGGTCGCTTGATGGCAATCATCTCCGCCGTGATCCGCGTTCCTTCCTTGATGTCACACGCGGCGACGAGGCTCTTGCGCACCACCGCCGCAACCTCTTTCTCACGCGGCCCCGGCCTTTTCATACGTTCACCCAATGCCGCCTCGACCTTGCGAATGCCCGCCACCAGCGCCGCCAGTTCGTCCGGTTCCAGCGAGGCCCGGTGATCCGGCCCCGGCAGGCTCCGGTCGAGCGTGAAATGCTTCTCAATGATGTCTGCGCCCAGTGCCACCGCCGCCAGCGGAATCTCGATCCCCAGTGTGTGATCGGAAAACCCAACCGGCGATTTGAACACGCGCAGCATTTCCATTGAGCGCAGGTTCACATCCTCCGACGCGGTCGGGTAGTTGCTCACGCAGTGTAACACGGCGGTAAACCCATTGCCCGCCTGATGAACTGTACCAACGGCATTGCTTACCTCAGAAAGAGTTGCCATCCCCGTCGAGATGATCATCGGTTTGCCGAAGCGGGCCACGTATTTCAGAAATGGCAGGTTGGTGATCTCCCCCGACGGTATCTTGAAAGCGGCGATGTGTAAATCGTTCAGCAGGTCGGCGCTCTGCTCATCGAAGGGCGTCGAGAGAAACAGAATACCCCGCTCATCGCAGTGATCCATCAATTCCCGGTGAACGTCCGGGCTGAGTTCCAGCCGCTTGAGCATCTCGTACTGCGATTCGCCGCCCCCGGTCGTCTCGATCTGGTATTCGGCCTTCGGCGCGTCGACCGTCACCAGCCGGTCGGCGGAAAAAGTCTGGAACTTCACCGCGTCCGCCCCGGCTTCCCCCGCCGCATCGATCAGCCGGTGGGCCATCTCGATGTCGCCGTTGTGATTGACCCCCGCCTCGGCGATCACAAAGCAGGGTTCGCCCGGCCCGATCTCCTGCTTACCAACTCGTATCTTCTCTACCATATCGACCAGCCCCCATCGACTACCAGGTTGTGGCCGGTCACATAAGCCGAGAGATCGCTGGCGAGGTAGGCCACCGCCCCCTTGAAATCCTCCTCGACTGCCATGCGGCCCAGCGGGGTGCGCGTTTTGTACCGCTCGTGGAAGGCTTCCGGCTGATTGCGCCACACACCGCCCGGCGAGATCGCGTTGACCCGCACCTTCGGGGCCAGCGCCGCCGCGAGATAGCGTGTCAACTGCATCAGGCCGCCTTTGCTTGCCCCGTACGCCGCCGGGTTGCCCATCGCCGTTCCCTCGTAGAGGCTAAAATCCGGGGCGACCATCCCATAGATCGAGCCGATGTTAATCACCGCCCCGTGACCCGACTCGCCGAGAAAATCCGCCGCCGCCTGTGTCAGCGCGAACGCTGCCGTCAGGTTGACTTCCAGCGCCCGCCGCCACGTATCAACGCTCTGATCGCGGAAGGGCACCGCCCAGCCTTCCAGCTTCGACGTCCCGACGAAGGCCGCGTTGTTAATTAATATATCCAACCCACCAAGCGAGTCGGCCACCTGCCCCGGCGCGGCCTTCACCGCCGCCTCGTCGAACAGATCGACCGCCAGTGGGAGCGTCTCGACGCCCCACTCGCGGCTGATCTGTGCAGCGGTCTGTTCGCACTTTGCCGCATCGACATCCAGCACGGCCACCGCCGCGCCGAGTTCGGCCAGCGCACCGGCCATCACCACGCCGATATGCCCCGCGCCGCCGGTGATCAGCGCCGTGCGCCCTTCTAAATTCATCAGATTTTTGAGTGTTCGCATCACGGCCTCTTTTGCCCGATCAAAAACTCCGCGAACAGGAAATCCAACTCTGTGTCGATGTCGAGCGCCCGTTCTCTGGGCACTTCGACCGCCTTCACCCGCCCGTCGAAAATGTTCCCCGCCGAAAGGATGAACGCGGGCCGGGCGGCATAGGCAACTGTGGTTATATCATACACCAGCGGCGCATCCTGCCGCCTGTGGACTTCTCCCTCCGGTTCGATCACCAGCCGCGCCGCGCCATCGTCGGCCAATGTCACCATGTTGAAATACGGGCTGCGCTCCGCTTCCCGCACCGTGATAACGATGTCGGCGGAGTCGTCATCGAGCAATTTCTCGATGCAGGCATTGAGGTCTTCGACCGCCCGCAGCGGCGAGGTCGCCGGGATGGAGACGAACACATCCAGCGGTTCCCCATCGATTTTCTCCACCTCGCGGATCGCATGCCGCCACGCCAACCACTCCGGGGAATCATCCTGTGCGAGTTCGGCGGGACGCATGAAGGGCACCTCCGCGCCGTAGCGACGTGACACATCGGCGATTTCCTCGTCCTCGGTCGAGACGATCACCCGCTCGATCCACCGGCTGTTCAGCCCGCACTCAATCGCGTAGGCGATCAGCGGTTTACCTGCCAGCGGCCTGATGTTCTTGCGCGGCACGCCCTTCGATCCGCCCCGCGCAAATACAAATCCGGTGACCTTTGGCCTCATAATGTAATCACTCTCTGTTCCACCGCCGACTGCTTCGCCGCCAGCGCAATTTCTAACACGCGCCTGCCATCTTCCCCGCCGATCACTGGCACTGTCCGGTGCGTGACGCAATCGAGGAAATGTTCCAGTTCGGTGATATACATCCCGTTGCGATCCATCTCGACCGCCGGGTGCAGATCGCGCCACATCTCCGACTCTTCTGTGTATACCCGAACCCGGTGCGACTGCCAATCCCACGTCAGGGTACCTTCGGTGCCCACCACCCGCAGTCCGCGCACCGGTGATCGCTGCACCATGTCGACGTGAACGCGCCCGATTGCACCGCTTTCGAACCTCAGCGTAACCTCTGCCACGTCCTCCACGTCGATCTCGAGATCGCTCAGCTTGCCCATCTGCGCGCTGACCGTCTCGACCTCGCCCACCAGCCAGCGGGCCAGGTCGATCTCGTGGCTCAGTTCCAGCACCGCCCCGCCGCCCAGTGCCCTCTTTGCGCTGACCGTCTCCCGGTAGTCCCTACCGGGTCGCCAGTCGGGGAGATACTGCCCTACTTCGGCATTGAACGACAGCACCCGCCCGATCTGCCCGCCGGAGATCACCGCCTTCGCCAGCCGCAGCGGTTCGTAGAACCGGAACACGTAAGCCACCATACAGATCGCGCCGCGCTCGCGGCAAAGAGTCAGGAGGTTCTCCACCCCATCCATCGACGCCGCCAGCGGCTTCTCGATCATCAGGTCGATGCCCTGCTCCGCGAACTGCCACGCCGTCTCGATATGCATCGGGGCTGGGTTGGCGATCACCGCGAAATCGGGAAAGGGATCGAGCGCCGCGTCGAGCGTATACACCACCCGGTCGGCTTCTGACGGTGCAGGCCGGTCACCGGGGCGGCTGTGCTGGTGCCACACGGCGATCTCTGCCTCCGGCGCGATCTGCCGCAGATTCTTCAGATGCCGCTGCCCGATGCTCCCTAGACCAACGATGACTGCCCTCATCGTTCAATACGCTCCTCGACCAGATCGACGATCCGCCGGACGGCATGCCCATCAAACAACGTGATTTCTTCCGAAGCGGCAGCCTGTAATTCTTGCAGCCGCCGGTAATAGGCCGGATCGCCGAGCACCTCTTTCAATACCGGGGCTAATTGATCGTGCTCGTTCACTTTGATCACCCCTTTGAAGTGGTCGAAAAAAGTATAGCCGAACCACCCGTAGTCAACCACGATGCCCGGTATACGCAAAAGCACCGCCCAGCGCACGGTGCTCGAATAGGTCGCCACGAAAACATCGGCGGCAGGCAGAACCTCCCTCAGCGATTCTCTCAGGATATGTACCCCGTACCGGTCTTCGAGAAAAGCGTATTGTTCTGGATCGGATTTCGGATGCAGCGAGAGCAGTATATTCGCACCCGTCGCCGCCAACGTCTCGACGATCGCGGTGTTCGCCGCCCAGTGTTCTTCCCAGTTGGTAATCTCGTGTTCGCCAAGTTGCGGAACGGCAAAGATGCTGTACTTCTTGTCACAGTCCAGCCCATAATTGGCGGCAAGCCGCTGGCATAGATCACCTTTACGCTGCCATGTCGCATACAGCACATCCAGGCTGGGTTGGCCGGTGACCACCATTTTTTGCGCCGGTGCTCCCTGCCTGACAAACCGCTGTCGGTCAGCCTCCCCGATCATCCCGACGATATCTGCCCACCCACCGCCGATCACCCAGGGCTTCGGCGAGAGTATCCCCAGCGAAGCCAGCACCAGCGTCTCGACTGCCGGGTAGAAAAGCATCGCTCCTGCTTCAGACTCGTACACCTGATCTGGATGCCGCCGCCGGATCCACTTCTTGATCAGCCGGTAGGGTTTCTGATCGACGTAATGGTCGGGGTTATCCTTGCGCGGTAGAACCATATCCGGCAGGTCGGAGAGCGCATAGGGGATGATCATCGTCAGTCGCCCCCTGCGCCGCGCTGCGTGGAGCATCCCCGCATAAAACCCCTGCCGCCGTTCGTCGGCCAGCAGCACCGCCGCCGGATCGTACTGTGCAAACAGCCTTTTAGCCCGTGCCATCTCCTGCCTGATCCTCCGGCGTACTTTGAAGAATCGATAAAGCGCATACAGAGGCATCAGCCCGAAGCATTCGACCAGTTCCCTTTTGCGGCCATATCCCTCGTCGATTGTTTCTACGGGCAGTGAATCAGGCTCGTCCTGAGGTGATACGCCCTCACCCCGGTACAGCCTGACGATCTCCGCCCCATCCGGCAGGTCATCAGGAACAGGCATCGGGCGGGAAAACATCAGCACCGGTCGATAGTTCCCCCGTGCCGCGATCTCCTTTGCCACCAGCACCATCTCCGAGAGAGAGGCTGCCTGGGTCGGCAGCAAGAGGATCGGCTGGCGGGTGTTGCTATTGGCTGCGCGGCTGTCCATTGTATTTTCCTTGGGGGTTCATGTTGATCAGGTGGCTGTCGTGTTGTGAGCGATCAGGTGAAGGAAGTGCATATCGGGTTCCCTCATTTTCAGAGGCCCCTCATATGGGAAAAGACGATAATGAAGAACTTCGAAACCGGCTTCTTCAACGATTGCCCGGTAGTTGTGGATCAGACAGCGGTCGGAGGAAGATACCTGCCGGTCGAGCGGCAGCCGGGATGGGTCGATCACTGCGCCGTTCATCGGTGGGTCGATTGGTTCATTGAAAACGACATAGCGGGTTGTTTTTGCGAGGATGTGCATATAGCGTCGCAGTTCCAGGTTGTTGATCAGCGTTGCCGTCGAAGAGAAAAATACGATGTCCCCCGCAATTTCTCCTTCTTCCAGTAGTTCCAGTGCGTATCCATCGACAAACCGGATATTGTCCCGTTGAAAATCACGGTTCACTTCGATAAATTTCTGGCTGAAATCGACACAGGTAAACGCAATCTCCGGATGGCGGCAGGCGAGCACGTGATCGACATAAGCATACCGCGCCCCGATGTTGAGCACCGAACGCACCGCCGGATCACGCGTCAGGATCGACTCGATCATCGGAATCACCCGGCCCTGGATGGTTTCTTCTACCGGGTTTTCCCCGAAATGACTGCCGCGAGGCGTCGAATAAACGTGAGTCTGGTAAGCTATGATCTCGTCGATCTGCTGATCGGTCAGTTGATCGTTGTTTTCATACTGCCGGTAGGCGTCTTCGAATTCCCGCTTATCCCGGAAATGCTTCAGGGCTTGCTTCAACCGGCGTCCTGACACCTCCCGGATGCCAAGCAGGGTCAACAGCCGCCCGATCATTACATAGGCAAACCGCTTGATCCGGCCCTTCAACGGATAACGTAAGACAGTCGTATCCTGATACTCCATTCACGTACTCCTGAGCCGGAATTCCGGGTAGCAGTAATCTTTCAATGCCGAGATTCCATCACGCAGGGGCGCAGCGGGTGTTGCCCGTTTACGCGATATAATTCGTGTCACTTGCACAGTTCGCGGATAAACTTTCACCCACCAGTACTCACCCACTCACGCAGCGCCATGGCAATCGCCCGCGCATTCTCCATAGGCGTCAGCCCGGAGAAATCGGCCAGCGCCGGGTCGACATAGCCGGGCATACAAACTTCTTCCAGGGTATGAACAAACAACCGGATCGCCTCCGGTCTGGGCTGGTAACCACTTTCGATCTGCGCGATAGCCTCGGCACACTTCTCTACCGTGGGGGCGTAGAATACCCCTTCGCAGCCTTTGTACCATGTCTGCCCAAAAATAATCGCCGGTTTGCCACGCGCCACCCCTTCAAAGCCAGTCGTTGTCGTCACTGTCGCCACCGCTTTAGCCTGATCGATCAGGTCGAAAGGCACCATTGACATCGGCACCAGTTTGGCGTTAGGCAGCGCGACAATGTCCCGATAAAACTGGCCTGTGCGCGTCATATGCCCCCGCGATCCGGGCTGAAACTGGCGCGGATGTTCTTTGACGTAAAGCTGCCAGCCATCGGGTATCGTCTTCGAAAGCAGGTCGATCATCAGAGTTTGGTCGACGAATACACCCCCCAGCGGAGAGGTCGTCCGCTCTGGCTGATAGCTGAGGGCGACATAAATATACGGTGCCGCGAGGTCGACTTCCCGCGCCAGCGATTCATAGATTCGCGCTAACTGGCGTTTTCTTCGGTCGGATGTATGACGATACAACCAGTATTCCGTGCTCGTCATCCGCGAGGACTCGATTGTCTCATTGCTCTGCTTCAGATAGTTATCCGGGGCTGGTCCAAATTGTCTCCTCAGGATTTTGTAGGCATACTTCAAACGCGCCTTTAACCCTTTTGGCCGAGCAGTGCGCTCACGCACCTTTACAGTGAAGGGGGCCAGCGCCTCCCTATACGAACGACCAGCCAGCCTATCGAGGTATTTATCCCCCGCCTCCGAAAGCTCCACCGGCTGCTCGATACCCGCCGCGAGCTTCTCTGTATACAGTGTTCGGACAGCCTCCGAACCTTCTTCCAGACGCTCCATCAGGAAAAGTTGCCCGGCGATGCCGGTGCGCTCGAACATCACCGTTTTGACGCCTTTTCGCAGGCACAAAATGTAAAGCACGTAGTCGAACATCAGGTGCGGGGCGATAGGCATCACCAGCAGATCGGGCTTGTAATGTTCGATCACCCCCTGCCAGTAGCGCAGATAGGTATAGTACAATCGTTTTCTCTCGTGAAGGGCAAAGTTCCCACCGGGGTCCATTCGATCCATCATGGTCAGCGCCGCCGATTCCTCGAAGGCCAGGTCTCGCAGCAGCGCCTCGTCGACCGGCGGCAGCGGCAGGTCGCGGCATTCCTGGGGAGCAATCCCCTTCGCCGCGACGACCGAATCGTGGAAGACGACATCAGGGAAGCGGTCTTTTACCGCTTTTTCAATCCCAAAACCGACCCATCCTGTCCAGTAGACAGGTTTCCACCCGGCTTCTTCGTAAAGAATCGAGGCCGTATCTACCCAGAAAGGCAGGCTGCATTCAGAATAAATTACACGCACCGTCTTTGTTTCTCGCTTTGCTTCACTACGTGTTCAAACGCCAGTCGTGTACCAGTACAAAATCGCCGACTGTTTTTAGTTTGCGCCCGGTCCCGAAGAAATCCCCTGGCACGACGTCGATTTTGGCCGCGTCAAGCAGTTTGTCGGCGGTATCCCGCTCGACCCGGATTGTCAGATCGACTGAATACTGGCCGGGAGCAAGAGGGAAGTTGGGCACCCGGCAGATCAGTTCGCCTTTGTCGGGCAGTTCCATGAAATCCTGCCCGGTCAGGTACGACCAGCAGGTGATCAGCCGCCGACCCGTAAACGGATCGCGCAGCCAGAACCACACGCTCGCATCGACCACCGGGCCATCCGGGGCTACATACGACAGCACGAAATCGACCGTGTCCCCGGTCGGAATCGCACCGACGACCTGTCCTCCCTCGTTTTGAACGCGGAAATCGGTAAACCTGACCGTCCCCGTACCTTTCCGGTCGGCACGATCCGCGATATCGGTCTGGGTTCTCGCCTCGTGCATTGCCGCCAGATACTCTCTGACGACTTCCTCCGACGGTCCTTCGCTCCGGATTCTCCCGTTGTCCAGCCAGATCGTTCGCGGACACAGCGACAGGATCGCCTCCATTTGATGGCTAACCAGGATCACCGTCCGCCCGCTCTGCGCGACCTCGCCCATTTTGCCCAGGCATTTTCGCTGAAAGGCCACGTCGCCCACTGCCAGCACCTCGTCGACCAGCATCACTTCCGGGTCGAGGTGGGCAGCGACGGCAAACGCCAGCCGGACGTGCATCCCGCTCGAATAGCGTTTCACCGGCGTGTCGATGAACTGCTCAACGCCCGAAAAATCGATGATCTCGTCGAACTTACGGTCGATCTCCGCCTTGTTCATCCCCAGGATCGCGCCGTTCATATACACGTTTTCGCGCCCGGTCAACTCCTGGTGAAATCCTGTTCCGACTTCCAGCAAAGAGCCGACCCGCCCCCTGATGATCGCTCTACCCTCGGTTGGCTGGGTGATGCGCGAGAGGATTTTCAGCATCGTGCTTTTGCCTGCCCCATTCGGCCCGATCATCCCAACCACCTCGCCCTGGTTGACTTCGAACGAGATGTTCCGCAGTGCCCAGAATTCTTCCTGTAAAGCGTTGAACTGGTCGGGGTTGCGCAGCCGCCGGATCGGGGCAGTCAGCGTCTTGATGACTACATCGGAGAGCAGCGTCTCGTCGACGTATTCGCCCTGTACCTGCCCGATGCGATACATCTTGCCAATATTCTCAACCTGTATGACAGGGTTGCTCATAAAAGAATCTCGAACTCCTAGATGATGTCGGCGAAGCTGTCTTCCATCCGCCGGAAGTACATCATACCGGATATGATCAGCAACACTACTACACCCGCCGACACCAGCGTGATTGGGCCGGGGGGCGTATTCGTTCCCAGCAGCGCCCACCGGAACCCCTCGATCACCCCCGTCATCGGGTTCAGCCCGTAAAGCAATTGATACCGCTCAGGCAGCATACTGGTCGGATAGACCACCGGTGAGGCATACATCCAGAACTGCGCCAGGAAGGGAATGACATAGCCAATATCCCGGTAGCGGACGTTCATCGCCGAGAGCCACAACCCGACTCCCAGCGCCGTTGCCAGTGCCAGCAGTAAAAAGAGCGGCAGCCATAGTAAACGCCACGTAATCGCAACGCCGTAGAAGATCATCAACCCGATCAGGATGACGAAGGCAATCGCAAAATCGACAATTGGTGGCAGCACCGCCGCCAGCGGGATGATCAGGCGTGGGAAATAGACTTTCGTCAGCAGCTTTCCGCTGCCCACCATGCTCCGCCCCGATGCTGACATCGCGCTCGAAAAGTACTGCCAGGGGAGCAGCGCTGCATAACTGAAGATCGGATAAGGGACATCGTCAGAGGGAATTTTCGCCAGATTGCCGAAGAAGATGCTGAAGATCACCATCGATAGAAGCGGCTGGATGATCGCCCACGCCATCCCCATGACCGTCTGCTTGTACCGCACCGAGATATCCCGCCAGGAGAGAAAGAACAGCAGTTCGCGATAGTCCCACAGTTCGCGGAAATTGACACGCAGCCATCCCCTAGATGGCTCGATAACGGTGATCATCTCCTGGTTCGGTGAAGATATTTCTGCTTCTGCCATGCACTCGCCAATCACTGAGAAATCTCCACCCGGCCAACGGTCAAACCACTGACTGTTTGACATTACCGGCATGCTTATATGCTTAACACAATCGTGGAGAATAGTCCATGTAGATACGGTGATACGTTATCAACTGACCGTTCAGAGGTCACAACGGCGCTGATTATAACCGTAAGACAGGCACGGTGCCAGAGTCAGAAGCGCCTGCATAGAGCAATCGTATTGTATGAATCAGGAAACCCCGCCGGGGAATCTTCAGATGTGGCTATGAAGCGGCTCGTCTTCGCAGATCGCTGATCATCTCCCGGACAGTGCGATACTCTTTCACCTCGCCCCCTGATCGCACCCGCCAGCGGACATTCCCGTTTTCCGCGATCACGTCCACCCGCGCCGGGGCCGGTTCATTCTCGCCCGCTATTGTGTGCCCGCTCCTGATCAGTGCTCGCCGTGTCCAGATCGCGGGCAGCCCATCACCCTCGACCGCAATCCTACCGTTCGTCCGCGCCTCGATCTCGAACGACCCGGAGGTCGGATCGAAGGTCACGCCCTCGCTGCGGAATGTCTCCTGAAACGCCCCGTTGAGGATCAGGTCTTCCGGCGCGCCGACATGCAGCCCGCCTCCTGGCGACATCAGCCAGATCAGATCGGCGGTGCGCAGTGCGAGATCGAGATCGTGCGTCGAGAGCAAAATCGACCGCCCTGTGCTGTGGGCCAACTGCCGCAGCAGTCCCATGATCTCCACCCGCCGGGGTAGATCGAGGTAAGCCGTCGGTTCGTCGAGCAGCATCAACGCCGGTTCCTGCGCCAGCGCACGGGCGATCATGATCTTCTGCCGCTCGCCGTCGCTCAATTCGGCAGCCAGACGATTGGCAAGCGCGCCCGCCCCCACCACGTCGATTGCCCACCTGACGATCTCCTCGTCTTTCGGCGAGAATCGCCCGGCCCAGCCGGTGTACGGATACCGCCCCAGTCCCACCAGCGCCGAAGCGGTCAGCAGCCCGGCGTCGACCCGTTCGGTGAGCACAATCGACAACCGGCGGGCGATCTCTCGAACCCGCAGCGAATGGAGATCGTCGCCCATCAGCCGGATTTCACCCCACAGCAGCGGCTGCATCCCAGCCAGAGTCCGCAGCAGCGTCGATTTCCCTACCCCGTTCGGCCCGATCAGGCACACTAGTTCCCCCGCCCGAAGATCGAGGTTAAGTCCCTTCGCCACAACAGTTTCGGAGCGCTGCGGCAGATCGTAGCCAATGGTCAGGTCGATGGCCTGTGCGATCACCTCTTTCATACTGACATCCCCGCCCGCAGATTCCGCTGTCGCAAGATCACCCAGATCACCACCGGCGCGCCGATCAGCGCCGTTACCGGGCTGAGGGGCAGTACCGTTGTGCTCCCCGGCACCTGCGCGATCAGGTCGGTGATCAGCGCTACCAGCCCGCCCATCACTCCGCAGGCCGGAACCAGCACCCGGTGATCCGAACTGTTCAGCAGGCTCCGGCACAGATGCGGCACCGCAATTCCGATAAATCCGATTGGCCCGCAGAAGGCGGTCACCGCCCCCGCCAGGATCGACGTGCTAGCGATGATCCACACCCGCGCCCGCCGGATATTCAGACCCATGCTCCGGGCGTAAGTCTCACCCAGCAGCAGCGCATTCAGCGCCTTCGTGACCACGAACCCGATCCCCAGCCCGATGATCACCGCCGGGACAAACACCTTGAGTTGATTCCACGTCACGCCTGAGAAGCTGCCAAACGTCCAGTTGATGTAGGCATGGATCCGTTCCGGGATGCTGAAATAGAGCAGCAGACTCACCACCGCGCTGACCGCGTATCCGAACATCAAACCAAGTACCAGCAGCGTAACGCTGTTGTCGACCCACCGCGCCACGAACAGCACCACCCCCATCACCAGCCCTGCCCCCAGTGTCGCGGCGAATGCCAGCCCGAAGTCACCCAGCAGGCTCACACCGGCCAGCAGCACCGATCCAACCCCGCCACCGGCCAGCACAACCAGCGCCACGCCTAAACTCGCCCCGGAGCTGATCCCCAGCACATACGGCCCGGCCAGTGGGTTGCGAAACAGGGTTTGCATCTGCAAGCCGCTGACGGCCAGCGCCGCCCCCGCCAGCAGCGCGGTCAGCGCCTTCGGCAGCCGGAACTTGAGCACGATGCTCGTCCACGAGTCTTTCCCCGCCTCGCCGCCCGCCAGCACCCGCAGCACATCGCCCAGCGGGATGCGCACCGATCCGAGCGCCAGGCTCAGAACGAAGACCGCGATCAGCGCGGCGGCCAGGCCGGTCAGAATCCAGCGCTGCCGGTTGATTGTTCGATTTATTGATTCTGCTGCCTGTAGATCTGCCATTGAATACCTGTTTTGTAGGAGCGACCGACGACCTTTGGTCGTACAGGGTCGCTCCTACCATCGATTTCTTTGTCAAAGCATCCTTCGACCCGGCGAGGTCGCGTCGGATGAGCACGTTATTCGCCAGATGGCTTCAGCTTCACGTAGTAATACAGGTCGGTATTGTCCATCAATTCGGGGTGAATGATCTTGATCAGGTCGGCGAGCACCACATCCGGCTGCATCACCCCTGATTCGTACCAGTCGTTGCCACCACTGGCATTGATCCGCGCCGTGTTGTTGTACACTTCGCCGGTCTGGAACGCCCTGAAATCGCCATGGCGAGGATCGGCGGCCAGCACATCGTCAAGCGTGTACCATGAATACGCGTAAACGATCCAGACATCGGCATCCAGCCCGGCATCGTAGACCGCCTCGAAATCGAAATACCCACTCTGCGATGCCACCGCCGGGTCGTCGGCCAACACTAACCGCGCACCCGCATCCTCAAACAGCTTCCCGACGTAGGTCTCCTGTCCGGGGATCACCCACGAGTTTGTCCATGCGTCCCATGAATTAGGCAGCACTAACGGTCTCTCTTCAGCGGGGATACTGGCGGTCAGCGCGGCGAGTTCTTCATAAGACTCTGCAATCCCACCGAAAATCTCACTGGCCGCCGCCTCTTTGTTGAAGAACATCGCCGTAAACTTGATCCACTCCGCGCGGCCAATCGGGTTCCATTCGGTGTGCTCAGCGTTCATCGCAACCGGCACGCCCGCCTCCTGCACTTTCGGGTAGGCATCGAAATCGGGCATCCCCGATCCGAAGGTCATCACCACATCCGGGTCAAGCTCGACGATCAATTCCACGTTGACATTCGTCGCGTCGTAGGCATCGCCCACTTCGCCAATCTCCCCCGCCGCGACCTTCTCAAGGATCGCCTCTGAGTTTGTCCACATCGCCGTTTCGATCCCTATCACTTTGTCGAGTACATCTAACGCAACCATGTGTGGAAGCTGGGTGGTCGACATCACGATGGTTGTGTCGATGGGCACCTCGATCACCGTTGCATCGTTGAAACCTTCCGGCGCGGGCGTTCCACACTGCACCAGCACATACCGGATCGCATCTTCCGGGGTCGATCCTGGCCAGGGCGTCAGCACGTCGATCACCTTGTAGTTGTCGTGATACTCGATGCTGAAATTCTCGGCATATTCCAGTTCAACTTTTTCAGGGAAGTAATCGATTCCTTCCACGTAGTCCGTCACACACCCATCAATCAGGTTGGCGGTTGGCGCGACTGGCTCCGGTTCGATGGTTGGCTCATCGGTCGGCTCGACTTCCTCGACCGGTTCGGCTGCCGGTTCTTCTTCGGCCTGCTCGACAGCTGGTGCTTCGGCAGCCGGTACTTCCGCCGTCGGCCCACAGGCAGCCAGCAGCATCGAAAGCAGCATTAGCACCGTTAATACAATCAATTTCCGGCTCGATTTCATTCTGTCATCCTTTCTCTTTTTTTCTGATGGTGCGCAGATCGTGGATCGAGCCGTTGGCTATAAAAACAAAACCCGCCAAAAGGCGGGAGCATGTCTAAAATTTCGCTCGCCCCCCTCAAATCCACGAAGGGTGATCACAAGCCACCCGGTGAAGGCGGGTTGTCGGGCTTATGGTATGAACATGGCATAGGCCATGTTCATCTAATCCATTTACCGTTGCGGGTCAGCGCCGGACTTCCAAACCTGACGTAGTCTGGTACACCGGTCTTCCCCCATTGTGTGCCGCGCATCCGGGCGTCTGGCACACCTTCACCGTATCTGTTGCATTGGGTTGATAATGTTCACTCCGCTATAGAATAATCGACAAATACGTTATAAGTCAATCCACAGGTGTATCGATTTTGTTCTGCTTCTTCCCATTCTGGCGTACATTGTTTTCGGGTTATACTTATAAGCGTCACGACACTGGTCTGGGGTCATTAATGACCTTCCGCAGCCGCTCGGCGTCAGGCGAGGTGTACCATGAATCTTCTGGATATGAGAACTATCATTCTCAGCCATGTCATCAGCAATACGATCTGCGCCACAGTCATAACCTTCCTATGGATCCAAAATCGGAAGCATTTCACAGGGCTTGGTTTCTGGAGTGCTGGCTTTGTCACGCAATTGGTGGCAGTAGTGCTGATTGCCCTGCGTGGCACTGTACCAGATTTCATATCCATAGTGATCAGCAATACTTTGCTGATTGTAGGGGTTCTCCTGCTGTATGTGGGATTGGAACGCTTTATGGGGAAGCGCAGCCCACAAATTCACAACGTAGTTCTGCTGGTGGTTTTCATCCTGGTTCACACGTATTTCGCCATCATTCAACCCGACCTGGCCGCGCGCAATATCAACGTCTCTCTGGGACTCCTGATGTCATGCTCCCAGATTGCGTGGCTTATGTTGTACAGGGCAGATATCGAAACGCGCCCGATCACTCGTGGCGTTGGCATTGTAATGGTCGTTTTTTGCACGGTCAGCGCGGCTCGTATCGTGGTAGAACTGGTCGTGCCACCAGGGGATGATTTCTTTCACTCCAACATCTTTGAGACGGTAACGATCCTGACCTACCAGATGGCTTTCATCGTTCTTACTTTCAGCCTGACTTTGACGGTCAATCGCCGCCTGTTCGCCGACCTGGAAGGCGACATGACCAGGCGCCAGCAAGTCGAAAATGCCCTGGCGTTGAGCGAAGAAAAATTCTCCAAGGCATTTCATTCCAGCCCTGATGCGATTCTCATCTCTCGTCTGAGCGACGGGACACTTGTGGAAGTGAACGAAGGCTTCTGCCGCCTCACAGGGTATTCGCGGGAAGAGGCGCTGTCCAGCAGTGCGATCAATCTGGGAATCTGGGACAACCTGAAAGACCGTGAGCAAGTGGTCGCCGACTTGTTGAAAAATCAGCGCATCCATGACCATGAATATAGTTTCCGTACCAAGGCTGGCAGATTGCTGCACTGCCTGTATTCAGGCGAAATCATTGACCTGAGTGGGGAAGCGCACATCCTGTCGGTAGTGCGTGATATCTCCGAGCGCAAACGGGCAGAAGATGTCGTCCGGCTGCGCTTGAGATTGGTGGAATATGCGGAAGATCACACAGTGGGTGACCTGATGCAGAAGGCGCTCGATGAAATCGGGGAACTGACAGACAGCCCGATCGGTTTTTTTCATGTTGTTGAAGAGGATCAAAACACCCTCTTGCTCCAGGCCTGGTCTACCCGCACTCTGCAAGAATTCTGCCGCGCGGAAGGCAAAGGTCTGCATTACAATGTGGCCGATGCAGGTGTATGGGTGGACTGTATCCATCAGCGGAAACCGATCATCCATAATAACTACGCCGAACTGCCTCATCGCAAGGGCCTGCCCGACGGTCACGCTGAGGTTGTACGCGAGCTGGTTGTGCCCACGATGCGTGACGATCGCGTCGTATCTGTTCTTGGGGTTGGCAATAAGCCCTTGGATTACAGCGAGAAGGATGTCGAACTGGTTGCTTATGTTGCCGATATCGTCTGGACCATCGTCGAACGCAAGCGTGCAGAAGAACTGCTGCGCCAGACCAATGATGAACTCCTTGCGCGAAACGAGGAACTCGATGCCTTCGGCCACACCGTAGCCCACGATCTCAAGAACCCACTGAATATTATCATCACCTTTGCCTACCTGCTGGCAGACAGAGAGAGCCCGCTGTCTGAAAAAGAGATGCGGCAGGGATACCAGACTATCATGCAGATGGGGCTGAAGATGGACAACATCATTGAGGAGCTGATGCTGCTGGCCGGGCTGCGTAAAGCAGATGTGGAAATGGCACCGCTCGATATGACACCAATCACGGCTGAGATTCAGACGCGCCTGGCCCACCAGATCGAGGAATCGCAGGCCGAGATTGCCTGGCCTGCAAGCTGGCCAGAAGCAATAGGTTATGCGCCGTGGGTCGAAGAGGTATGGTTCAACTACATCAGTAATGCCATTAAATACGGGGGACACCCCCCCAGAATCAAACTGGGCGCGACGCAGGAGGGCGACACTATTCGCTTCTGGGTACACGATAATGGCCCAGGGCTGACCCCTGAACAGCAGGAGCGCCTGTTCGCACCATTCGAGCGGCTTGAACAATCTCGTCTTTCGGGTCACGGGCTGGGCCTTTCGATTGTGCGGCGAATTGTAGAGAGAATGGACGGCCAGGTCGAGGTAAAAAGTGCCGGAGAAGCAGGCGAAGGCAGCATTTTTAGCTTTATACTGCCGGCTTCCATATCCCCCCCATAATATTCTGCGCAATGGGTGCGCCATGTTGCATATTTGTAGGGCATGCTGTACACTAACTTCACGAATAGAACGCTCGTACTGATTAGCTATTCATTCTGCTGGGGAGACCAAAATAGATGCCTGATGAAGGCCGTCTGGCTTCACTGGATAAGACACTGAAAGAACTCACCAAACGTTTTGGCGATGGTGCAATCATGCGGCTGGGAGAGGCATCTCACTTACAGGTTGATGTCGTTCCCACCGGTGCCCTTTCGCTCGATATCGCCCTGGGTGTAGGGGGAATTCCTCGCGGGCGTGTTACCGAAATATACGGGCCAGAATCATCAGGTAAAACGACACTCTGCCTTCATATCATCGCCCAGGCTCAAAACCTGGGTGGGATTTGTGCCTTCATCGACATGGAACATGCCCTTGACCCGATTTACGCCGAGGCGATTGGTGTCAACATCGACGAGCTTTACATCAGCCAGCCGGACACAGGTGAACAGGCGTTAGAGATCGCCGAAGCCCTGGTGCGTTCCGGTGCGGTCGACGTAATCGTCCTGGACTCGGTGGCGGCGCTTGTGCCCCGCGCCGAGATCGAGGGCGAGATGGGTGACTCCCATGTCGGCTTGCAGGCCCGCCTGATGAGTCAGGCGCTGCGCAAGCTGTCGGGGGCGATCAAGCAGAGCAATACGGCAATGGTTTTCACAAACCAACTGCGTATGAAGATCGGTGTTATGTTCGGCAGCCCGGAAACAACAACGGGGGGCCGCGCGCTCAAGTTCTATGCCACCATCCGGCTGGATATTCGACGTATCCAGTCGATCAAGCAGGGTGGCGACGTAGTCGGAAACCGGACACGCGTGCGTGTTACCAAAAACAAGGTGGCTGCACCGTTCCGAGAATCTGAGTTCGATATCATGTATGGCGAAGGCATAAGCTACGAAGGCGACCTGCTGGACTTAGCCACAGAATTGGGCTTTGTCGAGAAGAGGGGCGCTTTCTATCGCCATTCAGCAACCGACGAACTACTAGGACAGGGGCGAGAAAACGCCAAAATAACGTTACAAGATAACCAGACCCTGTGCAGCGAACTCGAACAGGCTATCCGGGAAGCCTATAATCTCCCGGCGCTGATACAGCCACCACCAGCAGAGTAGTAGACTGTCAAGACCACGCACCGGATCGAAAAGCCGGTGGGTGAACGAGCTTCTATCAAGATGATAGAAATAGGTATAGCGCTAGCTACACGATACGCTGGATTCTGTTAAGCTGATAAACCTGCCCAATAACCCGCTGTGCGGAAAGGGCAGAAATCGCGAACCGGAAAATCAACCGATCCTTCAGCCTTATTTAGCAACCTGGAGGATTGTCCTAACCGCAGCCAGATTCATTCGGTCGCGACCCTGACTCGCAGGAGTCTGGGGTATTTGCGTATATCAGTGATTTGATTGTTTTTTCGTCAAATTTTGCGGATTCCAGCAGCCGTGGGTTAGCCACGGCTGTTTTTTTATAACTACACGGATTGATTTGGACACGCGTTATGGGCGGCAAGATCACCGCTTTGGTTGTTCAAAAACGGAATAAGGAGCGTGTCAACGTTTACCTCGACGGCGAATTTGCCTTCGGCCTGGCGCTGATCGAGGCGATTAAGCTGCAAAAAGGCCAGCAGCTTGACAATGCCGACATCGAGCGGCTGAAAGCGCTGGACGAGATCGAAGTAGCGCATGAACATGCGCTGAATTACCTGTCGTATCGACCCCGCAGCGTCGAAGAAGTGCGCCGCAATCTACGTCAGAGCAAAAAGAAGTTCAGCGAAACAACAGTCGAGACTGTCATCGAGCGCCTTGAAAGATCGGGCCTTCTTGACGAGGCGGCTTTTGCCCGCTACTGGGTGGAGAACCGATCCCAGTTCAAGCCGCGCAGCGCCCGCGCGCTGCGGTACGAACTCCGTCAAAAGGGAGTCTCCGATCCGGCAATTCAGGCGGCGATGGAAGACCTCGACGAAGAGACAGAAGCCTACCGGGCGGCCCAATCGCGGATGCATCGCTATGCACAGGCAGACGAGGAAACCTTTCGTAAGCGATTGGGGGATTTCCTGTCCCGGCGCGGCTTCTCGTATAGCATTGTACGTACCGTATTGGATCAACTTTGGGAAGAGAAGAACGCTCAATATGAACCTGCACCCAACAACATAAACCTGGATGGGGAGGTAACCTAACATGGACTGGATCGTTTTACTGGCCGATCTGATCATCGGCATTGCTATTGGCGCAGCGGTTGTCTATATCTGGCAAACGCGCATCGAGCGTCGTAAACGTATTGCGGCTGAACAGGAAGCGCAGAACATCCTTGTAATGGCAAAACATGAAGCCCAGGATATGCTTCAGCAAACCCGCAATGAAATCAGCCAACTTCGGAGTGAATATGACCAGGAACACAACCAACGCCGCGAAGACCTGAAGCGCGACGAAGACCGGCTTCACAGCAGAAGAGTACAGCTCGACAGTCGTGCCGAGAAACTGGAAGATCGTGAAAGCATGTTAAACAAGCGTCAGAGTACTCTCGACCGCCAGCGCAACGAGTTGGAAGAAATCAAGGCTGAGCGCCTTGAGGCGCTTGAGCGAGTCGCAGAAATGACCAGCGGTGAAGCGCGTGACCATCTGCTGCAGATGGTCGAGGAGGAAACCCGCAACGACATGGCTCGGCGGATTCGAGAAGTCGAGGATGAACTCAACGCCGAAGCCGACAGCCGCGCACGGGAACTGATCGCAATGGCGATCCAGCGCGTCGCGTCTGACTATGTGTCGGATGTGACCGTCTCGGTTGTGCCGCTGCCCAGCGACGAGATGAAAGGCCGTATCATTGGCCGCAACGGGCGCAATATCCGCGCCTTTGAACAGGCCAGCGGCGTCGACGTGATTGTTGATGATACGCCCGAAGCAGTGACGATCAGCAGCTTCGACCCGGTGCGGCGCGAGGTCGCACGGCGCGCACTCAGCCGCCTGGTTCTCGACGGGCGCATTCACCCCGCCCGGATCGAAAAGCTGGTTGAGGACGCGGTGAAGGAAGTCGAGCAGGCGATCCGTGAAGAAGGCGAACGGGCTGCCTACGATGCCGGTGTCGCCGGGTTGAATATCGAAGTGCTCAAGATGCTGGGGCGGCTGAAATTCCGCACGAGCTACGGGCAGGAACAGTTGGCCCATGCCGTCGAGTCGGCACGGCTGGCCGGAGTGCTGGCTGCCGAACTGGGCGCAAATGTCGATATCGCCAAGATGGGCGGGCTGCTCCACGATATCGGCAAGGCGATGGATCACGAGATCGAAGGCACCCACGCCCAGATCGGCGCGGAATTCTGCCGCCGGTACGGGGTTCCCGAAGCCGTCGTCAACTGCATCGAAGCCCACCACCACGAGCGCGACCAGGAATACGTGGAAGCGGTGATCGTCGAGGCGGCTGACGCGATCAGCGGGGCACGTCCGGGCGCTCGCCGCGAAAGCCTGGAGAATTACCTGAAACGGGTCAGGACGCTGGAAGAAATCGCCAACTCATTCGAGGGAGTCAACCAGAGCTATGCCCTGCAAGCCGGGCGCGAGGTGCGGATTATCGTCAAGCCGGAGGATATCGACGATCTGTCGGCAATACGGTTGAGCAAAGACATCTCGAAACAGATCGAGGAGTCGATGCAGTATCCGGGTCAGATCAAGGTGACGGTGATCCGCGAAACGCGGGCAGTCGACTACGCAAAATAATCGAAGCTCGAATCACTTACGAAAATGGGCCTCCTGGCGAGGCCCATTTTATTTCATCGACCGGTTTTGACATATAATGCATTCAGGGTGTCAATCAGTGAAGGAGAAGAGACCTCATGACGACCTGGCATGATCAGGATGACTGGTGGGAGGGTGCTGCCAACATCATTTTCCATGCGTATGCGCGGGAGCACGCCCCGCAGCAGGTCGAGCAGGTGCTGGCACTGGCTGCCTTCGAACCGCCAATCCGGGTGCTTGACCTGCCCTGCGGAATCGGACGCCACACACTCGAATTTGCGCGGCTGGGCTGCCGTGTCACTGCCGTCGACCGCACACAAGCCTATCTCGACGTGGCAGAGCAGCAGGCCAACGAACTGGGTTTAAACATCGAATTTATCAGGGAAGATATGCGTGTTTTTCAACGGCCTGAAAGTTTTGACCTCGCCGTCAATCTCTACACGTCGTTTGGCTATTTCAAAGACCCGGACGAGGATCAGCGGGTGGTCGACAATTTCTATATGTCGCTGCGGCCCGGCGGGGTACTGGTGATGGACCTGGCCGGGAAAGAAGTGATCGCCCGCATTTTCCAGGCCCGCGATTGGCGTGAGTTGGAGGATGGAACGCTGATCCTGGAGGAACGCACGACCACAGCCGACTGGACATGGTTCAGCAACCGGTGGATCGTGATCCGCGATGGGGAGCGCCGGGAATATCCCTTCTCTCACCGCATCTATGGCGCGTCCGACCTGCGGCGTGTGCTTGAGAACGCCGGGTTCGAACCGATTCGGATTTACGGTGATTTAACCGGCGGCGAATATGATCATACCGCGCAGCGGCTGATCGCCGTCGCGCGAAAGCCTGAGTAAATGGCAGAGCAGTTACACAAACAACCCAATAATCACCCGTGCCAGCGAGAAGTAGATCAGCAGGCCGGTTGCATCGACCAGGGTGCTCATCACCGGGCCGGAAATCACGGTGGGGTCGATGCGCAGGCGGGAGGCGAATAAGGGCAGGACGACTCCCATCAGGTTGGCCCAGACGACGAGTGTGCAGAGCGATGCGGCGACGGTCAGCCCAACGGCGAAAGATGTTCCCCAGGTCACAGCACGCACCAACCCGACAGCCCCCATTGCCAGCCCCAACAGCAGCCCGGTCACCAACTCACGACCGATTACAAGCCAGAGGTCTTTGAAGTGAACCTCGCCGACCGCCAGGGCGCGGATCATGGTGGCGGTGACCTGTGACCCGGCGTTACCGCCGGTCCCGATCAGTAGGGGGATGAAGAAAGACAGGGCGACGGTCTTCTCAAGGTCGCTTTCAAAGAGGCGCATAACCGTCCCGGTCAGCGTCGCGGTCAGAATCAGCAGGATGAGCCAGCCGACACGCTTGCGGACGATCTCGATAATTGGGGAACTGAGGTAGGAAAACTCAAGTGGGGCTGCACCACCGAAGCGCTGGACGTCTTCGGTGAACTCCTCTTGCAGGATGTCGATCACGTCATCGTGGGTAATAATGCCTAGGAAACGATTCAGTTCATCGACGACCGGAATGGCAAAAAAGTCATACTGCGAAACCAGATGGGCGACTTCTTCCTGGTCAGCGTCGACCCGTACCGAGGTGACTTCCGGGTCCATCACTTCCGAGACGAGTTTGTTGGGGGCGGAGGTCAGGATGTTCCAGACCGGGACAATACCAACCAACTGGCGGTTCCCATTGACGACATAAAGATACGCCCTGGTCTCGACTTCGGGATCGACAGTGCGGAGGCGTTCGAGCGCCTGCTGGATCGTCCACGAGGCCCCAATGCGGACGACCTTGGTGGTCATCAAGCGCCCGGCGGAGTCTTCGGGAAAGGCGAGCAGACGTTCAACCTCAGCCGCCTCGCTGGGCTCCATCAAACCGATCAGGTCTTCGGCGCGGTCGGCCTCAAGCTCGGAGAGAACCTCGGCAGCGTCGTCCATTGGCATGGATTCGAGTAGATCGGCGATCTGCTCGTCAGGGATAGCTTCGACAAGGTTGCGGGTGACCTCGGTGCGCGTCTCGTCGAGCACCTCGGCGGCGATATCGTTTTGCAGCATGCTGAAGATTGCCACACGCTGATCTTTTTCGAGCAGATCGATCACGTCGGCAATGTCGGCGGGATGCTGAGTCTTGAGGAGTTTTAGAAGAGCATCGAGGTTGCGGGCCTCAAGCAGATCTGCGACCTGCTGGCGAACCTCTTGCAGAGCAGGGGTAGCGGGCATCATTGCCATGTCAGCGCTCCTTAATTGGTAATATCTCTATCGGCCACACAGAAGCGCTGCCCGGCCTTCAATGCCTGCTTGAAGCTACACGGGCAGCTCCTTTTGTGTGGAGCTATCTACTGAGTACCGACTGGTACTTGGAGGGTGGTAATCGTCCATTGTTCCTTTTACTTCGAATCTGATGAAACATTCCCGGCGCTGAAGCACCGGACTAAAGATACGTTGCCCCTATCGCCGATTTCATTATCAAACAACATGTCGAAACAGCAGCAATAAGACTAAAAATCGAGCCTTACGACACACCACAATAGTATACCATAGTTTTTTAGGCATACCTAAGTTTTGCCCGTAAAAAGCACCGATCAGGGAACCGTTTCGCCGGTTTCGGGCAGAATGACGTAGCGCCAGATGGCGTCGAGGGCCTGTAGCGCGGTCAGGTTGCGGACGGCCATCCCGTATTCGAGATTCGACGGGGTGAAATCCGCCGGGTCGTTCCAGGAAGGGTGAACGCCATCGGTGGAAAGGCCCTCGTTGGGAAGCGGCTGCAGGGCTGCCCAGTAATCCCAGATCGGGACTTCGTATTCTTCGCAGAGCGAGACGATGATGTTGTTGAACAGTTCGACGCGGCCTGGTTCGACATCGCCATAATAGAAAGGCGGAATGGTGCTGACGACCGGGATGACACCCATGTCAATCGAGATTTCGATCACTTGCCGCATCCCTTCCTCGTAGACACCATCCTGCGTTGAGAGGATGTCGTTGGTACCCAGCATGATCAGGGCGACGGAGGGCTTGACCACCCGGTATTCGCATTCGAGGGGGGATTCGTAGTCATAGCAGATTTCGGGATCGGCGTAGCGGGGGATCAGGACGTGCCAGACCAGCCAGCCGCCCTTGGCGGCCAGTGACGTATTGGCGAACGAGTTGTGATCGCGGGCCAGCTGCACTCTATAGTAATCGACGACCGGCTGAAGCTCTTCGTAGTCACGCAGATCGTAGTCGTTCACGCCGATGGGATAGAGGTAGGCGGTGTTGGCAGTGATGCTGTCGCCGATTTTGGAGAAAACGTTCTTTCGATTGCCCATCAAACGGCCACGCAGGAATATCTCCTGTGAACGGCTGGTGAGATTACTCAGATAGGGATAGTCGGCAAGCACCTCACCGGTAAAGGTGCGGGTAGCGGTGGCAAACGGGTGCGGTGTGGGCAGGGTCGGGGTGATGGTTGGCGTCCGGGTGGCGTCAATGGTTTCGCCGGTGATCGGAACTTCGGCAAGGGAGACATCTTCGATCACCCATTCGCCGATTACCCAGCCGATCAGCCCGGAGGGGAGCGCCTCGACTTCGAGCCACTCGCTGCCTTCGGTGCGGCCAAGCACACGCAAAGGTGCCTGCTCGCCGAGTAGGGCGATCACCGGAGCCCCCGGATCGGGTTCTTCTCGGAGCAGCAGACGTCCGCCTTCGGCGGAGACGTAGGCGGTAACTTCAGCACCGGCCTGCGGCGTGACGGTCATTTCCAGGGCGGCCTCGCTGCCTTCGGGAAGTGGCACGCGCAGTACATCGTCGGGGTGGAGCATGTTCGGGCTGTCGAGCTGTGGGTTGGCTTCTAGCAGTTCCTCGAAGGTGACGCCAAGATCGTAGGCAATCGCGAGGAGGGTATCACCGGCCTGCACGACGTAATAGCCGCTCGTGGCGGCCCGTTCGGGAGTTGGGGTGATGGTCGGAGTGGGATAGGCGGTCGCCTCGACCTCTTCGGTGGAAGTCGGTGTGGCGATATCCTCCGATGGAGTCTGGGTAATCGTTGAAGTTGCGGTGGATAATCCTCCGGTTGTCTCCGCGCCCTCGGCGATGAGAACCGGGGTCTGGAGGACAATCTGCGGATCATCGTCGTTGGAAATCAAAATCATGAGGACGGCGATAATCACGAGTATGGCAAAGAGTGTGAACCAGTATCGACGCTGCATAAGGTAACCAATACTTGTAACACGGTTGCAGAAGATGGTAGCTTAGTATATAACTGCCCCGTGTAGTTGAGGTTTTACGAAATTTATAGTCGACTTTTCGCGAAACACTCTATAAGCCTGTTTGCCAATCTCTAACAGGCAGATAAAAACAGGCAATAGTTTACCACGTGCAAGAAAAGTTCACACGAACAGGTGAAAATCATGATGCGCCGTTTTACATTAGTATTGATCATTATTAGCGTGCTGGCTGTTCTCGGATTGGCGGCCTGCTCCGGTGGACAGGATGCTCCAGCCCAGGCCGTCGAAGCGTATTTGCAGGCGCTGGTCGATAAAGACGCCAACCGGGTGGTGAATCTCTCCTGCGCGGACTGGGAAGCCGATGCGATAGTCGAGGTCGACTCGCTGGAGGCAGTCGGGGCGCGGCTGGAGGGTGTGGCCTGCGAGTCTTCGGGCAGCGAGGGCGACGAGACATTGGTCACCTGCACAGGAAGTCTGATGCTGACCTACGATGGCGAAGATCGCCCGCTCCAGCTTGAGGGACGGACGTATTCGGCGGTTCGTGAGGGCGGCGACTGGCTGATGTGCGGGTATCGTTAGGCCTTATGCTCAAGAAATTGTTTTCCAGAGAGAACCTGCTGGCCGTCGGGCTGTGCCTGATTGTGATCCTGGTGATCGTGATGACGGCGGCCACGTCTCCACAGTGGATTTACCAGGGTTTCTAAGTGACACTCTTTCATATATCGATCTTTAGCGCGGCGGCGATTCTATTCAGCGTGCTGGCGAAGGGCCGCTGGCGTAACTGGTTGATGCTGGCAGGGAGTGTTCTCGCCATCTACTGGGTGCAGTCGGTGACGCCGATCCGCTATCTCGATTTCTGGCTGCCGACAGCGACGCTGGCGCTGGTTGGGGTAGTATGGGCGCTTTCGTGGGCTGGCGGGGACGAAAAACCCGACCAGCGCGAAACGCTGATCACGGCAGCGGTGCTGATTGGGCTGGTGTTGATCGTGGGGCTGCTGCGTTACGCCGGGCCGCTGTGCTGCCTGACCCCTTCCCGACCACCGCAAATCTGGATCGTCGGGATCGGGCTGACGCTGATCGCCGGGCTGGTGTTCGGCGTCGAACGAGGGCTGACCGGTAAACGCTGGGCGGTGATTGGGACGATCATCGGGCTGCTGGGGCTGCTGATCGTGCTCAAGACCGAACCGCTGACCGAATTCGCCAGCGCGGGAATTCGCAGCCTGATGGGGCAGTCGGTGGAGCAGGCGTCGGCGTTCGATATTCGCTGGCTGGGCTTCTCGTATGTCGCGTTCCGGCTGGTGCACGTGCTGCTTGACTGGATCAACGGGCGGCTGCCCGCTGTTTCGCTGCAAGAGTTCGTGATCTACGTGGTATTCTTCCCCGCATTTACGGCAGGGCCTATCGACCGGGTCGACCGCTTCGTCAGGGATTTGCGGGCCGAATACACTTTCACGCCGACCGATCTTTATGAAGGTGGGCAGCGGATCGTGATCGGAATCTTGAAAAAATTCGTGCTGGCCGACGGGCTGGCGCTGCTGGCCCTGAGCGGCCAGAACGCGCTGCAAGTTGAATCGACCGGTTGGCTGTGGGTGATGCTCTACGCTTACGCCTTCCGGCTGTATCTCGACTTCTCCGGGTATACAGATGTAGCTATCGGAGTCGGGCGGCTGATGGGAATCACGTTGCCGGAGAACTTCGAGCGGCCCTACCTAAAAACAAACCTGACCACCTTCTGGAATTCGTGGCACATGACCCTCGCCCAGTGGTTCCGCGCCTACTGGTTCAACCCGGTATCGCGCAGGATGCGGACGGCTAAGAAGTGGCCGGTCTGGGCGATCATCCTGTTCGGGCAGATCACGACCATGGTCATGATCGGCCTGTGGCACGGCGTCACCTGGAACTACGCGATCTGGGGCGCGTGGCACGGCCTGGGACTATTCGTACACAACCGCTGGCTGAACGTAATGCGCGCCCGGCTGCGAAAACTCGACGAGCGCCCGGCGCTCAAAAAGGCGTACAACGTGCTCTGCGTGGTATTCACCTTCCATTTCGTGCTGCTGGGCTGGATATGGTTCGCGCTGCCGACCGTCGATATGGCGGGGGCGGTCTTTGCGAAATTGTTTGGGATGTAACCGATGGCCGATTCGCCTTCATCTGAAACGACTCAACGACCGGACAAAGGCTTTGTGATCCGGGTGATCCTCAAGGCGTTGGGGCTGTTCGTGATCCTCAATGTACTTTACATACTGCTCGATCCGCTGCCCATGCTGGCGCGGGTATCGATCTACAATTCAATCGTGCCGGGGCGGGAGCGCCTGCCCTTCGGCGAAGCACCCGACAAAGCCTACAACCTGAGCCTCTACAGCGTCGAGGCGATGTTTGCCTCACACGAGGCATCACAGCCCAAAGCCGACGATGAATATCGCGTATTCCTGATGGGCGATTCGAGCGTGTGGGGCTATTTACTCGAACCAAAGGACACATTATCGAGCTACCTCAACCAGATGGACCTCATCGCGCCGGATGGCCGGTCGATGCGATTTTATAATCTGGGGCACCCGACCATCTCACAGACGAAGGACTTGCTGCTGCTCTCCTACGCGATGGACTACGATCCCGACCTGATCATCTGGCTGACAACGCTCGAAGCGGCTCCATCCAGCAAGCAGCTATTTTCGCCGCTGGTGCAGAACAACCCGGAACAGGTGCGCGAGTTGATCGCCGAATACGATCTCAACATCGATCCGGACGACCCGTCGTTCGTGGATCGGACAGCCTGGGATCGAACAATCATCGGGGAGCGGCGGGCACTTGCTGACGTGCTGCGCCTCAATCTTTACGGCATAATGTGGGCATCGACCGGGATCGACCAGATTTACCCGGATTACGAACCGCGCCAGGAGGATTTCGAGGAAGACTACTCCTTCTACGAATTCGAAGAACCACTGACCGCCGACGACCTGGCCTTCGACGTGATCGGGGCGGGGGTCGAGATGGCGGGTGATGTCCCGGTGATCCTCGTCAACGAGCCGATTTTTATCAGCATGGGTGAGAACAGCGACATTCGTTATAATTTCTTCTATCCGCGGTGGGCGTATGACGACTACCGCGCTCTGTTTGCAGAACAGGCAGAGGCCAATGGATGGTGCTATCTCGATTTGTGGGACCTGGTGCCCGGAACCGAGTTCACCAACAGCGCGATACATCTCACGCCAACGGGATCGGATCTGCTGGCAGAAGAGATCGGTAAATCGATTGAAGATCGATGACTGCCGCTTTTAAAGGAATGAGAATGCGACGAACTGGACAACAATTTCGATACGTGATGACGACACTCAGCCTGCTGGTGGTTATAGTGCTGTCCACTGGGTGTGGGCGTTCGCAGGGAGTGGCGGTGCCGCTCAACACCTCCAACATGCCGACCGCCGTCCCACCCACCCCCGTTCCGGCGACCGCCACAACCGTCGATCAGGTCCCGGCTGACGCAGTGGCCGAAGCACCCGCTGAAGCGGAACAGCCCGCCGAGGGCGGATCGGTCGAGGCGGCCCCGGCAGAAGTTGAGCCAACGATCACCGTCACACCCTGGACGGGCGACTGGCGATTAGAGCCGGTTGTGCCGACCGGCGTCAGCCAGACGGCAATCGACATTTACCAGCGTGGGCTGGCAATGGGTACCGACCCGAATTCGTTCTCGGTGATCGGCGACTGCCAGAACATCAACGCCCCGGCGGATAGCAACGAGGGCGGCTACGAGTTCTTCATGGGCGGTTTTGGCGACCCGAACAAGTACAACCTGGGCGAATACACCTCTCTCCAGGGCGTGATTGACAATTTCAACATCACGAACTCGTTCTCGCGCAAGCGCATCTCGGTGAATCCTGGCTTCAACGTCGCCGGGGCGCTGTCGCCGCTGTGGACGGATACCGAGCACACCCCCTGCGATGCGCGTGAATCACCGCTCGAATGCGAGTTCCGGGTGAACAATCCCAGCATCGTGATCATCAGCATGGAGACATGGTGGTACGAACGTCCGGCGGAAACCTATGCGGGCTACCTGCGGCAGATCGTCGAGTTCAGTATCGAACACGGCGCGGTGCCGATCCTCTCGACGAAGGCCGACAACCTGGAAGGCGATTACAGCCTCAATGCGGCGGTCGTTCAGGTGGCGAAGGAATACGACGTACCGCTGTGGAATTTCTGGGCGGCGACCGATCCACTGCCCGCGCACGGCCTGCGCGATGACGATTTCCACCTGACCTACCAGGGGCCGTTCTGCCACTTCTACGACGAGGGAAATATGCAATACGGCTGGCCGGTCCGCAACCTGACCGCGCTGCAAACGCTGGATGTAGTGTGGCGCGGCGTTTCGGGGAATTGAGACCAGACGGTACCGCAATCAAATTCAAGTTAAACGAGGGAAACAAAAATGAGCGACGAGATTGGCGCAAAACTGAAAGACTACCTGAAAAGTGAAATTCTCCACGACGAAAGCTACCCGATGGCCGACGACGAACCGTTGATCTCCAGCGGGCTGATCGACTCGTTCAGTCTGGTGGATATCGCGCTGTTCGTCGAGGAGACCTTCGGGGTGAGAATCGACGACAACGAACTGACGGCAGATAACTTCGACACAGTCGCAGAACTGGTCAAGCACATCGAGGCGAATCAGTAAAATGGCACGGACGCTACCCGGACAGTTATTCACACTCGCGACCGGCGCAGAATCCGCCCGCGAGGCCCTGCGCCTGATCTATTCCGACAGAGACGAAATTGTACTGAGCCGCAAAGAAGTCTACCTGGCCGCGCAGCGCACAGCAGAACAACTGGCCGCGCTGGGTGTTGGTGCCGGCGACCTGGTGATCATCGTGCAGCAGGATTCGCTGCTGCTGACGGCGAGCTTTTTCGGGGCGGCACTGCTGGGGGCGATCCCATCGATCATGCCCTTTGCCAGCGAAAAGCTGCACCCGGATCGCTACCGGAATGCGATGTCGGCGCTGATCAAGCTGTCGGAACCGGCGGTGCTGGCGACCGATCCGGCGGTCGAGGATGATGCCCGTGCTATTCTGCCCGAAGAAGGCGAAGGTATCCACCTTCCACAGATTCTGGTACTGACCCCCGAATCGGTGCTGGGCAACAGCGACGAGCCGCGCCTGGATGGAACCTTCGATCCAGACGTGGTGGCGCTCTTACAGCACTCGTCGGGGACGACGGGGCTGCAAAAGGGTGTCGCGCTGGCACACCGGGCGATCTTCGAGCAGCTCGATCAGTACAGCAAGTCACTTGATTTCACGACCGACGATGTGATTGTCAGTTGGCTGCCGCTTTACCACGACATGGGGCTGATCGCCGGGTTCCTGATGCCTTTACTGACCGGCGCGCGGCTGGTGTTGATGTCACCCTTCGACTGGGTGCGCGCTCCTCACATGCTGCTTCAGGCGATCACCGCTCAGGGCGGAACGCTGACCTGGCTGCCGAACTTTACCTACAACTTCTGCGCTCAGAAAATCCGGGATGAAAACCTGGAAGGCGTTGACCTGAGTTCGATGCGCGCCTTCATCAACTGCTCGGAGCCGATCTATGACAACAGTCACCGCCTGTTTGCCGAACGATTTGAACCCTACGGGGCAGGAATCGAGAAGCTGGCGACCTGCTACGCGATGGCGGAAACCGTGTTCGGCGTCACCCAGAGCAAGATCGGCGAACCGGCGCGGGTCGAGTGGCTGGATCGCAAGGCACTGCGCGAAGACTTACAGGCGGTGCCGGTGGAACCGGATTACGAGAACGTCGAGTCGGCGGTTTCGTCGGGGAAGCCGATTGGCGGGATGAACGTCAGGGTGCTTGACCCGGATCGCAATCCGCTGCCCGAACGTCGGATCGGCGAGATCGCGTTGAACTGCTCCTACATGCTGACTGAGTACCATCGACGCCCGGATGCGACCGAGGAAGCTTTCCACGAGGGCTGGTACCTGACTGGCGATATGGGCTATGTGGCCGACGGCGAAGTGTTCGTCTTAGGACGTAAGAAAGACCTGATCATCGTCGGTGGGAAGAACGTCTACCCGCGTGATATCGAGATGCTGGTCAGTAAAGTCGATGGCATTCACCCCGGTCGGGTGGTAGCTTTCGGTGCACCGAATGTAGGAGCCGGGACCGAAGACGTGGCGGTCATCGCCGAGATCGACGATTTCGATATGCCCGACGAGGAAAAGTCGCTACTCAAGGCGAATGTCCGGCGAAAGGTGGCGGCGGGTAGTGACGTGGCCGTTCGCTATGTCGAACTGGTGCCGCGCGGCTGGCTGGTCAAGACCAGCAGCGGCAAAGTGTCGCGCTCGGCGAATCGATTGAAATTCCTGGACGAAAAGGGATTGTAGGAACGTCTAAACGGGAAAAATGAACCGGGGGACATCTTCTTGCGATGTCCCCCGGTTTTATTTTTGGGATGGGCCAATTCAAAATGACGGAACTGTAGGGACGCCCCTTGCGGTCGCCCACTATGGTAGCTCCCATAGATCGATGGGGCCGTAGCTGTTGATCGTCGCCAGCATGGTGCCATCGGGTGAGAAGGCGACAGAGACAACCTGACTGCCGGGGGCTGCTTCAAAGCGGACGAGGCTCCCTCCGATGATGACATCCCATAAGTACAAAAATCCATCAGCGCCGCCGGAGGCGATGATCGTGCCGTCGGGGTTGAAATCGATAGCCAGTACGTCGTTGCCATGTTCTTCGAAAGTCACTTCGCGGCGTGTGCCTGCCCACAGCACGTCCCACAGCCGGACGGAATTATCGGCGCTGCCGGTGGCGAAGAAGATGCCATCCGGACTGAAATCGATAGTCCAGACCTCGCCGATATAGTCATACTTGTTGAGAAGCTGCATGTTGACGACATCCCACATCCAGACCATGCCGTCGTCACCGCCGGAATTGAGGATCGTACCATCGGGACTGAAAGCAACAGACCATATTGGCCAGCCGATTTGAAGCTGCTGGACGAGATCGCCGGAGGGGAAATCGAGCAGGTGGACTTTGCCCACACTGTCGCCAACGGCGAGCATCGTCCCGGCAGGATTGATCGCCAGTGTATTGACATTGATGCCGTCGAGCAGGGTATCTGCCCCACCCGATACAACATCGATCACCTGGACGGTGTTGTCGTACCCGGCGAGAATGATGGAGCTGCCATCGGGCGTAAAAACAATGCTGCTGCCGCCACCGGTGCCGGGATCGATCAGGCGCGGTGCGGCGGTTAAATCATCGCTGTCGAAAAGCGAGATACCGTTCTCGGCAAGCACCGCCAGCAGGCTTCCGTCAGGCGACCAGACCAGAGCGGTGGGATGATCAAGTGAATCCAGGCGTGTACTTGCCACCTGGGACGCATTCTCAATGGTGATCGCTTCACGCTGCGGCACCTGGGTCGGTGTGATATCAGCTGCCGAATCGGGTGCCTGGGTGGGTTCGAGGGTTGCGGTGGCTTCCAGTGTCGGGGCTGCCGTTGCGGGAGGCAGGGCGGTCGACATGCTATAAGGCGTTTTGGTCGGCGTGGGCAGGTAGGAGGGCTGAATCTGACAGGCGGTCAGCACGAGCAGGACAAATAATAATAGCGGAGTCAATCGTTTCATAATCTCACCGGTGTAATGAACACCTGATAATCGCGGTCTAAACTGCCGAACAAGTGTAACCAACGTGTGTGGGATCGTCCAAGTTTCGCCGTCGAGTTCCATAATCAAAGGTTGACAAACGTCCCCGGACGGTTCATGCTCTAGGGCGATATCAAACGGAGGGTGTATGGCAAAACAGGTGATCGTGATCGGCGGCGGCCCGGCGGGGCTGATGGCGGCGGGGCAGGCAGCTTCGATGGGGGCGGAAGTGCTGCTGCTCGAAAAGATGGATTGGCCGGGGAAAAAACTTAAAATAACCGGCAAAGGGCGATGCAATATCACGAATATCGCGGAGATAGAGGACTTCGTCGCGCACTTTGGCTCAAACGGGCGATTTTTGCGCGGGGCGTTTTACCGGTTCTTCAGCGATGACCTGCTGGCGCTGCTGGCCGATCTGGGCGTGAAGACGGTCACCGAGCGGGGCGGACGGGTGTTCCCTGCGAGCGAAGAAGCCGGGGACGTGGTCGATGCGCTGGTAGGCTGGGTGCGCGGCCTGGGTGTGGAGATCAGGACGAAAACGCGGGTGAAACGCCTGCTGGTGGAAGACGGACGGGTCACCGCGATTCAGACGACCGATAAGACTTACCGGACCGATGCGGTGATCGTGGCGACGGGTGGTATGTCGTATCCGGGAACGGGATCGACGGGGGACGGCTATTATCTGGCGGAAGGAGTGGGGCACGGCATCGTGCCTGCACGCCCTGCGCTGGTGCCACTCAAGACCGCCGGTGATGTCGCAAAGGAATTGCAGGGTTTGAGCCTGCGCAACGTGAACGTGACCCTGTATGTCGATGGAAAAAAACAGACGGAGGAGTTCGGGGAGATGTTGTTTACCCATTACGGCGTCTCCGGGCCGGTCATCCTGACGATGAGTAAGCAGGTGGTCGATGCGGTGCTGCGAAAACAATCAGTGAGCCTATCGATTGATCTCAAACCGGCGCTCGACGAGAAAAAACTCGATGCACGGCTACTGCGGGATTTCGATCAGAAGGGCAAGCAGCATTTCCAGCGGATTCTGAAAGACCTGCTGCCGCAGTCGTTGATCCCGGTGTGTTCAAGGCTGGTCGAGATTTCTCCTGACAAACCAGGGCATCAGATCACGTCCGAGGAGCGCGGTCGGCTGCGAGGCTGGTTGAAAGATTTCCGGCTTGAAGTGACCGGATTCCAGCCGATTGCCCAGGCGATTGTCACTGCCGGGGGCGTGGACATCCGCGAGATCGATCCTCGCACGATGGCCTCGCGGCTGGTCGAGGGATTGTATTTTGCCGGAGAGGTGATCGATATCGACGCAGACACCGGAGGATATAATCTACAGGCGGCTTTTTCGACGGGCTGGCTGGCGGGCCGGTCGGCGGCAGGTTGGGAGGGATGATCGCCAATTCCCGGCGCTCAAGCACCGGGCCCCAGAATCGGTACATTGCAGGCACTTTTTGGCAATGGTATAATTCGGCGGCAGGCTGATAAACATTTATCACTTTATCCTATTTGCAAAAGTGATAGTTTTTCTGAAATTATCTGTCTTATTTATGCCCTACAGGTTCTGTCAGGCTTTTTGTGTCTCGCAGTATAAAATCCTACGTCGATCATCTAATTCTCGCTGCGAGATGTTTTACATAGAGCCTGAAAAGTTCCCATCACTATAAAAAAATCAGGGTGATTGTTTGCCCACTTGAGGAGTACACCCTCTGTGTTTACCCCGCTTAACTGGTTACTTGGTCTGTTTTCTCTCGATATCGGCATCGACCTCGGTACGGCAAATACGCTGGTCAACGTCCGTGGACGGGGTATTGTGATCAACGAGCCATCCTGGGTGGCGATTGAAAAAAGTACTCGCAAGGCCCTGGCAATTGGCTCCGAGGCCCGCCAGATGGTCGGGCGCACCCCGGCCAACATCGTGGCGATCCGCCCGCTGCGGGATGGGGTCATCTCCGAGTTCGAGATCACCCAGGCGATGCTCGAATACTTCATCGGTAAGGCCCATGAACAATCGCTGGTGCCGGTTCCGCGCCCCCGTGTCGTGGTCGGCATCCCCAGCGGTGTCACCGAAGTCGAGAAACGCGCCGTCTACGATGCGACGATCTCCGCCGGTGCGCGTGAAGCCTTCCTGATCGAAGAGCCGATGGCCGCCGCAATTGGGGCCGGACTGCCCATCACCGAAAGCCGGGGCAGCATGATTGTCGATATCGGCGGCGGCACCACCGAGGTCGCCATCTTCTCGCTGGGCGGCATCGTAATCAGCCGCTCGATCCGCGTGGCGGGCGATGAGATGGACGAGGATGTCATCCAGTACATGCGCTCAAAATATAACCTGCTGATCGGCGAGCGCATGGCCGAACGCGCCAAAATCGAGTGCGGCTCGGCCTTTGCCCTGCCGGAGGAACGCACCTTTACCATGCGCGGCCGCAACCTGATCACCGGGCTGCCCGAAGCCGTCGAACTCTCCTCGATTGAACTCCGTGAAGCGCTCTCGACTTCCGTCCAGATTGTCATTGACACGATTAAAGACGCCCTCGAAGAAACACCCCCCGAACTGATCGCCGACCTGATGGAGAGCGGCATCTGTATGGCGGGAGGTGGATCGCAGCTTGCCGGGCTGACCGAACGGGTCGCCGACGATGTCAACATGCGTGTCTGGCTTGCCGAAGACTCGATGACCTGCGTGGCGCGTGGTGCGGGGCGCGTCCTCGAAGACTACGACAACCTGCGGCGCGTGCTCGTCGGACTGGAACGTGGTTCCACCCACCACTGATCAACAGAAGCGAACGTGATAAAATAACAGGTGTGGTTCCAGTTTGGATAGGGACCACACCTGATTGTTTGTTTGATGGGATTAACTGTTATGCGCCGTGAAAACAGATGGCTGGTGACCTTCGGCATTTTATTGATTGTCACCATTCTGATCATAGCCGGTAGTCAGTCCGGCGTTTTGCGGATCATCCAGACGGCGATCATGGCCCCGCTTAAACCCGCCGCTGGTTTGCTGACCGATGGCGCCGGGGCCGCCCAGGAACTGACTGAAGACCCCCTTGAGTATGCCGACCTGGAAGAGCGTGCGCTCGAACTTGAGCGGCTTGTCGCCGAGATGCAGGTCGAGATCGTCCGCCTGCGCGAGATCGAGCAGGACTATTACCGCCTGAGCGATATTCTCAATTATGCGTCCGAAAATACCGATCAGAACTTCGTCACCGCCGATGTGATCGCCCGCGACACGAGCAGCTACCTGCGCTGGGTGATCATCAACCGGGGCACGCGGGACGGCGTCCAGGTCGGCAACCCGGCGATCAGCGACCTGGGACTGGTGGGGCGCGTCGAAAGCGTGGCGGCCAACGCTGCCTGGATACGCCTGACCAACGACCCGGAGAGCGCGATCAACGCCCGCCTGCAAACCGCCCGCGCCGAGGGAACGGTCACCGGGCAGCTTCAGGGCGGCCTGCGCATGGAACTCATCCCGCAGGAGGCGCTCGTCGAACCTGGTGACCTGGTGCTGACCTCCGGACTGGGTGGCACTTTCCCGGCCAATATCGTGATCGGCCAGGTGACCAGCGTCCGCCGCCAGCAGGCCGACCTTTTCCAGTCCGCCGAAATCCGCCCAACCGTTGACTATGACAACCTGCGCATCGTCTCGATCATCACCAGCTTCGAGCCGGTCGACCTGGCCACCTTCGATGAAGTCATTGAATCCGAAGGCGGGACAGGGCAGTGAGTCTCCAGTTAGGCATCCCGCTTTTTGTTGTCGCCGTCCTCCTCCAGGCGACGGTGCTTCCCCATCTGCGGGTCTACGGTGGACAGCCCGATCTGGTTGTACTTCTCGTTCTTGCCTGGTCGACACTCGATCAGGAGCAGGAGGGATTGGCCTGGGCCTTTGTCGGAGGCCTTCTTCTCGACCTGTTCTCCGGGATGCCCCTTGGCGTTTCGTCGCTGGCGCTGCTGCCCCTTGCCTACCTGATCGGTCTGCTCGAAGCGCAGGTCTACCGGGCATCCCTGCTGCTCCCCCTGCTGCTCACCGCCGTCGGTGCGACAGCCTACCATGTGATCTATATGCTTCTGCTGCGTTTCCTCACCGATTATCCTTTATCGTGGTCGGCAAGCTTCGGGTATGTTACACTGCCGTCAGTATTGTTTGATATCGTTCTGTTTATCCCGGTCCTGCGTCTGCTGGCACGCTGGCACGACCGGCTGCACCCACGTCAGGTTAAGATATAGCCGGATCAGGCAGCTAATGACCTATCGACCCCGACGTCAGCCACCCAGATGGCGAATTCTGACTTTACAGGTTGTAATCGCGATTGCCTTTGTTGGGCTGGCAGCGCGTCTCTACGTGATCCAGTTTGTCCAGAGTGATACATATATCCTCCAGGCCGACGAAAACCGCTACGATGAGGTCAGCATTCCCGCCACACGCGGTATCATTCTCGACCGGAACGATGTGCAGTTAGCCGTCAACGTTGCCAGCGCTAACGTGACGGTTACTCCGGCACTCCTGCCGGATGACGATGCCGAAGAACGGGCCGTGCTCGAACGGCTGGCCGGACTGCTCGGCATCCCCTACAGCGGCGAACTGGATGCGGTCGACGAGCGCGGCATCCCCCAGCGAAGCCTGCTGACGATGGTTCGTGAAGGCCAGGGTATCGCTCCCTTCCGGGCAGTGGTCGTCGATACTGACGTAGACCACGATATTGCCCGGATGATTATCTCCGAGCAGCAAAACTTCCCTGGTGTCGATGTCGAATGGGTCTCCGTGCGCGATTATCCGACCGGGCCGCTTACGGCTCATATCATTGGCTACATGGGGCCGATCCCCGCCGACCGGGCCGATGAATTTGAAGCGCAGGGCTATGTCCTCGACCGCGACCGGATTGGCTATGACGGTATCGAGTATTCTTTGCAGGACTTGCTGGCCGGAAACCCCGGACTCCAACGTGTCGAACGTGACGTGGCAGGTCAGATCATCCGCAACGTCAGCGAGCCGCGCGCGGCGCAGCCGGGCTACAGTGTCCGCCTGACCATCGACGCCGAGCTTCAGGAGGCTGCCCAGGAAGCGCTGATCGATATGATCACCCGGCTCAAAGAGCAGAACCCGGATAATCTCATAGGCTATGACCGGGGCGTGGTGATCGCCACAAACCCGCGCACCGGTGAAATCCTGGCAATGGTAAGCTGGCCAACCTATGACAACAGCCGCTTTGCCCGTTCCATCGACTACCCCTATTACGACCAGGTATCAAAAGACCCGCTGCGTCCGCTGTTCAACCAGGCGGTCAACTCGCTCTACCCACCCGGATCAATCTTCAAGGTCGTCACTGCCACCGGCGTGGTCGAAGAAGGAGTCGTTGATCCCGATTATGAAATCGAGTGTCCGGGGGAAATCCAGCTTGAAGACCGTTACTACCCCAACGATCCGGGCCGGGCGCAGCAGTTCGTCTGCTGGCTGGAAACCGGGCACGGGCGGGTTAGTTTCATCGAGGCAATTGCCTGGTCGTGCGATATCTATTTCTACAAGGTAGGCGGCGGATTCGAAGACGAAGTCGAAGGAACTGGTCTGGGTATCTACCGGCTGGCCCGCTGGATGGAGTTCTACGGCCTGGGGCAGACGACCGGCATCGAACTGGCCGGCGAGAACCAGGGATTTGTCCCCAGCCCGGACTGGAAGCGCCGGGTCTGGGGCGAAAACTGGTCAACCGGTGATACGTATAACTCGGCGTTCGGGCAGGGTTACATCCTGACCACGCCGTTGCAAATGATCAACGTTTTGAACACGATCATCAATAACGGCGTTGCCGTCAAGCCGACTCTGGTCCGCGAGATCATCGACGCCGATGGACAGGTGGTAGCCGGGTTTGAACCGGTCAGAACCGACATGCGGGAAGACATCCGGGCATACTGGCAGGAAGAATATGGCGAGCCTTACCCGGAAACCCTCGACGAGACGATGCGATTGATCCAGACCGGGATGCGCGGGGCAGTGACCATAGAAGGCGGTACGGCGCTCACCGCCCAGGAAAACTATCTACCCTATGTCCCCATCGCCGGGAAGACCGGTACCGCCGAGTTCTGTGACAATATCGCCGCCGCCCTCGAACAGTGTATCCCTGGCAACTGGCCCGCTCACGCCTGGTATATGTCCTACGCGCCGTATGGCAATCCAGAGATATCGGTGATTGCTTTCATCTACAACGGCGGCGAAGGCTCGTCGATAGCCCTTCCCGTCGCTTCCGAAGTGATGGATGCCTACTTCCGCCTCAAAACCGAGCGCGCCCTTCAGGAAGCCGCCGAAGAATAAGCGGTAGGTTGGCCGGTCACGGCATGAACATTTTAAGTATGTCGCTGGTGACGAAATAGCGTATCGTCATATAGCCAAAAACGACGGACACACTGCTCAACACGACAAGCGCCAGCAGTGACATCAGCGGCTGCATACCATCCCTTTCGCAGTGAATCATATTCATCACAGCGCCAGACATATAGGCGATGATCAGCAAAAGGACAATCGGGCCGACCAGCTCGCCCTCGAAACCGATCCCAAGCATGACTCCCGCCAGGATGGCAGAAGTACACGCCATAGCCAGAGGGTGTTCTTCCATTGCACACTCCCACTGAACAATACGTCCTCCAGAAAACCTGCCACACCTGCACTGTGCCTCGGTAGCGATTAGGAAGATAGGAGTATCTAATGGATGAACAACAACTGTTCGGCTTTGGAGATCTGTTCTATCGATCAGGCCTCGTCCGGCACCCGTTCCACTGTCATCATGTTTGTTGCGCCGGGGATATTCGGCGTGACGCTCGCCGTCACAACAACCCGATCCCCCGGATTGATCAATCCCTGTTTCCGAGCCTCATCAATCGAAACTTTGAGAATTTCGTCGGTGCTGCTTGCTCGATTCACCAGTAGCGGAAGAACGCCCCAGGAGAGTGCCAGTTGACGCCGCACCACCGGGTCAGGTGTGACGGCGATAATCGGCATATGAGGCCGGTATTTGGCAATGCTCCGCGCCGTCCAGCCGCTGGCCGTTGAAGCAATGATCGCCTTAGCCTGTAGATCGTCGGCAGTTTCACAGGTCGCATGACTCACCGCGTCGGTGACATCCCGTGCCAGGTGTGAGATATACGACGGGGGTTGCCAGTCTCCGACCAGCGTTGCCTCTTCGACTTCTTTGGCGATCCGGGTCATTGTTCGCACCGATTCGAGCGGGTAGTGACCAATCGCCGTTTCGCCTGAAAGCATGATCGCGTCCGTGCCGTCAAGGATCGCGTTTGCCACGTCGCTGGCTTCCGCCCGTGTCGGGCGCGGGTTGCGGATCATCGAATCGAGCATTTGTGTCGCGGTGATCACAGGCCGTCCGCGTCTGTTAGCTAACCGGATCAGCCGTTTCTGCACCATCGGCAGTTTTTCGGCGGGAATCTCGATCCCCAGATCGCCTCTTGCGACCATGATCGCATCGGCAGCCTCCAGAATATCATTGATCACGTCAAGCGCCTGCGGTTTCTCGATCTTGGCGATCACCCGGATTGTATGATCTTCTGAGCAGCACCCATCGATATACTTCTTCAACTCCTCGACATCCGATGCAGTCCGCACGAAAGAAAGTGCTACCCAGTCCACCTGCTGCGCGATCAGAAAGTCCAGGTCCTCCCAGTCCTTCTGGGTGATCCCCGGCAGAGACAACGCGGTACCCGGCAGATTCAGACCCTTGTTGTTGTGAACAATTCCCCCGGTCACCACCGTGCAGACGATATCGATCTCCCGCGTTGACTCGACCGAAAGCTCCATCAACCCATCGTCAATCAGGATGCGCTCCCCTGGGTTCACGTCTTTTGGCATGGCCTCATACTGGATCGGAATCACGGCTTTTGTTTCTTCCGATTCCGTCCGGTGGCCCGCTACCGGGGCGGTCGTCAGGACGATCCGCTCCCCTTCGTTGATCGCCACCCCCGGCTCGGCGACTTTGCCAACGCGCAGTTTTGGCCCCTGCAGATCGGCGGTGATCGCCACAGGCCTGCCGGTTTTCTCCGCTGCCGCTCTGATTCGCCTGATATTTTCTGCGTGATATTCCTGGTCACCGTGCGAGAAATTCAGCCTTGCGACGTTCATTCCGGCCTCGATCAGCTTTTCCAGCATTTCCTGCTCGCGTGAGGCTGGGCCAATGGTACAGACTATCTTGGTATGATTCATTGCTACTCTCTTTAATCTCTGTTTTCTACCCTGAACAGGCTCAAAATCGGCTTAACGATAGTGCCCTTTGGTCGCGAAGTCAATAGTACCGCCCCGCTTACTCGATCCATACTTCCACCCGCTCGCGGCTGTTCTCCTCGAATATCTCAAGCACCTTCCCCGCACTGCCTTCCCGTACGGCGTCGGCCACCTGCTCAAAGGCAGAATCGTCGAGGTGCGGCGCGAAGCGCGCCCCCATCCCAATACCCACTTCGACCAGGCTCAGGGGAATATTGATCGAGAGCTTCACCCTGCCCGAATCCACATTTGTAATCTTCACGCGAAGGGTTCCGGGCTTAGTCAGGCCGGTCTGGGCCGGGTGGATACTGTTGGTTGCCGCCAGCAGTTCGCTGCCTTCCTCGGCAGAAAGCTCTCCTCTCGCAACACGCGCCAGGATTTGGTTCTGGTCTTCTCCCATGTCCGTTCTCTTGCTGATCTGATTCAATCTTCAAGCTGCTTGCGCATCAAGACCAGTGTGCGGACTTTTCGGAATCCGTTGCTGATCAGCACTTCGTCAACAGGATCGTCATGCGCCGCAGTTTCAATTTGAATCCGCCGCCCTTGCAGATGAGCCAGGCGTAACGTGCGGCTCAATAATGCCCGGCGTCCGTTGGGATCTTCCAGTGCCGGGTCGAAGAAGAGCGTCAGCCGCACAGAAACCCAGTTGATTACGTCTATCCATAAAACGCCCAACAGTCGCCCACCGTCATCTGGATCGAACACCCCCCAGTGTTCCTTGTTCGTCCCAAGCAAAACATTGCTGGCCATCTCCTGGACGGCACCCTGCGCGATGGGACGCGTCCAGGCAATCGCCCCGACCCGCGCCCGGTTATAGATCAGGTCCATCTCCGCGTCGACCTCGCCCCGGCGTCGGATTCGCACCGGCCATTCGTCGTGGGGAGTTGGCAGCACCGTCGGGCGGAAATACCCGGTCGTCCACTGGCTGATCGTTTCCAACTGCTCAAAACCCAGTTCACGGTACAGTGCAATCGCGCCCGCGTTGTCAGCTTCGACCTGCAATGAAACCCACCGACCCTGTTTCTGCTGGGCCAGCCGCAGTGTTTCGATCATCATAGCCCGCGCAATCCCCCGCCGCCGGTACTCAGGCAAAACGGCGACATTCGCTATCAGGAACCCCGGCCCCAGCCAGGGATGCCGCCCGCCACGATACAGGCTCACATTGCCGATCACCCGTCCCCCTTCTCGCCAGACGTAACCCAACCCCAGGCCAAATGCCGTTCCATTGAACAGTGTCAGCGGCCACAGCAGCGGCCCCAGGCTCGAAAGCATCTTCATTTCGCGCACCGCCGAGCGTCCCCCGGCGTCCATCTGTGCGCTGAAGCACAGCTCGATCAGTTCCGCAATCTGGCCCAGGTCGCGGGATAGCTGTGTTGCCTGGAGACCTTCGTTATGCCCTGTATGGTGCCGACCGTGTATGGTCGAGGCGGCCATGATCGTTGTCCTTTTCTAGTTGTCCAATAATTGGGCGGCCTGCTCGACGCTGATACGCCCGCTTTCGAGCATCTGGAGAATTCGCTGCCGTTCCTGTTCGGTGATCGGCTCTCGCAGCAGGCTGCTTTCTGCCATGCCGAATACATCCGCCGGTGTACCCGTCTTCGGTGATGGCGGCTGATTTCCCCCGCCTGCCCGGTGCGCATCCTCTACCTGGCGGCGGGCGATCTTCTGCTGTTCGGTGATATGATGCCGCAGCCGTTCCGACAGGTTGTCGGACAGGCTGGCCTCAAGCATCGTATATTGGGTATCCAGTTCAGCCGAAAGATCGGCCAGGTCGGAGGCAGGTTCGTCGTCGACGGCGAATGAATAGGCAAACGCTGTCCCTTCATCATATCTGGCCCCTCGATTCAAGGCTACATGGGTCGCCGCCAGCAGGTGAACAGTCGCCGCACCGCTCCCGATCAGAACCACCCAGTGATTTCCCTCCCAGATTGCACTCAATCTTTCAGCCAACTGTAATACAGCTTCCGGCGCGAGCACAAACCGCACATTATCATCGTCGTCCACCTGGAAGATCGCCCGCTCAGCCCGGCCAAACCGCCAGGTAATGCCGGGAGTAAATGGCGTACGCAGGGCCAGTGTCCCCCCTACCCGGTCACATTCGATCCCACCAGTGACATTTCTCCCCCACAGGTCGCCGCCGATCTCCTCGATATAAACAGTGCGTTCAGTATCTCTCAAAGCCAGGCTCCCGCCGATCTGCCCGATGGTCACCGAGCCGCTCACTTCGCGGATGCGGGCTTCCTTTTCGACCCGCCCGATTTCAAGTTTCCCAACCCGACGGGCATAGAATGACCCGTGTGTTGCCTCAATGATCAGTTCCCCGGCGACATCGCGTACATGGAAATTACCACCGACCTGCCCGATCCGGGCTGTACCCGCCTGGGGCATCCGGATCACACAGGCGGAGGGACTGTGTATGGCTGCCTTATTGTCGTCGGTGGCTAACTCAAGAGAACCGGCCTCGTACTCAATTTTGATCTCCTTGCGTGCTGATCCGCTGATCTCCAGGTTCCCCTGGCAGTTGATAGTAAGCTGCGGCACCGGTCCCAGTGAGATCGTCTCTGTCTGCATCGTTTCTCCCAGAAACTGCGTATAGCCTTTTGAGCACCTTGTCGATGCCTGAAAAGCATACCCCATTTATTGTGGGTACTATACCAAGACTATGCGAGTTAGACTATACTTTACAGGCAGTTGTAATTCGCAATCAAAACAGATAGCTGGCAGTAGATGGAGACTTTTACCCATTCGCCACAATCAAGCGTCATATGGGATATCGACGGCATCCCCACCGGGATGACCTGTGCCAGTTGCGGTGGTCGGGTCGAAGTCGATACCTGGCAGCCGCGAATCCGCTGCCCGCACTGCGATACCCTCGGCTACCCGGATCGATCCGGTCGAAACCTGCTCCCTCTCACCTGGACGTGTCATACCTGCGGCGCACAGAATGACGGCTCGCTGAATTTCTGCCTGACCTGCGGCAGTGGGCTTGCCAGCCGCTGCCCGCGTTGCGAGCAGCCCGTATACAGCGCCGTATGTAATGCCTGCGGGGCGCGTCTCAGCCACTTGCTGCGCCTGGAGGCGGTCGAAGCACAGCGCGATGAGTGGGTGCCCATTCTCCATGAACGTGTCCGCCAGGAAAAAGCGCGGGAAGAGTTGGAGGCCAACCGCCGCTATAATCCCACCTATGGGGTGACCGAGTGGCGCACCATCGACCGTCAAATGCAGGAAGCAGCACAGCAGCGCCGGGAGAAATTCGCCGGCCAGCGCGCGGGCAAACGTGCCCGCAGACGGCGGTTCTGGGGGATCGTTGGCGTGCTGGGCGGCCTGATCTGGCTGATTACCGCCAACTATGAATACCTCTCCCCATTTGTCGGTGATTGGATTGTCTCACTTCAGACCTGGTATGTATCGGCGATACAGCCCTCCATTGACGTCGCCCTGGCCTGGCTGACTGTCTGGTGGGGCGCTTTCACCGCCTCGCTCGGTCAACCTTTTGGGCCAGAAGATGAGGGATATAGCTACCTGTTCGCCACGATTATCTTTGGCATAGCCCTGCTCCCCGTTTTGATATTTCTCCTGGGCAGGCTCGTCCGCCGGTTGTTCCCATAGTGACTGTAAAGAAATAATGCTGCATTTTCCAAACACAGAGAGAGCGGTCCTGTAAAATAAACCGGATGGTGTTTTTTGCCCCTTATCCCCGGTTCTTTTTCATCAGGTCTTAAGTCCCTCTCCATGCAAGAGGGTGGCAATATGGGCAATTGGTTAGCCAATTCACACGAGGGAATTTAGGGTGAGGGCTAAAAAGCTTCCAGCGATACGATCAAATTGCTGGCAGTTGATCACATTTTTAGATATTCACTCATTTTTATGAATCCTTTTTTTCTTATATGACTCTAATGGATCATAGACAGGATTTGTATATAATGGTAAAAATTACAATAATAATCCATAATGCCGGGAGATGAATGGGGCACTTGACTGTAAGTATACATGCGTTGTACAATGTTTGTATAGATGATGTTGTATTGGTTGAATAACGAAAGGTGGTAATGAATGAGCAATAGTAAAGCGGTACTTGAGTTATTAGACAGTTACGAAGTTGACAGCGATCTTTTTGCTGATACCGATGACACGCCCGAAAACATAGACCATATTCCTGCCGACGATACCGTCAGCCTCTATTTCCGGCAGATGGCCTCCGAACCCCTCCTGACAGCCGATCAGGAAGTCGCCCTCGCGAAAAGAATCGAACTCGGCTTTAAAGCCGCCGACATGCTCAAGGACGAGGAAGACCTGTCCGTAGAGGATATCGTCCTGCTCGAAGAAGCAGTCGCCGATGGCCAGCGGGCACGTGAGCACATGGGCCGCGCCAATACGCGCCTGGTCGTCAGCATTGCCAAGCGCTACCGCAACCAGGGCCTGCCGATGTCCGATCTTGTTCAGGAAGGCAATATCGGCCTGATGATCGCGGTCGACAAATTCAATTACTCGATGGGCAACCGCTTCAGCACTTACGCAAGCTGGTGGATCAGGCAGACGATCACGCGGGCGCTTTCCCAGAAATCACGTACGATCCGCCTCCCCCTCCATCTCTCCGACCAGCTCCGCCGGATCAACACCGCCAACGAAATTCTGGAGCAGGAATTAGGCCGCGAGCCAACCCACCGGGAACTCGGTGAGATGCTCGACCTACCCGTCTCCCAGGTGAGAGAAACCCTGGAGGCGAACCCACAAACCATTGCGCTGGAGACACCGGTTGGGGAGGAAAGCGAATTCGGCGATTTCATCGAAGACGAAGACTCGCCCTCAATCGACGAGGCCATCCGCACCATAGCCCTCAACGAGACGATTGAGCAGACACTGGACGAGTTGATGCCCCGCGAGGCCCAGATTCTACGCCTGCGTTTCGGTCTGGGGGATGGCATCCCTCAGACATTGGAGCAGGTCGGCAGGGCGATGGGACTCTCGCGTGAGCGCATCCGCCAGATCGAGCGCCAGGCCCTGCGACGTCTTCGCCAGCCGCAGTTTGCCAGCATCCTGCAGGATTTCCTCGCCCCGTAAACTGTATTCAGTATTCATGCCAGAAAACTAAGAGCCAACCTGATCGTCGGGTTGGCTCTTTATTCTCTTGTTCTTTCAATACCACGCCAGATAGAAGCTCGTCCCGCAGCCGTCTTTAGCCTGGTGCCGAAGCACCGGGCTGGGTTTTTACGTTCTGCCCCTCTAACAACCGCTGGGCTGACTGCAACCCGCGTCCCGTGCTGAACCACAGTATCAGCATCATTGTAATCGCCGAAGTGACACACCAGGCGCAGGTCGCCCCGATTACAAAGGGTTCGAGGAAGGTCAGGTAAATCGAGAAAGCCGTCCCGAAGATCGCCATGCCGAACAGGGCCACCCAGCCGAGGTCAGACAGCATCCCCCTGCCAGACATCCCGACCAGCCACGCGATCAACATCGCGACGTTCCCAATAACACCCAAAAGCCCCACCGAGAGAAATCCAAACAGCATAGCGTAAGAACTCTGCTGAACGGTATTGCAGTCGCCGACTGCGCCGCAAACCGCTTCTACCTTGGCAGCCTCGACATAACCCAGGTAAAGCGCCACGACCATCCCAGCGGAAATTGCCACCAGGAACAACCATGAAGGAATGGTAAACGCCGAAAGCTTTCTGCGAGGCCCGCTGGTGATTGGCCGTGCCACGTAGATCGTCACACTGATGACGAGATAAGCCACCAGAACGGTCAGCGCTGCCATCGTTGGCAGGGCTTCTCCCTGCGTGCTCGAAACCAGTGTTACCCCGATGAAAAGTCCCGCCAGCGCCACGATCAACGTAATCGCCCAGGCCGGTGACTTCTCCAGCCAGCCGGAAGCCTTTTCCCCGGTCGAGGCAGTGGTAACCAGCACCGTCCCCAGGCTTGCGACCAATCCCAGCAGCACGACAATCGCGATCAGGTTTCCGGCCAGGTCGCGTTTGATCCGATCCGCCACCGTCATATCGCGGATCGACTGCCCGGAGTCGACGTTCTCAGCCTGAGTGTCGATCCCTCCGGACGAGTTTTCCTGCGTCTCACCAGAACTGTTCGACGCTTCAGGTGCCGCATCAGCAGGTTCTTCACCTGTATTCGAGGCGGTTTCCCCGGCCATTGCAAGCGCCTGGGCATAGGCTTCTTGCAATCCGGGGACATCCGGCAGCGGAATGCCGCCAGAGGCCAACCCCTGGCGCACCGCGTCGCCGCCCAGCATTGGGATGTCGTACCCGCCGACGAACACCTGGTTGCCGATCATCATCATCGGCACATAGCGTTCGCCTTCAGGAATGCCGTAATAGTCGTAGACCGCTCCGCCGAGTATGTGTCCTGCGTCCGAATTCACATTGATGAACAAAAGCTGGAACTGATCGCCAAACTCCTGCTTCATCACCGGCCAGTCATTGGTAATAAACTCGTGGCAGTGCGGGCAGGTATTCGAATAGAGTAGAATGCCATAGACTACCGGCTCATCTGGATTTTCTCCTTGAGCCAATGCCTGTCCAGGGTTGAAAAACGCTGCGAATATGAGCACGGAAACAAGAACCAGCACTAATGGAAATCGTTTCATTGACACACTGTCCTCCACACCACCAGTTGATCTGACATCTCTCGCAAGATTATCCTGTCTTTATAATGGCAGATCATTATTTTAGAATGAGCACTAATAAGCTTACCGATTATCAACCCTGGAAACAACCAGCCTGAACAATAACTCTTTGAGTAAACAATCTGCAAACGCTGGCAGCAAGAAATGGCTGTCTATTTTTTCCACTTTCAATGCGTTCCGGTTTTTGATACACTTCACTAATCTAAGGTAGATGAGGCAAGTATGATTAACGATCTATTCCAGGCCAATATTTTCATTGTCGATGATGATCCGTCCAATCTTAACCTGCTTCACGCCCGCCTGAAAATAGCCGGGTTCTCCCGGCTAACTCTCGCCGCTTCCGGTCAGGAAGCCCTGGCGCTGATTGAAGAAGAAATCCCCGATCTCATTCTCCTCGACGTCATGATGCCGGACATGAATGGCTTCGAAGTAACCGAATATATCCGGAAGCACTATCAGAACCAATTCATTCCCATCGTGTTGGTTAGTGCATTACAGACCCCGGAACAGCGCACCAGGGGGATCGATGCCGGGGCCAACGATTTTATCTCACGCCCATTCAATTCTGATGAATTGATGGCAAGAATCAATTCCCTTTTAGCGTTAAAGAAGAGACGAGATGCGCTGAACGAAGAACGGCAGCGAATCGAGCTGCTCTACCTGATCAGCCAGCTCCTATCGAGCTTTCTCGATTACGACAGCCTCAAGCACGAAATTGCTTCGTTGACCACTTCGCTGACCCAGGCCGATCAGACCTTCCTGCTGCTGACTGATAGAGACAGAAGGGGCGAGGAGCAGCACGTCATATCACGCCCCGGAACATCTCCCGTCGATGCCGCGCCAGCCGACATCGACGCCCTGTCCGACCGGCTTGCCCGCCACGTTATGGAACACCAGAAACCACTCTTGATCAGGGATTGTCAGTCTGATCCGTTCTGGAACGAACAGGTCGAAGTCGAGCAGGTTGGCTCTGCCGTCGCTGTTCCCCTCTTTCACATCGACTATTTACTGGGTGCCCTGGTAGTCCTCTCACGGCGTTCAAATGTGTTCACCGAAGATCAACTCAACCTCCTCGTAGCGATCAGCAGTCACGCCTCCGTTGCGCTCGATAACGCTCGCCTGTTCGGAGAAGTCAGACGGCAGCGCAGCCAGGCGGAGGCGCTTCTATACTCGACCGGCTATCCCGTCACAATCGTCAACAGCGATGGGATACTGACTACCATCAATAGTTCTGCCCGGCAGGTTCTCGGACTGACCGAGGATCATATTGGGCAGGCGCTTCAGGATGTTTTCAGCCTGGCATTGGCCGATCTCCAGATCAGGTCAAAGGAGCGCTTTTCGGCGGTTTCCGGCGAGTACACGCTTCGCGGCGGCGAAGACAGCACTGCCAATCGCACGTTCAATGTCAGCATCTCTCCGGTCGAATCACTGGGTTTCGTGATGATCTGGCAGGATATCACCGCGATCAAAGAAGGCGAGCGCATCCGCCTGGAAAGCGAGCGCGTCGAGCGAAAACGCGTGCTCGAAGCCTTCTCGCGCTACATGAGTCCCGCGCTTGTCGAACGTGTTCTAGGCGACAGCGATATTCTCTCCCGGCGCGAACGCCGCACGGCGCTGGTGCTCTTTGCCGATCTCCGGGGCTTCACCCGCCTGACCATTGAGCACCCCCCTGATGATGTGATTGAACTGCTCAACAATGTATTTACCGAGATGATGGAGATCACCTACCAGCACGAAGGGGTAATTTTCGATATCGCCGGGGACGAACTCCTGATCGCATTCAATGTACCCTACGAACAGCTGGACGCCAGCCACCGGGCACTCTCGACGGCGGTTTCCATGCTTCGCAGATTCCGCCAGTTGCAGAAATACTGGGCCGGAGAACGAGGGATGCATGTGGGGATGGGAATCGGCATCAACCGGGGACCTGTCGTTCTCGGCCATGTTGGCGGGCGAACGCGGATGAACTATGCAATGGTCGGGCTGACTGTCAACGTGGCCCACCGCCTGGTCGATCTTGCCCGCGATGGACAGATCGCGGTTACCCCGGAAGTCATCGCCGAGGGCATCCCCGGTTCAGAAAATCTCAAAATCCAGAAATTGGAAGCTGTCCAGATCAAAGGACTCACCGCCCCGCAGTCGGTCATCCTTCTGGAGCTTTCATAGTACTCCTTAGGCAATGTCTGGCCCCACACTATCAGTCTGATGTCGAAAGATTCGCTGTCCCTGCCGTTTTTGAATAAGAGGCATACAGACAACCGTGTTGCGGCTGTCGATTGACTTATTAGCCTGGTCTGTCTACGATATACTCTACATAAGTACGTTCACCGCCTCACCGCCAGGTTGATGGCCGATCCCTCAAGGAGTTATCACAATGACAGGTAGCGTTGGGGATTCCTTCATCGAAATCACCCGAACAAGTGGAGAAGATGGCAAAGAATATGTCAGCCTGCCGCTTCAATTGATGGTGCAGGCCGCCGTCGACTGTGAAGACACGCCTGCACCGCTCCGCAGAACATTGACCGCTTTGCCCTGGCAGCGCCGGGCCGCCACCACGCTCGAACGGGCAGTCTATTCACCTGACCGCATCCCCGAAGCCGCCGCCGCGCTGCTTGCGCTGGATGCACGAGTCGCGCTCGCCGATGGGGCACAGGTTCCGATCATCGAGTTTTTCGCCCGTACCAGTGCCAGCCAGTCACCGCCTGCTTCCCTGCTCCTCCCGGTCGACCGGGCCGACTGCTGCTGGGGATCGGCCCGTGTCGCCCGGATGTCAGCTGACCAGCCGATTGTCGCAGCGGTGGCCGTTGTGAAATCAGAAGGCACGATTGTTGGCTCGGCGCGGCTGGCCCTGATCGGTGTCTGCCGTGAAACCGTCCGCCTGTCCCAATCGGTTGATCTCCTGGTCGGTAAGGAACTTAACGCCGAACAGATCGAAGCCGCCGCCGCTGCCGTTGCCCAGGAGGTCAGTCCCGTCTCCGACTACCTGGGAAGCGCCGAATACCGCCGCGAAATGGCCGCCGTATTGACCCGTCGGGCACTGGAACAAATCCGAGAAGGAGAAAACAGGCTGTGAGTGATCAAAACCTTTCCGTCACGCTTACCGTTAATGGTCTCGAAAGACAGCTCAGTGTTGGGCGAGTCGATTGTCTGCTCGACGTGCTGCGCGGCGCGGGCTACAAGAGCGTCAAGCGCGGCTGTGATACCGGCGACTGTGGCATGTGTGTCGTTTTGATGAACGGCCAGCCTGTCCGAAGCTGCATGCTCCGCGCCGTCGAGGTCGACGGTGCAGCGGTCACCACCGTCGAAGGGCTGGTCGCCGCCGATGGTACCCTGCATCCCATCCAGCAGGCGTTCGTCGAAACCGGGGCTATTCAGTGCGGGTTCTGCACGCCCGCCCAGATGCTTCTGGCAAAAGCCCTGATCGATACCAACCCCGATCCCGCCGAAGCGGATATCCGCCAGGTGATGAACAGCGCCCACTGTCGCTGCACGGGCTATGTCCGCCTGGTCGAAGCGGTTCAGCGTGCGGCAGCGGTGATGCGCGGCGAAGAAGTCCCGCCGGTTTCTCACATCGCGCTAACCCTCCCCGGCCCCGATGATCCGCTTCAACTTCCCGAACCTTATTACCGGCGCGACCAGTATGCCACCAGTGTTCCCCTGCCGCCGCTGGTCTACACCCCGCCGGAAATGGAACGGACGAAATATATCGGTGCGCCGCAGGTTAAAGTCGATGCGGTCAAGCTGGCAAAGGGGTACCCCGTATTCACCGACGATGTTCTGCCGGAAGGTACGCTGGTCGGCGCATTGTTGACCAGTCCCCACGCCCACGCCCGGATCAAGAGCATCGACACCAGCAAAGCCGAAGCCCTGCCGGGTGTCCACGCTGTTCTGACCTACAAGAACGTCGAGCGCGTCAAGTATGCGACTGGCGGACAGAGCTGGCCCCAGCCGGAACCCTACGATCAGGTTGTCTTTGACGACAAAGTCCGCCACGTCGGTGACCGTGTCGCCGCCGTCGCCGCCGATGATGCACGAATCGCACGGCGCGCGCTGCGTTTGATCAAGGTTGAGTACGAAATCTTGCCAGCAGTCGTCAATATGGTCAAGGCAATGGAACCCGGTACGCCGGTTATCCATGACGAACCGGACACCGAAGGCATCTACGATGCACAGCGCAACATCGTCTACCACATCGAAGCCGAAGGCGGTGACGTCGAAAAAGCCTTCACCGAGGCTGACCACGTTTTCGAGGGCGAATATCTCACACCGAAGCAGCAGCACGTCAATCTTGAGCCACATGTTTGCGTCACCTACTGGGACGAAGACGACCGGATGGTGGTTCGTTCCAGCACACAGGTGCCGTTCCACGTCCGCCGGATCATCGCGCCATTGATCGGCCTGCCGATCAAGCGCATCCGGGTGATCAAGCCCCGCATCGGCGGCGGGTTCGGCAACAAGCAGGAAATCCTGCTCGAAGACATCTGCTCGCTGCTGACCATCCGTACCGGTCGACCGGTCAAGATGGAATACACCCGCACGCAGGAGTTCAACGCCTCGCGTTCCCGTCACCCGAACATCATTCGCTACAAAGTCGGTGTGAAAGACAACACCGTCACGGCGATGGATTTGTATCTGCTCGGCGATACCGGTGCCTATGGCACGCACGGCCTCACCGTCCAGATGGTCGGCGGCTTCAAGGGTCTGACCCTCTACAATCCCCCCAACGCCCGCTTTCTCTGTGACGTGGTCTACACCAACACCCCACCGGCAGGCGCGTTCCGTGGCTACGGCTCGATGCAGTGCCAGTACGGCGTCGAAGTGATCATGGAAGAAATCGCCGAACAACTCGGCCTTGATGCTGTTGAGTTCAAGCGCAATAACTGGATCAAGATCGGCGAGCCGATGCACCTCTCCGAGGCGCTCGGCGAAGGACGGGAGGGCCAAAAACAGGATTTGGTGACGAGCGCTCTGGATGAATGTGTCCGCATTGGCCTCGAAGCCACCGATTTTTACGCCAAACGCGAGCAGTACAAAAATCAGAATGGGCGTATCCGGCGCGGGATCGGCTTTGCAGTAATGATACACGGCAGCGCCATCGCCGGGCTGGATATGGCCGCCGCGACGCTCAAGATGAACGACGATGGGTCATTCAACCTGCTGATCGGCGCGACCGACATCGGCACCGGCTCCGATACCATCCTCGCCCAGATCGCTTCCGAGGTGCTCAGCATTCCGGTCGAAGACCTGATCGTCTACTCATCCGATACCGACTTCACCCCCTTCGACAAGGGTGCCTACGCCAGTTCGACCACCTACCTGAGCGGTATGGCCGTGAGAAAGACCGCCCTCAAGATTAAAAAGATGCTTCTCGATCATGCCGCGTTCATGCTGGAAATCGATGATCCCGACACCCTGACCCTCGCCGACCGGAAAGTCACCGCCCCGGATGGACGCTCGGTGACGCTTGAAGACGTCGGCCTTAGCAGTTTCCACGTCGAGAACCAGCACCAGATCATGGCAACCGATTCGCATATCAGCTATGTCAGCCCACCGCCGACCGCCGCTCAGTTCGTTGAGGTAGCGGTCGATATGGAGACCGGCCAGATCGATACCGAACGCCTGCTGATGGTCGTGGATTGTGGCCGTGTGATCAATCCGATCACCGCCGCCGGTCAGGTCGAAGGCGGGATATCGCAGGCACTTGGCTTTGCCCTCACCGAAGAGATGCTCTATGACGATGAAGGCCAGCCGCTTAACCCGCGCATCGGCCCCTATTACATTCCCAGGGCCACCGATATGCCTCCCACCGATGTCATCTTCGTCCAGACCGACGAGCCGACCGGCCCATATGGGGCCAAGTCGGTCGCCGAAATCTCGATTGACGGCGTCGGCCCGGCGATGGTCAGCGCGGTTCACGACGCTACCGGTGTCTGGATGCGCCAGCTTCCGCTGACCCCCGAACGCGTCTGGCGGTCGCTGAACGGTAAATAGCAGGATTGGAATAAAGCGTGAATAGAATGCACACGGGGCGCGATCAACTGCGCCCCGTGTGATAATAGCCGATCAGTGAGGACAACCCATGATACGCGATCAATGGTATGCCATTCTCGAATCGAAAGAAGTCAAACGCGGGAAGCCGGTCGGCGTGACCCGCCTGGGCGAAAAGCTCGTCCTCTGGCGCGATGAGCAGGGGCAGGTCGTCTGTCAGCGTGACAAATGTCCGCATCGAGGCGTGCAGCTCAGTCTGGGCGAACTCAAAGACGGAACGCTCGAATGTCCTTTTCACGGCTTCCGCTTCGACCCAACCGGTCAGTGCACGCTGATCCCGGCCATCGGCAAAACCGGGACGCCCCCAAAAAAGATGAAAGTCCATACTTACCCGGCCCGCGAAGCCCATGACCTGATCTGGGTATGGTGGGGCGACCCGCGCGACGATCTCCCGCCGATCCACTTTTTCGAGACAATTGACGATTCGTTCAGCTATGCCACCCTCAAAGATCACTGGCCGACCCACTACTCACGCGCCATCGAGAACCAACTCGACGTGGTACACCTGCCCTTCGTTCACCGCACGACCATCGGGCGTGGCAACAAGACGGTGGTCAACGGCCCGCTGACCGAAGTTGACTGTGAGATCGACGGCTGCAACCGCCTTGAAGTCTGGCTCAACAACGAGGTTGACCGGGGCCAGACGCCGATCCGCCCCCGCGAGTTCACGCGCCCGGATCGACATCCGCAGCTTCAATTCCAGTTCCCTAATATCTGGCACAACTGGATCAGTGATGACGTCCGTGTTTTCATCGCCTTTGTTCCCATCGACGCCGAAAACACACTGATGGTTATTCGCTTCTACCAGCGATTTATGCGCGTCCCGCTGCTGAGGACACTGGTCAACTGGTTTTCGCTGCCCTTCAACTTCTGGATCGAGCGTCAGGATAAAAGAGTCGTCGTCACCCACCAGCCGCCCCGCGCCGATCTGGATATCGGCGAAACGCTGATCCAGGGCGACGGGCCGATTATCACTTACCGCAAACGCCGCCGGGAATTGATCGAGGCGGCCCGGCAGAATATGGATACCGAAACATGATCAAAATTACCTGCGTGGTCGAAAACGAAGCCTTACCCGGCACATCGTTCAAAGCGAAGCATGGCATTGCATGGTTGATCGATACCGGCTCCGCCCGCGTGCTGTTCGATACCGGCCCTGATCCCGATCTGCTTGCGCACAACGCCGCCCTGCTCGCTCTCGACTGGGCCACCATCGACGCGGTTGTCCTCAGCCACGCTCACCTCGATCATACCGGCGGACTCCCGGCGGTGATCGCCCATACCCGCTCATCGATCCCGCTTTATGCCCACCCCGATATTTTCCGCGAGCGGTATTCGAGGCGTGCCAGATGTGGCATGGGGATCGGTCAGAAAGTGCTTGATGATCACTTTCACCTGCGGCTTGACGATCAGCCGGTAGAAATGGTCAATGAAGTCTGGACGACGGGCGAGATTGTCGAACGCAAATTCTTCGAAGGCCGCAGCAAGTGGCACGAAGTTCAGATCGACGGCGAATGGATTCCCGATCCCTACCGCGACGATTTCTCAGTTGTCGTCAAGACCGGCGAAGGGCTGGTCGTCCTGTGCGGATGCTGTCACGCCGGACTGTTGAACACGCTCTCTCAGATCAGCCGGACGTTTGATGGTAAGATTATCACAGTGGCCGGTGGAACCCATCTCGGCAGCGCCGATGCCGCCATGCTCGCCAAAGCCGTCGACGCGCTGCGCGACGATTACAACCAGCCGCGCCTCTATCCAAGTCACTGCACCGGGCAAAAGGCTTTCAACGTACTGGCTGATGCTTTTGGCGAGAAGGTGCAGCCCTGTCCGGCAGGCACCGTCCTGACCTTCTAGAGAATCGATTCTTGTAAAACCACATCACCCAATAGATAATCGGGGCCGTTGACTTTACGCTGATACGAGAATCGATTATTTATGCCAGAAGAAACTGCCCATCTCGACGGATACTCAATCGTCATCCCGGCCTATAACGAGAAACACGGAATTGGCCCGGTGCTCGATCAACTGATCCAGGTCAGTCAGGGCAAACCCATCGAGATCATTGTCGTCGACGATGGTTCGAAAGATGGCACTGCTCAGGTCGTTGAACAGTATCCGTCGATTGTACTGGTGCGTCATCTCGGCAATCGGGGCTATGGCGCAGCACTAAAGAGTGGAATCCGCCGAGCCACCCACGAGATCGTCTGTATCACCGACGCTGATGGCACCTATCCCAACAACCGCATCCCTGACCTTGTCGAGCAGTTGTCCACCGGCCATTTCGATATGGTTGTCGGCTCTCGCACCGGCGAAAATGTGTCTATTCCCCTCATCCGGCGTCCGGCAAAGTGGATGATCAACCAGTTAGCTAACATAGTGGCGGGCGAACGTATACCCGACCTCAATTCCGGGATGCGTACCTTCCGCCGTCCGGTTGCCCTGCGCTTCTTCAACATCCTGCCCGATGGTTTTTCCTTCACCACCACGATCACCCTTGCCATGCTGCGCAATGGCTTTCTCGTCCACTACGAGCCGATCAACTACCACGCCCGGATCGGGCAGTCGAAAATCAAGCCCATCGCCGATACGCTGAACTTCGTGCAGTTGGTGGGTCGCATCGCGCTCTATTTCGCGCCGCTGCGCCTCTTCCTGCCGATGAGCGCCGCGCTGCTGCTGCTCTCCCTCGCCTGGGGCCTGATCAGCACCTTTTTGCTGGGAGCCCTCGCCGATGTCAGCACACTGGTCATTGCCATGACTGGCATCCAGATCGGCGTGATCGGTCTGCTCGCCGAACTGATCAACCAGCGTCTCCCGAATACCTATCGCAATGACTGACCACCAGACACCATTCGATCAACTTGTCGCCGGGGTCGTGAAACCCGGCCTGTGTACCCACTGCGGAACCTGCGCCGGGCTTTCCGGCGGGGCTCTCGCAATGGTCGAGACCGACTACGGACCGCTGCCCGCTCCGGCAGGCGATCAGCCTGTGACTCTACCTGACGACATTCTTTCGTGCTGCCCCGGCCATCGCATCGACTATCCCGGTTTGAACAAGGCCGTTTTCGGCCATCTGCCTGATAGCTGGCTGTCCGGGAATATCCACCGGATTTATCTTGGCTACTCCGCCCTGCCCGATATTCGACGCGAGGGCGCGTCCGGCGGTGTGATTACTCAGGTATTGGTCGATCTCCTTGAGCAGGGCCAGATCGACGGCGCAGTTGTCGTCCGGCAGGGATCGCCTCGCGCGTGGGAAGCCGAACCGGTGATCGCCACCACCGCCGAAGAAATCCGGGCATGCAGCCAGAGCGTCTATCGACCGGTGCCGGTCAACGCTCTGCTCGATCAAATGGCCGCCTTCGAAGGTCGATTGGCTTATGTCGGCCTGCCTGATCAGGTCGCCTCGCTGCGCAAACTTCAGCAGATCGGCCATTCCGGTGCGCTGAAAGTCGATTTTGTGCTGGGACCGTACACCGGCACGAATAACTACTTCGGGGCCATCGAGAGCTTCCTCCGCTCGAATGGGGTCAAAAGCGTCGAACAGATCACCCGACTCCGCTACCGCGATGGCGAATGGCCCGGCCATTTGTCGATCACCCTGCAAGACGGGCGGACACTTAAAGCGGAGAAGTTTCACTACAATTACCTGATTCCCTTCTACGTGACCCGCGCCACGCTCTTTTCGGTCGATTTCACCAACGAACTGACCGACATCTCGGTCGGCGATGCCTGGAGTCCGCGCTACGAGGGCTTGGGCGAGGGCTTCTCGGTGGTGATCGCCCGCACAGAAAAAGGCGAACAGGTCTTACGGTCGGAGCAGGAACGCGGACTGCTCGTGCTCGAACCATTGGAAGCCGCCGATGCCTTCTCGATGCACGGGCACATGCTCGATTTCAAGAAACGCGGATCGTTCATTCGAATCGGCTGGCGGCGGGCGCTGGGCCGACCCGTTCCCGACTATGGCTATCATCCTCGCCACCTGCCCCTGACCCGCAAACTCGTCGAGGTGGTGATCAGCGGGTTATTTGCCATCGGCAGAACGCGCCTTGCCCGATTCGCGGTGCGTCTCATCCCGATCAAAATCCTGGGGCCGCTGTTCAACACCCTGCGTAAAACATGGAAAAACCTGTCGAAGCCGGTCAAACGTAAGGGACTGGGTCAGTACGAAATCGTCCTGACTGGCATCGATCAAAACCATCATCTGGAGAAAAACACGCAATGACCCACGATCACGATCATGGCACGCTCTGGCAGCGCATCCGCGACGAGTTCCGCTACTGGGGCACCCGCCACTGGACGTTCCAAGAGGTTGGCGACCACTGGGACTCGGTCGAGCATTACGACGACATCAATGAGGAGACCTACTCCTATTTCCAGCGTTTCGTCGACGGCCTGCGCCTGAGCGATCTCGAACCCGACTCCTATGTCCTCGACATCTGCTCCCGATCCGGGATCGGTACGCTTTATTTCCACGAGCATGGGAAGGTGGGCAAGGCCGTCTGCGCCGACGTCTCCGAGTATCTCGGCAGCCTGTGCCGACGCCGCCTCGACGAGGCCGGGTTCACCAACTATCGCTGGGTCAAAATCGAAGACTACAATTTTCCCTTCGAAGACGGCGAATTCGACGCTATTCTCTTCCTCGAAACCATCGAACATTTCTCCGAACCGGAGAAGATGGTCAAGGAGTTGGGACGAGTCACCAAAAAGGGTGGTACCATGATCCTCTCAACGCCCAATGTATTATGGGAGCCGGTTCACGCGCTGGCGGCGATCACCACCCTCCACCACTCCGAAGGGCCGCACCGCTTCATTCCGGTCAGGCGGCTCAAAAAGATGATCGCCGACGCTGGCTTCACCATCGAGAAATACGAAACCACCGTGCTGATTCCCGGCGGTCCCCACTTTCTCGTCAAACTCGGAATCTGGATCGAGCAGCACACCCGCCGCTGGTTGATGCCCCTGCTTGGCCTGCGCCGGGTGATGATATGTCGCAAGCTGTAGATCAGCCCACCCACCAGAAACCAAAGATTGGCATGTGGATGCTGCGTGCTCTTGGCCTGATCCTTTTGATCGTACTCATCACCCGGCTCGATCTGAACCAAATCTGGGCCACCCTCCAGACCACCGATCTCCCACTGCTCGCGCTGGCGATTGCCGGGTTCATCCCTCTGATCCTCGTCAAGACGATCCGCTGGCAGGTGCTTCTCAAAGCGCAGGGCCTCCAGATGGCCCTCTGGCCCGCTTTCCTGGCCTATATGGGCAGCCTGTTCATCGGCTACCTGACTCCAGGACGGTTGGGGGAATTCGTCAAGGCGCTTCACGTCAGCCGTGATTGCGATGTCTCGCTAGCACGCGGCTTTTCGAGTGTCCTCGCCGACCGCCTTTTCGATCTCTACGCACTGCTCTTTGTCGGCTGTCTTGCCTTACCCAGGGTGGCGGTCGGCGGGTCGGCGGCCCTGATCCTGACCATTGCCCTCCTGATCGGCATGACCGCCGCCTTTGCCCTCTTCCTTAATGAAACGTCCTTTCGATGGTTTCAGGAACGCGGCCTGAAATTCGGCAAACTGGGGCACCGCCTGTTCGATGACGACGGCCTGCTCCCGGAGATCAGGCGCGGCTTTGGCGATCTCACCGCTGTCCGCCTGCTTGGAATCACCGCCCTGACCGCTTTCGCCTATTTCATCTACTTCGGGCAGTGTACGCTGCTCGCCCGGTCGCTCGACCTGCCCCTGGGCTATGTCCCGGTGATGTTCGCCGTCGGGCTGGGCAGCCTCGTCGCCCTGATCCCGATCTCGATCTCCGGCCTCGGTACCCGCGAGGCGTCGATTGTTGCCTACTTGAGCACCTATGGCATTGCCCCCGAACCTGCGCTCGGTTTTTCCTTTCTCATCCTGGTGACCTTTTTCTTTGCCGGTGGCCTGATCAGCGCCGCCGCCTGGCTGATCCGCCCGGTCAGCCTGCAAGAACTGCGCAAACTGCGCAATCAAAGAAATTGATCTTTGCATACTTTGCAAACTCTGCGGTTGGATGAAACCGGAAAGTGCAAAAGCTCCGCCTTTCGCTATAATCTACCAGATTTCGCACGTCCTTCGTGGCGCCTGCAATAGACGGCATTTCGAATACTATCCAAGGAGACATAGTGATCCTGCGGCGCGAATTTCCAACTACACTCATTCTGCTGCTTCTGCTGATCGGCGCATTGACCGGATGCACGACGGCTGATGTTGCCCAATCGCCGACTACCACGCCGACGCCCATCACGCCGCCCCCGGCGACGACGAAGGCCCCGCCGACGGCGACCGGCCTTCCACCCACCGAGACCCCGTCACCCGAACCGACCGGGGAACCAGAAGAAACCGGGGAACCATCGCCGACTCCCACCAGGGAGCCGACTGCAACGCTCTACCCCGAAGATTGGAAAAACTGGCCGGTCATTCCAACCGTCAGCGAGGAGATGCGCGAGTTGTATCAGCGTGGGATCAATCGCGGCAACGATCCCCACTCATTTTCAGTGGTTGGCGATTGCAACAGCCTGACCGACTATTTTCTCACCGTCTTCGACTCGCCCTCGCAGTACGAGTTAGGCAGCGAATACGAGGACTTGCAAGAGACGATAAACCAGTTTCACGGCGCATTTTCCCGTGATCGCTATGCGGTTGGCGGCGGCTTTAACGCCGCGACGGTTTTTTCGCCGCTGATGGCCGATCCGGAGAACTGCGAAGCAGGTGAAAACCCGCTCGAATGCGAGTTTCGCCTGTCGAAACCTTCTATTGTGATCATCAGCCTGGGCACCAACTGGGCCAATTCCCCGGCGGAGACGCACCGGGAATATCTCGGCTACATTGTCGAGTTTGCCCTGGAGAACAACGCCGTTCCCATCCTCTCAACCAAGGCCGATAACATGGAAAGCGATCACAGCATCAACCAGGTGATTGTCGAAGTCGCCCAGGAGTATGATGTCCCGCTCTGGAATTTCTGGGCCGCCGCCGATCCGCTTCCCAATCACGGGCTGGTCGACGACGGTTTCCATCTGACCTATTCACACAATTATTTCGATGACCCGGAACGGATGGAGTCGGGTTGGCCAGTGCGCAACCTGACTGCGCTGCAAGCCCTCGATGCTGTCTGGCGGGCCGTCTCAAATTACGATGAAGACTGAGCGATAATATGCTTTTCACGAACGGGAAATGGGGGAAGGGATAAACAGTGATAGCCAGACGAAACCTGTTGACATTAATTGGGGCAGTCCTGATTAGCGGCAGTCTGGCCGGATGCAACAGCCCGGCAGAACCGGCAGCAGCAGCCGCCGCCGTAGAGAGCGAGATCGAGGAAACTGGAGAACTGATCGAAGAGCCGTCGCCAGTTCCACCCGACACCGACGAGCCGTCCCCGTCGCCGTCTTCATCGCCGTCTTCATCGTCTACCCCTGTCCCATCCGACACGCCCGGTCTACCGACTTCGACCCCATACCCCGAACCCTGGATGAATATGCCCGTCATCCCCGAAGTCAGCGATACTGCCCGCGAGATTTACGAGCTGGGCATTGAGCGGGGTAACAGTCCACAATCCTTTATCGTCGTCGGCGACTGCCAGAGCGTGATGGTCTGGTTCCTGGGCTTCTTCGAACAGCCCGATCAGTACAGCCTGGGCGATGAATACGCCTATCTCCAGGAAACCATCGACAATTTTGCCGGGTCGTTCTACCGCGAGCGCTACGCCGTCGAACCGGGGATGACCGTTTCGGCGGCTTTATCACCTCTCTGGGCTGACCCGGAGGCGTGTTATCCCTACGAAACGCCCATCGCCTGCGAGTATCGCCACTACCTGCCCAGCATCGTGATCATCAGCATCGAGCGTAAGGCCGACACGATGGTGCTTGAAGACTATGAGATGTATCTGCGTGAGATCATCGAGTATTTCATCGATAATGGTGTCGTACCGATCCTCTCCACCAAAGCCGACAACATCGAGGGCGATTACAGCATCAACGCCCTGATCGTCGACCTGGCCCAGGAATATGATGTCCCCCTCTGGAATTTCTGGCGGGCGGTTCAGCATCTACCGAATCACGGCATGCAGCCCGATGAGCGCCACATCACTTTTGCCCGCCCCTATTTCGATGACCCCGAAGCGATGGAACATGCCTGGCCTTACCGCAACCTGACCGCCCTCCAATCCATCGACACGGTCTGGCGTGCCGTCCGCGAGGAGGAGTAAACACCAGCGGACGTTCCAAAACTCGAAACGCACGGGCACAGCGTTGCTGTGCCCGCCTTTGATCTCACTCAGGCTCTGCTCTTCCTCCCAGCCATACCCAATTTTATATTCTTGTTGCATATCCCGGCGCAGCGTGGTATTCTTTCCCGCGATCTTTGTTGCAAGTCTTTGCATTTACATATTTTTACCCATTCGATATCGTAAGGAGATAGTCATGTCCCCGATACTCTCTGCCCCGCCTGCCCCGCCGCCCATGCACGCCCCCGACGGATTCTTTTCGGTCTGGCTCTCGATTGCCGGTTGGATCATCACCCTGGTGATGGTCGGCCTCGCCATCCGCAATACTCGCAGCCAGCTTGGAGAACGCCAGATTCCCCTGATGGGAATCGTCGGCGCGGCGATTTTTGCCGGGCAGATGCTCAACTTCACCATTCCCGGCGGGACGTCGGGTCATTTGCTTGGCGGCACCCTGGCTGCGATCATTCTCGGCCCCTGGGCCAGTGTGCTCGTCATGACGGCGGTGGTCGTCGTTCAGGGACTGCTTTTCCAGGATGGCGGTCTGTTGGTGATGGGCATCAATATTATCAACATGGGAATCATCACCTCGTTCGTCGGATATTTCACCTACCGGCACGTCAAGAAGCTGTTCAAAGACAGCCGGGGCGGGATGTTGGCCGGGGCCTTTGCCGGGGCCTGGCTCTCGCTGATCGTCACTTCAGCTTTTGCTGCGGTCGAGCTGGCCGTATCAGGCACCTCACCGATGGGCATTGCCCTGCCCGCGATGGTTGGCGTCCATTCCTTGATCGGCGTTGGCGAAGGATTACTGACCGTGTTCGCCCTGTCATTCATCTTCGCTACCCGCCCCGACCTGCTGACCGGCGAAGCTGCCCCCGGACAGAAAGCCGCCGGATGGGTGCTGACCGGACTGCTGCTCGCGCTTGCCATCACACTCTTTGCGCCGCTCGCCTCCCCCTACTCCGATGGCTTGGAGCGCATCGCCGAGGCCTTCGCCGAGCCATCCGAGGTCGAAATCGCACCGGTCGGCTTTGCCGTACCCGAAGAGGCCGTATTCAATGGCAAGTTCGGCGAATCGCCCTACGAAATTCTCCCCGATTACACGGTGCCGTTCCTCGGCGAGAGCGGGGCGAGTACCATCGTTGCCGGAATGATCGGTGTCCTGATTGTCTTTGGCACGGCGGTTGGTCTGGCAACCCTGACCAGAGTCAGGAAAAAAGAAGAACTGTCCACCTGATCTCGCCCTGCTGACATTCCACCCAACAGGTGATAAAATCCCTGGGAGGTTCGACTGCCTCCCAGGGACTATCCATCAATGATCCAGCTTCAACATCTCAACCCAACCGAAGCCGATACGGCACTGCACCGACTCGATCCGCGCGTCAAGCTGATTGTCGCCCTCTCCCTGATCCTGATCACCGGCCTGATGCCCTCCGGCGCTTTCGGGGCCTATATCGCCCTCTTCGCCCTGATGATGGCCGAGGCGATCATCGCCCGCGTCTCGCCGGTGCTGGTCGTGGCCCGTTCTCTCGCCGTCCTGCCCTTTTCGCTCGCCGCCGTCACCCTGATCTTCACCGGCCCGGAACCATATCTCGCCGCGCTGCCGGTCACCGGCTGGCCGATCAGCGAGCCGGGTCTCGTGCAGTGTGTCAGCATTGTTTTCAAGAGCCTGATCTCCGTCCAGGCCGCCATCCTGCTGATCGCCACCACCCACTTCACCACCCTGCTCTGGGCGATGTCATCGTTGCGCATTCCCGGCGTGCTGGTCGCCATTATTTCCTTTATGTATCGCTACTTGTTCCTGCTCGCCGACGAAGCCGCGCGGCTGTCCCGCGCCCGCGATTCGCGCAGCGCAGTTCCGGCAGGCAGTCCGGTCACAGCCCGTTCGCTGATTTTTCGCGCCCGCACCACCGGGCGGATGATCGGCAGCCTGCTCGTTCGCGCTTTCGAACGCAGCGAGCGAGTCTACAACGCCATGCTTTCACGGGGCTACACTGGCGCGCCGATGCAGATCGACCCGCCCCAACTCTGCCCCCGCGATGTTTTGATCGGCCTTATCCCGGTCTTGATTGCCGCTTCGCTGCTGGCGATCAGCCTGATCATATGAAGTTTTGATCACACTTTTGAAAAAGTTTGCGGGGTTTCCGGGGTGGAACCCCTGAGTGTATTTCCCGAAGGAGTCTTCCCGTTTGCACCACACCATCGAAGTCGAGAATCTGACCTACACCTACCCCGGTGGGCATCAAGCCTTGATCGATGTCAGCTTGTCGGTTGGCCCCGACGAGCGAGTCGCGCTCGTCGGCCCGAATGGTGCAGGTAAATCCACGCTGATGCTCCACCTGAATGGAATCTACCGCCCCACGTCCGGCCAGGTGACCGTCGGCGGGCTGCCCGTCACCGATGACAACATCGGGCAGATTCGCGCCTGGGTCGGATTGGTCTTTCAGAACCCCGACGATCAGTTGTTCAATCCCCGTGTGTTCGATGATGTCGCCTTTGGGCCGCTCCACATGGCCCTGCCCGAAGAAGAAGTCCGCCGCCGTGTCGACGCCGCCCTCGATGCCGTTGGCATGCAGGATTACGCCGACCACATCTCTCACCATCTCAGCCTGGGGCAGAAGAAGCGAGTCGCCATTGCTACCGTCCTGTCAATGCACCCTAAGATACTCGTTCTCGACGAACCCACCGCCGGACTCGATCCCCGCGCCCGCCGCAGTCTGATCAACCTGCTCGACAGCATGGAGCGCACCATGTTGACAGCCACCCACGATATGCGTCTTGTCGCCGATCTGTTCACCAGGGTGGTCATTCTCGATAACAGCCGAGTCGCCGCCGATGGCCCAACCGGGGACATTCTCAGCGACGGGGCGCTGCTCACCGAACATGGCCTCGAAGCACCCTGAAATTGCTCGCCCTGTACGACAAGCGGTTTTCTAATATTTTTCAAACCGCTTTTTTACGTTCTGCTGTTGTTGTTTTATAATACTCGCTGGCCTTGAATTATAAGGTTATGTAAACTCACATAACCGTCGATAATCCTTTGGGAAGCGAAACACGGGATATCTACCCGTTTTTCCTGTGCCTTGTGGCGGAATGTACTGCTGTCAGAAACGGTTCGGATCGACAAAGTTATGCGCATAGCGATCACATCCGATATCCATTTCTTTCCACAATGGGCGGATAAGCTTCAAGAGCTTGCCGAGCTTTTGCAGTTGGAACGCCCCGACCTGCTTGTCCTCGCCGGGGACATTGGCGAACCACTGTATATGTTCACCCGCGGGCTGGACAACTTCTCCTCAGTATGCGAGCAGCGTGCTGCCGTCGCCGGGAATCACGACGTGTGGCATCGGACGTTCACCTACACCAGCGATCACCTGTGGAACTCACTGCTCCCCGAAGCGGCCTCAGCCTACCACTACACCTGGCTTGAGCACCAGAACCTGGTTATCGGTGACCTGGGTATCTGTGGCACCATCGCCTGGTACGATTACGGTGGCAAGCATCCCCATCTCCAACTCGACGATGATTTTTACCAGAGCATCAAGCCCCAGATTTCCAACGACGCGAATTATATCGACTGGCCCTGGACAGATATCGAATTCGCCCAACAGGTTGCCGAAGGTTTCGAAGCCCGGCTCGACGACCTGCAAAACAACCCGGACGTCAAGAATATCATCGTCGTCACCCATGTTCCACTGTTCAAAGGCTGTCTGAAACCGATCAACACCGTCGAACAGGGAATCCTCAACGCCTATTACGCCAACATCGAATTGGGTCAGAAGGTGCTCAAACGCGGAAAGGTCCGCGCCGTGTTCAGCGGACACGTTCACCATGCCCGGCAGCTGCGAATCGCCCGCCATGCTGACACCTCGGCGCTGGCCGTCTACACCATCCCCTCCGATTACGGCAGCCCTGCCGCCATTATCCTGAATACTTCAACCTGGGAAACCGAAATTATCCGGGTGGCTGGCGACTGATCCCATCGCCGCTGGCGCTACAGCGGGCGGTCGTCTTTCTCGTGACCCTCGAACAGCGGGAGTATCCCCATATCACGCAGCGCATTTAACAGGGCGGGCATGTTTTCCCGTTTGACGATATGCGTATTAGGCCCGATCGATTGTTCGAACCAGCGGCTCACCCGTTCGTTGTCCTGCAGCCGCTCGTATACGCCCAGGTCCCGAACCGTGACGATCACTACGTCGTGGACGATCACCTCGCGTGGCTCATCCTCCCACGCTTCAAGCATGTCGATCACGTTCTGCGGCAGGCGGTGGCCCGATAAACGCTGTAAGAACGGGACGATGTGCCCCTTCAGCGAGATTTTCTCCCCTGTCGCCCGTTCGATGGCCTGCGGTGTCAGCCGGTAGATATAATGCCCCTCGTCCCGGCTGTCTGGCCGCTGTGTATGAATCGATGGGGGAGGCGAGCATATCCAGGCAGCGAACCGCGAAATTTGCACGCGGTCGTACCGGCTGATATCGACCGGCACGCTGATCATCCCCTGCTCGTCAACCTGAATTCGGACATCCCGGTCAGACTCCGAAGGCCACTCTCCGCGCCCCAGCAGCGCCAGCCCGATCGGGGTCAGCAAAAAACGACCCTGCCCGAAGCGCACCACCCCCAGCCAGCGCATTGGCCCGTTGATGATGAATCGCAGCAGCGCCCCGTCGATATAATCCCAGTATCCGAACCCGTGCAGAATTTCGTCGCTGTTCACATCGCGGATATACCACGCACCGTAATCGCCGCCCGGACGCTGGTAATCGGGGTTGTACCGTTTGACATGCTCCACAAACCCGTCCAGGCTCCACCAGATTTCAGCAGGCACCCCACCTAGCATCCCCAGGATTGCATGTCGTGCCGCCAGTGGATTGTTCACCCAGTCATCACATTCCAAGCCAGGCGTATGGGCGAGATCGTTCCAGCGCACTGATTCGGCCCACGTTTCCGCCAGCGACCGCGCCTGGTGGAGTTTTGGTGCTTCCAGCCAGGGCCTGGCCGCTTCTCTGTCGACCCTGGTCACGACATGTGTCAGCACTTCGTCGTCAGCGATCAACTCAAGATCGTAGGCCAGGTGAACCAGCAGAGCGCGGTAAACCGGATCGTCTGCGCGCCGCAGGTACGGATCGATGGCCGGGGCAGGCTCAGCGAGGAGCCATTCACGGGCATTGGTATCCCGTATCAACAGGTAAGCCAGTATCGTGGCGATATCATCCGGGGCCGTGTTGTGCCCATCCTTGAGATCGCGCGGTGGGGCAGCTGCATAGCCGGGCGACGGCAGAAGATCGCCAGTTGCCGGTCGAGGCAGCAGCTCCATAAGATCGGCGGGAATGGCTATATACTCCCGCATCCCCTCTTCTGATTGGTCGAACTGGCGGACGATCAGTCCCCGGTAGTAGAGTTTTTCGGTCACACTCACCGGGTCGAGCCAGGGACGTTCCCGTTCCCGGCGGGCAGGCCCCATCGGGCGGATCTCTCCGTATTGGCGTTCGAAGTGGGTAAAAGGGATGCGGCCACCGCGGGCTTGCAGTTCATTTAACGCCTGCCGGTCGTCGTCATCCAGGCGCTCCCACATCACCTCGACCGCTTCCGGCTGCACGATGGCCTCCGCGAGTTCCTCCGAGGTCGCTACCCGGTCAGTTGCGGTGATGTCTATGTCCCACTGCTGGGCGATCACCCGCAGCAGGTCAGGATCGTAATCTACCAAAGCACGGATCAGAGTAGGCATCAAGCACTATCCAGTCAGGAGGCGGCACCAAAAACCTGTCGCGTGCAGCCCCGCCTAGAATGTTCTCAACACCTTCCTATTATACTTTAATTGGCGCTCATTACCTGTACCGCACCGGGCACAACCTCGATCTCAAGCGCATGCAGCCCCATATCGGCGGTGCTGAACACCTCCCCGTCGGTGTGGATCACCATCGGGCGATCTGTCTCGACGCTGAGGCGCTTCGCGTTTTCGCTGGTGAAAAATTTCGGATAGTTCAGATGTTTCCCGGCCATCACTACCGGCAGATACCGCAGCAGCCGAAGCGATCCCATTTTCCGCATCATCAGGAAGGTTAACAGACCATCGTCCATCAGCGCCCCGATCCCGGTCGGGAATCCCCCGGCCTCGCGTGGCCCATTGTTGATGCTTAACATGCACAATTCGCGAGTAAACGGTTCTTTGTCGTCAACTGTAAGGCGAAACGCCAGCCAGGGCGGGGAGATGATCGTCTCCAGTACGGCGACAAGATAGGCGAAGAAGCCGCGCAGCCACTTCCGCTTGCGCGTATTGATATTGACCACACCGCTGAATCCAATACCCATCGTGTTGTCGATGTACACGCACCGCCCCTGATCATCCGTCAGCATGCCAAGATCGATCGGGCGCTCCACGCCCTCCATGATGACCCGCACCACCTCGTCGATATCATCCGGCACCCCGAAATTGTGGGCGAAATCATTTCCCGATCCGCCGGGGATCACGCCGAGTCTGGGGCGCTGCCCCCCCTCGACCGCCATCAAACCGTTGATCACCTCGTGGATCGTCCCGTCACCGCCAACCGCCACCACCAGGTCGATCTGCTGGGCGGCGGCTTCATGGGCCAGAGCGATGGCATGTTCAGGGTACTCGGTCGATACCCAGTCAAGGTCGTAACTCCGGCCTTCGCTTTCAGCCGCGTGAATGGCTTTCCCAAGCGCATTCCGGATGATCGGTTCTTTCTCAGCCGCATGTCCCCGGTCGGCTGCCGGGTTGAAAATTATTCTCAGGCGTGGCATTTGATGTCCTTCGATATAGATGTAATGGTGTCAGGCGCAGCATTGTACAATGAATAACCCGTACTTACTAAAAAAAACGACTCAGATCACCAAAAGCTACGCAATTCCATCTCGTGGAAGCATTCCTTGTGATCGTTGCCACCGTCCCTCGAAGAGTTTATCGTCCCCTTTTGCCAGAGCCGAACAAATCTGAGCACAGCGAAGATTAGGGGGCGACACCCAACTTCCAACTACTCTCATTCCCCTTCCCGCTGGTTGACAACTCACCCCAGTTGCGACAAAATGAGAGCGTGATTTTTTCGGTCAGGGTCGTTTTTACACTTGGCCTTGTGAATAACTGGCGCACCTGGGGAAAGCGCCAGAAGAACTGAGGATGACTGAAGCAGTTCCAACAGAACATGTAGAACTGCCGCCCGCCTGCCACAAATTCTGGAGTCAGAAAATGATCAAGGATACACTGCGCGATGCGGAAGTACGCATGAAAAGTGCGATCAATGCCCTGGAAGAGGACTTCGCGTCCATCCGGACAGGACGTGCCTCGCCTGCGTTGGTCGAACGGATCATGGTTGAATATTACGGCACGCCAACGCCGCTTCAACAATTGGCGACCTGTTCTGCGCCCGAACCGCAGTTGATCGCCATCCGTCCCTATGACCCGACTACCATCGGGAAGATTGAAAAAGCAATCCAGAGTTCCGACCTGGGCCTGACGCCCAGCAACGATGGCAAGTTGATCCGTCTGGTTATCCCGCCGCTCACCGAGGAGCGCCGCCAGGACCTCGTCAAAGTGGTCAGCAAGCGGATCGAAGTCGCCAAGGTAGCTGTTCGCAACGTCCGGCGCGATACGCTCGAAGACCTCCGCGAGTTCGAAAAAGAGAAGATGATCTCCGAGGATGATTTCTTTGCGGGTAAAGAAAAGCTTCAAGAACTGACCGATCATTACTCAAGCGAGGTCGACAAGGCCGGGGAACGTAAAGAGAAAGAAATCCTGGAAGTGTAGGTTTATGGCGAAAAGAGGCAGAAAATCCGAAGTAGCAACACTCGATATTCCACCTGAAAAAGTCCCTACCCATGTTGCTATCATCATGGATGGCAATGGTCGGTGGGCAAAGAAGCGCGGCCTGCCTCGGCTGGCCGGTCATCGCGCCGGAACCGAAAATCTGCGCCGGGTGCTGCGGGCTTGTGTCGAATTCGGTGTTGAAATTCTGACGATCTATGCCTTCTCTACCGAAAACTGGGGCCGACCGGAGGAAGAAGTCTCTGGCCTGATGAACATTCTGCGCGATGTCATCGACCGGGAATTGAACGAACTGAACAAAGAAGGAGTCCGTCTCCAACACATTGGCGATCTTTCCCGCATTGATCCCGACCTCAAAGAAAAAGTCCTCAAAGCCATCGACCTGACAAAAGACAACGATAACCTGATCCTGAACGTCGCTTTTAATTATGGAGGCCGCGCCGAGATTATCCACGCGGTGCAGGAGATTGTCAGGGCCGGGCATTCACCAGAAGAAATCACCGAAGAATTGATCAGCCACTATCTCTACACCGGCGATCTCCCCGATCCCGACCTGATCGTTCGCACCAGCGGGGAGCTTCGCCTGAGCAATTTCCTGATCTGGCAGGCTGCCTATGCCGAATACTATTTTCCTGAAGTCTACTGGCCTGATTTCGACCGCGAGGAATTCCGCAAGGCGCTGCTTCACTTCGCCGACCGCGACCGCCGTTATGGTCGGCTCAAATGACCCCTGAACTCCAAAACGTGGGCGTTTCGGCTTTGCCGAAACGCCGATCGATTCTCCCAGGAGAATTGACGATACCCAGCCCTAAATTCCACGTTACGAAACGTGACGATTTGTAATTTTGTCCCTGCCGACGGCCCGCCCCGAATTCTGCGTTACAAAATACTTGTTCACCTGACAAAGATGGACGAACCTTTTTAACATACTTTTTACCCGCAACGGGTTGACAAATCTTCCCGGCTCGTGTAGCATTATCCACAATTAAATAGTTTTCTGCTCTTATCCAGAGAGGCGGAGGGACCGGCCCGTTGAAGCCTCGGCAACCTCCCACACGTGGGGTGGTGCCAATTCCGGCAGAGTGTTTCTGAAAGATAAGAGGATGCCACGTGGCACCCCTCTATCTGTCAGAGGGGATTTTTATTTCCCTCTACAGGTAACCCCTCTGGAAAAGCGCAAATGCCAGAGGGGGATATTTCAATCATGGCCGAGTCTGTACAAAACCACACTACCGGCCCGTCGACTCAGGCGGTGCATGCCGGGCGTTCCCGTCAGCAGCCGAAAGATGCGCTGACCACGCCTATTTATCAGACAGCAACCTACACCTTTGCCGATACGGCGGATGTTGTCTCCTACATGCAGGCCAAGTCGATGGGCATGTCTAATGGCCGCAGCGAGTACAGTCGCTACGGCAACCCCACTGTAAAGGCAGTAGAAGCCCGCCTGGCGGCCCTGGAAGGTGCCGAAGATGCCCTTCTGTACTCTTCTGGCATGGCAGCCATTACAAGCGTGTTGTTGAGCATCCTGTCGACTGGCAGCCATATTGTCCTCACCGACGACTGCTACCGCCGCACCCGTGATTTTTCCCTCACTTTCCTCAAACGCCTGGGGATCGAGAGTTCACTCGTCCCGATGGGCGATTATGCCGCCCTCGAAGCGGCGATCCGCCCCGAAACCCGGCTGATCGTCACCGAATCGCCGACCAATCCGTATCTGCGGGTCATTGATCTTGAACGCCTCGTCTCGATTGCGAAGACCCACCGCGTGAAAACCCTGGTCGATACGACCTTCGCCACGCCGGTCAATGTCCGCCCAATCGAATACGGGGTCGATCTGGTTGTTCACAGCGGCACCAAGTACCTGGGTGGCCACAACGATCTGCTGGCCGGGTCGGTGGCCGGGTCTGCCGATTTGATTTCCGCCCTGCGCCAGAACCAGGGTATGATCGGTGATGTACTCGATCCACATACTGCCTGGCTGCTCGAGCGCGGATTGAAAACATTGGGCCTGCGCGTGACGTATCAAAATCAGAGCGCCTATGAGATCGCCTGCTACCTTTCCGACCACAGCGCCGTGCGCCGTGTCTGGTATCCCGGCCTCGATACGCACCCCGATCATGCTATCGCGGCTCGGCAGTTGAAGGGGTTCGGCGGCGTGGTCAGCTTCGAGATCGAGGGGACGCTGGAGGATGCCGGGCGTTTTATCGATGCGCTCCAGTATCCGAGCATCTCTCCTAGCCTGGGCGGTGTCGAATCGCTGGTCAACCAGCCTGCGGTGATGACCTACTACGACCTCAGTTCGGAAGAACGTGCCCGGATCAGCATTTCCGATACCCTGATCCGTTTCGCCGTCGGCATCGAAGATACCCACGACCTGCTGTCTGATCTGGCGCAGGCGCTGGCCGTCGTATAAACTTGTCTCCCAAATCCAACCAGAAACCATCGCAGCGAGGGGATACGATGAGCAACCAATCAGGAAAAATGAAACTAATCGCCATGAAATTCGGCGGCACGTCGGTCGGAAGCGCCGAAGCAATCACCCAGGTAAAGGACATTGTTCGCGATACCCTTTCAACTGAATCAGAGAACGTGCTGGTGGTCGTCTCGGCGCTCAACGGTGTGACCAATCTTCTTCAGGAAGGGTTGGTTTGTGCTGCTTCAGGCGACGAAGCAGGCTATCAACACGTCACCGAGGCGCTGCGTGAGCGGCACTGGCAGGTGATCGACAATCTGCTCGATGGCGAAGCCGATCCGCTCCTTGCTTCATCGAACGAATTGATCGACGGTTATCTGCGTTTTTGCGAGAGCGTCCATGTACTCGGTGAAGCGCCGCCCCGCGCCCTCGATTATACAATGGGGCTTGGCGAGCGGATCAGCGCCCGACTGGTTGCCGCAACGCTTCGCCATCACGGGATCAAATCCCAGGCAGTCGATGCCACCGACCTGATCGTTACCGACGATCAGTTTCAAAACGCTGCCCCAATCCTCGACCTGACCGAAGCGAAGGTCAAACAGGGTCTTGGCCCACTGCTGAACGAGGGAATCGTTCCGATAGTGACCGGTTTCATCGCGGCAACGGTCGACGGCGTCAGCACGACATTGGGGCGCGGCGGTTCGGACTACAGTGCCGCCCTGCTCGGCGCGATCCTGAACAGCGACGAGGTCTGGATCTGGACCGATGTCGACGGCGTGATGAGCACCGACCCGCGTATCGTGAAAGAGGCACGCAGCATCGAGCGGCTGACCTATAAAGAGGTCGGCGAGATGGCCTATTTTGGGGCAAAGGTGCTCCATCCCAAGACGATCCGTCCCGTTCTCGAAGCCGATATCCCCCTGCGGGTAAAGAATACGTTCAACCCAACACATCCCGGAACCCTGATCACACCCAACGATCTGGCAAGCGACCACCCGATCAAGGCTGTGACGGTCATCCGCGAGATGAGCCTGATCACCGTCGAGGGGAAGGGAATGCTTGGTGTACCCGGCATTGCCGCCCGCACCTTCGGTGCGGTTGCCCGAACGGGTAAAAGCGTCCTGATCATCTCCCAGTCATCTTCCGAGCAGAGCATCTGTTTTGTTGTCCCTCGTGCTGCCTCAGGCGTTGTCGTCAAGGCGCTGCGCGAGGAATTCGTCTCGGAGATCGCCCGCCGCGATATCGATCAAACCACTTCCCGGGATGATGTCGCCATAGTCACCGTTGTCGGTGCCGGGATGCTCGAAACCCCCGGAATCGCCGGGCGGATATTCACCGCTACCGGCAGTAATGGGGTCAACGTGATCGCCATTGCACAGGGATCATCCGAGTGCGGGATTTCGCTGGTCGTCACTGACGACGATGCCGATCTCGCCGTGCGGGCCATTCATGTCCTGGCACTGGCCGATAACTGACACTCACCATTTCTGGTTACCGGTTGTTTTAGAACATATCACACTACCCTCAATCTTATGATGTCCAGATCGCGAAGTTCGATCCGGGCATCTTTTGTTGTGATGCACTCCATTTGTGATCTGCTTCGCCGGTTTCCTTCCCGCTCTGAAACTAAACATCCGATTGCACGTAAATAATCTTGACACAACACAATTTTTATTTTTATTGATATATCTAGAGAAGTGATAGGTAAGGTGATGTCAACAGGTTACGTACATTCGGAGATGATTGGAGATAGTCGTTTATATCGTCAATCACTGGCCTCAGAAATTACCTGGAAGGCCAGTAAACAAACTTATTACACAGTCCTTTTTCTCACCGACCGGACCCGGATGGCCGATGCTTACCGGGCTTATGCTTACTTCCGGTGGGTGGACGATTTGATCGATGAAAGCGGGATGGACGCCGCCGGGCGCATAGCTTTCGTCGAGCGGCAGAGCAGCCTGGTTGAACGCCTGTACCGGGGAGAGCAGCCTCAAGACCTGTGTACGGAGGAACGCCTGCTGGCCGATCTGATCCGGCACGATCACGAACCCGGCAGCGGCCTGCAATCGTATATCTGCCACATGATGGCAGTCATGGCTTTTGACACGGAGCGGCGGGGCCGCCTGATCTCTGAAGGCGAACTGAGCAACTATACGCGCTGGCTGGCTATTGCAGTGACTGAAGCCATGCACTATTTCATCGGCAACCGCTGTGGTTCGCCTCAAAATGAGATGCGCTATCTGGCTGCAACGGGGGCGCATATTACCCACATGCTTCGTGACGCGCTGGATGATATTGCGCAAGGCTATATCAATATCCCGCGTGAGGCTGTCGAAGCTGCCGGAGTCGACCTGGAGGACGGAAACAGCCCGGCTTTTCGTGCCTGGGTGAAAGGCCGCGTGGAACTGGCCTACTGCTGCTTCCGAGCAGGCCGGAACTACCTCGAGCAGGTCGAGAATCCCCGCTGTCGGCTGGCGGGCTACGCTTACATCGCTCGTTTCGAATCGGTGCTGGACATGATTGAGCGTGATGGCTACCGGCTGCGGGCTTCCTATCCGGAATGCAAAACACTACAACCGGGTTTGAAGATGGGCCTGTCATCACTCTGGCAGACGATCTGCCCACAGCCAACCTTTCCTGTACTGCACCATATCTCGACCACAGAGGGGGCACGATCATGAAATCGCCTTCTGTGATTGTCATTGGCGCAGGCGTCGGTGGAATTACAGCGGCCACTCATCTGGCACAGCATGGAATCGACGTTACGGTGCTGGAAAAGAACGCCCGTCCCGGCGGTCGCTGCGACCGGTTCAGCCGCGACGGTCATCACTTTGATACTGGCCCGACTCTGCTTGTCATGCCGCTGCTGTTTGAAGCCGAATTCACGGCTCTGGGTTCCTCGCTTCACGAGGCGCTCGATCTCCGGCGGGTAGACCCGACCTATCATCTGGTTTTTGATGATGGCAGCGGCATATCCCTGACCTCCGATCTGAATGCCATGCGCGAGCAGTTAGAGGCAATCGAGCCGGGGAGCTATCATGGCTTTCTGCGCTACTTCGAAGAGGGTCACCGTCACTATCACATTGCCACTGAGCGGCTGGTCGATAGGGATTTCCGGCGGGCGACCGACTTCTTTAACCTGCAAAACGTGCCATTGATTTACCAGGTCAAGCCGCTGGTGCGGCATTACGCGCATATGTCGGCCTATTTCGATGACCCCCGGTTGAAGTCGGCCTTCACCTTTCAGGATGTCTATATGGGACTCAGCCCCTTCGAGGCCCCGGCCACCTTCTCGATGATGCCTTACACCGAGCTGGCTCACGGCGTCTGGTATCCCAGGGGAGGCATGTACCAGGTTGTCGAGGCTTTGATGGCTATCGCCGAAAAGTCCGGCGTGAAGTTCGTGTTCGACGCAGCGGTCGAACGGATCGATGTCAACGGAAGCAAAACCCGGGCGGTGATCTTAGAGAATGGACAGCAGTTAGAGCCGGACGCTGTTCTGGCAAACGCCGATCTTCCGTATGTTTACCGGAACCTGCTCCCGGCCAATGGCCGCAAGAGCCAGATGGAGAACAAGCGCTTTTCCTGTTCGACGATCAGCTTTTTCTGGGGCGTGGATAAGGTATACGAAGAACTGCCGCCGCATACGCTTTTCCTTGCCGACGACTACCACGCCAACTTCGATAGCATCATCGATGACATGGATATACCGGAGAATCCCAGCCTGTACATCCATGCGCCCGCTCGCCTCGATCCGGCAATGGCCCCGGATGGGCAGGATACGCTGACCGCCATCGTGCCGGTCGGACACCTGAGTCCCAACGAAGACCAGGACTGGCAGTCGATACGTGACCAGGCACGGCAGCAGGTGTTCCGCCGCCTGTCTCTATTGGGGATTACGGACTTAGAGGAACACATCAAGTTTGAGGTGAACTATACACCGCTCTCGTGGCGCAAGCGGTACAACCTGGTGAAAGGGTCGACGCACGGGCTGGCCCACAATCTGGCTCAGTTGGGCTATTTCCGGCCTGCCAACCGGCATCCGCGCTACCACAATCTTTACTTCGCCGGAGCCAGCACCCGTCCCGGCACCGGGCTGCCGACTGCGCTTGTCTCTGGTCGGCTGGCCGCCGACCGTCTACTGGACGATTTCGGGTTGCCCCGGTAAACTGTCAGAGTCGGCAGCCTCAACGCCAAACTGCCTCCTCAGGCATTGTGTATAATACGACATGGCTGCTGTTACCGATTCCAGCAGCCATGCCAACCCTTGAAGGATGAATGCATTCACACCCCCACCCCCTTGGTGGGTTCATGAATGATGGTAAACACTCCAGCCCATATACTTGGACAGCGCCTCTTCTACGACCCCGGACACCTGCGAAGGATTGATAGCGACGTGATGTTCAAAACCGTTCTCGCAGATATAGCGTAAAAGCTTCTGGAAGTTTTGAATGGTCACAACCCCGTAGCCGCCGAAAGTGTCAAGTGGGTCTTCGGTCAGTTCCCCTTCACCGACATAGGCGGTGATACGGCCATTGAGATCGTCGGTCGAGACACGGCAGAAGGTGAAGGGAGACGCCCCTACCCGGCCTACAACCGTACCATAGGTATTCTCTCTCCCCACCGTCCCGGCAATGATTGCCTGGTAGTCCATTACAGGAATATCTTCTACAAAAATGGATTTGGGCAGGTTCGAGCAGTGGAAGACGACACCCTTGTCGGGATCATCGCTGTAGTTATTATTCCAGTCTACAATGGCGCTTGCCTTGCCTGAGGCAAGAGTCAGGGCATACATGCCAACCACCCCGGCGATATCTGTCTCACAGGCGCTGGGGATCAGTGCATTGCTTGTCATGCTCATGACGGTGCAGGGCACCACACCGTAAAACTCTTCCATGGCCGTCCAGCACTGAATGGCGTAAGCTTGAAGCTCATTATCGGCCAGCCAGCGGTCAATGGTATATCCCAGCTTGGCGATCCGTAGAAGCGCCTCGTTGGGAACATCTTTGGTCTGTGCGTAAGCTCTGATTTCGTCAAGTTTGTTGACAACACCAGGATCGCTGTCTTCAAGGCTGTTCACCCAGCCGAACAACTCGAACAGGTCCAGCGTATCGACAGAAATACCCGAATGCTCAAGCAGTTTCTCACTGTAGCGAACGGTATTAAAGGCCGCCGGACGTGCACCAATCGCACCGATACGTGCCCCCTTGAGGCCGCGCACCACCCGGCATATTCCGGCGAACTTCTGCAGGTCAGCCCGGAAGCTCTCACTGGTTGGGTCGACGGTATGCAGTTCGGTCAGTGAGTACTTGATGTTGTATTGAGTCAGGTTGTTGCAAGTGGACATCTTCCCGCAGAAAGCGTCCCGACGGTCATCGATGGTCATCAGGTTGACGTCGTCAGGGAAAGCCTGCACCAAAACCGGCACATTAAGGTCTGCCCAGCGAAGCGCGTTGACAATCGCGCGTTCCTCGCCAAAGTTGGGCAGCGTGATGAGTATTCCGTCGATATCATCCCGGTGCTTCTTGAACAAATCTGCGCATTTCCGAGATTCTTCCAGAGTCATCACACTGCCGAATGGCGTATCCTCCGGAGTGAGGGCGACGACATCAATGCCCTCTTCCTCAAGAACCTCGAGGACAGTCTGTCTGCCCTTGTCGCAGAGATGGTCGGGGAAGAAACCCCGATTACCGACGATGAGTCCAAGCGTAGTTCGTTTCATTGATATTTGCCTCCTAGCACCCTATAAGACCCCGGGTATGTCATTGGATTATGTTGTGAACTTCTCTATCGGACTCTGTAAGCAGGCAGAATCCGGCTTTGAACAAATTGGGGCATCCCGTGATTAGCTATTCGAGGCTGCTGGAAGCAAGGCCGCCGATACTGGCCCGTTAACCGGGCCAGTGCCATTTCCTGGAATGTTCCGGTCTTGATAAACGACTCCCTCAACCCCGGCCTGCTGGACTACTTGTCGGTTATATCGACTGCGTAGTGCACAGAGAGCCGCTGCTTTCCCGTCTCCACGCCAAACAGTATGATACGCTGGGTTGTTCTTACCTGGCGAGACAGATTATTTGTAAAGAATACCCCGTAGCTTGGGGTCGAAATCCCGTAATACTCCCTCTGCTTACATGGAGATAGGATTTTCGAAGATTTTGACAGTTTATTGTACAGCACAATATCGGTATCCGTCGCTTTTGTTTGAAGCATCCCCTGGCCGCCAGGCCAATTTTACTCACTTCCACCAATAGCATGCATGATTGTGGGTTCATCGACATCACCGGAGAACTCCGCCGTTTTTTCCTTGTCTCTCAGAACCACAATACGGTGGCTGGTACGCATTACCTCGTCCAATTCTGAGGAAATAAAGACGCAGGACTTACCTTCTTCGGCCAGCAAAAGCACCAATTTCTGGATCTCGGCTTTTGCTCCGACGTCAATACCTCTGGTAGGTTCATCCAGGATCAGCAGGCGCGGGTTCGTGGCAAGCCAGCGGGCGAGGATCACCTTCTGTTGGTTGCCGCCGCTCAGATTTTTGACGGGTTGATCAGCCGAGGGAGTCACAATATTGAGCAGCTTGATGTACTCCTCCGCGATCTCATATTGTTTTTTCATGCCCAGATATTTGAACCAGCCCAGGTCGGCCTGCATAGCCAGGATGATATTCTCTCGCACGGTCAGCTCACCCACGATCCCTTGGGCTTTCCGGTCTTCTGGACAGAGGGCTATACCGCGCATGATGGAATCGAGCGGGGAATAATTCTTGATTACCTCGCCATCCATGGTGATCACGCCCTTATCCGGCTTATCGATACCGAATAGAAGTCGCGCTATTTCAGTACGCCCTGAGCCAAGAAGACCGGCCAGGCCAACCACTTCCCCGGCATGTAAATCCAGGTCAAATGGCTCCACGGACCCTGCGAGGCCAACTTCTTTCGCCTCTAGCAATGCTTCGCTTTCAATATGCTGGCTGCTTTCAAGTTTGGTTTGTGTCATGTTGTCATAGGCAGCCAGACTGCGACCGATCATTTTCTGAATCAGTTCCAGGCGTGCCAGTGAGGTCGTTTCGTAAGTTCCTACCAGCCTCCCGTTTCGGAGGACGGTAATTCGGTCAGAAACTTCAAAGACCTGATCGAGGAAATGGGTAATAAAGATAATACCCACTCCGCTTTCCCTCAGCTTGCGAATGACCTGAAAGAGTTGGTCAACTTCACTCATGTCCAGGCTGGAGGTAGGTTCATCCAGCACGAGCACTTTGACCGATGAAATCTCGAGAGCGCGTGCAATGGCCGCCATTTGTTGGATCGCCACCGAGCACTCCCCCAGTGTTTGAGTGACGTCCAGGTCGACCCCCAACTCCTGCAGGATTTGCCTGGCGTTGTCATTCATGGCCTTCCTGTCGATGACGAGGCCCCATTTCATCGGTTCCCGGCCAATCAGGATGTTTTCTGCCACGCTCAGATCGGGACAGAGGTTGGTTTCCTGGTAGACCGTGCTGATACCGATTTCCTGGGCATGCTGCGGCGATCGGATGGTCATCTTCTGTTGATTGATCATGACCACGCCAGCATCTGGCTGCTCGACGCCGGTCAATACCTTGATCAGGGTGGATTTGCCTGCCCCGTTCTCTCCTACCAGGGCGTGTATTTCACCAAGATTGAGCGTGAAATCAACGTCCTCAAGCGCCTGCACACTCAGAAAGGACTTGTAGATGCCTTTCATGGTCACGATTTCTTTATTTGCTTCGACCATACTTTACCTCGATTCACATCATGGGCTTGCTGGATTTACCCGATGGAGAAGCAGTTTGCAGGCCATTTCTCCATTCAGGGAAAGTTTTAAGTCTGTACTGTAATATCCCTCACGAACGCTTTTGCCTGAGGGTGTAGATGCTCTGGATCCCGATAGCCACCAGGGTCAGTAAACCAACGCCGATACGAGTCCACCATGAACTCAGCGTGCCATTGAATTGGAGAATGGACACAATTGTGCCGTGGATCAACACGCCAAACAGGGTGCCAATCACATTGCCAACGCCGCCGGTTAGTGCCGTACCTCCGATCACCACGGCGGCGATTGAGTCGAGTTCCATCCCTGATGCGAACTGTCCATAGCCTGCCAGCAATGACATACTGAAGACAATTCCCCCCAGAGCTGAACAAAAACCGCTGAACGCATAGACCAATATCTTTGTACGGGCGACAGGCAGACCCATCAGGATCGCGGATTGTTCATTACTGCCCATGGCGTAGATTGTGCGGCCAAAGCGCGTGAAGAAGCTCAGATAGATCGTCACCAGCAGCATGACCGGGCCGACCAGAGATGTCGGGTAGATATACACGTTTTCCATGCCTGGAAGATAGATCGGTGTCAGCGCAATCTGCTTATACACCGGGTCCGCAATGCTCACCGACGTCAGGCTGATGATATATGCCACGCCGCGTGCCAGGTAGAGGCCCATCAGGGTCGCAATGAATGGCTGTACTTTGAGATATTGGATGATCCAGCCCATCATCGCCCCGAATGCGATGCCCAGGACGATCATTAGCGGAATGACGACGTACGGGTTTACCCCGGCCCGGAGCAGTGCTGCAGAAGCAGTGCTGACCAGGGCAATCACCCCGCCCACCGAAAGGTCGATTCCGCCTTCGCCGGTAAGGATTACCATCGTCATCCCGATCGAAACGAGCAGCAGGCTGGCATCATTGATGAACAGATTAAAAAACACCTGCGGCTTCTGCATGGCAGGATACATCCGACTGCCCGCAAAGTAGACCAAGAGGAAGACCACAAAACTTAACAGCACTGGACCATGTTGTAAAAGGAAGTGTTTAACTCGCTGCTTCATGCTTGGAACCTTTTCTCTCGAATAGTCGACTTATCAAACGGCGGGAGTAATCGGAGTAGAGCAGGATGACCAGCATAACCAACACTGCCTTAGCAGCTAACAAGGCTTGCCCCGGTACACCCAGGCTGTAAACCGTAACCGTAAAAGTCCAGATGATGACCGCGCCAACCACACTGGCAAGTATGGAAAACCGTCCACCCGACATCAATGTTCCGCCTATGACAACCGCCAGGATGGCATCCAGTTCATAGTACAGTCCGTTGTTGTTCCCATCTGCACTGTGGACGTAGGAACTGAAAATCAGCCCGGCAATGGCTGCACAAATTCCGCAGAAGGTATAGGCCAACAGTTTGACGTTTTTTTCGTTGATGCCGCTGTAGTAAGTTGCCGTAGCATTGGTCCCCACCGACTCGGTGAACAGGCCGATTGATGTTTTGCGTACCAATAACCAGGCGATGATACATACCACCGCGACAATATAAATGGAGACCGGCAGGTATAGAATATAGCCATTTCCAAACCAGAAGTATGGAGTGTAATAAATCGTCATGATCTGCCCATTCGTAATGAGCTGGGCAATTCCACGACCTGCAACCATCAGGATCAATGTAGCAACCATCGGTTGGATTTTTGCTCTGGAAACGAGTAGCCCATTCCATAAACCACACGCTGCACCGGCGGCCAGGTCAGCCAGAATGATGATCGGCAGTGGCGTGCGGGTTGTATTCTCGGTCAAAATCCTGTTCTCGATCAACTCATTGCCCAGTGCCGGATTGATCAATACGGTGCCCATTGCCGCCGAGATCGCGATCACGGCACCAACAGAGAGATCAACGCCGCCTGTTGCGATCACCAGTGTCATCCCGATTGACACCAATATAAGCGGCGCCCCATTATTGAAGATGTCAATGATGTTGCCGTAAAAATGCTTTCCGTATACCGGGTCATCCATGATGTCAACTTTGAAGAAGTCTGGCATAACGATGGCATTAAAAGCCAGGATGATGAACCAGGCCGCAAGCGGCCAGAATAACCGGCTGTCTCGGATTCGTCTAAAAAATGATGTCTGTTTCATAACTCACCTGTAATGGTATATAAGGGTCTGATCGTCCACTCTGTCAGAACATTTAGCGACCCTTTTACGGTCACGCATCACCGCAATACAATTGTTCATTCGAAGCACTTTCTTTTGCGGGTTCACTGGCACCCGATTGCACCAAGCTTATCGCTCAGATTTACGTCCTCAGTAATTCATTTTACTATATGTTAAGGAAGATACACCACTGTCATTATTATTACATTCGCTGTCTCTTGAGACAGGGAAGCAGCGTTTTGCTTTTTGCTGCTTCCCTGTCAGCTAGATCATTCTGCGCAGAGGTACACAGACCTCATGCAACTATCTTATTTTAGTACTGCCGGGTCGGCAGCAGTTCTTCGGCATTGTCAGGATAGTAGACAGTCTCGTTGGTCAGGACTTCTCGGTCAATGGTCTCGCCATTGATGAGCGCCAGGGCCATCTCTGCGACCTGTGGGCCAAGCAGAGGGTTGCATTCAACGTCAGCCTGGAACCAGCCATCGATCATGGCCTGGAAGCCACCGCGAGTGCCGTCCACGGAGACAATGAAGAGATCGCCCGGCTCAACGCCAGCGCCCTTCAGGGCTTCAATAGCGCCGATGCCCATGTCGTCGTTGTGAATGAAGATGCCCTGGAAATCAGTACCAGCTTCGTACTTCTTCAGGAACGCCTGCATCACAGGGAGAGCTTCTGCGCGGGTGAAGTTACCCGTCTGGGAGTCGATGATCTCGATATTGTCATTGAGCGCGG